>CAJUHJ010000010.1 GCA_910586355.1 uncultured Lachnospiraceae bacterium
TATCCATGCCATCATTATATCTTATTGATAGCTTTTTGAAAATTGATTTCCGTGTTCAAATATGCAGAAAAACTCAGTTGTCTTTCTTTGAAAGAAGATACCTTCCGTTCCTTTATATAATCCCCCTTAGAAAGAGAACTGCATAGTAATGGAGAATGTATGTCATATTTACTGCAGTTACTATGGATAATCGCCGGATTTTCTACTGCATAACAATATTTACATCCACTTTTACAGGTGTCATATACTCCAATTTCTATGCTTTCCACACAGCCGCATTCTAATCGCTGGTTTCTGTCTTTCCCTACGTGTAATTCAAAACCAGATAACGCCTCTATCCTTTTTTTATCAATACAACAGCCTTTTAAAATACCATATTGTGACAATCCGTATCCTTCGGCACAGCTTTCGATTGACATATCATGCGCTCTGGCAGCTTCTCCTATTTGTACTGAAACTTCCTTTATCATAGACGGCGTTGGTTTATAAACGCCTATATCTGAAAAGTTCTGTCTGTTCTTTTGATAGAAATCAACATAACTGATCACGCAGGTATCAGTATAGCCTTCTAACGCAGCTGCAATCTGTCCAAATGCTTTTATATGATATTCGGGAGTATACCTGTCCGTAAATAAAATAGGGTCATATCTCCAAATCACCTTATTCTTTCCGATTTTTTGAGATAATTCCTGAAATATCGGTATCATCACTTCTTTTTTATGTGGAATATTGGGTTCAATATCTGCTCCGTATCCTGTCAATGTAAATTGAAAATAATACAAAAATTCAGACAATTCATCTAAGCGGGACATCATGGGTTTTGGATTTTTCGTCCAAAATACAATACAGTCTATGGTGTCTGGGGATAAACAAATTTCGCTAATCTGATGTCTGTTTCTCGGATTCCGTACATATACATACCCTTCTTTTATCCTATTATAAAACCAGTCTGAATAATAATTTGGAATATCGCTTCTGCGACTGACGCTTAAAACCATTCCCTTCCTTCCTTTTGCACAAACATAGAGTAAGAAAAGCCCCATAAACCTCTGTTTTGGGACTTTTCTTACATTTATCTTTTCAATCTGGTTTTATACAACACCCTGAGCTAGCATGGCCTCTGCAACTTTCTCAAATCCTGCAATATTTGCACCCATAACATAGTTGCCCTCTTCGCCGTAACGTTTTGCGGCATCGTCTATATTGTGGTAAATATTTATCATAATCTGTTTCAATTTGGAATCTACTTCTTCAAATGTCCAGCTTAATCTTTCACTGTTTTGAGACATTTCAAGCGCTGATGTCGCAACACCGCCGGCATTTGCAGCTTTGCCGCCTATAAACCATACGCCGTTTTCCTGAAGATATTTTGTTGCGTCAATCGTTGTCGGCATATTTGCACCTTCGCAAACCGCTTTACAGCCGTTAGCAACCAACTGTTTTGCATCGTCAATCAACAGTTCATTCTGTGTCGCGCATGGAAGCGCAATGTCACATTTTACAGACCAAACGCCGCGTCCTTCGTGGTACTCTGCTCCCGGGCGGGCTGCTGCATATTCTGTCAAACGTGCGCGTTTTACTTCTTTTACTTCTTTTAACAGTGCAACGTCAATACCTTCCGGATCATAAATCCATCCTGTTGAATCAGAACATGTTACAACTTTAGCGCCCATCTGCTGTGCTTTCTGCGTTGCATAAATTGCTACATTTCCTGCGCCGGAAATGACAACCGTCTTCCCTTCCATAGATTCTCCATGGCATTTCATCAATTCTTCCGTAATATACAGCAAACCGTATCCAGTAGCTTCTGTACGAGCCAGAGAACCGCCGTAAGACAATCCTTTTCCTGTCAAAACACCTTCATACGTGCCCTTGATTTTCTTGTACTGTCCAAACATATATCCGATTTCCCTTGCGCCCGTTCCAATATCTCCGGCCGGGACATCCACATCCGATCCAATATATTTGCCAAGTTCTGTCATAAAGCTCTGGCAAAAAGCCATCACTTCACGGTCTGATTTGCCCTTCGGGTCAAAATCTGCACCGCCCTTACCTCCGCCAATTGGAAGCCCTGTCAGGGAATTTTTGAAAATCTGCTCAAATCCTAAGAATTTAATAATACCTGTATTTACAGAAGGATGTAAACGGAGTCCTCCTTTGTACGGTCCAATCGCATTATTGAACTGGATTCTATATCCTGTATTTACCTGAACCTGTCCATTGTCGTCTACCCACGGCACACGGAATTTGAACTGTCTGTCCGGTTCCGTCAGCCTCTCTAAAAGAGCTTCCTTACGGTATTTTTCTTCATTAGCCTCAATTGCAGGCTTTAAAGATTCTAATACCTCTTCAACTGCCTGAAGGAACTCCGGTTCCGACGCATTTTTCGCTTTTACTCTTTCGAGTACCTCGTCAACATAACTCATTGCTTAATCTCCTTTTCAAAATATTTGTACATCTTCTGTAACTGCCTCCACAGGCCTGTGCAATAATAGTACCAGACGCTGGAACATGATTCAGCCATTTTCTGTACACTAGGTTTATTTTAGTATGAAATAAAAGATTTCGCAATAATTTTTTTCTAATACGGCCAAAATTTACAGCCGGACATCCACCGGTACATATCCGTTTTGATATTCTTTCTGCTCTTTTTCTTCCGACTCTTCTTTTTCTTCCTCTTTTGAAGATTTCTTTTCCACAGTATCTTTTGCATGTTCTTTTAAGGACTTATCGGCTTGGGCAAGCTGCTTCATCTGTCCCTCCTCTGCGTCCGCTATTTTTTGACCTATTTTTGACAGTTTCTCCTGTTTGACCTCCACATTTGCGCTCCTGGACGCATCTTGTTTGATTTCCATTTTCAGCACATTTGCTTCAGCTTTCATATGTACGACAGTTGACCCCTGCTCTTTCGCCTGTTTTATGGACACATCTGCCGAAATCATTGACTTCATACTGTCTTTTGATAAATTTTCCTTTGTATCTGGCTCAGATTTCTTTTTTTCCGCCGCCATCTGCTGTTGTTTTTCTCTTCTCTGTTCAACCTGATGCTGCCGAAGCTGATTGTTCAAATCTGTAATCTTCTGCGATAATTCCTGGCGCTTTTTCATTTTATCTTCCATACTAAGTTCCTGATTTGCAGATAACTGCTGCATTTCTTTCTGTGCCTGTGCAATCTGATTCTTGATATTTTTTGTAAAAGCATCTTCCTCTAAAACGCCAGACGCACCCGTCTGACCTGCCGCTAACGCTCCGTTCATGCCTCCAATTTTCATTTTAATACCTCCTGTTATTGAATCTGTACTGTTTCCTGTTCCAACCACTTTTTCGGCTAAAAAAACAATATCTCAAGCTAAATGTTATGAAACATCTTTTTTTTGTTGTAAAGTACCTAAAAAATCATAAGCATTACACAAAGCTGAAATTCTGATTCTTCCTGTTTTATATCAATGTCCCCATAGTAACTTTGCGCCACCTTCCGAATATTTGCAAGCCCATAACCATGACCTTCTCCTTCTTTTGTCGTCTGTATAAGCCCGCTGGTTTCATCTACAAGCCGTTTTGCTGCAGCGCTGTTTTTCACCTCTATTAAAAAAGCATTTTTTTTGCAGTAAGAAAAAATTTTTATATATGGGTTTTCACATTCCACCGCCGCCTCTATTGCATTACTTAAGGCGTTATTCAAAATGACGCTGATATCAAATACATTCACATTCCCACTTTGAGGATAATGAAAATCGTGGTAAAATGCAATTCCCTGTTCCAATGCTTCTTTCTCCTTTTCCTTTAAAATCACATCTGTAACCGGATTTTGGCTTTTCATTTCAACCACGGCTTTATCATATTGCCGTTTCAACTGACTCATATAATTTTTTGTGTCTTCATTCTCTCCATAAAGATTTTCTAATATCATTATATGATTTCCCATATCATGTTTTAAGCTTCGGATTTCCTGATACAAATTTTCTGATTCCCTGATATGCCGCTTTATGTCTTCAATCTGATGAAACAAAACTACTTCTTCTTTCTCTTTTTGCTGCGCATCTTTTATTCTCTGGTAAACTACTACCATAACAAACATTGTCAAAAATGATACAGCCTGATAAAAGAATAAAACCCATTTATATTCACTATGTAAATGATAAAAATTCCATTTCGTGTCTTTTTCATATATTTTTGTAAAATAAACAAAAACAAACCATCCCATTGCTGCCAAAAAGGACGGCGCCAGCATAAGGAACATTTCTTCCCGTTTCATTTTGTCCCTTTTACAAACATAGACGCGATGAATCAAAGCAACCATAGCTGCCATCACAAAAAATTTTAATACAAATGATAGGATTTGCAAGAACAGATAAAGCCCAAACTGCTTCCAAATTTGATTCATCATCTCCGGAGGCAGAATGAGCTTTTCATATAAAATATCCCATGGAAGCAGAGCGCATCCCCATGAAATCCACTCCATCAGAAAAAATGTGATAGAAAGGAAAAAATTTTTTTCTTTATTTTCCCTGTCAAGATAATTCATTGCAAAAAAAGTAATTAAGATACCAATTGCATATGCCGTTATTCCTTCCATTTCATAAGGGCAGAATTTCAGATATAACATGACTGCTACATAAGTGAAGCCCACAAGGCCGGATTTTTGATTTTTTTGTAAAAAAGGATATACAAAATAATAATAAAATCCGCCGTTTATAAATATTTCAGTTGTACTTGACGCATTCATTACAATATCCCAATAAAAGTCTATATCTGCCATATTGTCAGTCTCTTTCTCTTCTTTGATTGTATCGCAGGTATGCTTTCACAAACTGAGGATAGTTTTTCTTTGCAATCAGCGCCGTCCCTTTTTCCAGCTGAATTTCAGAAGCATTATATTTCACGATATACTTAAAGTTGACAAGAAACGCCCTGTGCGTACGAAAAAAGTTCTCTCCGGCCTCTTTTTCCAATTCTGACAGCCTTCCATAATATTCTATATCCTCATTTGCCGTATGCAGCATCACTTTACGCCCATAGACTTCTGCATAGACGATTTGTGTAAGGCAGACCCGAAAATGCGTACCTCCGGCATTTATCATCAGATATTTTTCTTCCTGTTTACGCGGTGCGTTTTTTGAAACTGTCAAATACTGCTCTGCCGCAGCCTGTAACACTTCTGCAAATTTTTCATCTGTAAACGGTTTTATCAGATAATGAAATGCGCCTACGTCAAAAGCCTGAAATACATAGTCTTCGATTACTGTCACAAAAACAAGAATCATATTTTTATTATGCTTTCGTATTTCCTTTGCTGTCTCCATACCGTTTTTTCCCTGCATTTGAATATCCAAAAATAAAATATCCGGCTGCTTTTGCGCTGTAAGCAGTTCTTCGCCGGAGGAACAACATAAAACCTCCGCCGACGGATATTGCGCTTTTATTTTTGTTTCAAGTATTTTTTGCACTTCTATTTCATCGTCACATACTGAAATTCTCATGGTTTCCTCCGGCAGATTCTTTCCAAAAATCAATCGGCTCATAATCCCTAAGCTCCGCCAAAAATCCTCTTTTCTGCAGTTCGTTTTGAATCTGGTCTAAAATCTCTTCTGATTCTGCTATTACTGTATGATAATGAAACCCGGCCGTAACATCCTTTAAAGATTTTGAACTTCCGCCTTTTAATTTTTCTAAATATTCTTTTACATCCCGACGGGATTTTAACCCCATTTCCACTCGTATCACATCATAAATTTTATGATAAACAAATTCATCTTTCACCATGCCGCCAAAATCTACATATAAATTTAACTCTTCTTCCATTTCATCATCCGAATGATGTACTTTAAAAATTCTCTGGCAGTCAACGGCCTCTCCCATCATATAACCACGGCAGGTACTGATAATTTCCCGCTTCTGCGCGCGAAGCAGCGCAATATCCTGCACAACGACCTGGCGGCTGACCTCTAACATCTTCGCTAAAGCAGCCCCGGAAACCGGATGCCCGGCGCCCCCTAAAATCTCAAGCATTTTCTCCCTTCGTTGTTCTCCGCTCATACGACTCCCTCTTTCCTTAAGAAACCGGGTGTAAATTTTTCAAAGAAATGTCCAGAATGGGCGCAGAATGTGTCAGTGCACCACTGGAAACATAGTCTACACCAAGGTTTTTGATTCTCTCAATATTTTCCCGCGTCACATTCCCAGAAATTTCTATTTCTGCCTTATGGCCGATTAAAGAAACCGCCTCTCTCATTATTTCCGGCGTCATATTATCCAGCATAATAATATCTGCCCCGGCTTCTAACGCCTCTTTTACCATATCTAAGTTTTCCACTTCTATTTCAATCTTGCGAACAAAAGGAGCATACTCTTTTGCCATATGTACCGCCTGCTTTACGCCTCCCGCAGCGCCGATGTGATTGTCCTTTAAAAGTACGCCGTCTGTCAGATTGTATCTATGGTTGTTTCCTCCTCCAATACGAACGGCATATTTTTCAAATATCCGGTTGTTTGGAGTCGTTTTTCTCGTATCTAATAATTTAATGCCCGTCCCTTCTAAAAGCGCTGCAATCGAACGGGCGTATGTGGCAATTCCGCTCATTCTTTGCAGATAATTTAAAGCTGTACGCTCACCGGATAATAATACCCGAATATCTCCGCGCACTTTTGCCATGCGCTCGCCTGATTTAACAAAATCTCCGTCTTTCACAAACAAATTCACTTCTACTTTTTCATCTAACAGCGCAAATACCCGCGCAAATACGTCTAATCCACATATAATACCATCTTCTTTACAAATCAAGTCCACTTCACCAAGACAAAATTCCGGCATAACCGCATTTGTCGTAACATCTTCACTTGTAATATCCTCTTTTAATGCGCTCAAAATAAATGGATCTACGTTTAATTTCATTGTTATTGGATCATACATTCTCTATTCAACCTCTCAATCTCATCTAATATATTTTGTTTATAGCCGGCCGCCAAAGCCGCCTCGTTTTGATATATTGAAAAATCTAAGTCTTTGACCGTCGTTTCTATGCATATTGTATTAAAATCTATTGCTGCAATGTCTCCGGCCGCACGTTTTGCAAATACCAGACTTTCGAGCAGGGAATTGCTCGCCAAACGGTTTTTCCCATGAACACCGTTACAAGCCGTTTCTCCGACTGCATACAACCGCTCCATGGAAGTGCGACAGAACTTATCCACTTTAATCCCTCCCATAAAGTAATGCTGCGCCGGAACGACTGGAATACATTCATGGAATACGTCATATCCCTTTTTGCGGCAATACTTTACAATATTAGGAAAATGCCTTTCAATCTCTTCCTTTGGAATATGTTCCATGGATAGCCAAACAAACGGCATACCATCTTTTTCCATCTGTTCAAATATTTTTTTCGTCAATGTGTCTCTTGGAAGAAGCTCATTGACAAAACGTTCTTTTTTTGCATTATAAAGGACGGCTCCCTCTCCGCGCACAGATTCCGAAATTAAAAAACTCCGTTCTTCTTTTTGTTCTGTATAAAATGTCGTCGGATGAATCTGTACATAATTAATATGCTCCAATTCAATTCCATGCGATAATGCAACTGCAATTCCATCTCCTGTTAAATGCCTGTAATTCGTCGTATGCGGATACAGTCCCCCGATTCCTCCGCAGGCAAGTACTGTGACATCTGCCGTAATTGTATCTATCTTCCCTTCACAGTCACGAACCACCGCGCCATAGCAGGCATTTTCTTCATAAAGAATATCTAACATTGTACAGTATTCCACAATCTTGATATTTTCGGACTGCCTGACCTGTTCCAACAATTTTACCGTAATCTCTTTTCCCGTAATATCTGCATGAAATAAAATTCGTTTGGCAGAATGACCGCCCTCTCTCGTAAAACACAGGCTTCCGTCCGCCTCTCTATGAAAATCCACTCCATATTGCAGCAAATCTCCAATTGTATCCTGTGAAGAACGTATCATAATCCCGACTGACTCTGGATCATTCTCATAATGCCCGGCGTGCATGGTATCTTCAAAGTAACTTTCAAAATCCGCTTCGTCCTTTAACATACATATCCCGCCTTGCGCCAAAAATGAGTCACTGTGCTCAATTTTATCTTTTGTTATCATTAAGATATTTTTATCTTTTGGAAGATGAAGCGCACAATACAGCCCTGCACAGCCCGTTCCTATAATTAATATATCTGTTTTCATTCTGCCTCCATATTCGGCCGTTAAAGAGCCAGCTGTAACATCTGCTTAAGCGGCCGCTTCGCCCGTTCCATCACCTGCTCATCCAAAAGCACCTCTGGGCAGCGTCCTGTTCCCATATTTTCTAAAACATATGTAATCTTTTCTAACGTCACTTTTTTCATGTCTGGACAAACCTGTGAAGGAATCACCGGATAAAATTTCTTATCAGGATTTTCCTTCTCTAACTGATGAAACACTCCTGTTTCCGTCGCAATGATGTACTCTTTTGCCGCGTTATCTTTTGCATAGTGGATGATTTCCATTGTACTCCCCACAAAATCTGCCAAATCCAACACATCTTCTGCACATTCTGGATGGGCGAGAATCGGCACATTTGGATATTTCTCTTTTGCTTCTAACAAATATTTCCGCTCTATACTCTTGTGCGTGGGGCAATATCCACTATGATAGATAAATTCCTTTTCCGGAACCTGCTTTGCCACAAAATGAGCCAAATGACTGTCTGGTATAAAATAAATCTGTTTCTGCTCCATTTTCTTTACAACTTTCACTGCATTTGAAGATGTGACGCAGACATCAGACTCTGCCTTCACCTCTGCTGATGAATTTACGTAACAAACCACTGCTGCATTTGGATTTTGCCTTCTGACTTCTTTTACTTGTTCTGCAGTGATCATATCCGCCATTGGACATCCCGCCGTCTCATCTGCCATATAGACATGTTTTGTAGGATTTAAAAGCTTTGCGCTCTCGCCCATAAAGGACACTCCGGCAAACAGAATATTTTTCTGTGTTGTATTTGCAGCCGTCTTTGCCAAGGCAAAAGAATCTCCCACAAAGTCTGCAATTTTCTGAACTTCCCCATCAACATAATAATGTGCCAGAATAATTGTATCTGTTTCCTGCTTCAATTTTCTTATTTTCTCGCTGATATTCATATGTCCCTCCGATATTTCTTTCATATTTTGGGCATTATAACACAGTTTTGCAAAGCTGACAAGACAGTTGTATATTCATATTGAAAAGTCTGTCTTATTTAAAATATAAAATACGACAGACTTTTTCCGCTTTTTTATTTATTAATATGTAATTTTTTTCTTCTGTTTAAGGATGTGTATGCCATGCTTCTCCAAAATTATCCTCATTCCATTCTGTCAAAAACATATTATTCTGTGCATAACTAATGGGCAGAAGGATTTAATCCCGCCTAATTTTTAACCGCCCTGAATTGCACACGGTTAAAATCTGGATTATGCAATTCTTCCCAAACGCCTAAAAATTCTATCGTGATGCGATTGCGCATCCAGTTTTGAATCACAAATCTTGGGTCATCTTCGTTTCTATATTTTGCAATATCCGTTAATGAGATAAACTCATTTTCAAAATTTGTTGTATAGATGCCAAATCAAAATCTTTGGCATGAATAGTCTCTTTCACAATTTTCGCCATACACATTCTCCTATTCTTATATCATAAGCCCATGTAAAATGTCTCTTAAAACGCTTATCCTCTGTTTAATCTACAAATCATTTTTAAGCATTCCTCCTCATCTTCCCACATCTCCCAATACGCTTCAACATAAAATTTAATACATTTCGGATATACATATGAATATCTTCTACACACCTTTTATACAACCCCAGTATTTTTTTCATCTCATGCAAAATCCAGCAGATAATCAAGTAAATGTGATAATTCAGCCTCTGACACGGTTCTGCTGCACACCTCTTCAACCAACGGCAAATAAACCTCATAGGCTTTTTGATGTAATTCAACGATCTGCTCTGTAATCTGATAAATCCTTTCATCCATTAAATTACCTCAAAATATTTTAGTGCATCCGTTATCGCTTCTACCTTCTCATTCGGTGGACGCTTCCTCGAATGTTTTAATTCTTCCACCGCATTAGGAGCATCATACATTGTCAATCTCAAAAATCTTTTCACCTCTGCAATATACGCAGTATGTACTTTAAATCCATATTTCTTTTCAACAAATTCCTGTAGCATTTTAAATGTAATTTTCGGTTTCGGCTGATATTTCTTTGCCCGCTTTGCAATCGCATCCAACGGAACTTTCCCCTTTCCTTTTCCAAATTCCACTTTTACATTAAAAATACTATCTGGTGATTTGTGGGACAAAAGTACGATGGTTTCCACATGCACCGTCTGCCCAAACTGATCCACAGCCCGCAGCTTCTTAATCTGATACCCTCCATCACACAACACACGCAAATCCCTGGCCAACGTTGCTGAGTCACAGCTCACATACACAATCCGCTCCGGCTGCATAATCAGCATTGTCTCCAGGCATTTCCTGTCGCAGCCTTTGCGTGGCGGGTCGACAACAACGACATCTGCTTTTTGCATGGCTGTTGTTTCATCTGACACAATATCTTCTGCCTTACCCAGAATAAACTCCACGTTTTCTATTCCATTCAATTGCGCATTCTTTCGGGCATCTTCTACTGCTTCCGGTACCACTTCTATCCCATACACACATCTGGCGCCTTTTGCCAAAAACAACGATATTGTCCCAATTCCACAATACAAATCCCACACGACTTCTTTTCCTGTCAGTCCGGCGAAATGCAGCACAAGAGAATACAGCTTTTCTGTCTGCATTGGATTCACCTGATAAAAAGATTTAAGGGAAATTTGATATAATATCTTTTCTCCTGCTCTTTTAAAATCAGGAATTGTACAAAAATGCAGCGCATCTTCAATCATATCCGCTCCCCAAAGCGTCCTGGTCTCTTCCCCTAAAATCACATTTGTATTGTCACGGTTCACATTTAAAAGGATACTTTTTACTCCCGAAATTTCCCTAATCCGCTTCACCAGCTCCTCTTCATGGGGCAGACGGCGTCCGTTTACAATCAGGCACACCATCACCTCTCTTGAATCAAAACCATACCGGATAAACACATGCCGGACAAGTCCCTGTTTGAACCGTTCGTCATACGCCGTCACACGAAAGTCTTTCATATATCCAAGCACTGTATCCAATACGACTTTATTTACAGAAACGCCAAGCGCACAATTGGTATTCGCAATAATTTTATGCGTCCTTCCTGCATAAAACCCAGCGATAATTTCCCCTTCTGCAGTTTGTCCCACTGGGAACTGCGCCTTATTCCGATAAGCAAACGGTTCTTCCATGCCTACAATCGGCTCTGTCACCTGCCTGATAAATCTCTCATCAAAACCACCAAGACGAACCAGATGATCCGTCACTTTTTTCTGTTTAAATGCAAGTTGGCTCTGATAATTCATCTGCTGCAGCTGGCAGCCGCCGCATGAACGGGCAAATACACAACGGGGCTTCACCCGAACCGGGGAAGCCTCCTTAATTTCCATCAAACGCGCATAACCGTATGATTTTTTCATTTTTATAATTTTTGCGACTACATAATCGCCAATCACCGTATCTTTGACGAAAAAAATCATACCATCATATTTTCCAATACCGGCGCCGTCTGACCCAATATCTTCTATTTTCATTTCAATTAAATCATTCTTCTGCATAAAAACCTACTTACTCGTCTGTCGGATATTTGATTCCAAAAGACGGTTATAACCCAGCCATTCCGTATTTCCATCCGGTACATTTGCAAATGCTTCTATTAAAGTTTCCATTTTCGCATCTATATTATCTGCAAAATGCAGCGCTACCGCCTCGACTAAAGCCGGTTTTTTCGGTGAGCCAAATTCCAGTTCTCCATGATGCGCCAAAATACAATGCTTTAATTCATTGCTCAATTTGCGCGGAAACCCGGAAATCGTACGAATATGACCGCCAATCCATTCAGTCCCAATCATAATATGGCCTAACAACTGCCCCTCGTCCGTATAATCGTTTGCCGGAAAATCAGATAATTCTTCCAACTTTCCAATATCGTGGAACATTGCCGCTGTCAATAATAAATCCCTGTTCAAAATGGGATACTGCCCGCAAAACATTTCGCAAAGTTTTGTAACAGACAACGTATGTTCCAATAAACCTCCCATAAAGCCATGATGTACGCTTTTCGCTGCGGAATGAGCCTGAAAACGCTTTGCAAACTCATTATCTTCCAGAAAGAAACCGGAAAGTAGTTTTTTCAGATACGGATTTTCGATTGTCTTGATATAATCCGTCAATTCCTTATACATCAAACCTATATCTTTGCGGCTGACCGGAAGATAATCTTTCGGATCATATTCCTCTGAATGCGCTTTTCGAACGCGTTTCACATTTAACTGCAAAGAGCCCTGAAAACTTGTCACATCTCCTACGACACTGATATAATCTAACGTTTCAAACGAATCTATTCCCTGTGAATCCGGCTCCCAGATTTTCGCATCCAAAGTTCCTGTTTTATCCTGTAAAATTAAATTTTCATATGGCCTCCCATTTTTTGTGACTGCCGACTGCTTATGTTTACAAAGCAAAATCGCGCTGATTCTTTCACCTTCCCGAATCTCTTCAATATATTTCATAACTCTTTCCCTTCCCATTTTTATTACAGCTACCAGAGCTGTCCTGCCGTTACATTACACGTAAGCCGAAGATATTCGTCCATTCCCTGACGGCTGACAACAATCTCAATTGCCGCCCCCGGCTTTAATTCTAATACTTTTGATTCATATGCCTCAATGGAATAAATCTCCTCTCCTCCCATTTCTATTATTACATCTCCGTTTTGCAGCCCCGCGTTAAATGCCGGAGAATCCAACATAACTTCTTTAATATAAACACCGCGTACAAGATCATAATCCGCCGCTATTTTATCTGTAACAGTTACTATTTTTAATCCCAAATAAGGAATGTCCATACCATTAGAAAGCATTTCAATGATTTTTTTCAGCTCAGAAATTGAAATCGCTGTCAGTGTGCTGTTATCTCCATTCTCACTGTATTCCTGCATAACAAGCCCTACAATTTCTCCGTTCAGATTTAAAAGAACGCCGCTGCTGTTGCTGTTTCCTGCAATATCAGTCGTAAATACAGTATATGTAGAATCTGCCGTCTGAATCACATTTCCAACAGAAGTAATATTTCCGGTGCCAATCGAATAATTTGTCCCAAGAGGGCTTCCAATTGCAATCGCGATATTCCCCTGTTCCACAGTAAGTGAATTCCCAAGCGTAGCGTATGCAATCTTGCTTTTTGTGCTTTCTGAAACCTCATTTAACGCTACCGATAAAATTGCAATTCCGGTATTACCATCATATTTCTTTAAAAAAGCGTTGACTGTAAATTCATCTATAAATGTCACATGAATCTGCTCTGCCGCCATTACCATTTTATGTTCTGTTAAAATCAAAAGTTCACTGCCATTATCTCCAATAATAATTCCAGATGCCTGTCCATTGCTTTCATAAGAATTATTAAACCAATCCGTATCACTGACAACTCCCGTCACTGTTACAACCGAACAGTTCGCTTCTTTTCCAATCGCATATATTTTATTTTGCAGCATTTGATAATCCGAAAGCTCCAATTCCTTGACAATTACCGGCGCTTGTTCTGTCTCAGGCTCCGGCGCAATAGGCTCTGTTTCCGTTTCAGGTTCCTGTGTCTCTAAAAGCTCTTCCGTTGACAATTCATCTTCCGGAATTTTAATCAGCGAATCTTCCTGCGGATGTATAAAATCCTCCAGTACCGGATACATAAATACAAAGACAAAGCAAGATACCAGTCCAAATAAAACAGCAAGCACCAGCGTAAAAACTCCCTGTTTAAACAAACGTTTCTTATTCACTGGCTTTTGTTTGATTTTTTCTTTGATAAATGCAAACTCTTCCTCTTCCAATTCAGCCATACCGTTATTTCTCCTTAACGTATCTTATCTTTTATTATACGAGTAATAGAATGGGTATGCAAGAATTTATTTTGAGGATGACCGCTTCTTGGGAAGTTACTCATCCTTCCCCTTCTTTTTAATTGCCCATCATAAAAAAACGAATCTTTTTGACAGATTCCTCTGGAAAGCCGTCCCTATGTATATTGATGGAAAATACTGACATTCCTTCGTTAGGATACCACATCATCTCATTCGTGCAAACCTTGCAAGAATTATCCCCGTCATGCCTAGTATCTATTACAGAACAATCCCTTTTCACAATTTTTTGTGTGTCTCCAGCTACCATACGCACTTCCTCTACGTGGTATGGCTGTAGCCACAGCCGGAAAAGTAACCCTTAAATTAGGATGGCTGCTAATTTGCTGCACTTTAGGAATCTTCATTCATTTGCCAACCATGATTAAGATACAGTACCGCCTGCCGCTTCAAAAGCCATCTTTTTTCACAGACTCCCATAAAACGATTTTATCATAGTAAGGAAGCGTTCGCATGTTAAAGCCTGTAAATTAGAAATTTCCTTTACCTTTAGTATCAAGCCAAAAAATATATTTATATACACAATTAGCAGAACAGCAAATTTATCAATACAATTTATGAAAATAACAAATCGACAATAAGAATAAATCAGTATAATTTTCTTGAAAAAATCTTTTTCAAATTGTAAAATTTAATAAACTGATTGTATTTATAATTAATATATTTCGAAATAAATTTTATAAATATAATTTTATTATTTGTTAATATCAATATATAGGGACTAACTAACTTAAAAGAAAAGAATGATTTTTATAAAAAACACATTTTTACCATTTATATAGCAATTAGTTTATTAATCTGTACTGTATTTCCCATAAAGGCTGGTGCCTCTAACTTTGGTATTATTGAATATCAAAAGATAATAGAAGAGGTCAACACAAAATATAACAGACAATTTCACATAACAGATTTGATTACTTTTAAAAATACTATTTGCAATAAACTGTCTCCACTTGAATTTGAAAATATGTTAGTTCAAGATGCCATTGCCATCCAAGAGACTCCCCTTGAAGATAATATAGAATTGATCATACCTATTTCTAAATCCAGAGCCAGAAATGAAGTTATAAAATATTCTAAAACCATCACAAAGGGTAATTGGAATTCAATGGTATCAGCTAGAATTGAAACAACATTCTTTTCTACGGGAACTCCAAAATTTATTCGTTATATAGATGCTGGTTATGAATGGAACCCAAATTCTACTAAATATACATTTCGTGCAATGACTACCGAGTTAGAATCTTTTTCCAGCAGTTCATGCAAAATAAAATATACTGGTAATTGGGTAGTTCCAGCAACAGGTCTGGCAGACCTTACCTACACAACATACCATATTACTTATAAGGTAGCTTAACTTAAGATATTTACGTTTGAATGAATAGAAAAATCCCCTATATATTGATAACTATTCATACAACTAAATACGTAAATTAATTTACCACAATTACCTGTACAAAATCAAAATTTTATTTAGAAAGGAACTCTGCCAAATGCGAAAACGTATCTATATTATATCTTTTCTTCTCATAATTACACTTTTTTCTATTATTTTAAAATATAACAATCTTTCAGAGAAAAAAGATACCCCAAACAACACTATTACATCTGAAACAAACATATTTGACTCTACGGATACTACCGAGGAAGAAACTCAATATATTACAGTAGATGACAATGATAATCCTATCACACTGCCGTATTCTTCTGAGGATAGTACAGAAAACGAAAAAAACCCTTCTGGAATAATTCCATTACAATAATTCTTTTCTCAATATAATGGAAGCGCTATGGATTATTTTCAGTCCATCCCTCTTTATTACTGTAATGCCATCCGAATATCAGGCGTCTGGCCAGATTCTTTAGCAAACGGAACTGGCCGACAGCCTGCACACAGCATTCCTTTAATGTTATGCCGTCCTTTCCATCCAACAATGCAATCATATGATAGTCTTTCAAACCATAAATTACCGCTGTATATGTCTGCCCTTTCTGGCAAGGCATCATCAATTCCATTCGCCTCAAAGTCCACTATTATCTCAAATGCCCTTTATACCATTCGATTACAGATTTCCTATCCGACTCAAAAAACTGTACAGAGATATAACTATCTGTACCATTAAAATCCAACTTTTTAGCTCTATATCGTATATGAGAAGGATTCCCCATATTTTCTGTCCTATTGCCGTATCACATCTGCAGCAGAGCGGGGCGGTATAACCTAAAAAATATCCCCCATATACGAACTAAAAAAACGTTCTTTTGCAAAATAGAACAAAACCATTCCAACTAGAATCATAATCACTGCAACCCCCGCCGTCACATCTATATTCCCAAATGTATCAATAAAAAATACTGTTCTTCTGCCACAAGATTATCCTTCATATTTAACATATCAAACAGAAATATATTGCAAATACTTAGGATAAACAACTCTCGCTCCCTGCAAGATATGACCAAAGAATTATATTGTCAAGAGCCAATATCTCAAAAAAATCATTTTTGAAAAAACGAGTGTTTCATTTCATAAATAACCCTGCATAATTGACTTGATAAAGATTTCACAGACATTCCATATTTCTGTTAATCACCTGCTATCATTATCAAAGAAATAATCATTCCTTTCACATTCCGAAATAATAATAGAAAAGAATAACAAGATTTTTTCTTTTAAACGAACCAAAGATAATGTATAATAAAAACCATACTATCAAAAATCGAGGAATAATTATGAACCCAAAAGCATTACGGACATTAGAATATGATAAAATAATAGAAACCCTGACGGAATTCGCATACAGCCAAGCCGCGAAAGAACGCTGCCGCAATCTGCTTCCGATGACTGATATTCATGCGATTCAGAAAGCGCAGCAACAGACAAGCGACGCATTAACGCGGATTTTCCAAAAAGGCAGTCTTTCATTTTCCGGTATCCATCCGGTCGGCGCTTCCATCAAACGTTTAGAAATCGGCGGCGTATTAAGCATATCGGAATTTTTACAAATCAGCTCTTTACTGGAAGCAGCAAAACGGGCCAAAAACTTCGGCAGGAGCGAGCGGGACGAAGGCGCCAAAGATTCTTTGACAGATTTTTTCGATATTATAGAGCCCTTGACGCCTCTAAACGAAGAAATCAAACGCTGTATTCTATCTGAGGATGAAATCAGTGATGACGCCAGCCCCGCATTAAAATCCATTCGCCGTTCCATCGGAGGCATGAACGAACGAATCCGAAGCCAGGCAAATAAAATTATGACACAGGCAAACAACAGCGGTTATTTACAAGACGCAGTAATTACTATGCGCGACGGCAGATACTGCCTGCCAGTTAAGGCAGAAGCCAAACATCAGGTATCAGGCATGGTTCACGATCAGTCGTCCACCGGTTCCACCCTTTTTATTGAACCGTCTGCTATTGTAAACTTAAACAACGAGCTCAAAGAACTTTATCTAAAAGAAGCAAAGGAAATTGAGGTTATTCTTTCCAATCTAAGCAGCCGGGTTTTTGAATATGCTGCTTTCCTCAGTGATAATTACAAGACTTTAACTAAACTTGACTTTATTTTTGCAAAAGCGCAGTTAGCAAAACTGCACAACGGAGTCGCACCCATATTTAACACCGAAGGACGTATCCATATCCGCAAAGGACGCCATCCGCTGTTACATCCGAAAACTGTCGTACCCATTGACGTTCGCTTAGGCGATACATTTGACCTGCTGATAATTACGGGTCCAAATACCGGAGGAAAAACAGTCTCTTTAAAAACAGTCGGCCTTTTAACTTTAATGGGACAGGCGGGACTTCATATTCCTTCCAATGACCGCTCAGAACTGGCCGTCTTTGAAGACGTATTCGCGGATATTGGAGACGAACAAAGTATTGAGCAGAATTTAAGTACATTTTCTTCTCATATGACAAATATCGTTTCTATCCTGGCAAACGCCAGACAAACTTCCCTCGTATTGTTCGATGAATTATGCGCTGGAACAGACCCGACGGAAGGCGCCGCCTTAGCCATTTCCATTTTATCCAAACTTCATAACGAGGGGATCCGAACAATGGCAACGACGCATTATAGTGAAATCAAAGTATTTGCCTTATCAACGAAAGGCGTTGAAAATGCCTGCTGTGAATTTTCCGTAGAAACGTTAAGCCCTACTTATCGTCTTTTAATCGGAATTCCCGGCAAAAGCAATGCGTTTGCCATTTCCGCCAAAATCGGATTAGACGCTGCGCTCATTGAAGACGCCCGCGGACGGATTACCGAATCCGAGACAAGTTTTGAAGATTTGATTTCCGACCTTGAAATCAGCAGACGCACAATCGAAAAAGAACGCGAAGAAATCGGCGCCTACAAAAATGAAATCGCTTCCTTAAAACAGCGGTTAGAACTAAAACAGGAACGTATTGACCAAAACCGCGACAAAATTTTACGCGAAGCAAACGAAAAAGCGCTTTCCATTATAAAAGAAGCCAAGGATTTTGCAGATGAAAGTATTAAAAATTTCCATAAGTTTGGTAAAATTCATGCAACGGCAAGTGAAATGGAAAAGGAGCGTACAAAACTCCGCGGCAAAATGAACGATACGCAGGCTGCTCTTTCCAAAAAACAGGCTGCCCAGACTCCAAACCGAAAAGCGCCAAAAAACCTGCGTATCGGTGATTCGGTAAAAGTCTTATCCATGAATTTAAAAGGCACGGTTCATTCTCTGCCAAATGCAAAAGGGGATTTACAGGTTCAAATGGGAATCCTCCGCTCCGTAGTCAACATCAACGATTTAATCCTTTTAGACGATGAAGGAGCCGTATCCGGCAAAAAATATCAAAAATCCAGCGCCGGTAAAATTAAAATGAGCAAATCTGCTTCCGTTTCTCCAGAAATTAATTTAATTGGAAAAACAACGGATGAAGCAATCATGCTGCTTGATAAATATTTAGACGACGCTTATATTGCACATCTTTCTTCCGTTCGTATCGTACATGGCAAAGGTACCGGCGCCCTGCGCGCAGCTGTCCACAAACACTTAAAACGTCAAAAACACATTAAATCTTTCCGGCTCGGCGAATTTGGCGAAGGAGATTTTGGCGTTACAATTGCAGAATTTAAAGAATAGTTTTAGGAGGTCCTTATGGCGGCAAAACAAAAAATCTTAATTGTAGATGATGATGTAAATATTGCAGAACTGATTTCCCTTTATCTGACAAAAGAATGTTTTGATACCAAAACAGTACATGACGGCGAAGAAGCCCTAACTGCCTTTGAGCAATATATGCCAAACCTGATTTTACTCGATTTGATGCTTCCTGGCATTGACGGTTATCAGGTTTGCCGGGAAGTTCGTGCAAAATCCGATGTACCGATTATTATGCTTTCCGCAAAAGGGGAAATTTTTGATAAAGTATTAGGACTTGAACTTGGCGCTGACGATTATATTATGAAACCATTTGATTCCAAAGAATTAGTCGCCCGCGTCAAAGCTGTCTTAAGACGCTATCAGGTTCCTTCCAAAAGCCAGCCGGCTTCCGCCGGACAAAAATGTGTAGAATATACGGGATTAATTGTCAATCTCTCTAATTATTCCGTCCTGTATAAAGGACGTCCGATTGATATGCCGCCAAAAGAACTTGAACTTTTGTATTTTCTGGCTTCCTCGCCAAATCAGGTATTTACCAGAGAACAGCTTTTGGATCATATATGGGGATACGAATACATTGGCGATACCCGCACAGTAGACGTCCATGTCAAACGCCTGCGTGAAAAAATCAAAGACTGCGAAGACTGGAGTCTTTCTACCGTCTGGGGAATTGGCTATAAATTTGAAACAAATGGGTGAGATTCCATGAAGAAAATGATTTATCCCAAACTCCTTGGCGGATACCTTTTGTTTGGCATTTTAGGTTTTCTTATAGTCTCCACTTTGACTGCACATTTTTCTTATCAATACATTAAAAAAGAAGAAATTTCTAAGCTTTACAAAGAGGCCAATCTAATTTCCTCCGATTATGCCATAAGCTATTACAGCGATACGATTACTTTAGAAGATTTTAAGCAGCGTTTAAAAGCCCTGAATATATATCTTTCCGCTAAAATATGGGTTATTGACATGAATGGAAATATACTTGTCAACTCTGCCTCAAAAGCGGAATCAACTGAAATGGAAACCATAAGCAATTTTCATATCGGCAATTTCAAAAACCGGTACTATCAAACCGGATATTTTTACAACTACTTTAGCGAAGAGCACTTAAGCGTTTATGCGCCTATTTCTGTCAATTACAAAGTAAAAGGATACATCATTATACATAAGCCTGTACAGGAGCTTGTATCTTACAACAACGGTTTTTTAACCATTGCATACATAACGCTTGCCGTCCTGTTTCTCTGCGCTTTTGTATTATTGGCAATCTTTACATTTACAATCATCCTTCCAATTAAAAAAATAACGAAAGCTGCCAGTGAATATGCAGACGGCAAATTTGAACATCCGGTAGACGTCCATTCCAACGACGAAATTGGTTATCTTGCCGCTTCTTTAACGTATATGGCAACAGAATTAAACACTTTAGAAGAAGACCAGCGTAAATTTGTTTCGAACGTGTCACATGATTTCCGGTCGCCGCTGACTTCTATAAAAGGTTATGTTGAAGCTATGTTAGACGGTACAATTCCAATGGAATTTCAAGAAAAATACTTAAATATCATTCTCTTCGAAACAGAACGGCTTAACAAATTAACCGCCAGCCTGTTAGAATTAAACAAATATGGTAAACGTGGAATTATGCTGGATATTACAAAATTTGATATTAACCATACGATTAAAATGACCGCCCAGACATTTGAAGGAACCTGTAAAGAAAAACGAATATCATTTGAACTGATTCTTACGGAACAAACGCTTTATGCTTTTGCAGATATGGATAAGATTCAGCGCGTCATCTATAATTTAATTGACAACGCCATTAAATTTTCATCTCCGGATTCTGTGATTACCGTAGAAACGACCGTAAAAAATGAAAAGATTTTTGTATCGGTAAAAGACAGAGGAATAGGCATTCCCAAAGAAAGCCTGGGTAAAATCTGGGAGCGATTTTACAAATCAGATTCCTCGCGGGGAAAAGATAAAAAAGGAACCGGTCTTGGACTGGCTATTGTAAAAGAAATCATACTGGCGCATAAAGAAAATATTAATGTTATCAGTACGGAAGACGTAGGCACCGAATTTATTTTTTCATTAACTTTATATCATCCTGATGACGAATAATAATTTTTTTTCGCATATGCGTATAAAAGCAGACAGGAGATGAACGGTATCTTTCATCTCCTGTCTGCTTTGCATCTATTCTTCTTCCAGATATTTATATTCTAATTTCACATCTTCCCCATATACTGCTTTAAAATAAGTGGTAAGAAGATAATTAACGGCTTCATCCGATTTTTCAATAATATCACTCTCTGAAACTTTCTTTTCTTCTTTTTCCTCTGCTTGTACAATCAATTTTGCATAATCCTCTATTTTTACGGGATTAAAAATATTGTTTGTTTCATCATATATCTGTAACGAATCCTGTATCGTATAATTATCCAGAATTTCAGAATGTGGAACGAATAATTCCACTTTTGTAACTTTTCCTTCGGAATCTTTTTCTTCGGTAAACGTTACCTTTTCAGCATCAATCCCAATATTCATTTTTCCATCTATTGTTGCTATAAAATTGTTTCCAGTCAATGGTATTTCAAATCCATAAAATTCATTTTTATCGGAAAAATGTATGACTTCTGTATAATCAAATTCGTATGCCGTATACTCGGAAATCTTTTTTACTTCTTCCCGAATGGCATCTGTTTCCAGACGCTTCCTTTCCATCTCTTCTAATTTACGTTTTAATTCTCTATTTTCCTGGCTTTTATTCATACAGCCTTTTACGGAAAATACAAAAATAAAAACCAGAATTACGGCTGCCAATAACTTTGTAAGCGTCCAGCTTACCCTGTATTTTGTATAGTCAATATTACTTAAGCAATTTTTAAAATCCTCTTTTTTAAACTTCATTCCGATTCCTCAACCTATAAATAAAAACCACTACCCCAATACATAACGTAAAAATAGAAATAAACTGCGACGTCGAAAACATTCCTACATTTCCCCGCTCTAAATCCCCACGAAAATACTCCAAAATAAAACGTCCTATACTATAAGTTATAATGTATGCAGCCCCTGTAATACCCGACTTATTTGCTGTCTTTTTCCATAATAAAGTCAAAAATAAAAAATTTAATAAATTTAATCCTGAGGACACTAATTGAATTGGAAATAAGGCTTCATTTGAAGGCGCATACAAAGAATTTTTAAATACAACGCCGCAAGCGCTGTCTGTTGGCATTCCATAACAACAACCGGCAAAGAAACAGCCTATCCTTCCGATACATTGTGCCAAGGCAACCAATGGCGCAACAAGATCAAACATCTTCCAAAAATTTACCTTTTTTATCCTACAATACAAATATCCTGTCAATACGCCTCCGATTAAACCGCCAATCACAACGTATCCTCCAGAAAAATCCAGCATTTTAGCCGGTTTTTCTATAATCTCAGGTAAAATTGTAATCCAAAACAATAACTTTGAGCAGGCATATCCTCCAATGACACATGCAATGCCCATGCCTAACAGAAAACCTTCTTCCGCAATTTCCGTTTTTTTTAACTGATATTCCCCAATCAAAACTGCCGAAAGAATTCCGATAGCGGTCATCAACCCATAGGTGTATACTGTAAACGACCCAATTGAAAACAATTCTGGTAACATATGACCTCCTTATAAATGCGCCTTATAAAAAACTCCGGTATCAAACCGGAGTTTTCATTACTATACAAGCTCTAACAGAACTTCTAATGCACCGTCGCCTTTACGCTGGCCAATTTTAACAATTCTTGTATATCCACCGTTACGATCTGCATATTTTGGTGCAATTTCATCAAATAATTTTGCAACAAGATCAATTTGTTTCGTATTTTTCTTTCTGCCAGGTATTTCCTTTGGAACATCCTTAACTGGATAAAGAACTTTCAAAATTTCTCTTCTTGCATGAAGACGAGACGGCATATCTTTCTTTATCGTTTTATCTACTTCATCATAGATTGTCACTCTTTTTCCGTCTACAACTTCTTTTACTCTTTTTCCATCTTTGTCTTTCCGCGGCACTTTTGCTTTTACAGTTACTTCTTCGAAATTATCTTTTTCCTTAACAGCTCTTGCAATAATGCCTTCTGCAATTTTACGAACTTCTTTTGCTCTTGCTTCTGTTGTAACAATTCTGCCATTATACAGCAAAGCTGTTACCTGGCCTCTCAATAATGCCTTTCTCTGAGATGAAGTTCTGCCTAATTTTCTATATTTTGCCATTGTTAAATCCTCCATTTTTGTGGAACATGCGGTATGCTCTTCGGTCTTACTTGCCGCACGCACCAGTGAATATTCTTCACTGGTTTAGACTACTTACTGTATTACATTTCTTCACTCTGGTTTAATTGAAGTCCCAGCTCTTTCAATTTTGCCAAAACTTCTTCTAATGACTTACGTCCCAGATTCCGTACCTTCATCATATCTTCCGGCGTACGGTTCGTTAATTCTTCTACTGTATTGATACCGGCTCTCTTTAAACAATTATAGGAACGTACCGACAATTCTAACTCGTCAATATTCATTTCCAGAACTTTACCTTTGGCATCATCTTCTTTTTCTACCATCACTTCCGCAGACATTGCCGTCTCAGAAAGATTCACAAACAGACTTAAATGTTCGCTTAAAACTTTCGCTGCAAGACTGACTGCTTCATCAGGCTCTAATGTGCCGTTTGTATATACATCTAAGGTAAGTTTATCATAATCAGTAATCTGGCCGACACGAGTGTTCTCAACAGTCAGATTCACACGCTCTACGGGCGTGTAAATAGAATCAATTGCAATCACTCCAATTGGCACATCTTCTGATTTATTCTTTTCTGAACTGACATAACCTCTGCCCATTGTAATGGT
This sequence comes from uncultured Lachnospiraceae bacterium, assembly GCA_910586355.1. GTDB lineage: Bacteria > Bacillota > Clostridia > Lachnospirales > Lachnospiraceae > Roseburia_B. The sequence goes on from CAJUHJ010000010.1 coordinate 24,116, forward strand.
CAGTTCCATATACAATTTGCAGTCAGCCCCTCCATTTAAGTTAGCAATCACCAAATCCGGATTCAAAACCTGAATATCAGGATCTGCCTGAATATCCGAAGCCGTAACAACCCCTTCACCCTCAAATTCAATGTAAGCTACTTTTGGCTCATCTGTCGGACATGTATTCTTAAGTGCAAGATTTTTGATGTTCATAATAATCTCAGTCACATCTTCCTTAACACCCGGAATAGAACTGAATTCATGTAACACACCGTCAATCTTTACCTGGCTTACCGCTGCACCTGGTAGGGAAGAAAGCATAATCCTTCTCAGAGAATTACCTAACGTTGTACCATAACCTCTTTCCAAAGGCTCTATGACAAATCTTCCATACTTTTTGTCTTCTGAAATTTCTGCAATTTCAATTTTCGGTTTTTCAAAATCAAACACTAAAAAGCCCTCCTTATTACTGCCACACCTTTTGGCATACGCGTGCCTTCTTTTTCGGGTATATGCTCATCTCATCTGCTGGACTTGGATTACTTACTATACAACTCGACAATCAGCATTTCATCTACTGGTACGTCAATCTGATCTCTGGAAGGTAATTCCTTTACAATTCCTTTCAAATTTTCTGTATCTACGTCAAGCCATTCCGGAACCAATCTTCCGCCTGTTACTTCTAATATATCTTTAAATCTCTGAATTCCTCTGCTCTTCTCTCTGATTTCTATTTCATCTCCAGCTTTTACACGGTAAGATGGAATATTTACACATTTTCCGTTTACAGTAACAAACTTATGATCTACGACCTGTCTGGATTCTCTTCTGGTTCTTGCAAGACCCATACGGAATATAACGTTATCCAATCTGCTTTCCAGCATAATCATAAGGTTTTCACCCGTCATGCCTTTCATTCGGTCAGCTTTTTCATAATAATTATGGAACGGCTTCTCTAAGACTCCATAAATGAATTTTGCTTTCTGTTTTTCTCTTAACTGAAGACCATACTCAGAAATTTTTCTGTTGCCTCTTTTTAATTCTCTTTTTGATTTTTTATCTATTCCTAAATAAACCGGATCTAATCCCAGAGATCTGCATCTTTTAAGAATAGGAACTCTATTTACTGCCATTTAGACTTTCCCTCCTGTTCAATTAACTAAACTCTCCTGCGTTTTGGCGGACGGCATCCATTGTGAGGAACCGGTGTAACGTCTCTGATACTTGTCACTTCCAAACCACAGGCAGAAAGTGCACGAATTGCTGCTTCTCTTCCTGAACCTGGTCCTTTTACCATAACATCTACTGATTTTAAGCCATGAACTAACGCTGCTTTGGTTGCTGTCTCAGCCGCCATCTGTGCAGCATAAGGAGTAGATTTCCTTGAACCTCTAAACCCAAGACCACCGGCACTTGCCCATGATAAAGCGTTTCCCTCAGCATCTGTAATTGTAACGATTGTATTGTTAAAAGATGACTGAATATGTGCCTGTCCGCGTTCAACGTTTTTCTTTACACGCTTTTTTGTCACTTTTTTTGTAACTTTAGCCATAATAAAACTAACCTACTTTCTTCTATAATTGATTTCTCAAATTTATTTGTTATTTTTTCTTATTCGCAACTGTTCTCTTAGGACCTTTTCTAGTTCTTGCGTTTGTCTTTGTCTTCTGTCCGCGAACCGGAAGCCCTTTTCTATGACGGATACCACGATAGCATCCAATCTCCTGAAGACGTTTGATATTGAGCGCTATCTCTCTTCTCAAATCACCCTCTACTGTCTGAGTTGCTTCAATCACTTCACTAATTCTTTTTACTTCTTCGTCTGTCAAATCACGACAACGCGTATCCGGATTTACGTTCGCTTCTTTCAAAATACGGTTAGAACTTGTTCTTCCGATTCCGTAAATGTAAGTCAAACCAATCTCTACACGCTTGTCTCTTGGTAAATCTACACCTGCGATACGAGCCATTCGTCGTTGCACCTCCATAAAAATTTCTTCTGCTTTGGCCGTTTCTCTCCAAAAGCTGTTCTCTTATTCACAGCAAACCTATACAGCTCCGGTTCCCCGGCCTGAAATGTCGTGTATACACTTACTGTTTTATCATAACTTAAAATCAAAAGACGTCTGAATGGATTCCGGTATGTTAAATCCTGATACAGACTATTTATGAACAGCAAATCCCATAAATTGGTATTCACTGCAGCCGCACATCCTTTTTTGACAGATTCTTAGCCCTGTCTCTGTTTGTGTTTCGGATTTTCACAAATAATCCGAATACTTCCTTTTCTCCTAATCACCTTGCATTTTTCACACATAGGCTTTACAGATGATCTTACCTTCACAGCAAATCCTCCTTTTTCTTGCCCGCGCAGCGTGGCATATGTTATGCCCTGCGGACTTTACTTTTTGTATGAATATATAAACTTTGGGTATAACCACAAAATCCCAAAACATACATATAATATTGTAACACACTATTTTTTTTACGTCAACAAATTATTTATCTCTCCATATAATTCTGCCTTTTGTCAAATCATATGGGGACATTTCAATTGTCACTTTATCTCCCGGCAGGATACGGATAAAATTCATCCTTAATTTGCCGCTGATATGCGCTAAAATTTTATGACCGTTTTCCAGTTCTACCTGAAACATGGCATTTGGTAATTTTTCTACTACGGTTCCTTCTACTTCAATAACATCTGCTTTTGACATTCTATTGCCTCCTACTTATTGACCTTTCATATTCTTTGACTGCCCGATAAATCCTGTTATCGGCAAATGACTCTTCTTCCTTAAGCTGTTCCAAAATAAATTCCGGAATATGTTTTATAATTTGATAATGTTTTTCATTTTTTTTCTTGGGTTTTTGGGTGGTGTGTATTTTACCATCCACCAAATATGCAAACCGCTCTTTTTTCTTCCATATCAAATAAATTTTATTCTTATCATGTCCGGATAATGATTTTGCAAATTCTATTTTCATGCCGTCCCTCCCGGTATCCAGACGCCTTCTGCAATCTCATCTTCCGTAATAGATAGTATTTCCGGTACTCCTTTTGTAATCAAAATTGTATTCTCATAATGTGCAGACAGCTTATGGTCTCTCGTAACGACTGTCCATTGATTTTGCAGCCATGTTACATTTCCTGTTCCTTCATTAATCATCGGTTCTACTGCAAGCGTCATTCCGGGACGAAGACGGATTCCTCTCGTTGGTTTTCGGAAATTCGGCACCTGAGGTTCCTCGTGAAGATGTGAACCGATTCCATGCCCTACCAAATCCCTCACTACGCCATACCCATAAGATTTCGCTTGTTTATGGATTGCTGCCGACATCTGATGCAGGTAACAGCCCGCTGCTGCGTAGCGTATTCCAGCGAAAAAACATTCTCTGGTATGCAAAATCAACTCAGAAGCTTCCTTTGATATTTCTCCAATTGCATGAGTCCTTGCCGCGTCAGAATGGTATCCTTTATAATTTACTCCAATATCCAGGCTTACAATATCGCCTTCTTTGATGATGCGTTTTTTGGATGGAATCCCATGTACAACTTCATCATTTACAGAAACACAGACAGAGGCTGGAAACCCCTGATAATTTTTAAATGATGGGATACAGCCATAACTTCGAATCATTTCTTCTCCCAAGCAGTCAATCTCTAATGTAGTCATTCCCGGTCTTAATTCTTTTTTTAAATCCTGATGTACTTTACCAAGGATTTTACCGGCTGCTCTCATAAGTTCAATTTCACGGGCAGATTTTATTGTCACTGGCATATGCTATGCTCCTAAAATCTCAACAATAGCTGCAAATACATCATCCATTGGACGCGTACCATCTACTGTTTTTAAAATTCCCTGACTTTTGTAATAATCAATTAAAGGCTGGGTCTGCTCATGGTATACGCTAAGACGCTTTTGTACCGTTTCCGGTTTATCATCATCCCTGAGAATGGTTTCACTATTGCACTTATCGCAGATACCTTCTACTTTTGTTGGAATATTTACGATATGATACGTAGCCCCGCAGTTTACACAAGCTCTCCTGCCTCCCATACGGTTTACAATATTCTCATCCGGCACGTCTACATCAATCGCATAATCCATTTTCTCTCCCATTTCTGCAAGAGTTTTATCCAAAACTTCTGCCTGAGGTATCGTTCTTGGAAAACCATCCAGTACAAAACCATTTTTGCAGTCGTCTTTTTGAATTCTGTCTACCACAAGCGCTACTGTCAATTCATCTGGAACCAAAGCCCCCTGATCCATAAAAGTCTTTGCTTTCATTCCAAGTTCTGTTCCTTCTTTTATATTCGCACGAAAAATATCTCCGGTTGAAATATGCGGTATCTGATATTTACCTGCAATCTGCTTTGCCTGCGTGCCCTTTCCGGCTCCCGGCGCCCCTAACATAATAATTTTCATAGAATACCCCTCCATGTAATACACGTTTGGAGATACGGCATATGCCAGTATCTCCAAATGTATAAAATTAATTTAATCATTTAAAAAACCTTTATAGTATCTTACCAGCATTTGTGATTCAATCTGTTTTATCGTCTCAATGATTACACCTACAATAATAATGATAGATGTTCCTCCAAAGGATACATTTGCATTAAATACACCACTAAAGAAAATTGGCATAAACGCTACGATTGACAAACCGACTGCTCCAATAAATACAATATAACCAAGCATTTGGTTCAAATAATCACTCGTCGGTTTTCCCGGACGGATACCCGGAATAAAACCACCCTGTTTTTTCATGTTATTGGCAATCTCCAATGGATTAAATGTGATAGATGTATAAAAATATGCAAATGCGATTATCAATGCAATATACACTACTAATCCAATAGAATATATAGGCTCACTCGGATTACACCAATTTGATTGGGATAATCCTTTTAAAATCTTGCTGCCAATACCAGTTCCATTTCCTTTTCCAAGGATGGATGCAACAATAACTGGCGTCTGCATTAATGACTGTGCGAAAATAACTGGTATTACACCGCCGGTATTTACTTTCAGCGGGATATGGGAAGACTGTCCGCCTACCTGTTTTCTTCCCTGAATCTTTTTAGAATATTGAACCGGAATCTTTCGTTCTGCGTCCTGTAACAAAATAACAAAGACTACCATTGCTATAATTACTGCAATAACAACCACTGCCGCTAATACTGCCCTGGCCGGAACGCTTTGTCCGGAAATAAACTGCTGATACAATACATTAAAATCTTCCGGCAGACGAGATAAAATATTGATTACAAGTACGATAGAAATACCGTTTCCAATTCCTTTTTCTGTAATCTGCTCGCCCAGCCACATCAAAACTGCAGAGCCTGCAGTAAGAGTTACAACTACTACAATTACATTTAATGCATTATATTCAGATAAATAATTGCTCCGCCCAAATCCGATTGCCATTGCAATAGATTCGATAAGTGCAAGTCCTATTGTTACATAACGTGTAATCTCGGCAATCTTTTTTCTACCCTCTTCACCGTCTTTTTGCATCTCCTCTAACTTTGGAATTGCAATTGTTAAAAGCTGCATAATAATAGAACTTGTAATATACGGTGTAATGTTTAATGCAAATATTGACATCTGTTCAAAAGAACCGCCTGTGATTGCATCAAAAAAACTAAATGCATCGTTGCTCTGTCCTGAAAACCAATTTGCAAATACATCCCGATCCACACCAGGAACCGGAAGCTGGCTTCCGATTCGGATGATAATCAGCATAAAAAACGTAAATATAATTCTATTCCGTATATCTTTTACCTTAAATGCATTACGGAGTGTCTTTAACATTAGATCACCTCTGCTTTTCCACCAAGAGCCTCTATTTTTTCTTTTGCACTTGCGCTGAATGCATTCACCTGTACAGTAAGCTTCTTGGTAAGTTCCCCTCCGCCAAGAATCTTAACACCATCTCTGGGATTTTTAATGATTCCTGCTTCGATTAATTTATCAATTGTAATAACAGCATCATTATCAAACACTTCCAAGACTGACATATTTACCGCCACAATATCTTTCGAATTCCTACATGTAAAACCTCTTTTTGGAATTCTTCTGTATAATGGCATCTGTCCGCCTTCAAATCCAGGTCTTGGAGCTCCTGAACGGGCTTTCTGTCCCTTGTGTCCTTTTCCAGCGGTTTTTCCATTTCCTGAGCCATGTCCGCGCCCTCTTCTGAAATTACCATGTGCAGAACCCTTTGCAGGTTTTAAATTTGATAAATCCATACTGGCACCTCCTTATCTCTATGATTAGATTTCTTCTACTTTCACTAAATGCCTAACATTCTGAATCATTCCACGAACAGCTTTATTATCCGGCATTTCTACTGTTTTACCAATTTTACGTAAACCCAATGCTTCAACTGTCTTTCTGTTCTTTGGAACTGCACCAATGGTAGACTTCACCAATGTTATTTTTAATTTATTTGCCATTTTAGGTAACCTCCTTAACCCAGTATTTCTTCTACGGATTTTCCGCGGAGTCTCGCTACTTCTTCTGGAGATTTCAACTGGCTTAACGCATTGATTGTAGCAAGAACAACATTCTGTTTATTGTTAGAACCCAAAGATTTTGTACGGATATTGCTGATTCCTGCAAGCTCACATACGCTTCGTGCAGGACCGCCTGCAATAACTCCAGTACCTTCAGGAGCTCTTTTTAATAATACAGATGCGCCAGTGTGTTTTCCCATAGTATCATGTGTGATACTCTTGTTGTCATCTAACTTAACTTCGATTAACTTCTTCATTGCATCTTCTTTTCCTTTGCGGATTGCTTCCGGAATTTCAGATGCTTTTCCTAAACCTGCGCCAACATGACCATTGCCGTCGCCAACAACCACCAACGCTGTAAAACGGAAGTTACGTCCACCTTTAACAACTTTTGTTACACGCTTGATTGATACCACTTTTTCTTCTAATTCAAATTGACTAGCATCAATAATTGTACGTTTCATGTATTCGTGTCCTCCTTCTAAAACTCTAATCCGGCTTCACGGGCTGCGTCGGCTAAAGCTTTTACTTTACCTTGATAGATAAATCCGCCACGGTCAAAGACAACTTTTGTAATTCCTTTGTCTAATGCCCTCTTTGCGATTACTGTTCCAAGATGTCCTGCTGCTTCTACATTATTGGTTTTCTCAAGCTCTGATTTTACTTCCTTTTCTAAAGTAGAAGCAGACACAAGTGTATTGCCAACTGTATCATCAATTACCTGAGCGTACATATGATTGTTGCTTCTAAAAACTGCCAGACGCGGTCTGTCGGTTGTTCCGGCAAGATGATTCCGAAGTCTTCTATGCTTTTTTGCACGAACTTCTGCTCTTGATTTTTTGCTTACCATTCTTTGTCCACTCCTTTACTTATTTTTTACCAGTCTTACCAACTTTACGACGTATCACTTCATCAGCATACTTAATACCCTTGCCCTTATAAGGTTCAGGTCTTCTCTTATCTCTGATTTCAGCAGCATACTGGCCAACTTTTTCTTTATCAATACCTGTTATAGTGATTTTATTTCCATCTACCGCAGAATCCAATCCTTCTGGATCTGTCATTTCTACCGGATGGGAATATCCTAAATTCAAGGTTAATTTCTTTCCTGCTTTTGAAGCTCTGTACCCAACACCGTTGATTTCTAATACTTTAGAATAACCGTCTGTAACGCCTACTACCATATTATTAATCAGTGTTCTGGTTAAACCATGTAAAGATTTCATTTTCTTTAAATCATTTGGTCTTGTAACAGTAATTTCAGAGCCTTCTAATTTAATATCCATCTCTGCCGGAAGAGTTCTTTCCAGCGTCCCTTTTGGACCTTTTACAGTCACATGATTATTTTCTGCAATATCCACAGTAACCCCTGATGGAACTGCGATTGGCATTCTTCCTATACGTGACATGCCCGTACCTCCTGTTTTTTATAGTTTATATTAAAGAGTTGCTTTTAGTCTACCACACAAACGCTAAAACTTCACCGCCGACCTGCAGTTTTCTAGCCTGTTTATCTGTAACAATTCCTTGATTGGTAGATAAAATAGCAATTCCTAATCCCCCAAGTACATATGGGATTTCATTTTTTCCAGCATATACGCGAAGTCCCGGTTTTGATATTCTCTTAATGCCAGAAATGATTTTCTCATTTTTATCGGCGCCATATTTTAAAGTAACACGAATTGTATTAAAATTATTTTCTTCAATGATATCATATTTTACGATATATCCTTCATCTACCAAGATGTCAGCGATTGCAACTTTCATCTTAGAAGACGGAATATCAACTGTATCATGTTTTGCAGTATTTGCATTACGGATTCTTGTAAGCATATCTGCAATTGGATCGCTCATTGTCATGATGAAATTTCCTCCTTATATTTGTCCGCGCAAGCATGGCATAAGTATGCCCTGCAGGTACTTCCTTACCAGCTTGCTTTCTTTACGCCCGGAATCTGACCTTTATATGCCAGCTCACGGAAACATATTCTGCAGATACCATATTTTCTCAAATACGCATGTGGACGTCCACAGATTCTGCAACGGTTATATTCTCTGGTAGAGAATTTCTGTTTCCTCTGCTGTTTTACTTTCATAGATGTCTTAGCCATTAGAATTTCCTCCTATTATTTTGCAAATGGCATACCAAACTGGGCCAATAATTCACGCCCCTCTTCATCGGTATTTGCAGTTGTTACGATAATAACGTCCATGCCTCTGATTTTATCAATCTTATCGTATTCAATTTCCGGGAAAATCAGCTGCTCTTTGATACCCAGAGCATAATTTCCCCTTCCATCAAACGCATTCGGATTGATTCCACGAAAGTCACGTACACGAGGCAGCGCAAGATTTACTAAACGGTCAAAAAACTCATACATTTTCTCTCCTCTTAATGTAACCTTGCATCCAATTGCCATTCCTTCTCTGATTTTGAAATTTGCAACAGATTTTTTTGCTTTTGTAACGACTGCTTTCTGGCCTGTAATGGTCTCCATATCTTTTACAGCAGCTTCTAATATCTTTGCATTTTCTTTTGCTTCGCCAACGCCCATATTTACTACAATCTTATCAAGCTTCGGCACCTGTAATTTATTCTTATATCCGAACTTTTTCATCAAAGCATCCACGATTTTGTCCTGATACTGATCTTTCAGTCTACTCACCTGTTTTGTCCTCCTCTCCGATTAATCAATGATATCACCAGTTGATTTGGCAAAACGAACTTTTTTATCTCCATCCATCTTAAAACCAATTCTGGTAGGTTTTCCTTTATGAAGATACATTACGTTTGACGCATCAATTGGTCCTTCTTGATGAACAATACCGCCCTGCTGATTTGCCATGCTGGGTTTTGCATGTTTGGTAATCATATTGATTCCTTCTACAAGAAGTTTGTTCGTTTTTCTATTGACAGAAATTACTTTTCCTTCTTTATCTTTATCTCTTCCAGCAATTACTTTTACTGTATCGCCTTTTTTAATTTTACTCGTAGCCATAAAAGCACCTCCTCCTACAATACTTCCGGAGCCAAAGAAACAATTTTCATAAACTGTTTCTCACGAAGCTCTCTAGCTACTGGTCCAAAGATACGAGTTCCCCTTGGAGTTTTATCATCTTTGATAATAACAGCAGCATTTTCATCAAATTTAATATAAGAACCATCTTTACGACGAGCGCCTTTTTTTGTACGAACAACTACCGCTTTTACTACATCGCCCTTTTTAACAACGCCGCCTGGTGTTGCGTCTTTTACCGTAGCAGTAATTATATCACCGATATTTGCATATCTTCTGGTGGAACCGCCCATAACACGAATACATAAAATCTCTTTTGCCCCGGTGTTATCGGCTACCTTCAGTCTGCTTTCCTGTTGTATCATGCTTGCAGCCTCCTTTTTTCTGCCCACACATCAGCATTTTCCATGCTCTGCGGGTACTCTTTCTTTTATTTCGCTCTCTCTATAATCTCTACAAGTCTCCATCTTTTATCTTTTGACAAAGGTCTTGTTTCCATTACTTTGACTGTATCGCCAATTCTGCACTCATTTTTTTCATCATGTGCTTTTAATTTGTAAGTTTTCTTTACAATTTTTTTGTAAAGCGGATGTCTTACATTATCCCGGACAGCTACGACAATCGTTTTATCCATTCTGTCACTTACAACAACACCTGTACGTGTTTTTCTAAGATTTCTTTCTTCCACAGCCTTCGTTCTCCTTCCCGCCTTACTCTGCTATACTTGCCTTTTCAGTGATAATCGTCTGAATCCTGGCAATATTTTTTCTGACTTCTTTGATTCTGCTGGTGTTTGTCAACTGATTCGTTGCATTCTGGAATCTCAAATTGAAAAGCTCCTTTTTTGCTTCCACCAACTGCGCATTCAAATCTGCGACAGACTGTGACCTTAATTCTTCTAAATATTGATTAGTTTTCATTTGATTCACCGCCTTCTAAGTCTGCACGAGATACTATTTTACATTTACAGGGTAACTTGTGTGTAGCAAGACGCAATGCTTCTCTCGCAACTTCTTCCGGTACTCCGGCTATTTCAAATAATACACGTCCCGGTTTTACTACGGCTACCCAATACTCCAATGTTCCTTTACCAGAACCCATACGAGTCTCTGCCGGTTTTGTCGTTACTGGCTTATCTGGGAATATTTTAATCCAAACTTTACCGCCACGCTTTACATAACGAGTCATGGCAATACGGGCTGCTTCAATCTGATTTGAGCGAATCCAGCATGGCTCCATAGCAACGATACCATATTCACCATACATAATTTTATTTCCTCTGGATGCTTTTCCGCGCATACTGCCACGGAACTGCTTCCGGCGTTTTACTCTTTTCGGCATTAACATAATTACTGAGCGCCTCCTTCCTTATTTCCCTTTTTCGGAAGTACTTCTCCTTTATAAACCCAGACTTTTACACCAACTTTTCCATATGTTGTATCTGCTTCTGCAAATCCATAGTCAATGTCTGCTCTTAATGTCTGAAGTGGAATTGTACCATCGCTGTAAAACTCTGTACGAGCCATATCAGCGCCGCCAAGACGTCCCGAACAAGCAGCTTTGATTCCTTTTGCCCCTGCTTTCATGCAGCGTCCCATACAGGATTTCATGGCTCTTCGGAAAGATACACGGTTTTCAAGCTGTAACGCAATGTTTTCAGCTACTAACTGAGCATCTTTGTCCGGTCTTTTCACTTCTTTTATATCTACTACTAATTTCTTGTCTGTAAGTTTCTGAACTTCAGCTTTTACTTTTTCAATTTCTGCTCCGCCTTTTCCGATAACTACGCCCGGCTTTGCTGTATAAATAATGACTTTTACACGATCAGATGCGCGCTCGATTTCAATTCGGGAAACACCTGCTGCGTACAATTTATTTTTAAGAAATGTTCTGATATTGTAATCTTCAATTAAGAGATCTGCAAAATCTCCCTCAGCATACCATTTCGAATCCCAGTCTTTGATAATGCCGACTCTTAAACCATGAGGATTTACTTTCTGTCCCATGTTCGCCCTCCTTTTTCTTGCCCGCGTAGCGTGGCATACGTTATGCCCTGCGGGTACTCCTTATTATTGCCCATGTAATGTGGCATACGTTATGCCCAATGGGTCTCCTTATTTCTCATCCAGCACAATCGTAATATGGCTCATTCTCTTTTCGATTCTATAAGCCCGGCCCTGTGCTCTTGGTCTGATTCTCTTCATTGTCGGTCCTTTATTTGCATAACACTCTGCAATATAAAGGTTCTCAGCTTTCATTCCATTATTGTTCTCTGCATTTGCAATTGCAGATTTCAGCAGTTTTTCCAATAAACTTGACGCATATCTCGGATTATATGCTAAAATCGCAAGCGCTGTTGTAACATCTTTGCCCCGGATTGCATCTAACACAAAACAAGCCTTCTGAACGGATACTCTGGCATATGATAATTTTGCGGAAGGCCTGGTATCTTTATTATTTGCATTTCTTTCTCTCTTTATCTGGGATCTATGTCCTTTTGCCATGGATAAAACCTCCTTTCAAATTATCTGACGCCTGATTTCTTTTCGTCTTTTCCATGTCCTCTGTAAGTTCTGGTCGCAACGAACTCACCAAGCTTGTGTCCAACCATATCTTCTGTGATATATACAGGCACATGTTTTCTTCCATCATGCACTGCGATTGTATGCCCAACGAATGATGGGAAAATTGTAGAACGGCGGGACCATGTCTTAATTACACTTTTGTCCCCGGAAGCGTTCATTGCATCAATTTTCTTTAATAAACTTGCGTCCGCAAATGGTCCTTTCTTTAATGAACGAGCCATAATTACCCTCCTTATTATTTGATTGCCTTACCATCTCTTCTTCTTACGATAAGTTTGTTCGATTGTTTGTTCTTCTTTCTGGTCTTTAAGCCGAGCGCCGGTTTACCCCATGGTGTACATGGTCCCGAACGTCCAACAGGAGCCCTTCCTTCACCACCGCCGTGTGGATGGTCATTCGGGTTCATAACAGAACCGCGGACTGTCGGACGAATACCCATATGTCTTTTACGTCCAGCTTTACCAATATTAATAAGGTTATGGTCGCCATTGCCGATTACGCCAACTGTTGCCCTGCAGTTAATCGGAACCATACGCATTTCTCCAGACGGAAGTCTGAGCGTTGCATATTTTCCTTCTTTTGCCATCAACTGCGCTGCTGTTCCAGCGGAACGAACTAACTGTCCGCCTTTACCAGGAAGCATTTCAATATTGTGTACCTGTGTACCAACTGGAATGTTCTCAAGCGGGATACAGTTGCCTACTCTTACTTCTGCTTCTGCTCCATTCATTACTTTCATACCGTCTGTTAAACCTTCCGGAGCCAGAATATATGCTTTCTGTCCATCTGCATAACAAATCAACGCAATATTTGCCGTTCTATTTGGATCATATTCAATTCCAAGCACAGTAGCCGGAATTCCGTCTTTATTTCTTTTAAAATCAATCAATCTGTATTTTCTTCTGTTTCCGCCGCCATGATGCCTTACTGTAATTTTACCCTGATTGTTGCGGCCGGAGTGCTTCTTTAAAGAAACACACAGTGATTTTTCTGGTGTTTTCTTTGTGATTTCAGAAAAATCTGAACCTGTCATGTTTCTTCTGGAAGGTGTATATGGGTTAAATGTCTTAATTCCCATTGTTATTCTCCTTTCTCTCACATGGCACGTTTCTTCATGCCATAAAGGTATACCCACAAGGGTATCTCAATGCTTTCTTATCACGCAAGCCCGCGTATAATCTAAAGAACAATTTTATAATCCGCTGAAGATTTCAATATCAGCGCTTTCTTCTGTCAATTTCACAATTGCTTTTTTGGTTGCTGCTGTTCTGCCCATCACCATACCGCGGCGTTTCTTTTTGCCCGGAATATTCATGGTATTGACTTTTTCTACTTTGGTTCCTTCGAACATTTTCTCAACCGCTTCTTTTATCATTGTCTTATTTGCTTCCGGATGAACGAAGAACGTATATTTCTTTTCAGCCATTAAGTTCATGCTTTTTTCTGTTACAACCGGTTTTAGGATGACATCATAATATTGTACATTAGCCATTATGCGTACACCTCCTCGATATTCTCAACAGCGGCTTTTGTAATGACAATCGTCTTATATTTCAAAATGTCATATACATTAATCGTGCTGGTAAGCGTCGTCTTAACTGTCGGAATATTTGCTGCTGACTGAATCACATTCAAATCTTTGTCTTTTAAAACAACCAGCGCTTTCTCAACATTTAAGTTCTGCATGATTTTTGCAAAATTCTTTGTTTTGATTTCGTCTAATTTTAAATCGTCAAGTACAATAAACTTTTCTTCCTGTACTTTTGAAGTAAGAACAGATTTCAGGGCTGCCCTCTTTTCTTTCTTATTGATTTTGAAAGAATAATCCCTTGGTGTCGGTGCAAATACAACACCGCCGCCTTTCCATTGCGGAGCCCGGATAGAACCCTGTCTTGCATGTCCGGTTCCTTTCTGTCTCCATGGCTTTCTTCCACCGCCGCGGACTTCGGAACGTGTCTTTGCTTTCTGTGTTCCCTGACGGTTATTTGCAAGCTGCTGAACCACCGCCATGTGTACTAAGTGCTCATTAATTTTAGCACCGAATACAGCATCGCTTAATTCCATGGTTCCAACTTCATTGCCTTCCATATTTAAAACAGATACTGTTGACATCTGTATATTCCTCCTTTCCCGTAAGCGCTATTATTTAGCTGCCTTTACTGATTCCTTGATGGTTATTAATGATTTCTTTGGCCCCGGTACTGCGCCTTTAATAAGAAGCAGACCATTCTCAGCATCTACGCGTACAATCTCAAGATTCTGAATTGTAGCTTTTACATGCCCCATATGTCCCGGCATCCCTTTTCCTTTGAATACGCGGCTTGGAGAGGAACATGCGCCGTTTGAACCCTGATGACGGTGGAACTTAGAACCATGGGTCATAGGTCCTCTGTGCTGGCCATGTCTTTTAATCGCACCCTGAAATCCTTTACCTTTTGTGATTGCAGTAGCATCTACTTTATCACCTGCAGCAAATATATCAGCTTTGATTTCATCTGCCAGTTTATAATCCTGTGAATTCTCAAATTTGAATTCTCTGACATATCTCTTACTGGAAACGCCGGCTTTTGCAAAATGGCCTTTCTCGGCTTTTGTTGCGCCATGCCTGTTTCTGATTTCTTTTTTACCGTTTGCGTCTTTGCTGACAATCTTATCTTTCATGTCAACAAATCCCACCTGAACTGCACTGTAACCGTCATTTTCTACTGTCTTTACCTGAGTTACAACACATGGTCCTGCCTGAATGACTGTTACTGGCACTAAAACGCCGTCTTCGCTGAAAATCTGAGTCATTCCGATTTTTGTGCCTAAAATTGCTTTTTTCATTTCTTTACCTCCTATTTTCCTACAGCGGAACGTAAATTACGTTCATCCTAGTGAGGATTATTTATTTTTCATTTTGATGTCGATATACACACCCGCCGGCATCTCTAAACGGGATAATGCATCAACAGTTTTCTGTGTTGGCGTAATGATGTCGATCAGTCTCTTGTGTGTTCTCTGCTCAAACTGTTCTCTGGAATCTTTGTACTTATGAACGGCTCTAATAATAGTAACTACTTCCTTTTTCGTCGGAAGCGGTACCGGTCCGCTCACCTGTGATCCATTCTTCTTTACAGTCTCAATGATTTTCTTTGCAGACGCATCCACAAGTTCGTGATCATATGCTTTCAATGTGATTCTCATTACCTGACTTGCCATAAAAAAAGTCGCCTCCTTTTCGCACTTTTACTCAGTACGACAAGCGGTGACTGTACACTATGCCGGGTGTGTCTTAATGACTTACCTGCAATTTCTACTTATCCTTGTAGACCTTTGTGATACAGTGACTTGTCGCCAGTTTCCTAACTTGACATTCGCTCTGCGGAAAACCTGTCACGAGGACAGCAACCTCACGCTTCATCGCTATCATGTCACAGCACTTTGTAGTATACAAGAATATTTTTGAAATTGCAAGTATTTTTTAGAAAATTTTAATTTTTCAATTTATATAATTATGAAGCACAAAAAGCGTTTCTTTCAACTCTTTTGCTTTTATCTGTCCTGGAGCGGACGCTCTGCCAACAGAAGCAAATGTGACTGCCGACCCAAATGTTTCGCCGCAAATGCGGCTGATAATACCTGTACCTGACATAGACATGGTAATAATGGGGCGGCTGGCATACATCCGGTTCATCTCTTCCGTTGCCGAAAGCAGTGTTAAAACATCTTTTTTATCCTTAGGCATAACTGCAATTTTTAATATGTCAGCGTCCAAAATTTGCATAGCGCAAAGCCTGTCTATGATTTCTTTTTTATCCGGCGTTTTTTCAAAATCATGGTTTGAGGCAACTACTTTTACATTATGCTCCCGCGCCATTTGAACCAGCGCTTTTACTGCGCACCCATCCATAAATACTTCTATATCCACCAAATCAATGTTTCCGCTTAAAACGGCAGTTTGAATTAATGTTGTATATTCTGCAACAGTGGCAGTTTTACTGCCCCCCTCGAAATGACTTCGAAATGTAAACAGAATTGGTTTTTCGGACAGTGCGGTGCGAAGTTCTAGTAGTATTTCTTCTAATTTATCTTTTTGGAACACTTCCAAAAAACAATCTGCACGCCATTCTATCATATCCGCACAGGCCATATCCGGCGCTTTGATTTCTTCTAAAATTTCTTCTTTTGTGGCGCCTGTAACTGGAACGCAGATTTTAGGAACCCCTTCTCCAATTTTTAAATTCCGAACGGTTACCGGAGTCAATAATATCCCTCCCATTTAATCATACTTGATATTTAAAACTTCTTTCATATGTTCAACTGGCATTTCTTTTCCTGTCCACAATTCAAACGCGGCTGCGCCCTGAAACAATAACATTCCCATTCCATTCATTGTTTTGCAGCCTGCTTCTTTTGCCATTCTTAACATTTTTGTCTCCAATGGAGAATAGATAATGTCTGTAACAATCAAATCCGGGCGAAAAAATGACGAATCCGGAATATATGTTTGCCCCTCTCTTGGCTTCATTCCCATACCAGTAGCATTTGTAAATAAATAGGAATCTTCGATTTCTTCTTTTAATTTATCTAAATCTGCCAGGTCATATAACTCTACTTTGCAATCTGTATTCGTACAAATTTTTTCCAGCGTCTCTTTCGCATTATCCCAAAATTTGTCTTTGATATTGAATATGGAAATTTCTGCTACGCCGTCAAGCGCTGCCTGCACTTGAATAGCAGTCGCCGCACCCCCGGAACCAACGATTGTCATTTTCTTGCCGATTACGTCTATATTGTTGTCTTTCAGCGCCCGCATGTAACCGATTCCATCTGTAATATGCCCTGTCAGCACTCCATTTTCATTTACAATGGTGTTGACTGCGCCGCAAAGCTTCGCTGCCGGCGACAATTTATCCAGATATTTTAAAACGGGCGTTTTATTTGGCATAGAAATATTTGCCCCAACCATTTTTAACGCTCTCAGCCCCGTAATGGCGTCTTCTAAAGTATCGTTATCAACTTCAAATGCGAGATAAGCGTAATCTAAACCTAAATATGCAAACGCTTCGTTATGAATTGCCGGAGAACTGGAATGTCGGATGGGATACGCCATTAATCCTATCAATTCTGTATGTCCTGTGATTCTTTCTCCCATATGGATTGCCTTCTTTCTATATTATTATAATTTATTACGGATTTCTTCGCAGATTTGCCGTATATCTTTGTTATCTGTCTCAATTATGAAGTCGGCGGCCTTTTCATATTTTTCTCGTCTCTGCTCCATCAATTCTGCAATATAGGGAACATTTTTATTGTGTTCAAGCAAAGGCCTGTCATGGTTCTCTTTTACTCGTTCATAAATTGTCTTCGGACTGGCTTTTAAAAGTACTATTTTTCCGCTTTTTTTCATTTCTTCTACATTATTGTCACGCATTGGCGTTCCACCGCCGCAAGATATAATCATACCGTCTTTGGACTGCATCTCAATTAGAAGTTCTGTTTCAAGATTACGGAAATAATCTTCCCCATGTGTTGCAAAAATATCTGATATACTCATATTCTGCCGCTTTGCTATAATCTGATCCATTTCTGCTATTTCCATATTAAACATATTGCCCAGATGGTCTGCAACAGTTGTCTTGCCGCTTCCCATAAACCCAATCAGAAAAATATTTCGTCGTGCCATTTTTTGCTCCTTCTGCTTCTTTATCGCTTTAAAGTGACGATTTTATTATAACAACACCGCTTAATGATTGCAATAGAAAACTGCAATCCAGCTTTTCGAAACTGAACTGCAGTTTTTATCTTATCTTATAATCGTTTTAACAATTCTTCTCTCTGCGCTTCATAACCTGGTTTTCCAAGCAATGCAAACATATTTTTCTTATAACTTTCTACACCCGGCTGATTAAATGGATTGACGCCTAATAAATAACCGCTGACGCCGACTGCAAATTCGAAGAAATAGAATAATTCGCCCAGATAAAATTCATCCTGCTTTGGAATTTTTACCATTAAATTAGGTACATTACCATCTGTATGTGCCAGAATTGTCCCATTCATCGCGCTTTTATTTACAAAATCCATGTCTTTTCCAGCGAGATAATTCAATCCGTCTAAATCTGTTGGTTCTTCTTCTATCTGAATCGTCCCATTTTCATTTTCAACATTCAAAACGGTTTCAAACATAATTCTGGCTCCGTCCTGAATAAATTGTCCCATAGAATGAAGGTCTGTTGTCAGATCTACCGAAGCCGGGAAAATACCTTTCTGGTCTTTGCCTTCGCTTTCTCCATAGAGCTGTTTCCACCACTCAGCTACATAGTGAAGAGAAGGTTCATAATTTGCAAGAACTTCGATATTTTTTCCTTTTCTCAGTAAAATATTGCGGATTGCTGCATATTTAAGCGCATCGTTTTCTTCAAATTTCTGTTCTAAAGCAAGTTTTCTGCCCTCTGCCGCGCCGGCCATCAGCTGATCTATATCCGCGCCGCTTACTGCAATCGGAAGAAGCCCAACTGCCGTAAGTACGGAAAATCTGCCGCCAATATCATCCGGCACTACAAATGTCTCGTATCCTTCTTCTGTTGCTAAATTCTTTAACGCTCCTTTTGCTTTATCGGTAGTCGCATAAATACGCTTTGCAGCCTCTTCTTTTCCATATTTGTCTTCCAGCTTCTTTTTAAATACACGGAATGCAATTGCCGGTTCTGTTGTTGTACCAGATTTTGAAATAATATTGATAGAAAAATCCCTTTCTCCGATAACGTCTAAAAGCCCTTGTGTATAAGCTCCGCTGATACTATTTCCAGCGTAATAAATCTCTGGAGTTTTCCTGTCTTCTTTGGAAATATTGTTATAAAATCCATGTCTTAAAAATTCAATAGCTGCTCTTGCCCCAAGATAAGACCCGCCAATTCCAATTACGACCAATACTTCTGAATCGGACTGAATCTTTTTTGCAGCTTTCTTGATTCTCTCAAATTCTTCCTTATCGTATTCTACCGGAAGATCAATCCAGCCTACAAAATCATTTCCTGCACCGCTTTTTGAAACAAGCTGGTTTTTCGCTTCTTCTGTCAGTCTTCCCATATAGCTGATTTCTTCTGAACTGACAAATCCTGCTGTTTTAGAATAATCTAATGTCACTTTACTCATAACGAAATGCTCCTTTGCTAATCTTTTTTCTATATTATTTTAGCAAACACTTTCTACGAGTTCAAGTCCTGACAAATTTAAAATACTTCTGAAATCACATCCATTAAAAGTTTGGCGTCTTCTTCTCTTTTTTTCAACTCCTGCTCTTTCTTCCAATCTTCCGCCGTGCGGTACACTGGTATCTGCTCCGCTGTCTCTGTCTCTTTTACAGGTTCAGCCTCCGGCTCGCTTTCTGTTAAAATCACATCAAAGTACTTTTTAATCTTTTTGCAAATTTTATGTACTTCATACCTTGTCCTTGTTACCTGGATAAATATCAAAAGCAATATAAATAATATAATAATTCCTGCCGCCAGAAAAGTAGTAACCGGATTTTCTCTTATGTATGTAATAATCTGTTCCTGCAGCATAACAATGCCTCCTTTTCTTTTTCTTTATTATAAGAAAAAAAAGGGGACAAGGAAAGAGCCTGATTCTATGTTTTCGCCGCAAGTTTTGACATCACAAACAAAAATAAAGGTGTTTTCTGTCAATCTATGTCTTCTTTTGGGACAATATAACCAGACAGGCAACAACCTATCTCTTCATCAATCGGAAGAAACCGGTTATTCGATGCAGATAACACAATATCATTCACAACTCCGGCCGATGTTATCTCATGTTTCACACAAATCCAATAAACTCTGTCTTTTTTAGCAGAAAAACGAAGCATTTGATAATTCCAGTTTTCACCACTTCCAGAATTAGGGACGCCTACTGCCCGAATTCTAGTTTTGAGTTTCCAAAATCTTGATAAAATATCTGACCAAAAACGATTCAAATTCACATTCCCAAGCATCAGTATTCCAAATCTTGATTCTTTTGTGTTTCTCTTATGATGCTGCAAATTATCGTAATCCTTGCCATGAACGCATCGTATTGTACACATACAGCATTTATCTTTTCGGCATTGCAGCCACATCTCACTTTTTCCAATTTTAGAGAATTCTTTTTCTGTCAAAAAACTGTCGTTATCTTTTAAAGATGCAAATAAGGGGCATTCAAACATTACAATCGCTACCGTAGGAGAACTTCCAAACTTTTTAAAATATTCCAAAAGCAGACGGTTCTTTTGACGGATATAATCTTCATTAAGATTTTCTGATACTTTATATATATTTTCAATATGGCTGAAATATTCTTTCGCAAAGTCTGATAAATTTTTAATATCCATACCATAGACTCCAAAATAAAACAGCCAGCCGTTTTCTGTAATATATCCGGCGCGTACAACAGGAATTGCATATCCCTCCATTTCACGAATCAAAAGCAAAGTGTCTCTATCCGCCAGTTCAAAATGAAATCCAGATTCCAACTCTTCCGGCTCTCTGTTAATCATCAATCCATTGCCATATAAAAAATATATATTCCCAATATCGTATTTTTTTAAAAATAGATAGGGATCTTGCAGAAATCGGGTCATCTCATTTGTTTTTTGGCTGCTTTCTGCATAGCCTTCTGCCAATACAAGCCTCTGAATTGGAGCCAAATATGGTAGTATCACTGTCCCTATTCTATGGCTCTTTATAATATCAATCAGCTTATGGAGATATTTCACTGTATATCCACCCATAACTAAAAGATCAATTTTATCGGGCAGTGAATCTTCCCCATAAACATTGTCGTTTTCTTTTGTGAATGTACTTCGACAATGACTTCCGGCCATATATATATAGTTTGTGGTCGTTTGATTTTCTTTGTCATAGATACTGCCAGTATGGAACAAACCTCCATCCAAATTTTCAAATAAATACCGAAAATATCTTCCACGCATATATCTGCGTCTCCTTTTAGACTTGCTATAAATATAATTTTAAAGTTTCTTTTTATTTTTACAAGTCTTTTCTTGACTTTTTTAGAACAGGGTATAATATAGTTAAAGTAAATTCAGAAAGGTCACAGGTATTTCAATATGAAAAAAATCATTTTAACTGGAGGAGGCACTGCCGGACATGTTACGCCTAATATAGCCCTGCTCCCTGCTCTTTTACAAAATTCCTATGAGATTAGCTATATTGGCTCATATAAGGGAATTGAAAAAGAATTGATTGAAGCAGTAAATATCCCGTATTATCCAATTTCTTCCGGCAAACTCCGCCGCTATTTGGATTTGAAAAATCTCTCCGATCCCTTTAAAGTTATAAAAGGACTTGGACAGTCCATTCGCCTAATGCGAAAATTAAAACCCAGTCTTGTATTCTCCAAAGGCGGTTTTGTCTCTGTTCCTGTTGTTTTAGCAGCGAAATTCTGTCATATTCCCGTCATTATACATGAATCAGACATTACACCGGGACTTGCTAACAAAATTGCAATTCCAACCGCTAAAAAAGTATGTTGTAATTTTCCAGAAACATTAAAATATCTCCCAAAAGAAAAAGCAGTTTTGACAGGTTCTCCCATCCGCCAGGAATTAATGTCTGGTAATGCTGAATATGCACGTTCCTACTGCCACTTTCTTTCGGATAAACCCGTTCTTTTAATCATTGGCGGCAGCACAGGCTCAAAAATAATAAATGATGTCATACGTGCCCAGCTTACAGAATTATTAAAAAATTATCAGATTATTCACTTATGCGGAAAAGGAAATTTAGATAACCATCTTATAAATACGAAGGGCTATGCTCAATTTGAATATATCAGCCAACAGTTAAAAGATATGTTTGCGTTAGCCGATATTGTGATTTCACGCGCAGGAGCGAATGCGATTTGTGAACTGCTTGCTTTGCATAAGCCAAATATATTAATCCCTCTTTCTGCGGCTGCCAGCAGAGGCGACCAGATATTAAATGCAAAATCTTTTGAAAAACAAGGTTTTTCTTATGTAATCGAAGAAGAACATCTGACCGCTGAAACATTACTTGCCGGTATTAAAACTGTTTCTAATCAAAAAGATTCTTATATACGAGCAATGGCAGACAGCGGCCAAATGGATTCTATAAAGACAATTATCCAATTAATTGCAAAGGAGCTGCATTAATGCAGCCCCTTTGCAATTTCAGTACATATTTCTTTCATTTCATCTTCTGTATAATTTTCATGGTTCCAAAGTAATATATCGTCATTTTTCATATGTTTATAACGTGGAATCAAATGCAGATGAAAATGAAACACTGTCTGCCCTGCTACTTCGCCGTTGTTCTGCACCAAATTAAATCCATCACACTTTAATACATCTGTCATATGGATTGCCAGTTTTTTTGCAAGTTTCATGGATTCTGCGGCTGTCTCTGTATCAATTTCATATAAATCAGCATAATGTTGTTTTGGTATAATCAACGCATGTCCTTTCGACGCGGGAGCCGCGTCTAAGATAACACGGAACATATTATCTTCAAAAATCGTATTCGTTGGAATTTCCCCAGATGCTAATTTACAAAATATACAATTATCTTCCTTCATATTAGGTTCTCCTTTACTGTCGAATTTTGTACTATGGTTTTTATTGAAATCCACTTTTTTTAATGCTACACTTATTGCAATTCTCTATCTGCAGGGAACTGGAGGCATTTATATGACAAATGAAGATTATCAAAAAATTTTCCATGAAATTAAAAATAACATTACATTTATCAATAGTTCAATGCAATTAGTTGAAAAAGCACATCCTGAAATAAAAGACTTTCCATATTGGATAGACTCTATGCAGGAAGTTTCTGCTTTGAAACGTCTGTTAATCGAATTATCTTCCGCACGTCTGTGTGACGATCTTACACTTAAAAAAACTTCAACAGAAAAATTTCTGCCAGAACTAATCAATTCGTGTATTAAACTATTTGATACAACAGAATTTCACTGCCAAATTACAATTGAACCTTCATTACCGGAAATCTATATAGATTTTGACAGAATGAAACGCGCTTTATTTAATCTCTTAAAAAATTCTTATGAAGCTATGAAAGGAATGGGACAGATTCGCATTACCTGCTGCAGGGAAGTTTCCTTTCTGCGCTTAGACCTCATTGACAATGGAGGGGGCATTAAACCCGAATATCTTCCAAAACTGTTCACTCCTTTAGCAACAACGAAACCAAATGGTACCGGGCTTGGACTATTAATCAGCAAGCAGATTATTGAAGCGCATGGCGGTCATCTAAAGGTAGAATCCCGCCCGCAGGAAGGCACCACGTTTTCTATTTTTCTTCCATTTACTGAAAACGGCAGCCCTACATAATATATTTAAACAAAACTAAATAACGAATCCAACATACGAAGCGTTTTAAAGTTACCTTTTGCAGTCATGCTTCCTGTCATAAATGCTCTCTGAAACGTAATTCTACCATTGACAATACTATCCATTACATCAGAAGTCAATTTCGCATACACATCAACATTTTCTTCACTTCCATAACAGCAGACAAATTCATCTTCTTTCACATCCAAAAGCAGCGGTTGTTTTTTTCCTTCAATCATAAACAAATACTTCGCCGAAAATCCTTCCTGCGGAGTGAAACGGCTCTCAAATTCTTTAATATACATTTTATCTTCAGCCTCTGAACTTTTACCCATCAAGTCTTTAAACATAGAAGTAAGTTCTTCAATATCTTCCTTCTGTTTCTTTACATAGGAATCGTCTGAAACATATTTGGATAACTGCTCACTTTCCTGAGGCGTCAAATCCAAAGACGGCGTCCGCAGAACGGTTTGTTTTACCGCTTGATTACTGCTTGGCAGACATTTTATCTTCTGGGAAATCGAACGATATAAATCTTCAGCTTTCTTTTCGATAATTTTTGTATATTCCTTATTCATTTCAAACGTCACTAAATCTTCTACGTATCCGCAAAAACCACTGCAGGGCTGTCCTCCAAGAAATACCCACGCATTTTCCAAAGTAACTACTCCCTCGCGTTCTCCGCAGGTCGTAGACATAACAATCGGCTGCATATACATGGAACTCATTCTCTCTTTATCGCCATAAAGCCAGCAAGCATCCAAAAACTGCTGCATATATCCACCAATTCCAAGCCATTCCACAGTAGCCGCCAGAATAATTCCATCTGCATCTTTAAACGTATGCGGCAGTGTCGAAATCTCATTTTTATGCTCATATATTTTATAACGTTCTACGGTAACACGCAGCTCCTTTAACACATCTTCCATTTTGTCCAAAACATATAAAGTAGGATCGTCTAATAATCCTCTTCCACCATAGTATATATTTATCTTCATCATTTCCTCCATTCTTTATTTATAGTATATTGATTTCTTTTCTGAAAATCAATTATTTTTCGCAGAATGGTTAAAATACATCCCAATAAAAAACCAAAAAGAAGACCGCCAATATGTCCCCAGTTATCTACACCCGCCGTTGAAAAACCATAATACAAACTAAGCGCCGCCATCCCAACTAAACCTTTCGTCGTCATTTTCTCTACTTTTCCTTTATTTAGGACAGCCCACGCAATCAAACCGCCAATAACACCAAATACACATCCAGAAGCTCCAGCAGAAACCACCTCGTCTGCTGCACGTAAATCTTCGTAAAAAGACAGCAAACTTCCGCCCATACCAGAGATAATATATAAAATTCCAAAACTTACGCTTCCCATCACATATTCCAGCCGATAACCCATAATACCAAGCAGCAGCATATTATTGATTAAATGGTCTGCACCAAAATGAAGAAACATACAGGTAAACAGTCTCCAATATTCTCCATTTTCTAAAATAAGCGGAGCATAGGACGCCCCATACTGAATCATAAAATCACTATCTAATGTTTCTCCCATAAATTCTAAAAGAATCCAAATGCAAACATTCAGAAGAATCAAAAAAATAGTAACAATCGGTAGTTTTCTCTGCACATCCGCTTCCATAAAAATCTTCCTTCTTTTTTATTACATTATAAGGCATACTAGTAATTTTTCAAGTATTTTAAACGAAACGGTAATTCTCTTTTGCAAAAGAAATTTTATCATTTTTTACAAGAAGTACTTTTTCTTTGTAATTTAAAAGCTCTCCATTTCGGTATGTGCCATTTGTAGAATTCATATCTTCCAAATAATAACAATCATTTTCTTTTGTTATCCTGGCATGAACCCTGCTCACAGTATCATTATGAATAACGCCGTCTGTTTCCTCCCTATGGCTTCCAATCAAAAACATAGAAGATGCAATGACCATATTCTTCTCATCTCCCTCCCCTTCATATTTTAATTCACCTAATATCTGCTCTGTCTCACTCCCAAGAAATACAGTCGGATTTGAAGTTTCTGTCTGATAGTCCTCTGGTTCAAACTCATAGATTTCCTGCTCCATTTTTTTCTTCCTCTGCATTTTATCGAAAAAATATTGTATTATTTTTTTATCTTGTATCTTATCCTGTAATTTCTGCGGTACTTCCTTCATTATATTTCTTTCAGCAGATACTTTTTGAGGCTCTGTTTCTTCCCTGACGCAGACTGCATCCGCATCTTCAAATAAAATTTGAAGTACTGATTCTAACTGTACATTTTCCTGTTGGCATAGTTCATATACTTCATAACATTTCTGCGTGCCCTCTTGTTCACTATGCGCCATATGGGATAAAAAATACTCCATAAAACTACGCAGTGAATCTTTTAATGAAATTTTTTCAAATGGCAGATAACAAAATAATATGTTCATTTTTTCAGAATCTATATAAATATGTTCTGGTATTAAAGAAATTCCGTTTTCCTCCAACATATATTCTCCTATCTGCTCTATGATTGCTGCCAATGAAGTAAAAAAAAGTTTTAAAAAACTGCTTCCCTGTTTTTTTATTTTTAACCAGTCATCTAAAGACTGTTTTCCACTAATATCGAACCAAAACTGCATACAATCGTCTAAATTGCTGATTTTAAGCGGTAGTAAACCGAAAATCTTGTTTTTTTCCAACATAGGATACTCAAATCCATCCATAACAACATTACTTTTCATTACCATATAACTTTTTCCCTGGCATCTTCTGTATTCTGTCATTTTAACTCCTCCAAAATATTTCCTGCAAATTTTATATTCCGTACTTTTTCTTCTGCACAAAAAGTTTCATTCCAGCCGCATACAGATACCCTCTTTGTCTGGCTGTATAAATCATATCCCATAGAAACGGGAGTGTATAACGCAAACAATAACAACGGCAAAATAAGACACAATTCTACTGTATATGATGCTTCCTTTTTCTTCATGTCTTTCACCTCATTATCATAAAACAGTAACTAATAAATAAAAATGGAATAAATGGGATTCTTTCACTTCTACTGTTACTTTTTATGAAAACCAAAAACAATCCCCATATACCAGCTAAAGAAAAAGAAATGCACATCAAAAGAAGATTGTCTATTAAACCTAAATATAATCCCGTCAACATAAATATAATACCATCTCCCATACCGATTCTGCCTTTTGTCAAGCGGCTGAGTATGAGAATGAAACTTCCTGCCAAAACACCTGTAAGCATTTCATATATGCTTTGATTCTGAAAAAACAAATGCAGTGATATTCCAATAATTCCAGAAAGTAATGTCACCATTACTGTTATTTTTTTCTCTCTAATATCCTCAATACTATGCACCCCCAAAGTACCAAGTAAAACGCATGACTGTATCATAATCTACCCCTTTCCACATTTACTGCATGGTGTTTTCTGTATTACCTCTGATAAACGAACTGCAAAAACCGTCCTCTTTATTTCACTGCAATTCTTTTTACTGTGAAACCGGTTTCCATATGTTGTTATATAGACTTCCATACCATCTGGATTCTTATTCTTCATACACTTGCTGCATGAATAATATTTTTCGCCATTGAAATTCCGAAGTTTTGCAATTTCGCTACCTTTTGTTCCTGTAACAGACAATTTGATATAACTGCATTCTCTTTTCCTATGATAAACGCTTCCATTCGTTGTAACATAAACAATTACTTCGTTAAGTTCTTCATTTTTTTCACCTATCCATTTTCTGCATTTTAATCTTTGTGTAAAATGTAATTTTAGTTTACCAAATAATCCAAATGGAACCTGTATTTGATAATCTGCCTGCAGGCAGATGTAATCTCCTGAGAAATCAGAATGTTTAATTGAAATTCCAGTTTTACCGCCTTTTACAAATCGTTCTGCCACAGAATCCCGATTTAGATTTTTCATTAGCAATGCTTTTGCGGCTAGATATTCACCCGGCGTTTCCTTCTCTGTACAACATTCTAACACGGAAAGTTCCCGCCCTGCAGAAAGCATCGCATTTCCTACCTCCTGCTGTACCGCAAGTAATTGAAAGAACAATAAGAGTACTGCCATAAAACCTATAAAGAAAGGAATGACTACAGCAGCTTCCACCATATAAGATGCTTGCATACGGATACAAAACGGTGCCTCTTTTTGTGTATAGTGGCTTACAGGCAGAGAGATTTTTCTTTTTATAGTAGAGGCACCCTCCTGTATCCGCATTTTTAATACCTCCTTATTCCCCATACATATACTCCGTCTGTTCTTTAAATTGATATTTTCCAATTGTATCATTATGAAACATTCCTAAAAATAATGTTTCCGCACTAAATTCTGTCTTTAATTTTATTCCCGTAATCATATGATCCATTCTGCAGTCAGAAAAACCTTTTATATTTTGCATATCCCATTCCATCAAATCCATACTTCGATATGCAATTTGTTTCACTGTTTTTCCATACAGAAAGACATTCAAATAATCCTCATATTTTAACCCATTTGATTCCTGAGCGGTTTCACCTGAAAGTACAGCTCCTAAATTAGACAACTGTGTTTTCCATCCCACAGAATTTTTCATAATCGGTATTTTACCTCCCGAAAGCAGGCTTTTTACATCATAAATACTTTCTGCATATGCCCACGCTGCTAAAAGTCCCTGTTTCACAACTGCAATAACCGCCGGGTTTACAGAAACTCCTGCAATTATTGTTGCGGCGGCGAGCGCTTCTGCCTTTTTTTCCTCATCTGTCTGTAAATATAAATAATTCATTCCTTCCCGCAATAAAAGCAATTTATTTACAGTTTTCTCTAAATTTTTTTTATCGCTGCCCTTTCCACATATCAAATATTCCATTCCATAGGAAAACGCGCCATCTTCTTTTGGATTTACTACATTCCCGACATATGTTTTTACAAATTCCTGCATTAAAATTTTTTCATACCAGCCACAATTTACTCTCTGATGATAGGTCCCTTTTGAAATATCCCTTTTCATTAAACAGTTGTCCACGGAGACTTCTTTTTCCGATATTGTTATCCACGAAGGAACAACAATTCCTAATATCCCTCGTTTTTTGATTTCTCTGACCGTATCAATGGGATTTTCCATTACAGGTCCCGTCGGTGTTACATCTTCTTGATCCTTTTGTTCTGTAAGTGTATCTAATGTACTTTTTGCATCCTCCATATAAATATCCGGACTTTTTTCCGGCTCATTTTTTGACGTGACACTTTTTATTTGATTCATTAGTTTTTCTGCAGCGCGGACTCCAATTTCTTGTTTCATACTATTTGCCGCCTGCTTTTCGAAAATCTTCCCATTTGCATCTGTTGCCAGACAATATTCTGTAATTTCAACATTTTTTGAATCCATATGATACATTTGAATACCTTTTGAGGTTCCAGAAAGTATAAGATTATCATTCAAAAACAAGGTAAGTTTATCTTCTGCTGTTTTTATATCCAGTTTTTTTCTGCCAAAACTTCCATCTAAAAAGAACATATGATATTCTTCTAATAAAAATGGCTGATAGCCAGCAAATAAAGATTCTGCTGTTAAATTGCTCCATTCTTTGGCATCTGACTTTAAGCCTTCATAACGTGCAGCCTCTAATAATCCTAAAATCAACGCTGCCATCACTGTCAATACAAAACAAAGCCAGACTGTGATAGAACCTTCCCTTTTATCCTTGAAAATTATCATTTTACAGCCTTAGCTTTCTTTTCCACCGAATCTAAAAGATCTTTCACTAAAGACTGCAATTGTTTCCGGAATATCACAACTGCCCCAATTAATACGACCAGAATCAATATCACTTCTACTACGCCGTTTGCATCTTCTTCCTTTAAAAATTCATTCCATTTTCTCATTTTCTTCCTCCACTATTTATAAATTGATAGAAATGCGGGAATAATTACAATTCCCATAACTATGACAAGCATTATCATCATTGGAACAAGCATTTTCGTGCCTGCTTCTTCCCCAAGCCTGCGTGCCGTATTCTTTCGCTCTACAAAAACTCTGTCTGCTTCTTCATTTAATTGTTCCATTAATTTAAAATTTCCTATTTTCTGTCCCAAAACGAGCAGAGAAACCAGTTTTCGGTACGGCTGGAGATTACAAGATTCTGAAAAACGCTGATATGCCCGCAGTTCTCCCATGCCGTTATCCAATTCACAAATCATCTGATATAGTTCTTCGTATACTATCTCTTCTCTTCCTCCTGCTTCTTTTCTCTTTAAATACATTTGATTCATTTTCCTCATTGCTCCAGAAATCGTCATGCCCGCCCCTAATAGAAGTGATAATTTACTGACAAATTCAGGATAAGAAAGCAGCAGTTTTCTTTTTCTGTTTTGCAATTTCTTTTCTTTTTTTTCTTTTTCTGCATATGCTGCTGCCAAAGCAGCCAAAAGACCCAAACCCAATAGTTCTATTGACTGAAAAGATTTTGTTTCTTTCCATTCAATTTTCTGGCCGTCTATCCTATTTGGTAATGTAACAAAGTTTTTCGTCTCTTCCTGTAATGCAATATGCTCTTGAATTTTTAAAGCCAGCTCCTCCTGCCTGCTTTTTTTCATCGGTATAATTTGAAAAGAAAAACGATAACTTTCTTCCGATTCTCCACAACTTAAAAGAACAAACGCTTCAATTTTCTCTTTGCTTCGTTTCAATGCCTGCTGATAAATTTCACCTTCTTCAGAAATGATTTCATTATCAGAAAAAATCCATTCTGCAGAAACAGCCCCATTCTGATAACTGTCAAATATCACTGGATTTGTAACAATTTCTTGAAAAGAATCATTTTGTCCACAAAAAGTATCCTCAATTTCTTTCTTTGAAGCAGAAATTAGCTCCATCTCCTTCTTTTTCGTGTACTTTTGTTCTGGTATTGTAAGAATCACCGGATATTGTGCTTCTTCCCTGGGCAGATATGCAAAAGCCTCTGTTTCAAGTTCTCCGCCTCCAGGTACATTTCTTGCAATTTGTCCTGACATATCCTGGCCGTCCCCCAATGCAGACATCATTTCTGACAAAAATCCCAGTATACTAAACAGTAATACAATTCTGCATGGACTCCGAATATTCTGCCAGAAGGACTTTTTTTGAAGTACTGCAGACATAAACAGCAATACTATAACCATTCCTCCGCATAACACCATTTCTATACCTCCACATCCACAATTTTCATTCCCAGATAAAACGCAGCCGCATAAAGAATCATTGCCGTTGTCATAATACATACGCCAAGTACATTTCCATACAAAACTCCAATAAATTCCGGTGAAGTAATGCGAAAAAACAATAATATTCCAACAGGAATAACACACATTACTTTCTGCTCCAATGCTTTTTCTGCCATTACTGTGTGAATCTCTTCCATAACTTCAATCTTGTCGCAAATTCTTTCAATCGACGTCGAAATAATCTGAATAAAATCTCCGCCTCCACGCTTTGCGTAGCTAATAATTTCAACAAAATTTTCAATATCTTCACTGTTGCTTTCTGAAGCGAAATCTTTTAAAATACGCTCTATTGGTTCTTTTAATCCCAAACGCTTTTCCATTCCACCCAGACGCCGAAGCAATATAGATTCTTCTCCATACAATTGCCGCATATCTTTTAATCCTGTCAGAAATGAACGTTCTATTGCATTGCCGGCTGATAACGCTCCGCTGACTGCATACAAATAATCTTTAAATTCTAAATTTATCCGTTTTATTTCTTTTTTCTTCTCTTCTTCCTTTAAAAACTTTCCCGAAAGATATAATAAAATTGGAAAAAAACAAATTCCCCACAGTGAATTGTAAAATAATAACGCTATGACTCCGCTTATCAAAACTGCAATTCCAATCTGTATAAAAATGCTCTTTTTTCCTAAAATCCTGCCGCTTCCCATTTTTCTTTGTGCTTCAATTCTCCTGTTTTTTCCCATTTGCCGTAGATTTTTCCTTTCTTTTCACCACATTCTGCAAAGCGATACAATACATTTAATTTTATTTCTCCATTTATCACCCCTTCTAACTCAGCAATTTCCAATAATTTACGGCTTTTATCCCGCAGTCTTCCCAAATGAATAAACAAATCAATCCCTGATGCAATTTGACCGCGTATAGCAGAGACTGGAAGCTCCATACCCATTAATACCATTGTTTCAAGACGGCAAATCATATCGTATGTGCTATTGGCATGTCCCGTTCCAAGACTTCCTGAATGGCCCGTATTATTGGCGCTTAAAAGATCAATTGCTTCCGCGCCCCTACATTCCCCCACAATCAAACGAGAAGGCCTCATACGGAGCGCTGTTTTTATCAATTCCCGGATTCCGATGGATTCCACTCCTTCAAATCCAGCTGTCCTTGTCTCTAAACGGACTAAATTTTTAATTCCATTTAACTGCAGCTCCGCGGAATCTTCAATTGTAATTACACGTTCTTCTTTTGGAATAAATTCTGACAGTGCATTTAGAAAAGTTGTCTTTCCTGAACCAGTTCCGCCTGATACAAAAATGTTATATCCAGCTTTCACTAATTTCTCTAAAAATACAGCAATTTCTTTTGATAAAGAGCCGTAAGACAATAATTTATCCATATTCATGGGCTCTTTTGAGAATTTACGAATTGATATAGATGAACCGCCTAAAGAAATGGGATGTAAAACAATATTCACTCTCGAACCGTCAACAAGTCTTGTATCTACAATGGGAGATGCCTCATTTACCATTCGGTTTCCAAAAGCACAAATGGCTTGTATCAAATCAGATAACTCCTCTTCTCCTGAAAATGTCTTTGGAAATGTATAAAGCTCCCCGGCTTTTTCATAAAAAATATAATTTGGCCCATTCACTAAAATTTCAGTAACTTCTTCATCTTCTATTAGCTCCTGTAAAACACCAAATTTGCGGAAAGAATCAAATACTGCCTGTGCATACTCCTTTCTTTTTTGAAAAGATAAAATCTTACGTTTATCTCTTTTTTGAAGTTCTTCTTCAATGCAGGTTTTAAGTTCTAAGTCAGAAAGTTCTTTTCTTCTTTCAAGTTCTTTCAGCACTGCTTCTTTGATTGCAAGATATCCTCTCCCTTCACTCAATTTCTGCTCCCCCATACAGGCATCTGCGGATATAATCTCCCATTCCTCCATATAATCCTCCATCCAAGGGATTTCCTTCCTCCAGATAAGCAATGCGTTCTGGAAGCAGAATCCGATTCATATGAGCCATTGTATGGCCTCCCTCTTTTTTTAAATATTCTAAAAATTCATCTATCCGATACCTGTTTATCATTCCTTCTCTTCCCAGACAATAAAAGCTGCTAAATACTGGCAACATTTCCGCAAATCCCAGAAATACCATTCCAAAATCAATAAGAATTACGTCATAGCCGCTTTGTTTTTTTAACGCCATAAACAATTGTTCAAATAATGGTTTTGAAATTTCTGATAAATGTTCTGGATTTACTACTGGCGGAATATAGTCAAAATTCCGGTACGTCTGTCGGATTCGATGCAGGCCAGCCGTAAAATCATGTTCTTCCTGCATCATGCCATAAATCAAATCTCCTATATCTTCCGTAATATCCCCCTTCACCAGCTGATAAAATCCGCTATGCTCCATTAGATTGATATATAAAACTTTTTGAGATTCTCCAAAAATCTGCGCCATCGTCATACTGAATATCATTTGGCTTTCATGGTGAACCGGAGAATATACTCCGATTAACTCCGCTGTATTTTCTGGAAACCTCCCATCCTCTTTTTCTGACTCTTTCCAAAGCATTGATGAAATCTGGCAAAACAGCTTTTTCACTGACTGATATTTTGAAACAAAAAGACTATCCTTTGTCAACTCATCGCGTTCTCCTTCACAAAGAAGTATTTTTTTTGCACAAGACTTGTAGTTTTCTAATTTATGCCAGAATGAAAGCGTCATAACGATTGCATCAAATACTGTCTCTTCCTCTGCCTTATCCAAAAAAATTTCAACTTTTGAAAATGTCCAAATTTTGAAAAACTTTTCATTTTTACAAACAAAATAACCTTTTAACTGCTCTAAATATGCTTCTTCTTCATCTAAAACTGCAATTTTTAATTGAACCAACCATACACCTCCGTTTTCTTTTTTAAAAGAATAATGCAGCTATTGTCCCGGCCAAAACCGGAACAGAAAATGCAAATGAAAATTGTTCCGACTTATATGGCGGTTCATAAGGCTTTATCTTTCCGCTATGTAAAAACAACAACAGATACCATACTGCATACTGTAATCTCTGCCATCTCCTTTTATCAGCTGCCAAAAACAAAATGGAACCCGCGCCGGCAGCAAAAAAAGCATAAATGAGACATCTGCATAATTCTTGAAATGTGAGTAAACTCCCTAACATGGAAAATAATTTGATATCGCCTGCCCCAAGGACACGCATTTGAAATAAAAGATATAAAAGAATTACTGGAACGGATATGTTCCATAGAAAAAAATATATACCGCAGACCCTATGCTCAATTACTTGAAATATCAATCCTGTCATAAGACCTATGGAAATCAGCCTGTTTGAAACTTTCCCAGACTGAATATCTTGTACTGCCGCAAATATCAAAAAATAAAACAGCAGTACCATCTTCACTCCACCAATTTATCACCTCGTATTTATTTGATAGTTTGCATTATATAATCATCTCTTTCATTTGTCTACTGCTTTTTTGCAAAAAATTAATTTTTGTGAATGATTCACAACATATTATAAAATAGAATACCGTAAATCAGCGCAAGCCCGCCAGTACCAAGGCTTCCGACTGCCAAAATGTTGACAGGGTTCATTCCTGCAGCCACATGTATCCCAAATCTGGCAAACACTATATTTATTGTATAAATTGCCAAAACTCCCAAAATCGTACGAACAATAAAATTTAAAATTAGTTCCGCTTTTCGCCTTAAAAATCCAATGATAAGTACTAAAAAACAAATTGCAATTAAAACAATCATACCCATTTTCGTATCCATTATTACACCTCGTCTTATCTTTCTACAATATATGCCTTGTCATATTTTTTTATGACATTAAAAAATCCATCAGCCAAATGACGGATTTTTTTCTAAATAATACCTGTTTTTTTGTATACTATAAGCTTTTCTGACTATAATTTAATTAGAGGTATATTCGGATTTAAAAATCAAAATGAAAGTGGGGAATATATATGAAACGAATTCTTGATAACAGTGTTCTTGGAGACAAACGCTATGCCCTTCTGCTGGAGGATTTGGATCGTACCAAACATGATTTAGATTCTGCTTATACAAATCTGTCTAATGCAGTGGAACCGGACTTAATTGACTGCTATATCTATGAGGTGCAGTCTGTACAAATGCGTTATAAATTTCTTTTAGGCCGTGTCAAACAAATAGAGGATTCTTACGCGAAGAATCCTCTGGAAGTTTCCGGTTCCTGAAATGTCTCCGTCAGATGATTTCTGCCATACGTCATACCTGCATAAATCTGCTGCGTATTTTTCATCAGCGGAGCCGAATGATCCTGTTTTGCTGCTTCTAAAAAACCTTCATACAGACTCGTTAGAATCCTATTTGCTGCATCTATCTCGTCTGTTTTCTTTTTTACAATTGCTTTTTCAACCAATTCTTTTGCAAACACATACAAAGAATATAGATTTTTTGAAATTTCATAACGAAAATCCAAAGACTGTATTAATTCATCAATTCCACGCCCTGCTTTATGCAGGGCATTTTTAAATTCCTGATAATCATCTGATTCCAGGCTATTTTTCGCGTCCGCAAAATACTCAAATATAATCTCATAGATTACGACAACAAGACCCGTTCGATTGCTCTGGGTAATTTTTCTGGTAAAATCCTGTACCTGTTCCTGTTTCATATGCAGTTATCCTTTACTGTAATAACTGAAGCACTGTCTGTGGAATATCGTTTGCCTGCGCCAATGCTGCTGTTCCGGCCTGCTGTAATATAGTATATTTTGTGTATTCCGTCATTTCCTGCGCCATATCAACGTCGCCGATACGTGAAATAGCGGCTGTCATATCTTCATTTGAAGCATCCAGACTTTCTATGGCATATTCCAAACGATTCTGGTATGCGCCGATAGAAGAACGGACAGTACTGGTGATTTCAATTGCTTCATCTAATTTTGTAATTGCTTTTCCACCGCCATTTACTTTCGTTACATCTATTTCATCCAGATAAAGCGTGTCACTTGAAACTTTCGGAATCCTCACATCCATAGTCTGATGTTCATTCGCCCCGATTTGAAGCGTCATTGTTCCAATATCAGTAACTTCTATATCCAAATCTCCCGTCTTACCTGCATCTACTTTAAAATTCATCTCAAAACCGTTTATATCAGTAACTTTGAATCTATTTCCATCCGTTGTAACCGTTGCCTGCGCCCCAAAGGAAGAATTCGTCCGGTCTAAAATAATTTCAGCGTCCTGTCCTGCTGTGGCCTTTGTAGGATCTAATCCGATTATATCTTCAATTTCTTGATTATCAAACTTAATATCTACGGCAGACATAACGCCAAACTGATTGGAAACAAATGCAAGCGTGTCGCCAAATTCAAAATCTTTTTCTAATGGTTCATACCCACCCGTTTCCGGAAAACGCTGCAAATCCTGAGCAGCATTTGGATTTACAATCATCAGCGTTACATCGCCTTTTTCCGCGCCGTGTCTTAATTTCTCAAAAAATTCCTCTTCCGTCTCTTTACCAGTAAATTCAATTTCAAATCCATTGACTGTCATCTTCGTTTTTTCTGGATAAGTTCCCGCGGATGTTGTAGCAAGCGCCGTTGACTGTGTCGCCGCTGAATCAATCGTCATACTATAATTTCCAACTGAAACAGTATCCGTAACCGTCATGCGTGTAACTCCGTTTGCATAAACGCGTGTATCCGATGTCCCATCAATTAATTTTTTCGTGTTATACTCTGTATCCCTGGAAATTCTGTCTACTTCTTTTGTTAAAGATGCGATTTCTTCCTGAATTGCTTCTCTGTCTTCTAATTGATTCGTATCAGTCGCTGCCTGCACAGATAACTCTCTCATTCTCTGCAAAATACTTGTGATCTCACCTAACGCAGTATCTGCAATCTGCAAAACGCTGACACCGTTTGACGCATTTTCAGAAGATTTTGCCAAACCATCTATCTGTGACTGCATTTTATTGGTAATCGCCATTCCTGCAGGATCATCTTTTGCGTGATTAATTTTAATTCCAGAAGAAAGCCGTTCCATAGAAGCAGCAAGACTATTTTCTGTTTTTAATAATTGTGCGTTTGTAATTGTAGCTGACATATTGTGGTTAATTTTCATATTCGATACCTTCCTATTCTGCCGCATCCATGCAATCTTTTTACATCCTTGTATCTTTTCTATTCTGTAATTATATGTATTCTTTTTTTTATATCGGTTTAAACTTCAAGTTCCTTAACATTTTCTATAAAGCTCTCTGCAATTTGATATAATCTTTTTGTCTGTACCTCGTACATCTCCTCTTCGCTCTCTTCGGATTTATAACCTGATGCAGAGTGAGAAGAAAATCGAGAAAAGTTCAGTTTTGAGACATAAGCAATCTGTAAATCACTCTGTTCTTCACCAAAACCACGAGTAATATCAGAGATATGTGATTCCAATATTTTTTTTGTATCCAGACGGTCGACTGCTACAAACCCGGATACGCCTTTTTCTTTGGCTTCTATACTGGCGGCAACCTTTCCTGCTTTTGCAGTTTCAAACATAATTTCAACCATACCTTTTTTCTTTGTACCGCGTACAATTTTTAAAGATATATTCGTTACTTCCCCGCCTACTAATACAGGTATCGTATATTCTTCGTCTTTTACTAATTTTCCGGCAATCGAAATCTGGGTATTCATCAGCTTTAATTCACGAATATCCATGCTAGTTATATGTTCATCATCGGCAATCATTGTTTTCATTACATTTTCTGCCGTCTCAGCCAACGCTTCCTGTGCCGCCGCCATTTCTTTCGGCGTCTTAAGCGCATTGGCAAAACGGTTTAAAATTTCTTCCTGAATTGCTTTAAAATCTACCTTCTCACCGGAAAATACTTCTTCACTGTTAAAAACCTGAGAAAAGACCTGATTTCTCTTATTCAAAAATCGGTTTGCCGCCAAAAGATTATCTACGGTATTTGGAAGCTCATACCGTGTCAAAAGCCGGTATACCTCATCATCCGATACCGCCGCCTGCCTGAATTCTTCTAACTGGCTTTTTACATAATTATCGTCATAAATTTTTTCCTGTTCTGACAGTTCTGACATGTACTCAGCCAACGCCTGCTTTAATTGTTCCGGCGTATAATTTTCCCAGTCCGTATTCTGTAATAATCTCTGCATTGTAACGGGCGTCAGCGTCTCCATTACATCTTTCATACAATCTGTCTGATAAGCTGTTTCAATCTGGTCTGTAATCGATTTATGATCTGTTTCTGCCGCATTTGCCCCGCCAAACTCATCATCTATCGTATAGTCCATTCCACTTTTTTTACTGCTTCTCACAGCCGTCAAAAGATTGCGCATTGTAAGCTCTGCTCCCTGGCTGATAAGCGCGCCAATTGCAGCTCCATCTGTCTTTTCAATTTGATGAATCAAACGGTAAACACCAATAAATGATTCCCTCTCTTCTGGGGAAATACCTTGATTCTGCTCTAATTTCCAAAGATATTCACTAAACCGCTCTGTATCTGCTTCGGCATTTTGATTACGTATTTCCTCTGCCTTTTGATTTAGTTCTGTCAAATTCATATCCAAAGGATTACTGCCTTGCCTGATTAATTCCCTTACTGTCGCAGGAGTTAAATTTGCAAATGTCCGTTGAACACATTCATCTGCCGCTTTCATTTTCATAATAGATTCTTCTGTAATTTCCAGGCTGTTATACCCTAAAATCCGTACTGCCCTTTGATTTGTTTCACTTTTCTCTAAGTTTAAATCATCTAAAATATCATCCACATTGGTAAATGCTTTCTGAATGGAATCTCCAAGGTCTTTTCGAGGTTCCGTCATAAGAGATTCATAACTTTCTCCGGCTTTTTCCATAGAGGTCTGTAATGCATTTCCAGCTTCATGCAGTTCATTTACAGTATTAATGGAATACCCTTTCATACCAAGCACATATGCCGGCATTTGTTTCAAATCAGAAACTTTCTGTGTCGTTTCTTCAAAAAGAGCTGCCATAGAAGATGTGTCCACTTCATCTTGTTCTCCAATTAAAGCAGCATAATAATTTGTTTCCTGTTCCTTTAATTTTTCTACTAATTCTTCCAATGGTTTCGTATCAATGGAAATACCCTGTTTTAGAAGCGCGCGATTTGCCTCTGTTGTCATTGCAAGCCTGGTTTCTTCCAATATTCTTTTTGCTTTTAAAAATGCAAACCCATTATCTGACACTTCGCCTGATTTTTGCAAAGTATCTTCTGGTAAAATAGTCTGCTTAGAATCTTCTATTACCTCTTTTGCCGCTGTAAGGTCTAACTTCCCTTGTTTTCGAAGCTGCGCTGCCTGCTCTAAATTTTCAACGGAAAGTTCCATATGGTTAGATACCAAATATGCAATATCTTCATCTGTTGCTTCCGTAACAATTTCAACGGCATGTTCTGCCTGCGCTGTAAGTGAATATTCCGGAAGAAGCATTGCATCTTTGGGACGGTCACCCTCTGCAACTGCATAAGCAATCGCTTCTGCAACTGCATTTTCTTGTATTGGAAATTGCAATCCACTTAACTTCTGCATATAGACAAAGTTTTCCACAGTAAAAGCAATTTCACTTTGAATCATCCACTGGCTGTCTGCTAATGTTTTTTCATTTACTGTTCCTCCTGCTGCTGTAATCACCTGTTCCATTTGATCTCTTAAAGCTTCAAAATCAATTTCTTCGTTGGGCTTTACATAAGATGCACTACCCGAAAATTCAGCAAAATAAATATTTTCAATGCTTGGATTCAAATGATTATCCAACATATATTTCATAGCGCCTTCTGACAGCGCCTCTAGTTCTTTCACCTGTTCAAAAGCCTTTAAACCTTCAGTCATATTATCTTCCGTAGCTGGAATGTCAACCGCTTCAAAACTGCGTTCCAATTGATTTGCCGCTGCAAGGCTTCCCGTAATTTCTTCTATCTGTTCTTTTGTTAAAGAACCGCCCATATTCGAGACGTCAACGCCGGCTTTTGCAAGCTGCGCTTTAATCTTATCCGTTACTGTTACAATCGTCTCACTGTCAGTACTATGTATAGAAAAGCCTTCTTCCTGCGCCTTCTTGTAATCTTCTGGCGTCATCGTATTTGATAATAACGCCATCTGATTTTTCCGATCCGAAGCATCCATTTGATTTTCCATCTTTTCCTGAAATTCTTCTACTGCACTTTTTGCAGTCAAATCATCTTTTTCATAACCCGTCTGCCCTACGCGGACTGATTTATCCAATGCGTCTAATTTTGTCTTTGCCGTCTTTGCAAACGACACAGCAGCTTTTGCATTTGCAAAAGGCTTATCTCTTTGTATCATCTGATCCAATACACTGCCATTTTCTACTTTCATATGTATACCCCATCTGCTTAGCGTCTTTTTTCTAATTCTTTCTAAATATTATGTCGGTAAATTTGAAAAAAAATAAATACATAGATGAAAAAAAGAAGAATGAACATACATCCATTCTTCTTTCTATTTTTATATTCTTTAATAGGAAAAACGAAATACGGCAACCCCATATCCAGGAAGAGGATATGCGATAGAATAATCTTTACCGTCACATTCTTCTTTTTTTGCCCTATAACTTAACGGTTTATCTCCTCCAGTTCCACCGAATTTTTCATCGTCACTGTGGAAAATCAGCCGATATGATTTTTTCACTGGTACGCCCACGCGATAATCTTCTCTTTCCACCGGAGTAAAATTAAACACAAACAAAAGGCAATTCTTTCCGTCTTTACTCTTACGGATAAAACTATAAATACTCCGTTCTCCATCATTTGCATTAATCCATTCAAAACCGTCCCAGCTGTGGTCAAGTTCATACATTGCCGGATATTTTTTATACATATGCAAGAGTTCTTTTACATAGTTTTGCATATTTTTGTGTTCCGGTTTGTCTAACAGATACCATTCCAGTTCCGTTTTCTCACTCCATTCATGGAGCTGGGCAAATTCCTGTCCCATAAATAGAAGTTTCTTTCCTGGATGTCCCATCATAAAAGCATACCCAACTTTTAAATTGGAAAATTTATCTTCCCCAAGCCCAGGCATCTTATGAATCATTGAACATTTCAAATGTACGACTTCATCATGTGAAAGTACCAGAATATATTTTTCACTTCCATTGTAAGACATGGCAAACGTCATCTTATTGTGGTTATTTTTGCGGAAATAAGGATCTAATTTCATATAGTCCAAAAAGTCGTGCATCCATCCCATATTCCATTTCAATGAGAAATTCAACCCTCCATCTTCTGCCGGCCCGGTTACCATAGGCCAAGCCGTAGACTCTTCCGCTATCATAACAGCGCCCTTGTTGCGTCCGGTAATTAAGGTATTAATATGCCGGAAAAATTCAATGGCGTCTAAATTTTTATTTTCACCATATTCATTCGCCACCCATTGGCCATCCTGTTTTCCATAATCTAGATACAGCATAGAAGCAACTGCATCTACTCGAAGTCCGTCAATATGGTAATGCTCCACCCACATTAACGCGCTTCCAATCAAAAAATTCTTAACCTGGCTGTTGCCGTAATCAAAAATTTTCGTTCCCCAATCCGGATGTTCTCCCTTTCTTGGGTCTGCGTACTCATACAGCGGCTGGCCGTCGAATTCAGCAAGTCCATGGGCATCCCTTGGAAAATGCGCCGGAACCCAGTCCAAAATTACGCCGATATTATTTTTATGAAAATGATTTATCATCCATGCAAAATCTTCCGGCGTACCATAACGAGACGTCGGTGCATAATATCCCGTTACCTGATAACCCCAGGAACCGTCAAACGGATATTCGGAAATCCCCATCAATTCTACATGGGTGTATCCCATTTTTTTAACATAAGAAGTAAGCGCTTTTGCAAATTCACGATAAGTATAAAATCCATTGTCTTCCTCGTAACCTGGATGGCGCATCCACGATCCCAAATGAACTTCATAAATACTCATAGGCTGTTCATCCATAGTTTTCATTTCTGCACGTTTTTTCATCCAAGCATCGTCTGTCCATTTGATTTGATTAATATCTACAATCCGAGAAGCCGTCCCAGGCCTTTCTTCTGCAAAATTTGCATAAGGGTCTGCTTTATATAACTTCTTTCCGTCATGTGTCACAATTAAATACTTATAAAGACTTCCCGTAGTAATTTTTGGAACAAACAATTCGTAAATTCCTGCTTCTTCTGGTTTTAAACGTTTCATTTCATGCGACGTTTCATTCCAGTCATTGAAATCTCCAATCACATAAACTTTCTCTGCATGAGGCGCATAAACTGTAAAGCAGATTCCTTTTTTCTTTCTGTAAGTCTTTGGATGCGCCCCCATCTTCTTATAAATATCATAATGAGTTGCCTGTCCAAACAGATACATATCCATTTCTGTAAAATTCCCCATACTGCTACCCTCCATCTTTCACTTATTCTTCAAAATCTTTTTCTCTGAGAATGACATAATCATCTTCCGTATACCTTCTGGAAGTTAGAATTGAAAACGCCTTTTTAATTGAACTCTTTTCAGATTTTTTAATCGCTTCATCCACTATTTCTTTTACTTCTGTTAAATTGGTCGCCCGATCTAATCTTTGAATATTGCTTATTCTGTTATAAAGCGCAAGTACTCCCATTGTATCAATCTCATAATCCAGATCATGTGCGTATGCTTTTCCGAATTCCACTAATTCATCACTGGTAAAGATAGGAATAATGACTCTTTCTGTAAATTTCTTTGACAGTCCTTCATCCTGGCTCATTGCCTTACTTAATCCTGCTCTTGTATCTTCCATGATTACCAGAATTCCACTGGTGTCATTCTCTAAGAGTAAAGATAATTTCACTGCCGTCTCTCTTGAAATTTCCCCTGCATGTTCAACAATCAGATATCCCCCCGCAATTTTTTGTACAAGTTTTGTAAGATCCTTTTTATTTAATACTTTTGCGTCTATTTTACCCATTTTACCTTTTGGACGTTTTAATTCTTTTTGCAGAGCTTTTACAAATGCTGCCGCAAGGACTGTTTTTCCTGATCCTTCTACTCCCTGTATGAGAATATTTCCCGTTGATGAAGATGTATCTGACCTTAATTTCTTTAATGTGTTTGTAAGTACCTGACAAATCTGGTTTTCCATTCCGCCGACCGGAACAAAATAAGAAAAAATTGCTTTTTGCTCTTCTGTCAGTTTTTTTTGTTTTTTAGGTTTCTGTTTTTTTTGCTCTATCGTAGCTTTAATTTCTTTTTTTTCTGGTTTTGGTTTCTGTTCTTTAATCTTAGTTTCTTTTATCTCTTGTTCTTTTGGCGCTTCATCCAACGCTTCCACAATTTCTTTCGCTTTTATCTCTTTTGTCTCTTGTTTTAAAAGAATCGAATCTTCTTCTGAAAATTTCTCCGGCGGTATTCCATAAAATTCTGCTTCAGCCATCAGCATTTCTTCAACTGACGATTCTTCCGGTACTTTTGGTTCTATTTCTATATCTTTGCCTGCCTCCGGTTTTTCTTCAAACTGTTGAGGTACATAAGGTTTTAATCCAATCTGCTCATCAAAATTTGGCTTTGCCCTCTTAATTTTCCGAAGCAGTTCCGGTTCGCCTGATTTGGAATCTTCTTCATCGGCTTCTTCTTGTAACTTATTAATTTGCTGCTGCAGCATATCATTCATGCCTGCCATTAACTTTGTAGCACGTTCTTCGTCTGATATATTATCTTCAGAAAGATATTCTTCTTTTAACAACTGCGTCGGCGTAATTCCAGCATCCAGCTTTGGTATCATCTCCGCAAGCCGTTCCATAATATCTCCGGCTTCTTGAAGCGCTTTTGCTTTAGCTGACTCTAATTTTTTCTGCTGCGCCATCATAAGGGCTGACTTAGCTGCCCGCCTTGTCTTTTCCCAGTCGCTTAAGACATCTTCAATACTCATCTGTCCGTCAATCTGGGGTTCTTTTGCCCCTTCCTTTGTCATAATACTGAATTGCCCGTCCGTATCTTCTGCCAATATTTCTTTAAAATTATCACGCAGAGAACCATCAATTTCTGCATCTGTTTCCGATGGGCTGTCCTGCCCTTCTTTATAAGCTACCTGAAGGTACGGTATGTCCCCTACCATTTTTTTGATATTTTCCATGGTATTGTCTACCGTTTCTTTTTTTGTCGCTTCCATAATTTGCTGCATACTTTTTGCAAGCTCTTCCTGAAGGTTTGCAGTATTAAACTTACTGACATTTTCTTGAACAACTGGAATTCTGACAGAGGTTCCTTCCGGCGGATATATTTCTTTGATACCGTCTCTGCGTTGTTTAAATGTACGGTACTTATCTTC
The DNA here is from genome assembly GCA_910586355.1 of uncultured Lachnospiraceae bacterium. Lineage (GTDB taxonomy): Bacteria > Bacillota > Clostridia > Lachnospirales > Lachnospiraceae > Roseburia_B. The sequence continues at coordinate 68,133 of CAJUHJ010000010.1, forward strand.
CTGGGCTTTTGTCAGCGGCTGATAGTGCATTTTCAATTCCAAAGCCCGTTCTACATAAATTCCCTCTCCAAACCATAAAATCAATTCATCACAGGCATCAATACATTTTTCACTTTCTCCTGCTTTATGATACAAATATGCAAGCTGATATGCCCATTCTTCTGTATATTCTGTTTCTTTTAACTCCTCAAGAATTGTAATTAATGTTTTTACATCAGCGCCTTTTAATCTGCTTATTTTGTAACGAAGTATATATTTTAAATTATCCTGAGGTGCAATTTCCACAAATTCATCATAATATTCTTCTGCTTCTTCGATATTTTTCATCCGAACGGCAATTTCTGCAAGACGATAGATAATCATTCTTCCCAACGGAGTACGATCGTATGCCATTAGCAGAACGTCTTTTGCTTCTTCATATCTCTTTTGTTTTGAATAAATATCTCCTGCTTTTATCAAGAGATTAATATTCCTTACTTTACGCCAATTTATCGAATCTGCAATTTCTGCCGCTGTCTCAAAATCTTTTTTCTCAGCCAGCGCTTTCATCTGATCCAATTTTAACTTATATTCATACTTATCCAATTTGTGTCACCCCTAAACAACTGCTATTCTTTTTTTTCATAGCGGAGCTTTCCGGATTTTATATCAACATCCTCCATTTGAATATAATCTCTAGTTTCTTCCGGAAGCTTTCTCTTTCGAAGAATAAAAGCCACGATCTCCCGAATCAGCCAATAAATGACAGCAAATGTTGGTACGCCAAGCAACATTCCCATAAAACCAAACAATCCGCCGCCTACCAAAATCGCAGACACAACCCAAAACGAAGACAACCCAGTGGAATCCCCTAATATTTTAGGTCCAATAATATTTCCATCTACCTGCTGTAATACCAGCACAAATATCAGAAAATATAAACCTTTTATCGGATCTTCGAGTGCAATCAAAATAACGCTTGGAACTGCGCCGATGAACGGTCCAAAAAATGGTACTACATTTGTCACGCCGACAATCACTGCCACCAAAAGACTATATGGAATATCCAAAATCACCAGTCCTATATAGCAAATGACTCCAATAATTGCAGAATCTACTATTTTACCGCTGATAAATCCTCCAAACAGCTTATGACTAACTCTCATTGTACGTAAAAAATTATTCCCAGCTTTAGGAGGCAGAACTGCATATACAATTTTTTTACCCTGCCCGATAAATGTCTCTTTTCCTATAAGAAGATAAATTGCAATTACCAGGCCGACAACAAAGTTAAAAAACATCCGTACTGCGCTAATCACACCCGTTGTAATAGATGCAATATAGGTCAGATATGTTTTTATCTGGGGAAGAACTTGATTTTCGAACATTTTCTCCAGATAATTTCCAATATTGACTAAATCTATGCCAAGTGTAGCCAGCCAATCCTTTATCTGGCTGTCTTCCGCCATAAAATCTTCTATCCAATCTACAAAACTGCTGAATTCAGCCGGAAGGTCCACCATCATATTTTGAATACTCTTAATCAGTTCTGGAATCATCATATATAAAAGCAGAAAAATAATTAAAAGCAAAAAAGCTAGTGAACCTACGGTTCCAAGGACACGCGCCATTTTTTTTACTTTTTTTTCACCTTTTACCCTTGGTTTTAGAAAAACATAAATATGCTTCTCTAAAAATACCATAACAGGATTTAAAAGATAAGCGACAATAAATCCCATAATTACAGGCTGAAGTATGCCCATCAGCTTCTGCCAATATTCTGCGAATCCATGATAGCGGTAAATAAAAAAGAAAAACAAAATACAACAACAAAATGTAATAAATACCATCAATGCTATAATGCTGTATTTCTTAATATCATAGCCTGATTCTTCTTTTTTTGGAATATTCTCTTGTGGCTTTTCCAAAATGCTGCCTCCTAGCGTCTATTATAATTTATCAAACATCCTTTTAAAATAATATCTCTTTCATCATCTGTCAGCTCGCCGAGCATTAACTTAAATTCTTTTAAATTGCCGTCTTTTACAACATATGCCTCAATCTCAGATGATTTTTCTTCTATTTCTCTTTTAATGTTAGGAAGGAAAATAAAATCTCCATTTGTAAAAGGAAGTTCCCCTTCTTCAATCAACAAAGGAAGCATACCCCAGTTAATTAAATTCGAACGATAGCGTTTTGTAGCATATTCATTTGCAATATTAGCCCATCCCCCTAATACTTTCTGGCAGGAAGCTGCCTGTTCACGCGCAGAACCGTCGCCCGGTTTTACTGCAAAAATAGTACTTCCAACACCAATCGTCTGCCTGTTTATATCGTCATAATGTGCCTTTATCGTATCCATGACCGGTTTTAATTCCGTAACGGCCTCACAGGGGCAAGTATCCTTTTCAATTGCTTTCTGTGCTTTTTGAATTTCTTTTGCTTTTCCAACATAAGACGGATCTTTTCTGGAAAGAGTAAACTCTGCAAGTCCCAATGGATTTGAACGATAGGAGGAAGTTTCTCCTGAAGGAATCAGTTCATCCGTCGTCGTAACCGGATCGTGAATTTCAGCAGCCACTTGTAATATTAAATGTTTCGGCAGAGCGCTCATTTTCGGCCAGTCTTTAATATTGGGGCCAAATTTAATTTCTACTGAATCATCTGCTTTTCCTTTGCTGTCAAATACACGGTTTGCATAAATTTTACTGTCAAAGAAATATTTTGGTTTTGTAAATTCTATATCCATATCCGTCGCCGGAGTCAAATAACCTTTATTTGCTGCAGTTGCCGCAATGGAACGCGCATCCATCAAAGCTACGGAAGAAACTTGTCCATTCTGGACTTTTGAACCTTCACGATTCGGAAAGTTTCTGGTAGAATGACGAATCGAAAATGCGTTATTCGCCGGCGTATCTCCAGCGCCAAAACATGGACCGCAAAATGCTGTTTTAAGAATTGCGCCCGTTTCCATCAAAGCAGCTGCCGCGCCATTTTTTACAAGTTCCATATAAATCGGCATACTTGCCGGATATACATTTAATGTAAACTCATCCGGCCCAATGGAGGCTCCTTTTAAAATATCAGCGGCATCACAAATATTTTCAAATCCGCCTCCTGCGCATCCGGCAATAATTCCCTGATCTACATACAATCTTCCATTTCTGACTTTACTTTTTAAATCAAGGTCTACTGCACCGTCAAAACTTACCTGCGCGCGTTTTTCACAATCATCTAATATATCCATCAGATTTGCATTTAATTCGTCAATTGTGTAGGTATTGCTGGGATGGAACGGCATCGCAATCATTGGACGGATTTCACCCAAATCAATTTCAATCATTCCGTCATAATAAGCCGTTTCTTTTGGATTTAATTCTTTATAATCTTTCGCTCTTCCATGAATTTCATAGAATTCTTTTACAGCATCGTCTGTTTTCCAAATAGAAGAAAGACAAGTCGTCTCTGTTGTCATAACGTCTATTCCAATACGGTAATCCACACTTAAATTGGACACTCCTGGTCCTACAAATTCCATAACTTTATTTTTCACATATCCGTTTGCAAATACTTCTCCAATAATTGCAAGCGCAATATCCTGCGGGCCTACCCCTTTGATTGGAGCGCCTTTTAAATAAACGCCGACTACCTCCGGCATATTAATATCATACGTCTGGCAAAGCAGCTGTTTTACAAGTTCCGGACCGCCTTCCCCCATCGCCATAGTGCCAAGCGCGCCATAACGAGTATGGGAATCAGAACCTAAAATCATTTTGCCGCCGCCGGCTAACATTTCTCTTGCATACTGATGAATAACAGCCTGATGAGGCGGTACATAAACACCGCCATATTTTTTAGCGCATGTCAGACCAAACATATGATCGTCTTCATTGATTGTCCCGCCGACTGCACATAAACTGTTGTGGCAGTTTGTCAATACATAGGGAATCGGAAATTTTTCAAGCCCTGAAGCCCTCGCCGTCTGAATAATTCCTACGAAGGTAATATCATGTGATGTTAGTTTATCAAATTTAATCTGCAGTTTTTCCATACTGCCAGACGTGTTATGTTCGTTTAAGATTCCATAGGCAATTGTATTTTTTGCCGCCTCTTCTTTTGTAATACCAACTGCAGAAGTATTCTCTTCTACTATTTCATTTCCATTTAAAAGGTAAACTCCTTTTTCGTAAAGTTTCATATACATTCTCCTTATTACATAGTTATTAAAATCATATATGCTATATTGATAAAAGTCAAGGATTTATCATCGGAAAGGTAATAGATACTGTAAATAAATCCCCATCTAAATTGATTTCAAAGGTTCCGCCCATAAGATTTGTCAAATTTCTTGCAATTGACAAACCAAGCCCATTCCCTTCTGTCCCTCTGGATTCATCTCCTCTGACAAAACGTTCGCTTAAATCCTGAGCTGATTTGTGAATTCCCTGTGCAGAAATATCCTTAATGGAAAATTCCGCTATTCCTCGTTCCATTTTTAATTCCACAAATACTCTTGTATCTTTTAGGGCATACTTTGCTACATTATTATATAAATTCTGGACTACCCTCCATAGGCGGCTTCCATCTGCCAAAATCATCACAGGTTCTTTCGGAAGCCTTGTAATAATAGTCAACCCCACATCTTCAAAAATTTCATTAAATTCTCCGCCTGTCTGACAGATTAACTCTACCATATTTATCGGCTGCATATCCAGCATAATATTTCCACTGGTTATTTTAGAAATTTCTACTAAATCTTCGGTCAATTGTTTCAAACGCTCTGATTTCTTTTCCAAAATACCGACATAATTTTCCACGTTCTGATTCCATGTGCCTTCCATTTTTATCAAACTTATATAATTGATAATTGATGTCAGAGGCGTTTTAATATCATGCGATACGTTTGTAACAAGTTCAGTCTTTAATCGCTCGCTTTTGAGATTTTCTTCTACTGCATTCATCAGGCCCTGGCCGATACCATTTACTTCCTCAGCTAAATCCCGGTAATCTCCTTTAAATTCTTTTACATTCAGCTTACTGTCCAATTTTCCACGGCCAATTTCTCGTATCCCATATAAAATTTTTTTCCTGTATACTGCATTTTGCATAATCTTTACTGCGGAATATAAAAATACACATAACAGCCCAAGTACTGCCCAGACACTATGATAAATAAATACTTCTAATAGAAAGAACAACTCCAATACAGAACAAATCGAAATACGTATCATTCCACGTTTTTCAATTCCCTGTTCGTATATTGCTTGTTTTAATGTACGTATAATATAAGATGAAATACTGCATTTTACAAACTGATCCGCCTTTATTTTTCTTACAAAACTCAAATATAATGTCAGCAGAACGGAATCCGAAAGAAAAACAAGTGTTCCCGTCAGTATTAATGAACTAGAAATGCCCAAATCTTTTCCGCCAAGTTTGGCACAAAAAGCAATCAAAGCAGCGACAAATAAAATCATCGCCATAAATAATAGTTCCGTTGGAATGTAATCAATCCGGTATAAGCGGATATTATCATCATCTTCGTTTCTTCCAGTTGCTAAAGTCAGATAAATCATTATAAGTAAAAAACTTAAAAATGCAGCAATCATCACAAATAAACAAATTCCAATCCACGGCAGGTATGTTTTATAAATACTTTCCGCTTTTGCAATAGAATCTTTCTTTGGAAGCGAAGTATCTACACCAACTACAAGAGCCCCTCCTTTACCCGTTTGAAATAATCGCATTACATCTATTTGAAAGTCCTGTTCAAAATATGCGATATTTCCCTGAAGATTGATAGAAAAATCATCATAATAAAGATAATTTCCTAAATTTTTTGCCATTTCTATTGCTTCATTTACTTCTTTTACATTTTTCATATTGGTGTATATCATATCATCATCTAAAAACCAATAATATAGATTACTTTCTCCGCTGTCATATTTTAATTTGTATAATTTGTATTTTGAATTTTCTGGTTCTTTTAGAACTTGGTCCTTCATTCCTCTTTGTATCTGTAAATATAACATCAGGCTTTTTATCTCTTCCGAAATTTCTTCCGAATAATAGTAAGATTGAAAAAAGGAATAGCCATTTCCGATGTCGCGAAAACTGAGCCTATTCCTTACAAACAAATTTACCATCAAGGAAAAAACAACGATAACAATCATCAAAAATACCATCTGCAAAAGAGCTGCGACTGTTTTGAACCCATTATTAAATTTATTGTTCATCCTGATTTTCCTCTATCCAATTTTCTTTATGCCTTCTCAATTTTATAACCGATTCCCCATACGACTTTAATATAACGCGGTTCTTTTGGATTAATCTCTATTTTTTCCCGAATATGCCTGATATGTACGGCCACTGTATTGTCTGCTCCAATTGCATCTGCATTCCAAATACTTTCGTATATTTGGCTGATGGAAAACACTTTTCCCTGGTTTTTCATTAAAAGAAGCAGAATGTTATATTCAATTGGAGTTAATTTTACCGGTTCGTCGTCTACTGTAACTTCTTTTAAATCATCATTAATAACAAGTCCTCCGGTCTGATAAACGGATTGGCTGTTTTCTGCAGCGTTCCCCAGCTTTGTATAGCGCCTGATTTGCGATTTTACTCTTGCTACAAGCTCTAACGGATTAAACGGTTTCGTCAAATAATCATCTGCTCCTATATTTAATCCTAAGATTTTATCAGAATCCTCCGACTTTGCTGATAATATTATAATTGGTATGCTGCTTTCTTCCCGAATTTTTAAGGTTGCATGAATTCCGTCTAATTTTGGCATCATAACATCTAAGATTAACAAATCGACTGCCTGTTTTTTTAGAATTTCAAGTACCTGTGCTCCATCATAAGCCTTAATCACTTCGTATCCTTCCTGCTGAAGATATATCTCAATCGCTTCTACGATTTCTTTATCATCATCACAGACAAGTATTCGGTTCATATATTCTGCTCCTCTCATTTTCTTCCAAAAGAAAATAATTTTTGATGTTTTTCTTTCTGATTATCTTCTTGTTCTTCATCATCAGCTATTTGTTCTAGTTTTTGAAAATATTGTTCGTTTACTTTAATTACAGGTTTTTCATATACGATTTTTTCCTCATTATCTTCCTTTGGACTTTCTTTTACCATTTCCTCCGTAAAATCTTCTGCTGTATCTTCTTGAGTCTGTTCTTTGGTCTTACTACGGTATTTCCTTTTCTGAATAGTTTCCTGTTTCTTTAATTCTTCTTTGGCAATTTCACGATTCCGTTCTTCTATCAGCCTCATATATTTTGAAGAATCTTTTAAATCCTCCAACTGTGTAATTAATTCTAATTGATTACTGCGAACAATACGTTTTTCTTCTTCCATTTCTCGATTTAAACGACTTAATATTTCTTTTGATGATTTCTCCGCTTCATTAATAATATTCTGAATTCTCCCAAGCGCATCCTCAGAATACAAAACAGAAGCTGCGTATATATCTTGTGCCTGATGATTTGCATTACGGATAATTTCCATACGTTGTTTTTCCGCTCCTAACTGCGCGCGGTTTCTTCCTTCTTCAGTCAACTCATAATATTCCATCATTTCATTAATGGTCTGACTGATGCCATTGAGCAGCTGCTGCATCTCTTTTTTCGGGATCAAAACGTATGCTTCATCTATTTCTGATATTTGTCCCCTAGAGACCATAATGTGCATTTCTCTTAAAATTCGCTCCAGTTTATCTTTTATACTCATAACTCCTCCTGCGAATGTTTTTGAAATATCATAAGACTTCGGTCTAAAATCCCATTCATGTCTGCAATTGCAAGTCCATAATTTGTAATCGGAACTTTCTGTTCTCTGGCACATTTCAAACGGTAGTTCATTTCACGTTCATTTAACGTACATCCGCCGCAATGCACAATCAAAGCATATTCTTTTAAATTATCAGGAAACTGCGTACCGCTTGTAAACTGAAACTCAATTTCTTTTCCAGTATAATTTTTTATCCAGCGAGGCATTTTCACTGTACCAATATCTTCACACTGCCTATGATGCGTACATCCTTCAGAAATCAAAACAACATCTTTTTCTTTTAATGTCCGTATTGCTTTTGCACCGGATACCTGCTGCACAAGATTGCCTTTATATCTGGAAAATAAAATAGAAAAAGAAGTAAGAAACATATCATCCGGAATTATCTCTGACACACATTGAAAAGCCTGGCTGTCAGTAATTACAACTTTTGGTTTCTTTGCAAGCGCATGTAATGTTTCGTTTAGCTCTGTATCTCTTGTGACCACTGGAACTGCCCCTGATTCCAAACAATCCCGTATGACCTGCTGCTGGGGAAGAATCAGCCTTCCTTTTGGAGCTGATGAGTCAATCGGTATTACTAGAACAACAATATCGCCATTCTTAAGCAAATCTCCTACGATTTTTCGGTCAATTTTTTCTTCAAAGGACAGATTAGCAATAGAATTTTTTAATTTTTGAATATTTATACCGCTTTTAGCGCTGATAAAAAGCAAATTATTTTCCTGATCGAATCCATCCACGAAAGACTGCTTTCTTTCATCCGTCAGATCTTCCGATTTATTTACTGTAATCACATAAGGAATGTTTCTATCCCTAAACTGTTTTAATAAAGGCTTTTCAATTTTTTCTAATTCTTCCTTATCTGGCAAATACGTACCATCTAACACTAAAACAGCAATATCCGTTTTGTTTAACACCTGATAACTTTTTTCTATCCGCTTTTTTCCAAGTTCACCTTCATCATCTAGTCCCGGCGTATCAATCAATACCACGGGACCTAATGGGAGCAGCTCCATTGCTTTACTGACTGGATCGGTCGTTGTACCTTTGATTTCAGAAACAATTGCAATGTTTTGTCCGGTAACGGCATTTATAATACTCGATTTTCCCACATTCCTTCTGCCAAATATTCCAATATGCACACGGTTTGCCGAAGGCGTTTCATTCATATTCATTTTAATCTCCTTATCTAACACCTAAAACCGGAAATCTCTTTTGCCCGAATGAATATTTTCAATATACTCTTTTGCCTTATTTTGAACAGTTTTATTAGGGATTTTTTTCAGTTCTTCTTTTATTAATTTTTCACCGATTTTTTTCGTATCTTCTGACGCATAATCTTCTAAATATTCCTTTAACGTCATTAGAGCATTTGGATGACAGCAGTTAATAATTTGTTTGCTTTTTAACAGAGTCATAAAACGATCTCCCGTTCTTCCTTCCCTATAACATGCTGTACAAAAACTTGGTACATATCCCAATTCCATCAGCCAATGTACAACTTCATCTAAACTGCGGTTATCACTGATATCAAACTGTGCGGAATTGTCCTCCGGCGTCTCTTGTTTAGCATATCCTCCTACGCTTGTCCTTGAACCTCCGCTAATTTGGGAGATACCAAGCTTAAGAACACGCTCCCTGCTCGCCTGGGACTCTCTTGTAGACACAATCATTCCGGTATATGGGACTGCAATACGCAGACATGCCACAATTTTTGCAAACGTTTCATCACTGATACCGTTATCAAATACATCCGGGTCAATATCATCTGCTTTTCTAACGCGTGGTACGCTAATCGTATGCGGGCCAACGCCTCCATACGCTTCCATATGTTCCGCGTGCATAATAATCCCGGTAAAATCGTACCGGTAATTGTTCAGCCCAAATAAGACGCCGATTCCCAAATCATCTATCCCAGCTTTATTCGCCCGATCCATTGCCTCTGTGTGATACGCATAATCGCTTTTGGGACCTGAAGGATGAAGTTCTTCATAAGACTTTTTATGATACGTTTCTTGAAATAAGATATAAGTTCCAATTCCAGCTTCCTTTAACTTCCTGTAATTTTCCACAGTAGTTGCCGCTATATTGACGTTGACGCGGCGAATCGCACCATTTTTGTGTTTAATGCTATAAATTGTTTGAATACTTTCTAAAATATATTCGATTGGGTTATTGATGGGATCCTCTCCAGCTTCAAGTGCAAGACGTTTATGTCCCATATCCTGTAAAGCCATTACTTCTTTTATAATCTCATCCTGTGTGAGTTTCTTTCTGGCAATGTGTTTATTTTTCAAATGATATGGACAATACTTGCATCCGTTGATACAGTAATTCGAAAGATAAAGAGGCGCAAACATAACAATACGGTTTCCATAAAACTCTTGTTTGATATTCTTCGCCAATTCATAAATTCGTTCGTTCAAATCTTCAATCTCACAATCTAAGAGCACAATTGCTTCTTTATGTGAGATTCCTTTCATTTCCGATGCTTTTTTTAAGATTTGTTCTATGACGTCTCTATTATTCTTATTCTCTTCTGCATAGATGAGAGAATCTCTAATTTCTTCATCACTGATAAATTCTTCCGCTTTGGATGACATTACGTTGTACATTTTATTCCTCCCGGTTCTTCCGCTGGATCTCCGCGGTCTATGGACAATCTATAACCAATCTGCTCCATTCTTAAATTCAAACAGTTTAGACATTCTGCCGCTTCGTCTCCCGTACATATTTTATTGTCGTATAACTCATATTTTTTTCGAACCTTTGTCGGGGAAAGATTCGGCATTACTACATTTGCCCCTGCTAAGATGCCTTTTTCCCTTCCTTTTGCGTCGATTGTTCCTAATGCAGTAGTTGCCGGAAGAAGCAGATTTGGCTTTAACAAACGTAAAAGCCCTATCATATAAAGCGTCGATTCCAATGTACCGGCGGCTTCCCTGGCAAACGGTGTATCATGGTGGGGAATAAAAGGACCTATTCCCACCATCTGCGGCTGGAATTTTGAAATAAAAATCATATCTTCTGCCAGACACTCTGCTGTCTGTCCTTTTGATCCTATCATAAATCCGCAGCCGACCTGATAACCAATCTCTTTTAACTCCCATAAGCATTTCATTCTGTTTTCAAATGAATGTTCTTTTGGATGCAGCATTTCATAATGAGATTTATCTGCTGTTTCATGTCGCAGAAGATAACGGTCTGCACCGGCATCATAAAATTTCTGATAACTTTCCTTTGATTTTTCTCCAATAGATAATGTTAATGCACAGTCAGGATATCGTGATTTGATTGTAGAAATCAACTTTATCAATCGCTCTTCATTATAAAAAGCATCTTCTCCTCCTTGAAGTACAAATGTGCGGAAACCAAGTTCATATCCCCTCCCGCAGCAATCTAAAATTTCATTTTCACTCAGGCGGTAACGCACTACATTAATATTGTCCCGACGGATACCACAATAATAACAATTATTTTTACAAAAATTCGTAAATTCAATCAGTCCCCTGATATAGATTTTATTGCCATAATACTGCCGCGCAACATCTCTTGCTTTTGCAAATAAATACTCTTTATCAGCTTTTTCTGAAATTAAAGCCGTCCATTCCTCTTTTTTTAGAGTATGTTCCCGTTCCAGCCGGTCAATCAATTCACGCATAGTTATCCTCTTACTCTTTAGCAATTTTATTTTGCAAGGTCTTTTTCCAAAAATGCGTTAATTTCATTCACAAGTGCATCCGGTTCAATTCCATGTACCATTGCTGCTTCTTCTATTGTTTCCATTTGCGACGATGGGCAGCCAAGGCAATGCATTCCAATGTTTAATAAAACTGGGGCAATGTTTTCATCAATCTGAAGCAGTTCACCAATCATAGTTGTTTTTGTAACCTGTGTCATAATAATACCTCCTATATTTTCTATTTATCAGTATTTGCTGTTTTACAGCTTACCATTCACAGTTAGTTATTATAATACGTTTCTGTTTTTTATGCAAATTATATTCAAAAAAAATCTATTCACTACTTGTATTCAAATATTATTTGTATTAAAATAGTCCTAAGCTGTTAAAGCTTTAAATTGAAATTACATAAGGAGGATTTTACCAATGGCATACGTTATCAATGATTCTTGCGTTAGCTGCGGAACCTGTGAAGGTGAATGTCCAGTAGGAGCTATCTCTTCTGGCGACGGAAAATATGAAATTGATGCAGGTTCTTGTGTAGACTGCGGTACATGTGCAGGCGCTTGTCCTACTGGAGCTATCGAGCAGGGCTAATTAAGACAAAGTAAGACCCCGGAAAATACATTCCGGGGTTTTACTTTGTCTCGTTTTAGTCTCTTATTTTAGAAATCCTATGTAGTTACCTCTTTTTTTGCAAATAAGCGGTGCGATTCTTTTTTCTTTGCACTGCCTTTTATTTTTTTTGCATTTAACTCACGTATTGCTGCATCCAGCTTACGGAAACGTTCTTCTTCCTGCTCGTCCTGTTCGCGCATCAGATAATTCATTTCTTTTAACACGCGGTCTCCGACACTTTCGCCAACTTCTTTTCCAAGAGCCTGATTGTTTTCTGACAGCGCCTCTTTTACAATACCGCTCATCAATATCCGAAATTGTGCCATTTTATCTTCTGCGGATGAAAAATTTGCAGGCTGGCTTACCGGACTTCTTTCTGTCAGCGCTCCGGTTGTCAAAGCGGCGGCTTCGTCCGGATTTTTTCCATTGTGAACGACCATTTTAATCGCTTTTAACTGATAGCCTTGTTCTTTTAAATCTTTTATCTTCAGGAATTGCTGTATGTTCTCTTTGGTATAATAACGATGCCCCATCTCATTTCGGGGAATATCCAGTTCTAATTCTTCTTCCCAGTAACGTAGAACATGCGCTTCTACATTTACAAGACCTGCGGCATCTGAAATCATATAACGTAGCTTGTCCAAATGAACTGCCTCCTTCCTCTTTATTCATTATAGAGGAGAATAGAACAATTCGCAACGAATTTTGGTCGTGCAGTTTCGACAGCATTATTTTTCCATATTCGCAAATTTTGTATATTGCGGAAGCCAGACCAGATTTATTGTCCCAATCGGGCCGTTTCTTTGTTTTGCAATATTAATCTCAGCAATATTTTTCATATCCGTATCTTTATTATAATAATCATCACGATAAATAAACATCACCACATCTGCATCCTGTTCAATTGCACCCGATTCTCTCAAATCTGAAAGCATAGGCCTGTGCTCCGGACGCTGTTCTACCGCACGGCTTAGCTGGGATAATGCAATAATTGGCACGTTCAATTCCCTGGCAAGACCTTTTAATGATCTTGAAATTTCAGAAATTTCCTGTTGTCTGGAATCACTTCTGTTCTTACCTCCCGACATCAACTGAAGATAATCAATTATAATCAATTTTAAATCATGTTCAAGTTTGAATTTTCTGCATTTACTTCTTAACTCTGATATTGAAATACCCGGAGTATCGTCAATGATAAGATTTGAACTTCCAATCACTCCGGCTCCTTCAATTAATTTCTCCCAATCAGAGTCACTCAAATTACCAGAACGCAGCACCTGTGCATCGACCCTTGATTCCAAAGAGAACAAACGGTTTACAAGCTGCTCTTTTGCCATCTCCAGACTAAAAATTGCGGTCGCCATTTTTTCGTGAAAAGCAACATATTGCGCAATATTTAATACAAATGCTGTTTTTCCCATAGAAGGACGCGCTGCAACGAGGATAAAATCTGAAGGCTGAAGCCCGGACATCTTATAATCCAAATCTACAAATCCCGTATGAATCCCTGTGACATTTCCCTGTGTTTTTGAAGCCTGCTCTATTTTTTCCAAGGCATTTAATACGATTTCCTTGATTGGAACGTAATCTTTTCCGCCTTGATTTTGTATCAAATTAAAAATATTTTTTTCAGTATCGGCAAGAATTTCATCTAAATCTCCCTGTCCCAAATAACATTTATTGGATATTTCTTCTGTTATTTTAATTAATCGTCTTAAAACTGACTTATCTTTTACAATTTGTGCATATGATGATACATTGGCAGAAGTGGGAACAGAAGTGAGCAAATCCCTGACAAATTCCAAACTGCTGACTTCTTCCGGTACGTTCATCGCTTTTAACTTTGCCTGAAGTGTGACAAGATCTATCGGTTCTCCTGCATCAAACAAATCCACCATTGCCTGAAATAAAAGCCCATACTGTTTAAAATAGAAATCGTCAATGATAAGCATTTCTATTGCAGTAATAATTGCTTCCCTATCCATTATCATTGAGCCTATTACAGACTGTTCGGCTTCCAGACTGTTTGGCATTACACGTTTTACCAGAGCTTCTTCCATGTAGTATTCCCTCTCTTCTTCTGCAACAGTATCAATTTCCTGCTGTTACGTGTAAAATTTTTATTCTGAAGTCACATGTACTTTTAAAATTCCAGTCACTTTTGAGTGAAGACGAATGGGAACTTCATACATGCCAAGATTTTTTATCGGTTCGCTAAGCTGCATTTTTTTCTTGTCTATATCCAATTGAAGCTGATTTTTCACGGCTAAAGATATTTCTTTTGTTGATACAGAGCCAAATGTCCTGCCGCCTTCCCCAGTCTTAATCTTTACCTCTACTTTTACATCTTCCAGTTTTTTTGCAAGCTGTTTTGCCGCTTCTAAGTTTTCTTCTTCGACTTTTTCTTTATGTTTATTTTGAAGTTTTAAATCATTCAAATTTTTATTCGTTGCTTCTACTGCTAATTTTTTTGAAAAAAGAACATTTCTAGCATACGAATCGCTTGTATTTACAATCTCTCCTTTTTTGCCCAATGATTTTACATCTGCCAATAAAATTACTTTCATATCTCAATCTCTCCTTCTTCCAACATTTTATCAATCGTTATCTGTAAAGCATGTTTTGCTTCTGACAACGTACATCCTGCCAACTGTGCCCCGGCGACATTCAAATGGCCGCCGCCGCCAAGCTGTTCCATAATCAGCTGAACATTAATTTCATCAATGGATCTGGAACTGATATAAATTTTGCCTTGGTATTCCGTCATAACAAAAGAAGCCTTAATGCCAATGATATTTAATAGTTCATCTGCCGCCTGCGCCCCTACAATCGTAGGGCTTTCCATTTTACCAGGACAAACAGAAATTGCAAACGCTCCTTTATATACTTCTGCATGACGAACGACCTCTGCCCTTGCTTTATATGAATTCATATCGTTTCTCAATAATTTGCGCACTCTTGTAACTTCTGCTCCACAACGGCGCAGATACGCCGCCGCTTCAAATGTACGTACGCCTGTTTTTGTCATAAAATTATTTGTATCAATTAAGATTCCTGCATAAATACAATCCGCTTCAGCAGCCTCTAATTTAATATTTTCTTTAAAATACTGTAATACTTCTGCAATCATCTCACAGGTAGATGAAGCATACGGTTCAATGTAAGACAAAATAGGATTCTTAATAACTTCATTTCCCTGCCTATGATGGTCAAATACAACTACCGCATTGCCCCGCTCTAAAAGTTTCGGACACTCCGTATAAGTTGGACGGTTCGTATCTACTACCATAACCAACGTATTACGGTTAATAATTTCCATCGCACGTTCACTGTTTATAAATAAATCTTCCGGATAACCTTTTTCCGGTGTAAAACACTCTTTTAGCGGACGTAAAGAAGACGTAACTTCATTTAATACAATCTGTGCCTTTTTATTTAATACCTTTGCGGCGCAATAAATTCCAATTGCAGCTCCAAACGAATCAACGTCGCTGATGCTATGTCCCATAATAATTACATTTCCGCGGCTTTCTAATGTTTCACGGAGTGCATGTGCTTTTACCCTTGCTTTTACGCGGGTATTCTTTTCTACTGTTTTTGATTTTCCTCCATAATAGAACACTTCGTCTTCTTTTCGTACCACAACTTGATCGCCGCCCCGCCCGAGCGCTAAATCAATTGCCATACGCGAATATTCTGCGTTTGTGATGTAACTTTCGCCATGAATACCTATACCAATACTAAGAGTAACTGCCATTTCATTCCCTACTCTGACATTTTTTACATCTTCAATCAAACTAAATTTATCTTCTTCTAAAGTATTTAGATATTTATATTTGAATACAATAAAATACTTATCTTTTTCTGTTTTTCGTACCAATGCATCTGCTTTTGTAAAATACTCATTTATTTTCTGGTCAATTAAAGCAGATAACAGGGAACGTTTTACATCTTCTATACTCTCTAAAGCCTCTTCATAATTATCAATATAAACTAAGGCAGCTACTAATTTTTGCTCCTGGCAAGTCTTGATATAACGGTTTAATTCCGTTTCATCAAACAAATACAGTACTATAAAACTCTGCCCTTCTTCATTTACTTCTACAATACTACATTCTTCTGTTTTTTGATTCATCTGGATTCGATTTGTCTCTCCCCGAAATATTTTATCTTCCCACTTAATCAAAAAACCAGTTTCATCCTCACTTTGCAGTCGTTCTTTGGAAATCATTGGAAAAATACTAAAAATTGTTTTATGGTAGCCTTTATCTTTCCCGGTAAGTTCCTCAAACTGCTGATTGACCCAGAGAATTTTTCCATCCATATCCATAAGAACCTGAGGTACTTTAAAATGATCCAAAATCTGATTTTGTACAGTCGAATACTGGGTCGCAAAATTTATAATCTCCCTTGATAAGATAGGTCGGCTTTTAATATAAAAAACAAATACATATACCGCGTATATCACCAAAATCCCAGTAAATACAAAACCAGTCTTTCGACTATTAAAATAAATCGCAATATTAAAAAACAGTAATAACAATACTAAATATACAGGCATATACAAATAGTTTTTCAGCTTTTTTTTAAATTTTAAATTTTTTTTCATATCTCCTCCATATATGGCAACAGTTTGTCAATGACGATACTGCCGCAGAACTCTTAGAGATGAAGTACACGTTCTTTGATTTCCTGCGTCCGACCCTGATTCCAATATTGAGTTCCGATATAACCACATGTACGCCTTGCAACACTCATTAAATTTTGATTACGGTTTGCGCAATTCGGACACTCCCATGCTAATTTTCCATGTTTATCTGTAATAATCTGAATTTCTCCATCATAACCGCATAAACTGCAGAAATCGCTTTTTGTATTCAGCTCTGCATACATAATATTCTCATATATATATTTCATAACTGAAAGAACTGCTGAAAGATTGTCTTTCATATCAGGAACTTCCACGTAACTGATTGCTCCGCCCGGTGATAATTTTTGAAACTGCGCCTCAAATTTTAATTTTTCAAACGCATTGATTTCTTCTGTTACATGAACATGATAAGAATTTGTAATATAATTTTTATCAGTAACTCCCTTTATTATCCCAAATCTTTTTTGCAGACATGTCGCGAATTTATAAGTTGTAGATTCCAACGGAGTTCCATATACGGAAAAATCAATTTTCTCTTTTTCTTTCCATTTTGTACAGGCATCATTCAAATACTGCATTACTTCTAAAGCAAACGGTGTTGCAGATGAATCCGTATGGCTTTTGCCCGTCATATAATGTACACATTCACAAAGCCCCGCATAGCCTAATGAAATTGTAGAATATCCATTCATTAAAAGACGATCAATCGTCTCTCCTTTTTCTAAACGCGCCAATGCTCCATTTTGCCACAAAATAGGCGCAATATCCGATTTTGTACCCATTAAACGGTTATGCCTTGCCATTAATGCCTGATAACATAATTCCAAACGTTCGTCAAAAATTTTCCAGAATTCTTCGAAATCTCCTTTGGAAGAACAAGCTATATCTACCAAATTAATCGTACATACTCCTTGATTGAACCTTCCATAAAATTTGAATTGATCTTCATCATCTTTAAATACAGTTAAAAAAGATCGGCATCCCATACAGGTATAAACATTCCCCTGTTTTAGTTCTTTCATAACTTTTGCAGAAATATAATCCGGCACCATGCGTTTTGACGTACATTCTGCTGCAAGAAGCGTAACATCCCAATAAAGACTATTTTCAGTAATATTATCCTCATCCAAAACATAGATTAATTTTGGAAACGCCGGAGTAATATAGACGCCTTTTTCATTTTTTACGCCAAGTATTCTCTGTTTTAAAATAGAACGGATGACCATCGCAAGATCATTCCTTTCTTCTCCCTCCGGCGCTTCATCTAAATACATAAATACCGTTATAAATGGAGCCTGCCCATTCGTAGTCATAAGCGTTACAACCTGATATTGAATGGTTTGTACACCCTTATCAATATCTTTTATCACACGCTGTTCAGCAACTTCATAAATCTGTTCTTTTTCTGCTCTAATATTTGCTTTTTTAAATTCTTCAGATACTTCACGGCGGAATTTCTTCCGGCTCGCGGCAACAAATTTAGATAGATGATATGCACTGATAGATTGTCCACCGTACTGGCTGGAGGCAACTTGTGCTATAATCTGCGACGCCACAGTGCAGGCAACTGAAAATGACTTTGGCTTGTCCACTTTTGTCTCGCTGATAACGGTTCCGTTCTGAAGCATATCATCTAAATTGACAAGACAGCAATTATGTATATGTTGTGCAAAATAATCTGCATCATGGAAATGAATCAATCCTTTTTCATGCGCATCCCATACTTCTTTAGACAGCAAAAACCGTTTTGTAATATCTTTGCTGACTTCTCCCGCCATATAATCTCTTTGTGTAGATGCTAATAGAGGATTTTTATTTGAATTTTCCTGCTTTGCTTCTTCATTCTGGCTCTCAATAATCGTCATAATCTGTGCGTCTGTCGTATTAGACTGACGCACTAACTGACGTTTATACCGATAAGTAATATAGACTCTTGCAACTTGGTATGCCCCGGCTCGCATAATCTGATCTTCTACTTCATCCTGAATTTCTTCTACGTTCATTGCCCGGATAGATTTTTTGCAGATTTCTTCTATATTCTGAGCTATGGTTTGTATCTGCTCTGTTGTCAGCCGCTTTGCAAGTTCAACTTCCTTATTCGCCTTATGAACAGCAGCTATAATTTTTGTAATATCAAATCCTACTTCTTCACCGGATCGTTTAATAATTTTCAATACTGCTTCCTCCTGACAAAAATTCTATCTGCTTTTTTGCATTGTACCATGTTTTCTATAAAAATAGCAACTTATCTCCTATATTCTTCTGCTGATGAGTCATAGAGATTATTTCCTTTACTGTCAATGACTACAATAACTGGAAAATTTATAACTTCTAACTTACGAATTGCTTCTGTTCCTAAATCATCATAACATACTACTTCAGAATTTATAATACATTTTGATAAAAGAGCGCCGGCGCCTCCAATTGCAGCAAAATAAACTGCATGGTTTTTTATCATCGAATCAATGACTTCTTTGCTTCTTTTGCCTTTCCCAATCATAGCTTTTTCTCCTAAATCAAGCAATGTTGGAGCATATTTATCCATACGGCTTGCTGTTGTAGGTCCTGCTGACCCAATCGGTCTCCCTTCTCTTGCCGGAGAAGGCCCCATATAATAAATAACAGAATCTTTCAAATCAATCGGAAGTTTTTCATTACGTTCCAATGTTTCTGCCATACGTTTATGCGCGGCGTCTCTAGCAGAATAAATTGTTCCTGTTATATATACAAAATCTCCGCTTTTCAAATCAGCAGTAATCTCTTCAGTTATAGGCGTAGTGATATATTTATCCATAGTAATCTCCATTTCTAATTCACTTTTCCACATTTTTATAAGATTTTCACTACATGGCGGTTGACATGACAGCAAATATTCACGGCTACGGGCAGCCCGGCAATATGAGTGGGATATGTATTAATATTTACGGCTAGAACTGTTGAAGTGCCTCCCAACCCTCCAGGCCCGATTCCAAGACGATTGGCTTCTTCAAACATCTCTTTTTCCAAATCACATACATAAGGAATATCAGAATGTTTATTTACATCCCTTGTCAATGCCTGTTTTGCCATAATCGCCGCTTTTTCAAAGTCCCCGCCAATACCAACTCCGACTACCATAGGGGGACACGCATTTGGTCCTGCCTCGTCTACGGTTTTTATAATTACATTTTTTACCCCTTCGATACCATCTGAAGGTTTTAACATATAAATCCGGCTCATATTTTCACTGCCAAATCCTTTTGGAGCAAATGTAATTTTAACCTGGCTTCCAGATACAATAGAGTAATGGATAACTGCCGGCGTATTATCTTTCGTATTTTCACGCAAAATAGGATCATTTACAACTGATTTACGAAGATAACCCAAATCATATCCTTTTCGGACTCCTTCATTTACGGCTTCTTCTAAATCTCCTCCTTCAAAATGAGTATCCTGTCCGATTTCCATGAAAATAACCGCCATTCCTGTATCCTGGCAAATCGGAATTTTTTCTTCACCAGCTATTTTTAAATTTTCTTCTAATTGATTTAATATTTTTTTACCAATTTCAGATTTTTCTGTCCCAGCTGACTCTTGTAAAGCTAATTTCATATCTTCTGAAAGATAATAATTAGCTTCCATACACATTTCTTTTATTGTTTCTGTTACCGTACAAACGTCTATGGTACGAATCATAGTTTATTTCTCCTGTTCTT
Organism: uncultured Lachnospiraceae bacterium; assembly: GCA_910586355.1. GTDB lineage: Bacteria > Bacillota > Clostridia > Lachnospirales > Lachnospiraceae > Roseburia_B. The sequence goes on from CAJUHJ010000010.1 coordinate 88,558, forward strand.
TCTTAGATTTTACTGCTTTTTTCAAATGTTCCCTTAATTTATGCAAAGATTCGTCATAATCTCTGGATTTCATTCTGGGAAATGCCTGTATTAAACGGCTATGTCCATAAATCTTTTCTTCTAAAATTTCTTTATAACGTCTGCTCCACTCTTCATATTCTACTCTCTTCTTTTCGATATTTTGGTGCAGATATTCTTTTCTTTCTACTGCATCTGTTGTTCTTTCATATATATTTTCTCCAATTTCATCAGAAATCTGCTTAAGTCTTTCTGCCGCTTCCCCTATTATGACAAGCCGTTTATTCAATTTCAGAATTGTACTGATTGAAAAAATACAATCTACTGTAAATGCTGACAAAAGAACTATTAAAATTATGATACCTACTGTTTTTGGTATCATATGAATAAATGCAAATATAATTGGATGTAAAATCAGGACAATAAAACTGCAGGACAGCCCCCAAAAAATTGAAAATTTCAAACATACATATCCATTGATGTTAAAAGGAATCTCTGAATAATCCCACCATTTGTTGTGAAATATCTTTTCCAATAGATAACCAACAATATATTCTAACACTGAAGTCAAAATAACCGACCCAATAAATAATATGATTAAATTATTTTTCAATGGGAGTAACAGTTCAATTACAATTAATACCCCCACTCCATAGATAGGACAATACGGTCCATTTAAAAATCCCCTGTTTACAAAAATTCCAAGATCCAATGCAGCGTAAGACACTTCAGCACACCATCCAATAAAAGCATAGATGATAAAAATACATAGTACTTCATAAAATGTCTGGGGCATATAAATTCTCCTTTATCTAATTTATGTAAAAGTAAAATCACATCGTCTAAAGGATGGACTGTTATGCAAAAAGGGCTGTTTCACACAGCCCATAATTGTTTATTCTTCTATCTGTGATTCTTCTTTAGAATCTCCGGCATTGTTAATCTCTTCCATTAAATTCACATCTTCTTTAACTCTTGCAATACTCGCAATCGTCACATCTTCGTCCATATTAATGAGTTTTACACCAGAAGTAATGCGTCCAAGAACAGAAATATCTTCTACTTTCATACGGATTACAATACCTCCCGTAGTAATAATCATAATTTCATTTTCATCATTGACTGCTTTGATACCAATGATATTTCCTGTCTTTTCCGTTATTTTGTAACATTTTACGCCTTTTCCGCCGCGGTTTTGGGCATAAAATTCATCCATTCTGGTACATTTTCCCAGTCCTTTTTCAGATGCAATCAATAAATATTCTCCCTGTGTATTCAACTGCATCCCAACTACTTCATCTCCGTCGAGCAGATTCATGCCAATTACGCCCATAGAATTACGGCCGGTACTTCTGACGTCTGTCTCATGGAAACGGATACACTGTCCATATCTTGTTACAAGAATAATATCTTTTTTATTGTCTGTTTTTTTCACCTCAATTAATTCATCATCTTCTTTTAAATTAATTGCAGAAAGTCCCGTTTTACGTATATTTGCATATTCACAAATCTGTGTTTTCTTGACAATTCCATTTTTTGTTGCCATAAAAAGATAATTGCCTTCCTGATATTCACTAATTGGTATCACTGCAGTAATCTTTTCTTCCGGCATAAGCTGCATAAGATTAATAATTGCCGTTCCTCTTGCAGTCCGGGACGCTTCTGGAATTTCATATGCTTTTAGACGATAGACTTTTCCTGTATTTGTGAAAAACATCAAATAATGATGTGTCGTCGTCATCAAAAGTTCTTCTATATAGTCATCCTCTATCGTCTCCATGCCTTTGATTCCTCTGCCCCCTCTGTGCTGGCTTTTAAAATTGTCAATACTCATACGCTTAATGTATCCAAGCTTTGTCATACAAACAATGGTATTTGTTTTTGGAATCATATCCTCCATAGAGATGTCATATTCGTCAAAACCTATGGAACTTCTTCTTTCATCCCCATATTTATCTGAAATTAATATAATTTCTTCACGGATAACGCCTAAAAGTTTGTTTTCGTCTGCTAAAATTTCTTTTAACTCTTGAATTTTTTTCATCAAATCTGCATATTCTGACTCTAGTTTTTCACGCTCTAATCCGGTAAGAGCCCGCAGGCGCATATCTACAATTGCCTGTGACTGAACGTCGCTTAATCCAAAACGTTCCGAAAGTTTTTCTTTTGCCTCGCCTGCATTTTTACTTCCCCGAATAATTGAAATAACTTCGTCAATATTATCTAATGCAATCAATAATCCCTGTAAAATATGAGCGCGTTCTTCTGCTTTATTCAAGTCATACTTCGTTCTTCTGGTAACAACGTCTTTCTGATGGCTTAAATAATAATCAAGCATTTGATGAAGATTTAATACTTTTGGCTCATTGTTTACAAGCGCAATCATAATCACGCCGAATGTATCCTGCAGCTGCGTATGTTTATATAATTGGTTTAAAATAATTTTTGGGCTGACGTCGCGTCTTAATTCAATACAGATACGCATACCCTGGCGGCTTGATTCATCTCTTAATTCTGTAATCCCATCTATTTTTTTATCTCTGACTAATTCAGCGATTTTTTCAATTAACCTTGCCTTATTTACCATATATGGAAGTTCCGTCACTACAATACGGTTTTTTCCATTTGCCATTGGTTCAATATCCGTAATGGCTCGGACACGGATTTTACCCCGGCCGGTACGATAAGCCTGTTCTATTCCCGTAGTTCCTAAAATCATACCTCCAGTTGGAAAATCAGGTCCTTTTACAATTTCCAATATTTCTTCTAATGTTGTTTCACGATTATCTAAAATTTGATTATCAATAATTTTTACAACTGCAGAAATAACTTCCTTTAGGTTGTGCGGAGGTATATTTGTCGCCATTCCTACGGCAATACCAGAAGTACCGTTTACTAAAAGATTTGGGTATCTGGAAGGAAGTACAGTTGGTTCTTTTTCTGTTTCATCAAAGTTCGGCATAAAATCTACGGTATCTTTATTGATATCTGCAAGCATTTCCATAGATATTTTACTAAGCCTGGCTTCTGTATAACGCATGGCGGCTGCGCCGTCTCCATCCACAGAACCAAAATTTCCATGGCCGTCTACTAAAGGATACCGTGTCGACCATTCCTGAGCCATATTCACCAAAGAACCATAAATAGAACTGTCGCCATGCGGATGGTATTTACCCATAGTATCACCGACAATACGCGCGCATTTACGATGAGGCTTATCCGGTCCGTTATTCAATTCTATCATGGAATATAACACCCTTCGCTGCACAGGTTTTAATCCATCCCTTACGTCAGGCAGCGCTCTTGATGCAATAACGCTCATCGCATAATCAATATAGGATGTTTCCATGGTCTTTTTTAAGTCCACGTCATGGACTTGGTCAAAAATATTATCATCCATTTATCTTTGATTCCTCTCTATACATCCAGATTTTGGACATATTTTGCATTTGCTTCTATAAATTCACGTCTTGGTTCTACTTTATCTCCCATCAGAGTAGTAAAAATAATATCAATTTCAGAAGCAGCTTCTTCATCTATCGTTACTCTTCGCAAAATCCTTTTTTCCGGATCCATTGTAGTATCCCAAAGCTGTTCGGCATCCATTTCTCCCAATCCCTTGTAACGCTGAATTTTATTATTATTATCACGTCCAATTTCCAGTAAAATTTGATTCAGTTCGTCATCGCTGTATGCGTACCAGATTTTTTTATTTTTCTCAATCTTAAAAAGCGGAGGCTGAGCCAAATAAACATATCCTTGTTTAATTAACTCAGGTAAAAATCGATAAATAAATGTTAAAAGCAGAGTACTAATATGCGCGCCGTCCACGTCGGCGTCTGTCATTATAATTATTTTATGATACCTCAATTTTGAAATATCAAAATCTTCATGTATCCCGGTTCCAAATGCTGTAATCATTGCTTTAATTTCTGCATTGCCATATATTTTATCAAGTCTTGCTTTTTCTACGTTTAAAATTTTACCGCGAAGCGGGAGAATTGCCTGCGTAATTCGATTTCTTGCCGTTTTTGCAGACCCTCCGGCAGAATCTCCCTCCACAATATATATTTCACAATTTTTTGGGTCTTTATCTGAACAATCTGCAAGTTTCCCAGGCAGGGACATACCTTCTAAAGCTGTTTTTCTTCTTGTTAGATCTCTCGCTTTTCTGGCTGCTTCTCTTGCACGTTGTGCCAATAAAGATTTTTCACAGATTGATTTTGCAATGGACGGATTTTGTTCCAGAAAGTAAGTAAGCTGTTCACTTACCACAGAATCGACTGCTCCCCTTGCTTCACTATTTCCAAGTTTTTGTTTTGTCTGTCCTTCAAACTGGGGATTTTCTACTTTAATGCTTATAATTGCTGTTAAGCCTTCCCTGATGTCTTCTCCGGTTAAAGCTGTATCTGTTTCTTTTATAATTTTATTAGTTTTTGCATATTGATTAAATGTTTTTGTTAAGGCATTTCGAAATCCAGCGAGATGTGTACCGCCTTCAGGTGTAATAATATTATTTACAAAACTGTATGTTGCGTCATTAAAGGAATCATTGTGCTGCATTGAAACTTCTACATAGACGCCGTCTTTTTGCCCTTCACAATAAATAATTTCAGGATATAATGGTTCTTTACTTTTGTTTAAATAACTGACAAATTCTTTGATTCCTCCGGCATAATGAAATTCTTTTTCTATGATATTTTCTGGTCTTTCATCTCTTAAAACGATTCGGAGGTTTTTTGTTAAAAAAGCCGTTTCCCGGAGTCTCTGCTTTAATATATCATAATCAAAAATTGTTTCTTCGAATATTTGATCATCTGGCATAAAAATAACTTTCGTCCCAGTTTTTTCAATTGGACATTCTCCAATTACTTTCAATGGATATATTGTCTTTCCGCGTTCAAATCTTTGTTTATATATTTTTCCTTCACTGCATATTTCGACTTCTAACCATATGGACAAGGCATTTACAACAGATGCGCCGACGCCATGCAGTCCGCCGGATACTTTATATCCCCCTCCTCCAAATTTACCGCCGGCATGAAGAATTGTAAATACAACTTCTACTCCGGTTAATCCTGATTTTTGGTTAATTCCAACTGGTATTCCCCGTCCGTCGTCTATGACAGTTACGGAATTGTCTTTGTTTATAATTACCTCTATATTTTTACAAAATCCTGCTAATGCTTCATCTACGGAATTATCTACAATTTCATAGATCAAATGGTGCAGTCCTCTGGACGTCGTGCTGCCGATATACATACCCGGCCTCTTTCTGACTGCTTCTAGTCCCTCTAAAATCTGTATTTGATCTGCTCCGTATTCAGTGCTCATAATTTCCTCCCATTCTGCGGAAAACTTTGCCCTCAATTATTTCAAACACACGGTTAATATGAAATTGATTGCGTATAAAGCCATCTAATCCAGTACATGTTATGATTGTTTGAGTGCTGTTTATATTATTCAGCAGATAATTCTGCCGATTACTGTCTAATTCAGATAGTACATCATCTAAAAGTAATATTGGCGTATCCTGAATTACTTGTTTTACGAATTCAATTTCTGAAAGTTTTAATGCAAGCGCAGATGTGCGCTGCTGTCCCTGAGAACCAAATTTTCTGATATCTACACCATGTATCGAGAATGAAATATCATCTCTGTGAGGACCTACGGTCGTTTGTCCATATTTTAAATCTTTTCCCTGGGCATTTTCCAGTTCTTTGCCAAAAAATTCTTCTTTGACGTTTGGTTCGTAAGTTAAAAGAAGTTCTTCTTTACCGCCTGAAATATTAAAATGTATTTCTTTTACAATTTCATTGAGCTGGTTTATAAAATTATTTCGTCTTTTTATAATTCTTGCACCATATTCAACAAGTTGTAAATCCCAAATACAAAGGGTATCTTTTAAATCCGGACGAAAAGAAATGTCTTTTAATAATTTATTTCTTTGATTTAAAATCTTATTGTAATTGGTTAAGTCGTTTAGATAAATTTTATCAAGCTGGCACAATTCTAAATCTATAAAACGTCTTCTTTCCGACGGACCGTTCTTTATGATATTCAAATCTTCAGGTGAAAAAAAAATTATATTTAAAATTCCAAAAAGATCACTTGCTTTTTGAATGGGAATTTTATTGATTGCAATTCCTTTTGAGCGGCTTTTTTTTAAGTGCATATCAATTTGATATTGTTTTTCTTTTTTTTCTACAAAAATCCGAATATGAGATTCATCTGATCCAAATTGTATCATTTCTTTGTCTTTACTGCCTTTGTGTGATTTCGTAGTCCCACTTAAATAAACCGCTTCTAAAATATTTGTTTTTCCCTGGGCATTATCACCATAGAGAATATTTGTACCTTTTTCAAACTCAATTGTAAGTGTTTCATAATTACGGAAATGGTCTAATTCCAGTGATTTTACTGTCATTTTATTATCTTAATTGTCTGATTCTCAAATGATATGGTATCTTTAGAATAGAGTTTTCTTCCTCTTCGAACTTCTATTTCTCCATTCACTGTGACTTCTCCATTTAAAATGACCATTTTCGCATCTACACCGGAACTGACTAATCCTGATTTTTTAAGCGCTTGACCTAAACGGATAAATTCCTCTCCGTCACGAATATTAATTTCCATGATTTTTACCGCCTTTTTCTATTAATTAACAGATGCATTGAAATTAACAGGAAGAATTAGATAAATATAAGTTTCATTTTCGTCTTTGATAAAGCATGGTGCTTTTGGGTTTACCATGTAGATTGTAACTTCTTCTTCATCAATAACGCGAAGTGCATCTATAAAAAACTTTGGATTAAAGCCAATTAAAATATCTTTGCCTTCTTTTTCAATGTCGATATCTTCATTCATAGAACCGATAAAAGAGTTTATTTTTAACTCCATAGAAGTATCTGTAATATTCATAATAATTGGTTTTTTATCACCTTCTTTGATTAAAAGAGTAGCTCTGTCAATACAATTTAATAATTCTTTCTTATTGATATTTATTTTTGTTTCGTAATCTGAAGATAACATTTGCTCTATTTTAAAATATTCTCCTTCGATAAGCCTTGATACTACTGTGGTTTGGTCGAATTCAAATATAATATGGTTTTCTGTCAGAAATAAAAATACATCCTCTTCAGCAGATCCTGGAAGAATTTTACTAATTTCATTTAAAGTTTTCCCTGGTACAATTACTTTTTTATATTCGTAGGAATCTTTTAGTTCTATATTTCGAATTGAAATCCTATGTCCGTCTAAGGATACAACTTTTAATTTATTTTCATTAATTTCAAATAGTTCTCCAGACATTAATTTATTATTATCATTGTCTGTAATTGAAAATATTGTTTGCCGTATTACTTCTTTTAAGGTAAATTGAGACATAGATACTGAGTTTTTACGTTCTACATATGGTAAATAGGAAAAATCTTCACCTGATTTCCCGATGATATTAAATTTAGCTTTTTCACAGCTAATCAATGTTTTAAATGTTTGGTCTGTTTCAATTGTTACTTCATTGTCTGGAAGTTTTCGAACAATTTCTAAGAATATTTTAGCGTCTAAGGCAATGATGCCAGGTTCTAATATTTCTCCAGTAATAATTGTTTCAATGCCCAATTCCATATCGTTTGCCGTTAGTTTTATTTTATTTGCGGAAGCGTCAATTAAGATACATTCTAAGATTGACATAGTTGTTCTAACTGGTACTGCTTTTGAAACAATATTAACGCCTTTTAGAAGATCTGATTTACTGCATATTAATTTCATGTGTATAACTCCTCTCAAGAAAATCTATAAATACTATTATAAAGATATTTCATAGTAGTAATATTAATAGATGTGAATATGTTCAAAACCCTTAGAATCCTTGAAAATGAAGCATTTTTGAAAAGTATAAGCTGTTCAAAAACATTAAAATCAAGAGGATATGTCCTGTATAAAGTGTGGACAACTATTTTAATAATTAATTTGGATTAATTTTTTTCTTAATGGTTTCAATTAAGATTCGTGTATTTTCATTTTTGTTGTATTCTTCAGTTATCTTTTTTACGCCGTGAAGAACAGTCGAATGGTCTCTTTTACCTAATAATACGCCAATAGATTCAACTGTAACGTCTGTCATATTTTTACAGAGGTACATTGCAATCTGTCTTGGACGGACGATATCGCTGCTTTTTGCTTTTGATATAATCTGATCCATTGATATTTGGAAGTGCTCAGAAACAACTTCAATGATTAATTGAGGTGTAATCTCTTTTGGTTTGTCAGGAGTAATAATATTTTGAAGCTCTTTGATTGCTATATCCATGGTGATTTCTGTTTTTACCAGGTTGCCGTAGGCTAAAAGTTTATTTAACGCGCCTTCTAATTCACGGATGTTCGACTTGATATTGTTCGCGATATAATTCAAAATTTCATCGCTTAACTCCATTTCATCAGATTCAACTTTACGCCTAAGGATTGCCATACGTGTTTCATAATCCGGTAATCCAATATCTGCCATAAGGCCCCATTCGAAACGGGACTGAATACGTTCTTCCAGTGTTTCCATTTCTTTTGGAGGCTTATCTGAAGTCAGGACAATTTGTTTTCCAGAGGAATGAAGTACGTTAAATGTATGGAAAAATTCTTCCTGTGTGCTTTCTTTACCTATTATAAATTGGATATCGTCAATCATTAATACATCTACGGTACGGTATTTTTCCCTAAGTTTCGTCATCGCAGTTGCATTACCAGTACGGATAGATTCAATAACTTCGTTTGTAAATTCTTCAGATGTTACATATAAAACCCGTAAATCTGGATTTTGTTCTAATATAAAATTGCCGATGGAATGGATTAAATGCGTTTTACCAAGTCCAGGTCCGCCGTAAATATAAAGAGGGTTGTAAGTATCTCCAGGAGATTCTGCAACTGCAAGAGAAGCAGACTGGGCGAAACGGTTATTACTTCCAACGACAAAGGTATCAAATGTATAACTAAGATTTAGATTGGAACGTTCAGCAGCTTCTGTGGAAAAAGTATTCTTTTTTGCAGGCGTACTGCGGAGCTTTTTTGCTTGTTCCGGAAGCAGGAATACTAATTCGTATTCAATACCTGTCATTTCTGTAATTGCTACTTTTAAGGGTAGTTCATACTTTTTTGAAATATAATTTAGGCCAAGTTGTTCTGAGGGAACTAATATATAGAGTTTATTATTCTCTACGGCACATAATTCCAGTGGTTTTAGCCATGTATCAAAGGAAATTTGAGAAATGTCGTGCTCTTCCTTTACTTCTTGTAAAATTTGTTCCCATTGTTCAAAAATTGCTTCCATCTAAATTTCTCCATAAATAAAAAGTTATAACAAAAATTATACACTCATTATCATAACAAAATTTGCATATTTTATCAATCAAAAAATTAATCACGTGGATATTTTATGAAAATTTGGGGATGTGTTGTAGATAAAACAACCGAGTTATCCACAATTTATCCACAGATTGTGCAAGACTTTTATAAATTCACAAAAAAATTGGAAATGTGGAAAGTAAATTGTGGATAACTTTTCGGAATATATAAAATACTTATTAAAATATCTAATTTTTCTTGACTTAGAGAGTTTTTTTGTTATAATTGAAATAGTGTTTTTTGGAGTAGAGGAGGTGGATACTATGAAAATGACATATCAGCCAAAAAAAAGACATAGAGCAAAAGTCCATGGGTTCAGAAAAAGAATGAGAACAGCAGGTGGAAGAAAAGTATTGGCAGCAAGAAGATTAAAAGGAAGAAAGAAAATATCAGCTTAGGCCACAATTTGTGGTCTTTTCTTCTATTATCAGGGAGTTCGGTTAATATATGAAATTTTCAGAGTCGCTGAAAAAAAATAAAGATTTTCGGATTGTATATAATAAGGGAACTTCTCATGCAAACAGATATTTAGTTATGTATGTATTAAAGAATGACAGTGATAGAAACAGACTTGGAATCTCTGTCAGTAAAAAAGTTGGAAATAGTGTGATCAGGCATCATATTACACGTTTAGTAAGAGAGGGTTATCGGCTGCATGAAGAAATATTTAATCGCGGATTAGATATTGTAGTCATTGCAAGGGTGAATGCAAAACGCGCTACTTACCATGAAATAGAGAAATCTATTCTTAATCTTGCAAATCTTCATCAAATTATAGAAAACGAAAAGAAGATGGAATCATTTTGAAAAAAATTATAATTGCAATTATAAAATTTTATAGAAAATATTTGTCACCGTTAAAATCAACAAAATGTCCTTACATACCAACGTGTTCTGAGTATGGATTGGAAGCTGTTGAAAAGTATGGCGCCTTAAAGGGCGGCATATTGGCAGTGTGGCGGATATTGAGATGTAATCCTTTTTCAAAAGGTGGATATGATCCCGTTCCATAATTCGGTATTAGGAGGAATATTACATTGTCAGATATCATTTTAACTGCATATGATGGTGCAATTCTTGGACCTATTGCAAAATTACTTGGTTTTATTATGAATTTGATTTATTCATTCATGGTAAATGTACTGGGAATTGGAAATATCAGTATTGCAATTATTGTTTTTACAATTTTTATTTATATGTGTTTGCTGCCGATTACTTATAAACAGCAAAAGTTTTCAAAATTGAACCAAAAAATGCAGCCGGAACTTCAAAAAGTACAGAAAAAGTATCAGGGGAAAAAAGATCCGGTTTCTGTACAGGCAATGCAGGATGAAACATCAGCTATCTACGAAAAATATGGCGTATCGCCGATTGGAAGCTGCGTGTATATGTTAATTAACATGCCGATTATCCTTTCATTGTGGCGTGTTTTTCAGGCCATTCCGGCATATATTGCAATAGTAAGAGATCAGTTTACATCTTTAGTTGAAGGGATTATGACAACACCTGGTTATCAGGATAAAATGTCTGATTTAATTGAAAATTTAAAAATGTCTTCTCTTCGAGTTGATTTTACTGTGAAAGATGATTCAATTCTTTCTAATTATATTATAGACACCTTATATTCTTTAAATGCTTCTGGCTGGGACATGCTGAAAGAAAAATTTTCAGGTTTGTCGGATATTGTTGTTTCTACACAGGAACATTTGGATGAAATGAATAATTTTCTGGGGATGAGTATTTCTGACAGCCCTATGAGTATTATCAGAAATGGAATGTCAAACGGTGCATATCTTTTTGTAGTATTGGCGCTTCTGATTCCTATTTTTTCTTATTTAACTCAGGTTTTAAGTTTGAAGTTAATGCCTCAGGCAGGGGGCGCTGATGATGCGATGGGAAGTCAGATAAAAATGATGAATAAGATTATGCCTTTGTTCTCTTTATTCTTTTGTTTTTCTGTTCCGGTAGGTCTTGGCGTATATTGGATTATTAGTGCAATTGTCCGTTCATTACAGCAGGTTGCATTAAATAAGCACTTTGAAAAAATTAATTTAGATGATATTATAAAAGAGAATCAGGAAAAAGCAAAAAAGAAACGTGAAAAGAAGGGTATTGCAGAAAATAAGATTAATCAGACAGCCAGAGTAAATACAAGGAAAATCAATGAACCGTCAATGTCTGCAAGAGAAAAAGAACAGGCTTTAGAAAAAGCTGCTAAAGCAAGAAATTCGGCAAAAGCTGGAAGTATGGCGGAAAAGGCAAATCTTGTAAAGAAATTTAATGAGAAGAATACAAAATAGGGGGCGGATAGTATGGATTTTATAGAAGTTTCAGCGAAAACGTATGATGAAGCCGTTACAGAAGCATTGGTAAAGTTAGGTTTGACAAGTGATCAGGTGAAAATTGAAGTCCTTGATAAAGGAAGTTCTGGTTTTCTTGGAATTGGAGCAAAACCCGTAAAGATTAAAGTTACTAAAAATCTTACAGTAGACGGATACTTAAATAAGTTTTTATCAGATATTTTTGAAGCTATGAAAATGGAAGTTACGGTTCATATGCAGATTGATGAAGAGAAACGCAGCATTTCCATTGACTTAGAAGGAAATGAAATGGGTGTGTTGATTGGAAAAAGAGGACAGACACTAGATTCCCTTCAGCTGCTTGTGAATAATGCAGTTCATAAGAATTTTGAAACTTATTATAAAGTTAAAATTGATACAGAAAATTATCGTGTCAGACGAAAAGAAACTTTAGAGAATCTTGCTAAAAATGTTGCTTATAAAGTGAAGAGGACGAAACATTCTGTTACTTTAGAACCGATGAATCCTTTTGAAAGAAGAGTTATTCATTCCGCTCTTCAAAATGATAAGTATGTTATGACTCATAGCGAGGGAGATGAACCGTTCAGGCATATCGTTGTTTCTTTAAAAAGACAAAATTAAAATTTAGAACTGCTGCAGTACATTTACTTTCGAATTTTGCTTCGTGAGTTTGAGACTGCAGCAGTTTTATTTATTCTGAACTTTAAATACGGAGGTATCAATATGAAAACAGATACAATTGCTGCAATAGCTACATCTATGACGAATTCGGGCATTGGAATTGTTCGAATCAGCGGTGAAGAAGCAGTAAAAGCAGCAGAAAAGGTAGTACAGTTAAAGGAAAATAAAAAATTGTCTGACTGTCCATCCCATACAATTCATTATGGATTTGTTAAGGATGAGGATAAAATCGTAGATGAAGTTATGGTACTTTTAATGAAAGCCCCAAGAAGTTATACGAGAGAGGACACAGTTGAGATTGACTGCCATGGTGGTATTCTTGTTATGAATCAAATTTTAGATATTGTTTTGAAAAATGGCGTAAGGCCCGCTGAGCCGGGTGAATTTACAAAACGTGCTTTTTTAAATGGAAGGATTGATCTTGCACAGGCAGAATCTGTGATAGATGTTATTAATGCAAAAAATGATTTTGCGTTGAAAGCATCTATGAACCAGTTAAGCGGTTCTGTTTCTGCTGTGATAAAAAAAATTCGTGCAGACATATTACATGAAATTGCTTTTATTGAATCTGCTATTGACGATCCGGAACATTATCAACTGCTGGATTATGGAGAGGCGCTTTTGGATAAAGTAAATCAGTTATTAAACGAGATTTTAACTCTTTTGAAAAATGCGGATAACGGAAGAATTCTAAAGGAAGGAATTCATACGGTAATTGTAGGAAAACCAAATTCAGGAAAATCATCTCTGTTAAATTTGCTTGTTGGAAAAGAGAGGGCAATTGTAACAGACATTGCAGGAACAACGAGAGATGCAATTGAAGAACAAATTCGTCTCAATGGAATTAGTTTGAATGTAATTGATACTGCAGGGATTCATAATACAGATGATGTTGTGGAGAAAATTGGAGTAGATAAATCAAAAAAATATATAGAAGACTGTGATTTGGTAATATATGTGGTTGATGCTTCACTTCCACTAGACTCCGATGATATGAAAATTATTGAGATGATAAAAAATCGTAATGTAATTGTTTTATTAAATAAGTCTGACTTAAATCAAAAAGTGTCAGAAGATGAAATACACAGACATCTTCAGAAAGAGATTCTTTCTATTTCAGCGAAATATGGAAATGGAGTAAATGATTTAGAACGAATGATTGAGCAAATGTTTTTTCATGGAAAAATTCGGATGAATGATGAAGTTTATATTACGAATACAAGACATAAGGCTTCTTTACAGGAGGCGAAAAAAAGTTTGCTGCTTGTAAAGAAGAGTATAGAAGATGGATTACCGGAAGATTTTTATTCGATTGATTTAATGAATTCTTATGAAGAGCTTGGAAAGATTTTGGGAGAATCAGTAGAAGACGATTTAGTGAATGAGATTTTCCGTAAGTTTTGTATGGGTAAGTAAAACCTTTTATAATATTAAAACGCGGAAATAGTATACATAATAGTGGAAAGAGGGAAGAAAAATGCCTTGTATTGTGGAAAACTATGATATTTGTGTAGTGGGTGCGGGACATGCCGGATGTGAAGCTGCTTTGGCGGCAGCAAGGCTTGGATATGAAACAATGCTTTTTACAATTAGTGTAGACAGTATTGCTCTAATGCCTTGCAATCCAAATATTGGAGGAACTTCTAAGGGTCATTTGGTCCGGGAGATTGATGCGCTTGGCGGTGAGATGGGAAAAAATATCGATAAAACATTTATTCAGTCGAAGATGTTAAATAAGTCAAAGGGACCGGCTGTTCATTCTTTGAGGGCTCAGGCAGATAAAGCTGCATATAGTATGGAAATGAGAAAGACTCTTTATAAGCAGAAACATCTTACTTTAAAACAGGCTGAAGTATCAGAAATTTTAACTGAAGGAAAAACAGGAAATGATACTATTGTTGGATTAAAAACTGTTTCCGGCGGTACTTATTATTGTAAAGCAGTCATTCTTTGTACTGGAACTTATCTTAAGGCAAGATGTCTGACTGGGGAAATGATAACACATACTGGACCGAATGGTTTGCAGGCAGCAAATTACTTGTCAGAATCCTTAAAAAACCTCGGAGTAGAAATGTACCGCTTTAAAACTGGTACTCCGGCAAGAATTGATAAAAATTCCATTGATTTTTCTAAGATGACAGAGCAGTTCGGAGATGAAAGAATCGTTCCATTTTCTTTTTCTACGAACCCAGAAGATATTCAGAAAAATCAAGTTTCATGCTGGCTGACTTATACAAATGAAAAAACGCATGAAGTGATTCGAAATAATTTAAGTCGTTCACCTCTTTTTTCTGGAATGATAGAGGGAACTGGGCCAAGATATTGCCCCTCCATAGAGGATAAAGTGGTAAAATTTGCAGATAAAGAAAAACATCAGGTTTTTATTGAACCAGAGGGAATTAATACAAATGAAATGTATATTGCCGGAATGTCTAGTTCCCTTCCTGAAGACGTCCAGTATCAGATGTATCGTTCCGTACCTGGACTTGAACATGCAAAAATTGTACGAAATGCTTATGCAATTGAGTACGATTGCATTAATCCAAATCAGCTTCAGTTAAGTTTAGAGTTTAAGAAAATCAAAGGGCTTTTTTGTGGCGGACAGTTTAATGGAAGCAGCGGTTATGAAGAAGCAGCGGCTCAGGGATTGATTGCCGGAATCAATGCCTGTATGCAGATTCAAGGAAGAGAGCCTCTTATTTTAGATCGCTCTGAGGCTTATATTGGAGTATTGATTGATGATCTTGTAACAAAAGAAAATCATGAACCTTACCGCATGATGACTTCGAGAGCGGAATATCGTCTCATTTTGCGTCAGGATAATGCAGATCTTCGTTTGACAAAAAGAGGATATGAAGTTGGATTGATTTCAAAAGAACGTTTTGATTCTTTATTAGAAAAAGAGAAGATGATTGAAGAAGAACTGAAACGGATTCAGAAAGTAATGGTTGGGGCAAATCAAAATGTACAGGCATTTTTGCATTCGTGCGGAAGTATTCCATTAAATACAGGAACTTCCTTAGTAGAACTTATTCGAAGACCAGAATTAAATTATGATTTGTTAGAGCCAATTGATAAAGCAAGAAAACCGCTTCCTTTCGATGTCAGAGAGCAGGTGAATATACTTGTAAAATATGAAGGATATATTACAAGGCAGATGAAACAGGTTGAACAGTTTAAAAAACTAGAAAAAAAGAAACTTCCGAAAGGGTTAGATTATAATGATATTCATGGTCTTAGAATTGAGGCAGTTCAAAAACTGAATTTGTTGAAGCCAATGTCTATTGGACAAGCTTCTAGAATTTCGGGCGTATCTCCGGCAGACATTTCTGTAATTTTAGTTTATTTGGAACAATTTTATTATAAAAAACAGTAAGGATGGAGTTATGGAAGAAAAAATAAATTTAATGAAAAAAAGATTTAAACACGAAGGATTTACATTTACTGAAAAACAGGAGCGGCAGTTTTATTCTTTTTATAATAAAATGATAGAAAAAAATAAAGTTATGAATTTAACAAGTATAACTGAATTTGATGAAGTAATTGATAAACATTTTTTAGACTCTATCAGCCTGAACCGAGTAATTGATTTTACTCAGCCGCTTGAAGTATTAGATATTGGAACAGGTGCTGGCTTTCCAGGTATACCTCTTAAAATAGCATATCCGGATATTCAACTTACGTTAATGGATTCTGTAAATAAAAAAATAGTATATTTAAATGAAGTAGTTGAAGAGCTTGGATTAACTTCAGTGAATACTATTCATGCCAGAGCAGAAGAGCTTGCCAGGAACCAACTTTATAGAGAAAAGTTTAACCTCTGTGTATCTCGTGCAGTGGCAAATTTATCCACTTTATTAGAATATTGTCTTCCTTTTGTTCAAATTGGAGGTAAATTCGTTTCGTATAAATCAGGTGAAGTAGAAGAGGAAGTAAAAGAGTCAAAAAGAGCCTGCTTTTTACTGGGGGGAAAAATCAAAGAGATACATAAATTTGATTTAAAAGATAATAAGCGTTCGTTTATAGTCATTGAAAAAATTAAAACAACGCCTAAAACTTATCCCAGAAAAGCAGGCACTCCGTCTAAACTTCCGTTAAAGTAAATATTAATTATGCTTCATAAAACATTTGAATAATTTCATACAGCTTATCCGGTTCTTCTAACTGTGGAAGTTTTCTGCAGTTAGAAAGATAAGCGGTTTCAATATTCTCATCATATTTTACATAAGAGTCAATAATTTGTATTGATTCTTCTGTCTCACGGCTGCCAATTAAAAAAATAGGATTGACTACTTTCTTTAAAGCTCCAATGATATTGATATTTGTATAGTTGCTGCTGATACTGCTAAATAGAAATCTTCCATTACTATGTTTGGCATGTGCGGCTTCATAATAAGATTCTACCAAAGTAGAAGAAATATTTGATGTCTTATAATAATATTCATCTTCAAATAAGTTCTTTATTTTATTTTCCGTCATTAAAATATTATAAAAAAATGTACCGATAATCGGAAGTTCAAATATCCTTCTCATAAAATTATTAATATGATTTGGATTTAATTGTAAAGATTCTAAAGAAGGCGGGCTGATGAAAAACAACCTATGAAATATTGTTTCATTCATATTTGCAGCCATTAGAGTAAAAGAACAGGAATTGCCCGTTGCAATTACATCTGTTTTTTCTTCTATAATTTTTTTCACAAAATCTGTCACTAATTGTACATACATGTAATTGGTATAAGTTAGACTAGGTTTGTCCGACCGGCCGCACCCCAGCAAATCAATTGTATATACGGTGTGATTCTTTTCCAATTTATTTAAGAGTTTCATCCATTCCACAGAAGAACTAACTGGATTAAGATCATGGATAAGAAGGATAGGAGAGCCTTCACCGTGTTTTGTATAAAAAATTTTGCCGTACCTCCATTCATAGAAATATCCTGTATTTTCACTTAATAATCTTTTAATCCCAGAAGTTGTTTCTATTATTTTATTTATTCCATAAATACTGCCTGCCGCCAGGCCAGATAATATTAAAAATTGTTTCATATTTTTTTTCATATAATAATGCCTCCTTATTCTTTCTAATTCTATTATAGACGAAAAACACAGGAGATACAAATAAATTATAAATTCTATTATTTACAAATTTAAGTTATAAGTTAAAAATGACGATTATTATAGAAGTTTACATTTTATATTACAAATACCAAAAATGATGTTATAATTATTAGAAAGAATATCCTTTATGATTCAAAAAATAAATTTTTTCTAGTTGAAAAAAGTAATTAAGAAAAGACGGAAAATTTTGATAAGCAGAACAGTGAGGTAATAATGATAATTAAATTTATTAATAAATTATATTCGGAATTAATAGAAAAGAAAATTGAAATAGAGTCTAAGCATCAAGAAATTAAAATAAAAGCTGAAAATAATTTTAAATATATACAAAAATTAAAAAAAAGCGAAGAGGAAAGCATCGATGTATTTTCACCCAGAAAACAAAATAGAAACTTTCAGAATAATATAAAAAATTTAGAAACTGAGCAACAGTCACTTCAAAAAGAATTAGAGTTATATAATGAAGAATTATCAGCGATAAATACAAGATTAGTGGAATTTGAAGAAATAATACAAATTGCAAAGCAACAAGAAATACAAAATAAAAATATGATAGATCAGCTTGAACAAAATAGACTAAGACAAAAAGAGTCAAATTTATTAAATATTTTAAGAAGTATTGTTCATAAGATTGAGATTTGCTTAAAGTTTGTAGATGTAGATTTTAATCGATGTAAAATTGAATTAAATTCTCTTAAAAAACTAATATATGAAATAATAGAAGAGGAGGAAAAACCATGGCATTAATACAACTGATGATAGCTGACGATCATATATTATTGAGAGAAGGATTAAAAAATTTACTGGAATCTGAATCGGATTTTCACATAATTGCAGAGGCAGGAGATGGGACTGAATGTCTAAATAAGTTAGTAACATATACTCCAGATTTACTTATACTAAATATTGATATGCCTAAAAAAAATGGAATAGAGGTATTGAATGAGTTAAATCAAAGAGGAAAAAGAAAAACTAAAATTTTAATTATAACAGGATGTAAGGATACTATTTATTTTTCAAAAGCCTACACATTAGGTATAGAAGGATATTTATTTAAGGACTCTTCATTTGAAGAATTAAAAAAAGCAATTTATTCTATAATATCTGGAGAAAAATATTTAGCATCTGAGTTGCTTCCGCTACTTGATAAAATTCCAAGTATCCATGAGGAAAATAATAAAAGGATAGAAAACCTAACAAAGAGAGAATTAGAAGTTTTAATTAATTTAACAAAAGGTATGTACAATAAAGAAATTGCCACAAAGCTTGGAATTAGTGAGCGTACAGTAAAAAATCATGTATCAAATATATTTAAAAAAATAAGTGTAGCAGACCGTACCCAAGCAGCAGTATTTGCAATTAAAAATCATATAGTACGATTGTGATAATCTAAATTTTTAATATTCATTTCTAAATAAATGAATTTATAGTCCATGTGGATAAAGAACGAATCTCCGAACTGTACTGCAATACAATTCGGAGATTCGTTTTTCTTTTATTGTGGAAAGCCTTCATTAGGTTGATTGTTGCTCTTTGTAAGTCACGTTTAACAGTGATAGGATATACCAGACAAAACAGTGACTTAAAAAAGTACTACTTCCATGAAAATAATTTCTTCTTGGTGAGAATATCAGTAAGCAACACATAGATTATAGCTATTATCCGATGCTCGACATTGATGTGGAAACTGACTTTAATTGAAAAGAATATTTAATCTTATTGTTTGATAGGAGTTACAATCGGTTTACCATCTTTATCAACTAATACAGTCATACCGCAACCACTTGTCTTATTCGATGAAAGTAATAGATAATTAACACCTGTCTCAGTGTCCACAATAATTTTTCTAATATTTACAACACCTTGTGAATAAGTTTCAATAAACCTTTCGTCTTTCATTTTTTTGCTCCTTTCTATTTTTTAGTTATATTATAATTTGTATTCATAAAAATAACAAGACTTTTTTGTTTAAATCAAAAATTTTTGAATAAAATTATGTTTAATAATGTTTTATATATAAATAATTAAGTAAAAAAGACAATAAGACGATAATAATCTATATAATAGTATAATCTCCTTCATAATCGAATTGATTTAATAATAAATCATTAAACATAAAGTAATAAATTAAAAATGAGCTTTATAAAAGCAAAGTAGCGAATAATTAAAAAAGTTTTGCTATAATTTAAATAATATCTATAATTAAAATTTATTTGATAAAATTAATTTAAGATTATTACTGAGTCGTATAAAAACTTTTCCTTGGTATTAATCTGATTAATTAAACAAAAAAATAATGAAGAATACTATTAAAATTTACAAAATATATCTATATAATCAAAAAATAAAACTTAATAAAATATAATAGAAAGTCTTGTATATAATTAGTTCTATATACAAAATTAATGTTTAACATATACGTATCAGATATAATATAAAGAATTTGTTAAATATAAAAAGAAGGTTAGTATCACATATTTAGAGGTACTTAGATTAAGTAAAATCTAAATTGTAATAATATTATCAGGCTGCACATTAAATACTTACTAAAATAATATAAAAAATTTAACATTTGAAATCAATTGTTTAAATTAAAAAATATCCTATGTCTCAAGTAATAGTTCGATTAATAAGAATAAAATTTATAAAACTATATATAATATGTTTCACGTGAAACATTTTATAAGCTTAAATATTAAATATATTTTTGTAAAAATATAAAAAGCAATAAATTCTTCAGACATTGATTGTAATGAAAAATAAATAAAAACATACTAAATAAGTATTATATAAAATAAGAAAATGTTTCACGTGAAACATATAAAAGAAAATTCTTCCAATACGTAGTTATGAAGAGAGAAAAAAGGTATTAGATTTTGTGACTTTGTAATGAAATTTAGTTATTCTTATCAGTTTCTACAAAGATAGGAATCTCCTGCCATGGATGGCAGGAGAAACTCTCACCACGCCATGGAAGGCGTGTTGAGAGTGGTTCCGTCCGATATAGATAATATTTATGAAACTGATTAGAATATCTTAATTTTATTACATAATAAAAAATATAATACCTTTTTGCTTTCTTCGTAACGGCCGATAAAACACATTTCTTTAAAAATAAACTCCATAAACCTGCATTTATATATAGCAATCAACTCAAATAAGTGTTATAATATCATTCAGAATATACAGAAAGGACAATCAATATGGGAAGGATAATAGCAGTAGCTAATCAAAAGGGCGGAGTAGGAAAAACAACTACATCAATAAATTTATCTGCATGTTTAGCTGAAAAAAACAAAAAAGTATTGACGATAGATACTGATCCACAAGGAAATACTACAAGTGGTTTGGGAATAGAAAAAGACGAAGTAGAAAATACAATCTATGAATTAATGTTAGACGAGTGTACAATTAGAGAAAGTATAAAGAAAACAGAATTTGAAAATTTGGATATTATTCCCTCTAATGTAAATCTTGCAGGAGCAGAAATCGAATTACTTGGAATAAATGATAAAGAATACATATTAAAAAATGCAGTTGATTATATAAAAGATGATTATGATTATATCATTATTGATTGTCCTCCTTCTTTGAATATGCTTACCGTAAATGCCATGACAACAGCAGATACAGTCTTGGTTCCAATTCAATGTGAATACTATGCTTTGGAAGGATTAAGCCAGTTGATACATACAATTAATCTTGTTCAGGAAAGATTAAACTCTAATTTGGTTATGGAAGGTGTTGTATTTACAATGTACGATGCAAGAACGAATCTATCATTGCAGGTAGTAGAAAGTGTAAAAAACAATCTAAATACAACAGTTTATAAAACAATTATTCCCAGAAGTGTAAGACTTGCAGAAGCTCCTAGTCATGGTCTGCCGATTAATAAATATGATTCAAGATCAACTGGAGCAGAAAGTTATCGTATGCTGGCAAAAGAAGTAATAGATAGAGAGGATATATAAGATGGCAGTTAAAAAAGGCGGATTAGGAAAAGGATTGGATTCCCTTATTCCTGAAAAAAAAGTAAGTACAGTGAATACAGAGATTCAGGAAAATAATAAAGATGTATACAAAGATGCTGTCATGGTAGATATTCAAAAAGTAGAGCCAAACAGAGAACAGCCCAGAAAGAATTTTGATGAAGACGCATTATTAGAATTATCAGATTCTATAAAATTGTATGGAATTTTACAACCTTTATTGGTACAAGATAAGAAAGAGTATTATGAAATTATTGCAGGCGAGCGTCGATGGCGCGCTGCTAAAATGGCAAAAATAAAAGAGATTCCTGTTATTATAAAGAATTTTACAGAACAGGAAATTTTAGAAATATCTTTGATTGAAAATATACAAAGAGAAGACTTAAATCCAATTGAAGAAGCAATTGCATATAAACGATTATTAGATGAATTTCATTTAAAACAAGATGAAATCGCAGAGAGAGTTTCAAAAAGCCGGACTGCAGTTACGAACTCTATGAGATTATTAAAGTTATCTGATAAAGTGCAGCAGATGTTAATCGACGATATGATTTCAAGCGGACATGCCAGAGCTTTACTTGGAATTGATAATTCTGAAAAACAATATTCTATTGCTCAGAAAATATTTGATGAAAAATTAAGCGTCAGGGACACAGAAAAACTTGTAAAAAAAATAGAAAATGAAAAAGAGCCTCTTACAAAGAAAGAGGAAATAATTGATACAAAATTAGATATTATATATCAGGATTTAGAAGAAAAGATGAAAAATATATTTGGTACTAAAGTAGTGATTAATAAAAAAGATGCAAAAAAGGGAAAAATAGAAATTGAATATTATTCACAAGAAGAACTTGACCGTATAATGGAACTATTTCAGACAATAAAGAATATCTAGAAAAGGATGATAAAATGATTGAGTATTATTTAGGATTCGATTCAGACTATATTTTATTAGGTTTAGCGGGTTTTACAGTTGTATTGTTGATTATTATATTGATTAATGTGATACAGATGTCTAAATTAAAAAAGAAATACAAAATGTTTATGGATGGAAAAAATGCCAAGACATTAGAAGAATCTATTATGAGCCGCATGGATCAGATTGATTATTTGATTTCATCTAATCAGAAAAATGAAAACGACATAAAAAAAATTTTTCATAATATGAAAAATACATTCCAAAAAGTCGGACTAATAAAATATGATGCGTTTCAAGAAATGGGTGGTAAATTGAGTTTTTCTTTAGCGCTTTTAAATGAAGTAAATGATGGATTTATTATTAATGCAATGCACAGCAGAGAAGGTTGTTATACGTACATTAAAGAAATTATAGATGGGAATTCTGTTATAACTTTAGGAGAAGAAGAAAAAGAAGCATTGGAAATGGCAATGAATTATACTACTACTAATAGCAAAAAATAAAAACATATGTTTGATATGATATTAGAAAGGGATAGAATGCATAGTTTTTTAAAAGCAATTGGATTTCAGGATATGAATAATGTAAAACTTGATGAAATATTAAATCAAGTTTTTGAAAAACCAAATTATATGAATATTGCAAAAGATTCTATGGGAAATGAATTTGTCCAAATATCAAAAGATTTTGGAAAATCTATTGGAGTTTCTATTTGCGGCAGCTACTCAGAAGATGGTCATTTTGAAATGGATTATTATTATCCATATTTTCATGGAAACAGAATTACAAGTGAAGAGTATTTGGAAATTGAAAAACATTCTGATAAAGAATCGTATGCAGCAGTTTGTGATGATATAAAAGTTGGCATTACATTAATATTTTTTATACAAAATGTTGCTGAATATCTAAAAGAGAAATCTACTTGGAAAAATAATATAATACCGAAAATGTCTGCTTCACTTGCTGCTCTTTGTCTTAATGGAAAGGTCCTGCTCCCAATTAGTAAAAGCGAAGTTCAGATTCAGAAAAATGAAGAAATAACTCAAAATCGTAATCATTTAATAGCAGCAGCAAAAGAGGGTGATGAAGATGCAATAGAAAGCCTTACATTAGAAGATATAGATTTGTATTCTATGTTGTCAAAAAGAATAATAAATGAGGATGTATTAAGTATTGTTGATTCTTATTTTATGCCTTATGGAATTGAAAGTGATCAGTATTCTGTTTTAGGTGAAATTTTAGATGTAAGGTATACAGAAAATATAATTACACAGAAAAGAATTTGCATTATGACAGTAGATACAAATGATTTAATATATGACATTTGTATCAACGAAGAAAATTTGTTAGGAGAGCCTCAAGTGGGAAGAAGATTTAAAGGTAATATTTGGCTGCAAGGATCAATAAATACAAAAATTAATTGATTTTTATATGACAAAGTGATAAAATAAAAAAGTATTCAAATGTCGTTATAGCTCAGCTGGATAGAGCGACCGCCTCCTAAGCGGTAGGTCGGAGGTTCAAATCCTCTTAGCGACGTCTAAAGAAATACCGAAAACACTGGAGTTCCAGAGTTTTCGGTATTTTATTTTCTGGGCTTTAGCCTGTTGAGTGCATCGGAGTTTCTCCCAACGGAGA
>CAJUHJ010000011.1 GCA_910586355.1 uncultured Lachnospiraceae bacterium
AAACTCCTGTTCTTTTTTGTGTTTCCAAAACTCGGAATTTCCTATAAAGAAAAAAGAGAGTACGCGCCTTTTGCGCGATACTCTCTTTTTAAAATTACTTACTTAATTTTCGGTTTTTTCATTCCGGCTTTTTTGAATTTGTTTAATAATTTCTTCTTTTGCTTTTTCGAAAATCCTTTTGCCTGAATTTGGATACCGGATTTTGTCTTTTTAAACGCTCCTGATTGAATCGTTTTTAATGCCTTTCCTTTTATTATGACTTTCTTTAATTTTTTGCAGTTTAAAAAGGCATTTTTAGCGATTTTCTTGACATTTTTACTAATTGTCAATGTAGTTAATTTTTTACAGTTTTTAAATGCTCCCTTTCCAATGCCTACGACGGTACATTCTACGCCTTTTACTTTTACTTTTTCCGGTATCTTAACTTTTTTCGCTTTCTTACTGTCCGCTTTTTTGATAATCACTGTCCGTTTTGCCGCGTCTTCCACTTCATATTCCACATATCCGATTTTTTCCGTGGCGCCTTTCGTAATAGCAGGCTGCGCAGTCAGTTTTTCCCATTTTGCATATAACGTGCAGTTTTTATAAATCTTTTCTTTGTTAAATGAGAACAGCGTTTTTCCCTGCGCATCTTTGTACCAGTCAATAAATTTATATCCTGCCCTTGTCGGGTTTGCCGGACGTTTTACATAAGATCCATATGCAACCTTCTGGGAAGTCACTTTTGAACCGTAGTTAAGATGAAATTGCACTGTAAATTCTATTGCTTTCCACTTTGCATACAGCGTAATGTTGCCTGTCACAGGACTGCCAAACTTATATGCTTTTGTTCCGGCTCTGTCTGTATACCAGCCAATAAATGTATAGCCCGTTCTTGTTGGATTCGGTTTATGCTGTTTGAATCCTTCTGCGCTTACTGTCTGAGACCCCGGACCTCCCACGCCTTTGTTCGCGTCATAGGTTACTTTATAATTGACGCTGCCAGGTGTACCTTTCGTATCAACCTTGACGGCAGCTTTCGCTTCTACTCCGGAACCGTCTGCCGCTTCTGCTATGACTGTTGTCTCTCCGTCTGCTACTGACGTTACGGTTCCTTCCTTTGATACTTTTGCGATAGTTTCATCTTCTGATTTCCATACAACATTTGGATTCGACGCATTTGACGGTTCTACTTTTGCCGTTATCGTCTTTTCATCGCCAATAGTGTCAAATGTTAGAGAATCCGGTTCTAAAATAATACGTTCTACATTTACTGCCGGAGCTTCATCCGGGTCATTGACTGTCACTTTCGCGGTTTCTTCCACGCCGGAACCATCTGCGGCGGTGGCTGTAATTGTTGCCGTTCCGTTTGCTTTCGCCGTCACTTCGCCTGTCTGTGACACTGTCGCAACAGATTTGTTGTCTGAACTCCATGTGAGATTTTTGTTTGCCGCATTTTCTGGCATAACTTCCGCTGTTATCGTCTCTTTTTTGCCGATTTTATTAATTGTCAGCTTTTTCGGATTTAATGTAATACTCGTCACTTGTACTGCCGGAGCTTCATCTGGGTCATTGACAGTTACTACCGCGGTTTCTTCCACATCGGAACCATCAGCGGCCGTCGCTTTGATTGTCGCCGTTCCGTTTGCTTTTGCCGTCACTTCACCTGTCTGTGACACTGTCGCAACAGTCTCATTACTCGAACTCCATGTGAGATTTTTGTTCGCCGCATTTTCTGGCATAACTTCCGCTGTTATCGTCTCTTTTTTGCCGATTTTATTGATTGTCAGCTTTTTCGGATTTAATGTAATACTCGTCACTTGCACTGCCGGCTCTGCATCTGGATCGTCTACTTCCACTTCCGCGGTTTCTTCCACGCCGGAACCATCGGCGGCGGTCGCTTTGATTGTCGCTGTTCCGTTTGCTTTCGCCGTCACTTCGCCGGTCTGTGACACTATCGCAACAGTCTCATTGTCCGAACTCCATGTAAGTCTTTTGTTTGCCGCATTTGCCGGAAGGACGGTCGGTGTGATTGTTTGTTTCGTATTTAATTTATTGAATGTAAGGGCAGCCGGATCTAACGTAATGCTTTCCACTTTGACCGGATTTTCTATATTCGAATCATCTACCGTTACGTTTACTGTTTTTGAAACGCCGGAACCATCTGCGGCTAAAGCAGTAATAGCAGCTGTTCCATTGCTGATTGCCATAACTGCGCCTTTATTAGATACCGCTGCAATCTCCGGATGATCGGATTTCCACAATACCGCCAGATCGGACGCCGCAGACGGCGTGACTGCCGCTTTTAATTTCTTTACGGAGCCTATTTTATCTATGGAAAGTTCTGCAGGCGTAACCGTAATGTTTGTGACCGGAGTATGATCTGACTCCAGACCTTCCATTACCAAAAGGCCTTTCATTTTCTTTAACTGATACAAAGCTTCAAAACATTCTGCCTGTGTGTTTGCGGTTAAAGCGGCTTTTGCCTGGTCAAGAGCCTCTTTCATTCTGTTGTATGAAACTTCCATATATTTGGATTTTTCCGACTCTGCCGGAGCGCTGTTGATTTCCGCCCGAAGCTCCTCTACAATTTTCGGGACTGCCTGTTCGTCAAAGACGGAAAGTTTAAATTTCGCTTGTTTTATCCAGCACATATCATTGTATACGTTATAATTCGGAAGGCTCTCCGAATATTCTTTATCCCAATGCCCATAGGAATCCATGATAAACGTGCCGTCCGGCTGTACGACAATGCCTGTATATCCGGTATCGCCTGATTTTGCGTTTGCCGCCCAGTCTTCACAGAGTAAAATCCGGTACATGCCGTCTTCTAAATTCATAAGCTGGTCATACGTTCCTACCCATGCGAGCCAGTCGCCTGCAAGCCAGTCGCTGCCGCCGTCAAACTGGTTGTTGTTGTTTTGGTCATATTTGATTTCCCGGAAAGTTACAATCATTCTTTGTCCAGTCGGATCGGTCGGGTCATACATTGCCTTATGGCGCTCTCCCGCTAAAGATCCCGGCAGATCTATCGGCTGGCTCCATGTCTCGCCTTCGTCGTCAGAATAAAACATCGTCGCCGGATGATTATGGCTCTGGCTTCTTGCTAAAGCGACAATCCTCTTTTCGTCCGGTGAACGGAACATGCCTACTTCACATATCTGATGGCTCTGCTCAATCGACCTGTATTCGCTCAAATATGGTACAGGATCCGTCCACTGCTGATTCCCCTCCTCATCAAATGTCAGGTAGGTTTTATAATTGATAAAGGAACCGCCGTTATGGTATACTCCCATCCACTTATCTATATAATTTCCATTGTCATCTTTTAACTGCACAAGGCTCGCCATTGCCACAACTGTGTTATTTGCGTCTGTAAATTCCCCTTCGTAAATCGTTTCAAACTCCGACCATGTCTCTCCTCCGTCGTTGGAAATTGATGTGTCCCATCCTCCGGTCGGCGCGCCGAAACTTTGCGGCCGTCCTGATATGACAATCAGTTTTGTCGTGCCGTCCGTCATGTTCAGTTTGTAAATCGTCGGCGTTTCAAAGGAATCCAGCCAGCTTTGGGGAACTTCCCTTTCCACCCATGTCTCCCCTGCGTCATAACTGAGTTTTAAGACAATCGATCCTCTGCCATGGCCGACTGGGAATACGGTAACTAAGGTCTGGTTATCATCTAACATAACCATATCCGGCTGTCCAAGATAATGGCGTTCATGCGAGCCGTCCGGCGCCTTTTCCACATCGCTTAAATATTCCTCCGGCAGTTTATAGTCGGTCAGCGTATTTTTAATCGTCAGTGTTTTTGCCGTTACGCGGATTGTCATTGTTGCCGTATATCCCGCCGCTTTTAATGTAATTTCTGTATTTCCAAGTCCCCTTGCCGTTACGTTTCCGGCTGCGTCCACAGTTGCAATGGAAGGATTTTGGGATTGGTATGTAATTGTTTTGTCTGCCTGATCTGTAACTAATTTCACCGGAATGTTATATCTGCCTCCGATTTTCATTTCTTTTTCGTCCGTCAAAAGATGAAGCCCCGGCTCCGTCACCGATGTATACTGAATATATTCGTCCGTAATTCTGTTTAATCCCGTCTTAAACGCAGCCATTTCCTGAACAAGCGCCGTTTTTTCTGCGGCTGTCAGATAACTTCTGCTCGTGCCTGCCGTCGTTGTAATGCCGTTATATAAATCCTGAATTTCATTTGCAAGCGAAGGCATTTCCTGTTCTAAGTACATCAGCTTATTGACGTCCCGAATTCCTTCTGCCATACGCTCTAAACGCACAGAGCTTTTGCTCACCGGATTTGCGGCGTCCTTTTCGTCTGGATAAATCAAAAAGCAGTCGCCCGGCTCAAATGCGTTGTGGGTTGTGTCGTTTAATGGATCTTCCACCCATGCGTCGTATGCCCAGCGTAAGAATCCTGCCGTGCCCATTTTTGCCGCGTTCACCATTCCCCAATAACTTTCCACAGGGGCGCTCAAAGAGAAGTTGCCCGGTTTATGTTCCGTACAGGAATATAAGGTCGTGCGCAGCCCCGCCGCTTTTCTGTCTTCTAAGAGTGTTGCAAAATCATCCGCATGGGCCGCCGCCGCGTTGTCTCCCACATTCAAATCATCTACGCGGAGGGCAAGGTCTTTTTGATTGACAAATCCGTCCATGGCGCCCGCTGTCTTTAATGGCTCGCCGTCGCTGTTATGAATGGAGTCAACTAAGTCAAATGCCGCCGCGGAAAATCCTCTTTCATCAATTCCGATATAAGATTTGTCAAACCAACCTTTTTCTTCCAGATGGGCAATTAAATCCTCCAAAAAGTCTCCCCATACTTTATTATACCGCTCGCTTCCAGCCGTAAAGCGTTCGTATTTCAGCTCATTGCCTTCCCAGTAAGTAAAGGAGTTATGCCATGGGGCTATGCTGTAAAGCACAATTTTATCGCCGATTCCCATGTCTTCACAAAAACGCACCCACGCGTCAAAATCTGTGTAATCATAGGTAAAACTGTCGCCGTTTTTCGTCCATTTTACCATGGAAGGATAATGCACGTCGTTCTTGCTGTATGTCTGGCCGTTCCATGCTTCTTCTACAATCGAAGTCGTAATGGCATGGCCGCCGATTGATTTGTAGAGTTCCATAGAGGATTCCATAATTTTCAAATGTTCCTCTGAAAACGGCTCTACCTCATAATATTCTGCGCTGCTGTATGGATACTGCCATAATTCAATGTCAAAAGTATCTTTAAACTGGCTTACGTCCGGCAAAGTGACGTCTTTTACCTTTACCGTATAGGTAAATGTCAGCGGAGTTTCAATGCCGTCCGCCGTCACCGTCAATGTTCCAGTATACGTTCCGGCTTTTGCGTCTTTTGGAATGTTAATTTCCACCCAGACCGGAAGAAGGGAATCATATTCCATACTCACCGCTCCGCCCTGCCAGCGTAAAATATCGGAAGATTCACTCCGGTTTGCCGTTGTCGCCTCCGGAACGGGGCGGTTTTTGTCGCCATATCCCAAATAGCTGCCGTTGTATGCTTTTACCGGACTGATAAACGTCGTTTTTATCTGCTCTGCGGCGATAGTGTCGCTGCCGCTTCTGAAATCGCCTGCCGTAACGGTCACGCCGTCTAACGAACAGCTTTTGGAATATAAAATAATTTCGCTTGTCGCTTTATCGTTTTTCCATGCCGAAAGCTCTGCCGTCGTTTTAGTTGACGCGGCTACTTCCGCATAACGGTCCTGCGTATACTGCGTATCGGTATCGCCGATCATTCCTCCCAAATCCGGCGCGCCGCCAATATAAGGCTGGTGCGTCACTTCTGCATAAGACACCTGATTGACGATTTTTGAACCGCTTTTCTCAGTTAAGGTCACTGCTTTTAAAACATGCGCTCCTTCTTCTAATCCTTGTACTTCATATACAGAAGCCGGATTTTGCTTTGATGCATTGTATAAATCCACAGTCTGCTCATGCGCGCCGTCCACGGTAAATTTTATTTTGCCATGCGCCGGCTGTTTGACTGCAAACACCGCTATCCCGCTGCCTTCAAAATGGATTTCATAGAAACATTCTTCCGCCCTGTTATCTGTCGCGCCGAGATCAATATAAGCCTCTGCTTCAAATACGCTCCAGCTTTTTCCGCTATATGCCGAATAACTAAAATAATTTTTCTTGTTACTGTCTCTCACGTTTGGTTTTAATCCGGTTACAATGTTTTCTGCCGGCATGCGTTCTAGTCCTGCAATGGCTGCTTCAATCTGAGCAACTGCCGCAAATTTATCTGCCACAGCTGCGTTTTCTCCCAAAGCTTCTGCGTCCTGCCATGCTTTTTTCAATGCGGCATAGGTTTCCGCCGTATAATTTTTCTCCTGATACCGTTTTGCCGCCGCAATTTTCTTTGCAAGCAAATCTGTAATATACTGTTCTTTATCGACTGTTTCTATTTCTTTCTTTGCGCAGCGGCCGCAAGTACGCTCTTTTTCGCCGTCTGCATCTGCGGTCGGCTCTGTTGTCATCGTCCATGCGCCGTATGTATGGCCTAAAGGTTCCCCCTGCGTCGTTCCCCGTTCGATTAGCTGGTTGCAGTTTGTACAATAAGTGTCTCCGCTATAAGCCGCATTTTCACACCCCGCTTCTACGGCGTTTTTGATTTCATGCGCAAATCCCTCGTGCGTACATTCCTGAATGCTTACTTCATAGGCGTCCCCGTCTACTGTAATGTTCGTTTTTTGCCCATTCGTCCCTACGGCTGTCACTAGAACGCCTGGTATCGTTACCGTCCGGCAGAGTTTTGACTGATTTGTAATTCCACTTCTCGGATATAAAACAATAATTACATCGCCAAATTCGTCGTCATGATAATACTCTGTAATCAGGTAAGATTGGCCTGATTTAATCTCTCTGGCACGCTGATACCCAGGAATCGGGTCTAAATTGGAAATACTGTCTTTCTTTTCCAGAAATTCAAATGCAAAATCTCCTTTATTTATAAAATTGTCAGTTTTTTCACTTACAGCGTCAAACGCCATTTTGTCCCTAAAAAAATATACATATCTGTCATTGTAGTTGTCATTGCTGACGCGGCGGATTTCAAATGAATAGGTTCCATCTGTATTTTCCACCCGGCTTAATGAGTGGGTAGCTGCAGTTTCGCCAAAATAACTGTCTGCTCCCGTATTCGTCAAATATTGGTTTTCCGACTGATTGTATATCGTATAATTGCCGTCTGAACTCTCCACTTTAAATTCCGCAACCGACATGTCGATGTCCCAGTTCGGGACAGTGGAATAGCCGGCCAAAGAATTGTTTGCCTCCCGTTCACAGTTAAACAGCGCTTTCTGCTGCCGTTCTCCCGCTTCTACGGTGATAATGCCAGAATCGTCGCTGGAAGAATTGTCGATATCCGCATTGTCAAAGAAACGCGTCCCGCCTTTCGCAAGTTCAAACTTACTGTCTGGTTTTTGGCGGCAGGTAAAATGATAGGTAATGTCATTTGCAACGATTGTCGCTTTCCCGACTGCATTGGCGGTAACCGTAAGCGTTTTCACCGCCTGTTTGCGGACAGTCCTTTTGCCGCTCACCAGACGCACAGGAGCATGGCTTCCGACTTTTGGATACAGCAAAATAACCCCACCGTCTGAAAATCCTTCTGCCGCCTCATATTTGCGGCATGCAATTAAATATTTTCTGCCAGGAGTAATCTGGTTTACCGCCCGATAGCCTTCGATCCATTCGTCTTCACCGGCCTTTGTTTCCCCGCCTGTTTCTTCCTGAGGAATCTTCTCTAAAAATGTAAATTCCGGCGTATACCGGGCGGTTTCCGCATAATCCGTCCAATTACTATTCCCATCTACTTTAAATGTATCTTTGTCAAATACAAGCTGTCTTTTATCTGTTTCAGAAAGACTACTTGGCAGCCGACAGATATTTAACGTAGAAGCATCAACGTTTTCTTCCTTATGATGGTGTATTTCCATATAATTTTGGAAATTTGACGTAAACAGTCCGTCATTCGCATTCGTATGCGTCAAATATACGTTGTACGCTTCATTATAAACGGAATATGCCGTCCTTTGGTTCTGCGGCTGCATAATGGTAAATTCTGCTTTTGTAATATCTGCGTCCATATCTGCATCCGTATTAAAATAAGTTGCATACTGCTGGGAAGTCCCGCTGGTTTTGCGCGTATGCAGGCTTGGAATTTCCACTTCTTCCGGCTCGCCGGCGTCAAATGTATGGGTTATGATTGTTTCATCGCTTGGCGCCTGTGTCACGCCGTTTAGATGTTCTTCTCCTATGACTGTGTATTCCCTTGTATAAGTTTCACCCACATTTAACTGTACATTGATTTCGACGTTTGGAATATATCCTTCTTTTACAATTTCTGTGATGTTATAGCTGTCATAACGTATCCCTCCGTTGGTGTTTTCCCATAACAGCCCCGCCTGATTGCCGTTATTTAATAAATTTAAACAGGAATTGCCAAAAAAGGACGAACTTCTTGGCACGTCATACTCTTCTGAGCGCGACATGCTTTTTTTCTCGTCGTCTGTTCCAAGAAACGTATAGATTTTTCCATCGACGCGTCCCATCGCGCCCGGAGCTGCAGCTAAAATGGCGTTTCTTCCATTAATTGTCTTGTTGTATGTAACAGCCGTCACATTTGCTGTGTTATGCCCGTTTGCCCCGGTGGAAACTGGTTCCGAAAATTCAAAAATATCCTGCGCGTTGCGGACTGCGTCTGCATAGCACACAAGCCCCGTATTGTTCCGAAAGAGCATACGCAGATAGCCGTTGCTGATTTCCACAATTTCGCCTTCTGAAGACGACGTGATTTCTCCTGTTGCCTGCACATTTCCTGAACGTTTCCAGTTTCCTTCCGTATCCAGCCAGATAATGCCTGCCGCGTCTTCTTGGGCGCTGTTTCTGCTGTATACCGGAACTACCATTCTTCCGGCAGAAGTCAAAAGTCCTTTTCCTGATGCAATGAGAAGCGCCTGTTCATTGTCCTCTTTTACATAAGGGTTTAAAAGTTCCGGTTCGCTCCAGTTTTTTCCATCTTCTGACGTGACGTACATAATATAACTGGTATTATACACATGAAGCTCTGATCCGGCATAAAATACATTTTGCTGTACTTGCGCAGAGCCTGCCGTAATTCCGTCTGCCGTCGCCTGACGCTGTGTCAGAGCCGTATAGGCGTTATTTTCTTTTTTGTACAGATTATACCATTTATCCACATAATAAACAGTTTCCGTATTATCTGCCCGATTTAAAACAGGGGCGTACTCATCTGTTCCCCAATCGCCCACATAATAAGTATAATACTGACCCTCGTTCGCGCCATCCGCCGGATTCCTGTCCGTGTGTGAATATGTATCGGTCAATGCAAGGCGTTTTTTGGCGTTTTCACCCTCGCCGACTGTAATGTAGCCCGTTCCTGCCTTTGGCATTTTAAATCCGTCCGCCTCAGACGCCATTGCCGAAATTCCGGTCGGGTTGACATTTGCCAGACAATAAATCTGCCCGTCTTCTGCTTCCACTAAAACCGGATTGTTGATTGTCGTGGCATATTCCCGCGCGTTTAGGCTGCTGTCCATAAACCGCATTGGATAACTGTATGTCCAGTTTGCCCCTCCGTCTTCCGATACCGACGCTACAATGTCCACTCCGCCTGCTTTCCTCGTTGTATCGTATTTTGCGTCTGCCGCCGCTACAAGGGTGCCGGCATTCTGCCCGTGTTCCTTTACCAGAAACGCCGGAGCGCTAAAGTAGTCCCGCTCCCCCGTTACGCCTGAAACAAACGGCTGTTTTTGTGTTACGGTCTCTGCCGTCCCGCTTATGCTGCCGGCTTTTAGAAGCGGCGTTTCCTCAGCTTTTGCCAATAAATCTGCTGACGGCAGCATCGTAACTGCCATTGCAAATGACAATGCCACACAGAAACTGCGTTTTACGGCCTGTTTTTTTGTGTCCCATTTCATTTTCATATTCTCCTTTCTTACTCGTTACGCTTTGAAATTTCATTTCTCACTTTCTCCCTGAAAACTTTCCCACCACTTCCTTTTCACTATTTATCCCATAAACAACAGTATGGCGCGCATACGGTTGTCTCTCAAACAAACACACGGCTTTTTTATATATTTAGTATAAATCCTACCCCCCCCCCTTGTCAATTTCTTTGTTTTTTATTTCTAATATTTTTACAAGGCAGCCGGCTTTTTTTGTACATTTTTGTCATATCCGCAAAGTCCATATCCACTATGGCGCTTTAAAGCATTGACTTTCCTTCCAAAAAAGAATATGATGGTGGGAAGAATACAAAGAATAAACGGAGGTCTTTCATGTCAGTGAAAACGTTGGGATTTATTGGATTGGGCCTGATCGGCGGTTCTATCGTCAAAACAGTCAAACGGATTTACCCGGATATCCGTATCATTGCGCGTTCTGGACGCCAGACAACCATTACGCAGGCGTTTGAAGAGCGCCTCATTGAAAATGAAGAAAATGCCCTTATCACGGATTTTGCCGATTGCGACGTGATTTTTCTATGCACTCCGGTACAGCAGAATCTTTCTTATCTTTGCCAATTAAAGACGGTAATCAAACCTTCTTGTATTTTAACTGACGTTGGAAGCGTCAAAGGGGATATCCACCGCGCGGTTACCATGCAGGGGCTGGATTCCTATTTTATCGGAGGGCATCCTATGGCGGGTTCGGAAAAGACAGGGCTTTCCTATGCCACTGCGTATTTACTGGAAAACGCATATTATATCCTTACGCCAACCCCGCTTGTAAATAAATATAAGGTTTTAGAATTTACAGAGTTTATCCGCTCTCTTGGGGCGATTCCCCTGATTTTTGAAAGCGGCGCGCACGATACGGCGACGGCTGCAATCAGCCATCTTCCACATGTGATTGCAGCCGCGCTTGTTAATTTTGTCCGGCAGTCGGACGACGACGCGCAAAATATGAAGACGATTGCGGCCGGAGGGTTTAAGGACATTACCAGAATTGCCGCGTCTTCCCCTGTTATGTGGGAAGAAATCTGCCTGTCGAACCGCGAAAAACTGCTTTTTGCTTTAGACGATTACCAAAACTGCTTATCGCAGATACGCGCCGATATTGCCGCTTCTAACGCGGCGGGCATCAGGAGTTTTTTCCAGTCGGCTAAAAATTATCGGGATTCCCTCGCCGTCTCCCCAGCCCATGGCGCAAGGACTGTGTTTGAATTATACTGTGACTTAATGGATAAAACAGGTGAAATCGCCACTGTGGCGGCAATTTTAGCAAAGGAATGTATTAACATCAAAAATATCGGCATTATACACAATCGGGAATTTGAAGAAGGCGTGCTAAAAATTGAACTTTACGACCAGAAGGCGTATGACAGCGCGATTACGCTTTTGCAGAAATACAGTTATACCGTTTATGAACGATAAGAAAGGAATTTCTATGGAATTAAAACATGCGAAACGATTAAGAGGAACCCTGTCCGTACCGGGGGATAAGTCTATCTCCCACCGCGCCGTGATGTTTGGCGCAATTTCGAAGGGGAAAACGGAAATTACGAATTTTTTGCAAGGAGCCGACTGTCTTTCGACGATTTCTTGTTTCCGCAAAATGGGAATTGAAATTGAGAATAAGAAGGAGTCTGTCCTTGTCTATGGAAAGGGGCTGCATGGGCTGTCTGCGCCCACGTCTGAATTAGACGCCGGGAACAGCGGGACGACGACGCGGCTTATATCGGGAATCCTTGCTGGGCAGAACTTTTCTTCCCGCTTAAGCGGCGACGATTCGATTCAAAAACGCCCTATGGAACGCATACTCTCCCCGCTTGCCGCTATGGGCGCCAATGTGACAAGCTGCGCCGGAAACGGCTGCGCCCCGCTTTTGTTTTGCCCTTCAAAACTGCATGGAATCGACTGGGTTTCCCCCGTTGCTTCCGCGCAGGTGAAGTCTTGTATTTTGCTTGCCGGACTTTATGCCGACGGCGTGACTTCTGTTTTAGAACCGGCGCTCTCAAGAAACCATACGGAACGTATGCTTTTCGCTTTTGGAGCTAAAGTTTCTACGGAGGGCTTTCGTGTTTCGGTTCTGCCAAGCCCGGATTTAATGGGACAAAAAGTAGACGTTGCCGGAGATATTTCTTCCGCCGCTTATTTTATTGCCGCCGGACTGCTTGTTCCTGATTCTGAACTTTTGATTGAAAATGTCGGCATAAATCCTACTCGGGACGGTATGATAAAAACCGTCCTTGCAATGGGCGGAAATTTAAAAAAACTAAATGAACGGATTGTCTCGGGGGAGCCTGTCTGTGACCTGCTTGTTTCGTCAAGCAGGCTAAGCGGGACGGAAATCGGGGGTGATTTGATTCCAACGCTGATTGATGAGATTCCAATCCTTGCCATACTTGCGGCGTTTGCAGATGGGACGACTGTGATAAAAGACGCGGCGGAATTGAAAGTAAAGGAATCGAACCGCATTGAAACGATTGCCGAAAACTTACGCCGTATGGGGGTTTTTGTGGAACAGACGGACGACGGCATGAGAATTGAAGGGAATCCCGACGGCTTACACGCCGCTGATTTTGACAGCTTCCACGACCATCGGATTGCCATGTCTTTTGCTGTCGCCGCTCTCGCCCTGCCGGACGGCTGCACGATGAAACACGCAGACTGCGTCAATATTTCCTATCCGGATTTTTATGGCAGTTTATATGGGCTGATTGATGGGTGATGGAATGTTAAAGTAAAAAAGTGTGGACCTGTTTGGATTTTCCAAGGGTCCACACTTTTTTATATGGTTTTGTTTTATGCTTTTATTCTGTCTATGTCTGTGATATTTGTTCCTGAGGCTGTAAGGATTGCCTTTAAATCAATGTATCTTTCATACATTTCCTGATAGGCTTCCGATTCCTTGTCTTGGGTTAAGCTCATATATTTTTGCAATCTGGAAAATTCTTCAATATTTCTTTGTATCATTTCTTTTTCTGTCATATTGCCACCGCCTCTCCGATTCCATCTTTTTATTGTTACAGTACAATTATAACAGAATCTGCAAAAAGTGTAAACCCCGGTCAATTTTCCTATTTATTTTGTTCATTTTCTCCCTGCTCTGCCGAAACTCTCTGGATATGCATCGCTAGGTAGCCAATTTCTACATCGTCTAGCGGTTTCTTTAAATATGTTCCCAAATGTCCGCACACTGTCGCCGCCATGCGAAATTCATCTGGAAATTTGACCGACATATAGTCGTTCATGTCTAATTTCAGTTTTTCGCCTTTGATCGCCCTTGCCACCATATACCGCACATGGTTCATCAATCGGTTATAGGACAAAGACATCACGTCAATCGTTGTTTTCGTCTCTTGTTCGACCAGCTCGATACATTCCCGCACAGTTCCTGCAATCTGCATGGAAAGCGCCACGTTTTCATCTACAATGGCGGAATGGATATGCAGCGCTACATAGCCAATTTCATGCTCGTCGATTTCTGCCAAAAGCCGCTCCCGTAAAATCGGGCGAAGACACTCTGCCGTTTTATATTCCATATGAAATAATGCCTGAATGTCGCTTGTCAGCGGATTACTAATCTGTTCGTTGTTTTGTATCCGCTTAACTGCAAATGCGATATGATCCGCCATGGGAAAGAGTATGCTCCAGTCAATTTTTCCAAAAATGCGTTCCGCTTCTTTTAACACCTGCTGCGCAACCTCTAAATACACGGGGTCAATCTCTTTTACGATCTCCATTGCCGTCCCGCGGTCTGTTTGTTCGCGGAGGGAATACACCGTGCAGTCTTCCTGCGGTTTGATCCGCTCGCTGACTTTTTTCCCAAAACCGACTCCTTTTCCAAGTAAAAGATATTCCTGGTTGTCTTCTAATCCGATTGCAATTACTGTGTTATGGTTCAACGCTTTTTTTACTCTGTACATACCGCTCTCCCCTGTCAATCCCTGACGTTTATTTTTCGTATGTGTCTACTGCAAACAACGCTTCTCCCGCTTTGATTGTTCCGGTTTTTAACAGGCGGATTTTCTGATTGTCAGACAGCTCCGTACATAACACCGGAGACGCCAGCGAAGGCGCATGGGTTTTGATATATTCTAAATCCAGTTTCAACAGCAAATCTCCTTTTTTTACCTGATCGCCGTTTTTTACAAACGCTTCAAAACCTTTTCCATTCAAATTCACCGTATCAATGCCCATATGGATTAAAAGCGCAAGTTTTGACGACGTTTCAAAACCGACAGCGTGTTTGGTGTCAAAGACAAAGCACACTTCCCCGTCTTCCGGAGCCCGCACTTCGCCGTCTGAAGGAATGACCATTGCGCCGTCGCCCATCATTCTTCCTGCAAACGCTTCGTCCGGAACTTCTGACAAATCCGCCGCCTCTCCGTTGACCGGACTATAAATAATTGTTGTCGATGCTGCTTTGCCTGACGTTTTGCTTTCTTTTTTGCCGGATTCTTTTGCAGCCTTATCCGCAGATGGCGTATATTCTTCTTCTGGAGCGTGTTCCAGATAATCTTCCAGATTCGACTTAATCACCGTCACACGCGGCCCATAAATGACCTGAACGCCGTTTCCTTTATGCACTACGCCGGACGCGCCTGTGGATTTTAAAAGGCCGTCGTCTACCAGTTCTGATTTATGCACTGTACAGCGCAGCCTTGTCGCGCAGCAGTCGACGTCTGAAATGTTCTTTTTGCCGCCAAGCCCCCTGCAGATGGCTATGGATAACGCATCTTCTTCTGATGTTTCTCCTTTTGCCCCGTTTTTCCTTGCGTCCACATCGCTTCTGCGGTACAGCTTCACTTCTTCGCCATCGTCGCGTCCCGGTGTTTTTAAATTCATTTTCTGGATTAAAAAGGAAAACAGGAAATAATAAACGACAAAGTAAACAAGTCCCACCGGAAGAATCATCAGCCAGTTTGTTTTTCCATTTCCCTGAAGCGCGCCAAACAGGAACATATCAATTAATCCGCCGGAAAATGTCATGCCGACCCCTACGTTTAAGATGTGCATAAGCATATATGCAAATCCGGCAAATATACAGTGCACTGCGTATAAAAGCGGCGCAACAAATAAGAATGTAAATTCCAGCGGCTCTGTAATTCCGGTAATCATGGAAGTAAGCGCGGCAGATGCCAAAAGCCCTGCGACTGCTTCTTTTTTCTCTGGTTTTGCCACTTTATACATTGCAAGCGCCGCTCCCGGCAGCCCAAAAATCATCAATGGGAATTTGCCGGACATAAAACGCGTCGCTGACACTGCAAAATGGGAAATGGACGGTTCCGCAAGCTGGGCAAAGAAGATATTCTGGGCGCCTTCGATCACCTGCCCGCCGACTTCCATTGTGCCGCCAAGCGCAGTCTGCCAAAATGGAAGATAAAACACATGATGAAGTCCAA
This sequence comes from uncultured Lachnospiraceae bacterium, assembly GCA_910586355.1. Taxonomy (GTDB): domain Bacteria; phylum Bacillota; class Clostridia; order Lachnospirales; family Lachnospiraceae; genus Roseburia_B. The sequence goes on from CAJUHJ010000011.1 coordinate 15,392, forward strand.
ACGGAATTAATGCGCGCTCCATCAGGCCATACACCCATGTCCCGGCATAACCGGATTCTAACACTACGCCGCCGACAGAGTAAATTCCCTGCTGAATCACCGGCCAGATAAAAAACATTAAAATCCCGACTAACGTAAACGTAAGCCCGCAGACAATCGGCACAAACCGCGTGCCTCCAAAGAATGACAAGACCTGTGGCAGTTCAATTTTATAGAACTTGTTATGTAAAGCCGATACGCCAAGCCCTACAATAATGCCGCCAAACACGCCCATCTGCAAAGACGTAATGCCCACAACGGAAGCCGTCGCGCCGTCTAACATTGCTTCTGCGCCCCCATGATTTGTAATCATCGCCCCGATAGACGCGTGCATAATGAAGAATGCAATCGCCGCCGAAATCGCCGCAACTTCCTTCTCCTTTTTTGCCATGCCAATCGCAACGCCCATTGCGAATATAATCGGCAGATTCCCAAACACAATGTCGCCCGCCGCGCTCATCACCTGCAAAATGGCATTTAACGCTGTGCCCGGTCCCATAATGCCCATCAAACCATACGTTTCTAACATTGTCTCATTTGTAAATGAACCGCCGACCCCAAGTAACAAACCTGCCACCGGCAGAATTGCGATTGGAAGCATAAACGACCTTCCAACCCGCTGCAATACACCAAAAATTTTGTCTTTCACGACAATCCCTCCTAAAATTTTTTTGGAAATCTTTTGTATATTGCCGCCTTTTTCTGTTCGCAGCCTGCAGTCTTATCATTCCCAAAAAACACGGTTTCAAGTCGGCCGTTATTTCGATTTGGAATAATTTTCTGCATAAAAAAGGCATTAATATACATAAACATCCTTTTGTTTTATGTATAGTTAATGCCTGCCTGCCAGTAACATACTATATCATATAAAAAAATTAACATGGTTTTTTGATTTTGTCAAGATTTTTTTCAATTCACCTTTTGCCTCTCCTTCGCATACCATAATTGAAATCCCCCATCTTTAGGAGCCAGTTCCATGACCCCATATCACTACGACTACGCAGTCATCGGCGGCGACCTGCGCCAGACATATCTCGCCTTAGAACTTACAAAATCAAAAAGCGCCGTCTGCAGCTTTGCCCTTTGCCAGCCGGCGCAGACGAATGCCGTCAAAACATTTTCTTCTTTAGAAGCGGCTGTTTCAAATTCTTCTTGTATTGTCTGTCCGGTTCCCTTTACCAAAGACGGTATCAACTTAAATCAAAAAGCGATGAAAGGAAACTTAAATATCAACCAGTTTTTAAAAAATTTAAAACCAGCCCAGCGGCTGTATGCCGGATGTATACCAGATGATTTTTATCAAAAAGCCTCTAAAATGAGTATTATCCTTTTTGATTTTATGAAAGAAGAATCTTTATCTTATTTCAACAGCATTGCAACTGCAGAAGGCGTTATCTGCGAAGCAATAAAAAACAGCCCCGTCAATCTTTCTGGCAGCAAATGCGCAGTATTTGGATACGGCAAATGCGGACGGACGCTGGCAGAAAAACTTCTGCGTCTTTCCTGCCATGTAACTGTTATCTCGGCAGACGCCACAGAAAGAGCCCAGGCATCCGTCTTTGCAGAACAAACGCTTTCTTTAAAAGACGCTGCTTTTCCTATTGGAACGTTTGATTTTATTTTTAACACGATTCCTTCCATTGTCCTTACCAAAGAACTTTTAGAAAAAACCAAGAATTCTGTCACAATTTTAGACATCGCTTCCTCTCCGGGCGGCATTGACCTTACGGCTGCAAAAGAATTATCTTTAAACGCCGCTTCCTATCCGGGGCTTCCGGGCAGATATGCCCCGCTTTCCTCTGCGAAAGCCATAAATGAATCCATCAAAAAATTTGAAAGGAGATCACTATGTCTTTAAAAGGTAAACACATTGGAGTCGCATTTACCGGCTCTTTCTGTACGTATGAAAAGGTTTTTGAGGAACTGAAAAAACTGACGGAAGAAGGCGCCATTGTACAGACAATCTTTTCAAACGCAGCGCAGACGTTAGACAGCCGCTTTGGAAATGCCAAAGATTTTGTGAAAAAAGCAGAAGAACTTACGAAAGTCGCGCCTATGTTGTCCATACCACAGGCAGAACCCATTGGGCCGAAAGGTTTTTTGGACATTCTTGTGCTATTCCCCTGTACCGGAAATACCATCGCCAAACTTGCAAACGGCATTACGGACACTCCGGTACTGATGGCGGCAAAAGCACACCTGCGCAACAACAAACCGCTTTTGATTTCCATTTCCACCAACGACGCTCTTGGCATGAATATGAAAAATATCGGCCTTCTGTTAAATGCCAAGCATATTTATTTTATTCCCTTTGGTCAGGATAACCCTGAGAAAAAACCAAACTCCATGATTGCGCATACAAATCTTTTAATCCCTTCCATTGAAGCCGCCCTTGACGGCAGACAGTACCAGCCAATCATTCAGTAACAGAAACGTTTTGAAAGGAGTATCCATATGTGCGGAATCGCTGGATTTTTTAATCCCAAAGAAAACTATACAAATGAGCGTCAAAAATGGCTGCCAATTTTAGAGCGTATGAATCAGGTGCAAAAACACAGAGGACCGGACGGCAGCGGCACATACCTATGCCCTTCCTGCGGCTTTGCCCATGTAAGGCTTAAAATTATCGACCTTCTCACCGGAGAACAGCCTATGATAAAACGGAAAAACGGACGGGAATTTGCCATTGTTTTTAATGGCGAAATCTATAACATGAACGAGTTAAAAGAGTCCCTTATGGCAGAAGGCGCTGTGTTTGAAACGGCAAGTGATACGGAAGTTATTTTAAACGGATACCTTCTTCACGGCATAAAATTTGTCAAACAACTCAACGGCATTTTTGCAGCGGCAATCTGGGATTCCTATTCTGGAAAACTACATTTATTCCGTGACAGGCTAGGCGTAAAGCCTTTATTCTATACCAAACATGAAGATACGTTTATTTTTTCCTCAGAAATCAAAGGCTTATTCGCATACCCAGACGTTTCGCCTATTCTGGATAAACATGGACTATGCGAAATTTTTGCTTTAGGCCCGGCAAAAACATACGGAAAAGGCGTTTTCCAAAATGTCTTTGAAGTCCTGCCCGGCCATATGATTACACTGGATTCTTATTCTTACACAGACAACGCCTATTGGAAATTAGAAAGCCGCCCGCATGAGGATTCTTTTGAAGACACCATTGAAAAAACTGCCTGGCTTTTAACAGACGCCGTCCAAATGCAAATGCTTTCTGATATTCCAATCAGCACATTCCTTTCCGGCGGCATTGACTCAAGCCTTGTGACTGCCGTTTGTGCAAAAGAATTAAAAAACCAGGGAAAACAACTCAATACTTTTTCGTTTGATTTTACCAATAATCAAAAGTATTTTAAATCCAACGCGTTCCAGCCAAGCCAGGACCGTCCTTTTGTAGAGCAGATGGTTTCTTTTTCAGATACCAACCATCATTTTTTAGAATGCGGGAATACTGAAATGCTAAAATGTCTCTACAAAGCCGTAGACGCAAGGGATCTTCCCTGCATGGCGGACGTAGAATCCTCCATGTTGTATTTTTGTTCTAAAGTCAAACCGTACAATACCGTTACATTGACCGGAGAATGTGCCGATGAAATTTTTGGCGGATACCCATGGTTCCACAGTAAAGAAGCCTTTGAAACAGACGCTTTTCCATGGTCAAAAAGCATGGCGCCAAGGCAGACTATGTTAGACGACGCCTTAATCAAAGAGCTTGGCATGGAAGAATACGCCCATGCAGCTTATGAAAAAACGATACACGAAACGCCCCTTCTTTCCGAAGATTCGCCGGAAGAAAAAAGAAGGCGCGAAATCGCCTATCTGAACCTGCGCTGGTTTATGGTTACGCTTTTAGACCGCATGGACCGCACAAGTATGTACAATGGGCTTGAGGCAAGGGTTCCGTTTGCAGACCACCGTATCGTAGAATATGTATTTAACATTCCCTGGGAGATGAAATGTCCCGACGGCATTGTCAAAGGCCTGCTGCGCCACGCCGGAGCAAACCACCTTCCAAAAGAAATTCTCTGGAGGAAAAAAAGCCCATATCCAAAAACATACGACCCCTCTTATGAAAAACTGCTGGGCAGACAGTTAAGGGAAGTACTTTCGTCTCCTTCGGCTCCTATCCGGAAACTTTTGGATTTCAAAAAAGTAAAATCGTTTTTAAACAGTCCTTCCGATTATGGAAAACCATGGTACGGCCAGCTGATGGCGGGGCCTCAGATGCTTGCTTATATGCTCCAGGTCAATTACTGGCTGGAAACGTATCATGTGCAGATTGTGTAAAGAATAAAAAAGAACCCAGTCCTTTCTTGATTTTATTCGTAAAGGACTGGATTCTCAATCTATTCCGCCAAAGCCCCAACCAGCGCTCTGCGAAAATCACACCTCCGCTTTTTTTGCAGCAATTTCATTTTTATTTTTATAAATAGAATTTTCTAAAACAACGCCGCGTACCATAGACAGCGGATAAATATTGGTATGCTTTCCGATTACGCTGCCGGGATTTAACACAGAATTGCAGCCGACTTCTACATAATCGCCCAGCATTGCGCCAAATTTTTTTAATCCGGTCTCAATCTGCCCTTCATTTCCTTTTACAACAACAAGCGTCTTATCCGCTTTGACATTTGAAGTAATAGAGCCGGCGCCCATATGGGATTTATAGCCTAATATGGAATCCCCGACATAATTATAATGCGGAACCTGGACGCTGTTGAAAAGGATCACATTTTTCAATTCTGTGGAATTGCCGACAACGCAGCCCTTACCGACAATTGCGCTTCCCCGGATAAAAGCGCAATGCCGGATTTCCGCCTCTTCGTCAATTATCAGAGGCCCGTTTAAAAATGCAGTCGGCGCCACTTTTGCGCTTTTTGCCACCCAAATATCTTCACCTTTCTTTTCATAAATATCAGGGTTTAACGACGGTCCCATTTGTTTAATAAAATTGCTGATTCCTTTTAGAGCTTCCCATGGATACTCTATACCCTCCAACAATTCTGCCGCAATTGTTTCGTTTAAATCATACATATTTTTTACTTTACATTGTTCCATAAAAATATCTCCTTTTCTGTCACTGCTGCTTATTATAATACTTCGCAGCATTTTCAAACGATCCTCTTAAATAATATTGATTATTCAGATTCAAAACTCCGCTGGTACGGCTTTCAATAAATTTTGTCAGCTTTTCCATATATTCTTCTTCTGTAATACTCCCTTCCGCTACATATGTCAAGCCTTTTTCCCAACTCGCCGTAAGTTCTGGATTGAGCAGCGATTTGATTGACGCGTTGACAACGTCATAAATCATCTCTCCCATCAATGCCGGAGTGATGACCTGCGTTTTTTTATTTAACGCCAGATATTTGTTGGCAACTAATTTTTTTAAAATTTCGGCTCTTGTCGCGCTGGTACCGATTCCGCTGCCTTTGATTTGCGCGCGAAGCTCTTCATCTTCAATTAACTGCCCTGCATTTTCCATTGCTAAAATCATAGAACCGGAATTGTAGCGTTTGGGCGGCGACGTTTCACCCTCTTTGATTTCATATCCTTCAAGCTTTAGCTCATCCTTCTTTTTTAAAGATGCGATGTAATTCATCAAATTTTCATCATAGGCAGCATCCGCTTTTGTGGAATTTTTCTGTTTCTGGAAGGAATAATTCATAATTTTCAAATAGCCTTCGTCTGTCAAAATTTTAAAACTGGCAAAAAACTGTTCCTTTTCCATTGCCTGTGCAGCCAGGCTGACTTTCTGATAAATGGCCGGAGGATAAAACACAGCCAAAAACCGACGCACAATCACTTCATAGACATGAACCGAACGCCCGGAGAGGGATTTTAACGCTCCTATGCCCTGCCCGGTAGGAATAATGGCATAATGATCGGTAATCTGTTTGTCATTGACATATCTTGTTTTCGCAATCGTTTTATAAGAGCCATTCTCTAAAATTTCTTCTACAAACGGGCTCATCCCGGAAATATTCTTTAATCCAGATATATTTTTATAGATTTCTTTTGCTACTGCCGTAGACAATACCCTGGCGTCGGTACGCGGGTATGTGACTAATTTTTTTTCGTAAAGATCCTGAACAATGGCAAGCGTTTCGTCGGGACTGACTTTAAAAAATTTTGAACAGTCATTTTGAAGCTCGGCAAGATTATATAAAAGAGGAGGATTTTTTGTCTCTTTCTTCTTACTTGTCTGTTCTACAAAAAGCGGATGGCCGAGCAGAGAATCAATCAATTCTTTTGCCGTTTCCTCTTTTAAGAAACCATTTTCTTTGTAAAGTTTTGGGGACTGGAAATACCGGGATTTGGGATTGACACGCCACTCTGCATCTATTTGGCTTCCTCCTAAATTCAATTTTGCAAGCACACGGTAAAATGGGGTTTTGACAAAATCCCGAATTTCACGCTCTCTGCGCACCACCATTCCAAGCACGCACGTCATTACTCTGCCAACGGAAATCACCGCATATTTTTCTTTGAGATAAGAAGCGACTGTGTTTCCGTATTTTAAAGTTAAAAGCCTTGAAAAGTTAATGCCCATCAAGTAATCTTCTTTGGCTCTTAAATAAGCGCTTTTGGCAATGTTGTCGTATTCTGATAAATCTTTTGCTTCACGGATGCCGCGTCGGATTTCATCTTCTGTCTGGGAATCAATCCAGACACGTTTACGTACTTTGTCATGCACGCCGGCCATCTGTTCTACCAGACGGTAAATATATTCTCCTTCTCTTCCTGAGTCGGTACAGACATAAATCGTATCAATATCTTCACGGTTTAAAAGCTGTTCTACAATTTTAAACTGATTTGCAGCGCTTGCGATTATCTCATATTTGAATGTTTCCGGTATAAACGGAAGTGTAGAAAGGCTCCATTTTTTGTACTTCATATCATAGCTTTCTGGATAACTCATTGTGACAAGATGCCCGACGCACCATGTTACGACTGCAGTATCGCCTTCCTTGTATCCATTATAGCTTCGCATATCCATTTTGAGCGCCTTTGCAAATTCCTGTGCAACGCTCGGTTTTTCGGCTATAAAAAGTGATTTTGACATATATAGAAATCCTCTTTTGATTTGTTTTTGTAGGATATTGTAACATAATGAGGTTTTTGCGTCAAATAAATCAACCGCAGGCCTTAATGAAATACACTTTTATTTCTCCCAAAAAGGATTGACGTTTCCATTCAATTTCCAGTATAATAAAATATGTATGAAAAAAATGAAATACGAGTAGATAATTTCACAATTATCCAGAAATGTGAAAAAGAAAAGGAGAGGCGGCAATATGAAACAGTTTTTTGGAATGAGCCAAAATGGAAATCTTTCAGAAGCAGTAAACGGCCTTCGGCAGCCACAGTTTATTATGTTGTTTTCCAATGATTCCCAGTTTGAATCTCATGTAAAAACTCTAGAAAAATTATATCCGAATGTTCCAAGCATTGGATGCGTCGGAATGAGCTATGATACCAGGGTTGTAGAAAAAGGGGTTGGCGTCATAGCATTTTATGACGGAGTAAGCGCAGCGGCAAACGCACTCGAACAAGTATCCGTTATGCCAGTCAAGTACATTCACCGTCTGGAAGAAGATATACGAAAGGTAAACGGTACGCAAAACGACACAGTATGTATTGATTTTTGCACCGGAAACGACGCCTGTGCATTGACTACCATTCATACCGCCTTAAAGCAAAAAGGCATCTCGCTCGTTGGCGGAACAGGCGATGCCGGAAAAGTATCTGCAAACGGAAAAATTTATCAGGATTCCGTTGTATATGGGATTGTAAAAAACCATAACGGACGTGTAAAAACATATAAAGAAAACATCTACCACCAGCTTGGAAATTACCGTTTTATTGCTTCAAATACCGACCGCGCCAACTATATCATTGGATCGTTAAACGGCAAGCCGGCAAAACAAGTCTATCAAAGTATCCTTCATGTTACAGACAAAGAAATCTTAACCCAGACTTTCCAAAATCCTTTCGGAAAAATCAACGGCAATGATACCTGTATTATTTCCATCAAAGAAGTCGCCGGAAATTCTCTTGCCTGTTTCCGTCAGGTAAACGATTCCGATGTATTAATTCTATTAGAATTAGGCGATTATAAAGCAATTACCAAAGAAACCATCCGCACCATCTGTCAGGAATTCCCAAAACGGTCTGCTGTTTTCAGCGTCAACTGCTTATTCCGTTATAAACTGTTTTCTGAAAAGAATTATATGCAGACCTATCTTAATGAAATGGCTGCACTTGGCAGTCATGCAGGCCTTGTCGGATATGGCGAACACTACAATAACCGTTTTGTCAATCAGTCCATGACATGCGTCGTATTTGAATAAAGGAGGAGAAACATGTTGTTTTCAAAAAATAACCCGCCAAAGCGGAGCCAGGCACATCATCAGGCACACCATAATGAAAAAAGCCTTTATCCGGTACTGTACGTGACAGAACATCTAAAAGATTATAAAGAAGATTTGATACATAAAGAAGTAGAATCACTGTTTGAACTCAGCCTTGTCAGCAAATCCTTTTCCAATGTCCTAAAAAGAGCAGACGATTTTCAAACGCAGCTTTTAGATTTTGGAGAAACGTTTTCCAGTATTGACAATACCGCGGAACAATTTTCAGAAGTCAAAAGTTCGATTGGCCAGACAGTATCCGAAACACAGGAAAAAGTAAAAGACCTTAAGCAGACTTCTGTAATGATTGAACAAGCCTACGTTGAAATGGAACAAACCTTTGACCAGCTTCAGGAATCCGTCAAAGGAATCCGCCAGTGTATCAATAAAATTGTATCCATTGCAGACGAGACAAATATTCTTGCCATCAACGCATCCATTGAGGCCTCAAGAGCCGGACAAGACGGCAGAGGATTTGCTGTCGTCGCGTCAAAAGTCAAAGAACTTGCAGAAGAAATCAAGTCTCTTGCAAACGACGCCGATTCCGGCATACACAATGTAGAATCCGGTACGACTGAATTAAACGAAAGTATAATGTCCTCCGCACAAAAACTTGGAGCCGGCACTGAAATCGTCAACAGTACTTATGAATCGTTTCATTCGATTACGCAGGCTGCAGAAGGAGCCACTTTGGTTCAGTCAGAAATTTCTGGAGTTATCGAAGAATCCGAGAAAAAAATGCAGACGCTCTGTCAGTTTTTTGACGACATAAAACTCCAGTACCAGGAAGTCGTCAAACACATCAAACGCGCCAGCAGCCTTGGCACGACAAAAAGCGCAATGTTTGAGGATATTGACAATATGCTCTCTCAGATTCCACCGATTATTCAAGATACAAATTCATAGAATTCATATCGTTTATGGACAAATAAACGAAAAAAGGGTGCAGCGTTTGGTTCTTTCCAAACACTGCACCCTGATTTTTACCCAATTTATATACTAAAATCAAAAATCCTTTTTCCATATCTTATATCGGATAATAAACATCCTTTTTTAGCAAATCAAGAAAATTTGCACTTTTATCCCCACAATGTTATAGTAAAAGAAAACCCCACAAAAAGGAGCCTCACTCATGGATATTAATTATGAATCCTATAAAGTCTTTTATCTTGTCGCCACAACTTTAAGTTTTTCCGAAGCCAGCAAACAACTCTACATCTCCCAGTCTGCTGTCAGCCAGTCAATTAAATCACTGGAAAAAAAACTTGGACAGCCCCTGTTTATCCGCAGTACCAAAAACGTACAGCTTACTCCCGCCGGACAGATTTTACTTAAACACATTGAACCTGCCATTTTTTTAATCCGGCGCGCAGAAAGCCAGTTATTAGACAATGAAATTCTTGGCATGGGACAGCTTCATATTGGTGCAAGCGATACCATCTGCCGTTATTTTCTTGTACCGTATTTCAAGCAGTTCCATCATAAATTTCCAAATGTCCCCATTAAAGTAACCAACGCCACTTCCCTCTGCTGCGTCAATCTCTTAGAACAGGGAAAAGTTGACCTTATCGTGACAAATCTTCCCAATTCCAGGCTGCCCCATGCTTTTATCCGCAAAACAGTCTGTGAATTCAATGATGTGTTTATCGCCGGCTCTTCTTATATCAAATTAAAAGACAAAGAACTTACCTTTGAGCAGCTCAAAGAATATCCGCTTCTTATGCTTGACAGAAAAAGCACGACCAGCGAATTTTTGCACACCCTGTTCCTCAAACACCAGTTAGAACTGATTCCGGATATTGAACTAAGCAGCAATGACCTTTTAATCGACCTTGCTAAAATCGGTCTTGGCATTGCTTTTTTACCCGATTACTGCCTAAACCCAGATTCCTCGGAACTGTTTACTTTACATACCAGCGAACCAATTCCGGCCAGACATATTGCCGTTTCTGTCAATGCCAGCCATCCTACTTCCACATCTGTGGAAGAATTTTTAAAACTGCTCCCAGAAGTCTGACGCCGCTTTTTTGACGTCTTTTTGCTCTAATACGGTATAAGAAGCCCATTCCCTTGGAAAGAGACGGCGGTAACTGTTTTCTAAAAAACGCTCGTCCAAAAGGGCAATCACCCCGCGGTCTAAAGCCGTTCGAATTACCCGTCCCGCCGCCTGCAGCACCTTATTCATGCCTGGAAAACGGTATGCATAATCAAACCCTTCTCCCGTTTTCCTGTCATAATACTCCTTTAAAATTTCCCGCTCATTTCCAATTTGCGGCAGTCCCGTTCCAACAATCATTACGCCAATCAGCTGTTCTTCCTTCAAGTCAATTCCTTCTCCAAAAATTCCGCCTAACACGCAGAATGCAACGAGGGAATTTTCATCTGAAACAGAAAATTCCTTTAAAAACGCTTCCCGCTCGTCTTCTTTCATTCCGCTTTTTTGCACGATTGTACGTAATTTATTTGGCGCAGCCAATCGGAACTGATGAAAAACTTGTTCCATAAGTTGATACGATGGAAAAAATACCATATAATTTCCCTTTTTCGCCGAAACAAGCTCTGCAATATAAGCCGCAATCTTTTGAAATTCTAATTCGTTACGCCTTTTATAACGGCTGCTGACGTCTTTTCCAATACACAAAAAACTCTGTTCTTTTGAAAACGAAGTCTGTGCATAGACCGCATAATTGTCGGTTTTTGTACTTAACATCTCTTTATAATATTGAATTGGCAGCAGCGTCGCCGAAAAAAAGACTGCCGCCCTTCCCTTATCCAGACATTCCTGAAGCTGTTTCGATGGGTCTACGCAAAACAGGCGCAGCTTAAACCTGCCGTCAGCTTCATGTTCGGAGTAAATCACATACCGCTCGTCTATCGTCTCATACGTCGATAAAAAAGTGCGCAGATTTAAGTAAAATTCCATTACTTCCTTTTTATCCGGAAAAGCTGGATTCCCCTGCAAAAAGAAATCCAGCCGTTCTGCAAGACGCATAAAGGAAAATATCATGCTGCCCAAATCCCCTTCATACACCCGGCAGACGTCACATTCCCTTTTTAATTCCAACAGAAACTTATTACACGACGTAAATGCCTGATCCAGTTTCTTACTTTTATTCTTTAATAATTTTTTGACAGTAAGCACATCTTCTTTATAAATCTGCGCGCTGTACATTTCCCTCGCGCGCTCCACCAGATTATGCGCCTCATCTACCAGAAAAATATAATCTCCCTTCTGTCCTTCTGCGAAAAAACGTTTCAGCCGGACTCTTTTATCAAACGCATAGTTATAGTCACAAATAACCACATCCGACCAAAGCGCCGTATCCAGGCACAGTTCAAACGGACAAACCTGAAACGTCTCGGCCTGTCTTTGCAGTACTTCTCTTGTAAAAAAATCTTCTTTTTGCAGCAAATCATATACGGCGTCATTGACTCTGTCATAATGCCCTTTCGCATAGGGACAATGGATGGGATTGCAGTCCATTTCTTCACAAAGACAAATCTTTTCTTTTGCCGTAATCACAATCGTTTTTGCCTGGTATCCGCACTGATAAAGCAGTAAAAACGTCTCTTTTGCCACAGACGCCGTAATCGTTTTTGCCGTCAGATAAAATATCTTATCTGCCAGCCCCTCTCCCACTGCTTTTACAGCCGGAAATACCGTAGAAAGCGTCTTTCCCGTCCCCGTCGGAGCCTGAATAAACAGAATTTTTTTTCGCAGAATGGTACGGTAAACGTCCCCGGCCAATTCCTTTTGCCCTTTGCGGTAATCATATGGAAACGTAAGGCCCAAAATACTGTCCGTCATCTTTTTCTTCCAATGAATCTGAAAATCCGCCCATTTCTGGTATTGTGCAATCACAGAAAAAAACCACTGTTTTAATTCTTCAAAAGAAAACGGTATACGAAACCGTTTCATCTCTTCTGTATCCAAATTACAATAGGTCATCTGTACCGTAATGCAGTCCAGATTTTTCTGGGCGGCATAAATATACGCATAACACATTGCCTGCGCCTGATGGACAAAAACAGGTTCCTCCAGTAATTCCAAACTCCGGTAAACACATTTAATTTCGTCAATGACCGTTTCCTCTTCCAGAAGAATACCGTCTGCCCTTCCTTCTAAAAGCAACGTATAGCTGTCTGTTGAAATGTGGATACTAAGAGGAACTTCTGCCTGATAATTTACTCCCATTCTTTTTTGAATTTTCCGGTGCATACGGCTGCCTTCCTGCATCGCCTCCGCCCTCACAGATACGCCAATCCGGTTATCAATATCGCCGGAACAAAGAATAAACTCAACCAGATTACGTACTGATATTTTCACTAATGGAAGCTCTTGTTTCTGATTCACTTTTGTCCCTCTTCCTCCAAAAACTCAATTCCAATCATCGTAAGCCCCTTTGCCGGAGCTGTCGGCCCTGCCGCGCCTCTGTTTCTTTTTTCTAATATCTGCGGTATCTCGTCCGGCAGAATTGCCCCGCTGCCTGCCAATATCAACGTTCCTGCAATAATCCGCACCATATTATACAAAAAACCGCTGCCTGTGATACGAATACAAATGACATCTTTTTCCTTACTGACCTCTAATTTATGAATCGTTCTCACAGTTGTTTCCACAGTAGTATGCACAGAACAAAAACTTTTAAAATCATGCTCGCCCATAAAATATTTTGCCGCTTTCTGCATATTTTGGACATCGAGCGCATGATGATAAAAATAAGTGTTTTTTCTTCTTGTTGGATCTGGAAATCTCCGGTTTAAAATCCTATATTCATATGTCTTTTTGCTTTGTACATGGCGCGGATGAAAATCTGCCGCAACTTCCCTGGAATTTTGTATGACAATATCTTCCGGAATCCTTTGATTTAACGCATAAGAAATCTTTTCCGCCGGAATTTTGGAATTTGTGTCAAAAACCGCTACATTTCCTAAAGAATGTACGCCGGAATCCGTCCGGCTTGCGCCAATCACTGTAATTTCTTCCCCTAATAAATCAGAAAGAGCCTGATTTAACACAGACTCAATCGTAATCCCATTCGGCTGAAACTGCCAGCCATGATAATTTGTCCCATCGTACGCAACCGTAAGACACACTCTCATAAAACCCCTCTCTTTCTACTTTAAACCATACGCAGCAACATAATCCCCACAAAATAAACTGCCATAAAAAAATAAGCGGCGTAATCCTTTTTCGCATAACATAACGGCTTCATCTTTGTCCTGCCCCGCCCGCCGGTATAGCACCTTGCCTCCATAGCCATCGCCAAATCATCTGCACGGCGGAACGCACTGACAAACAGCGGCACCAAAAGCGGCACCATATTTTTTACCCGTTTGATAAAATTTCCGCTTTCAAAATCTGCCCCTCTTGCCATCTGCGCTTTCATAATAATATCCGTCTCTTCAATTAGAATCGGAATAAAACGAAGTGCAATCGACATCATCATAGCAACGGCATGTACCGGAACTTTTATTTTAGACAATGGCATCAACGCTTTTTCTAAGCCGTCCGTCAGCTGATTCGGCGTCGTAGTCAAAGTCATAATCGAGGTTCCCACAATCAGATAAATCAGGCGGACAAGCATAAATGCTGCATTTTTAGCGCCTTCTATCGTAACCTGAAATATCCAGGCTTTAAAAAGCACATGGTCTCCCGGCGTTAGTATCAGATTGAAGACTGCTGTAATCACCATCAGAATCATAATTGCCTTTAAGCCTTTTACCATGTAGGAAAACGGAACCTTTGACAAATAAACAACTGTAAAAAGCGCTGCTGTCACTACTGCAAATCCCAGTACGCCCCGAAACAGAAACAATGACAAAATATAGACAAACGTACCCATTAATTTAATACGGGGGTCTAATTTATGAATCATAGAATCTGCCGGATAATACTGCCCAAGCGTAATATCTCTTAACATACTGTTATCCTTCTATATGAAACAGGCGAAGAATCTGTTGTTTCGCCTCTTCTACCGTAGTTACATCTAACCCAATATCCATCCCATGTTCCTTTAACTCATGCACAAGATACGTAACCTGCGGAGCCGCCAAAGAAACTGCCTCTAACTCTTTATAATGACGAAACACTTCTTTGGGCGTTCCATCATACATAATCTCGCCGTTATTCATCACAATCATACGCTGAACATATTTTGCGACGTCTTCCATACTGTGAGAAACTAATAGAACTGTTATTTTCCGTTCCCTGTGCATTTTTTCAATCAAATCTAAAATCTCATCTCTTCCCTTTGGATCTAATCCGGCCGTCGGCTCATCTAAAATCAAAACTTCCGGTTTCATAGCAAGTACGCCTGCAATCGCTACTCTGCGCTTTTGTCCCCCGGACAAATCAAATGGAGACTGATAAAAAAGCGATTCCGGAATTCCTACATTTTTCAGGGCTTCAAACGCACGAAGCCCGGCTTCGTTTTTGCTAAGTCCCTGATTGATGGGACCAAAGCAAACATCATCAAAAATAGTCGTCTCAAAAAGCTGGTGCTCCGGATATTGGAATACCAATCCAACTTTTGTACGAAGTTCTTTCATCGGATAGTCGTCTTCATAAATATCCCTGCCGTTAAAATAAACGGCGCCAGACGTCGCTTTTATCAGGCCGTTGAAATGTTGGATTAACGTGGATTTTCCGGAACCGGTATGCCCGATAATTCCAATAAACTGCCCATCTTCGATTTTCAGGCTGATATTTTTTAACGCCTGTTTTTCGTATGCCGTTCCTTTGCTGTAAACATAATTTACTTTATCAAATATAATTGGCATTGCCGTTTCTTCTCCTATAAAGGTTTAGTAATTCTTCTCTTAACTCTGCCCGCGTCAATATTCCTTCCCGAAGAGGAATGCCTGATTGTTTCAGCTTATGCGCCAGTAACGTAATCTGAGGCACGTCCAATCGGTATTCCGCGAGCATATCCGGCTTGGAAAAAATCTCTCTCGGCGTACCCTGCATCACAATTTTCCCCTGATCCATTACATACACATAATCTGCCTCTGTCACTTCTTCCATATAATGGGTAATTAGCAGTACCGTTATTCCCTTTTCTTGATTCAGCTTGTGAACGGCGCTAAGAACTTCCTTCCTTCCGCTTGGGTCTAACATTGCCGTAGGCTCGTCCAAAACAATACACTTCGGTTCCATTGCCATCACTCCGGCAATTGCCACACGCTGTTTCTGCCCGCCGGAAAGTTTATTCGGAGAATGGCTGCGGTAATTTAACATACCGACAGATTGTAAGCTTTCTTTAACCCTGTTCCAAATTTCCGCCGTAGGTACGCCCAGATTTTCCGGCCCAAATCCCACGTCCTCTTCCACCACGCTTGCAATAATCTGATTGTCCGGATTTTGAAAAACCATTCCCGCCAGACGGCGCACAGCAGAGATATTGTCTGCGTCCCCAGTATCTTTGCCATCCACCCAAAGCGTCCCCTCACTCGGCGTAAGCAATACGTTGATATGCTTCGCAAACGTAGATTTTCCGGAACCATTATGCCCTAAAATGGCAATAAAATCCCCTTCTTTTATATCAAAATCCACATGGTCAACCGCCTTTAGTATTGACTCGACATTTCCTTCCTCATCCCGCCTGATATATTCATGTACTAATTTACTGGCTTTGATTATTCCCATTCTCTGTCTCCTAATTTGCCCAATGTAATTGGTGAAGTTCTCCCGTAAGCCTCATATTACCAAAACTGTTCTGGCGAAGCGCCTCATATAAGATAACTGCCACAGAATTCGAAAGATTCAGCGATCTCGTCTCTCCCACCATTGGTATCCGGATACAATTTTTAGGGTATTTAACCAAAAGTTCCTCCGGAATCCCCGCGCTTTCTTTTCCAAATACCAGATACGCATCCGGTTCAAAAGAAACTTCTGTATATACATACTTTCCTTTTGTTGTTGCAAAATAAAGTTTTGCATCCGGATTCTTTGCAAGAAAGTCTTCCCAATTCAAATATCTCGTCACATCTAACTCATTCCAGTAATCCATTCCTGCGCGGCGGATTTCTTTTTCGTTTAACCGAAATCCCAGTGGTTCAATCAAATGCAGCCTGCTGTTTGTCGCCGCGCATGTTCTGCCAATATTTCCGGTATTTGCCGGAATTTCCGGTTCCAATAATACAATATTTAACTGTGCCATCTCATTTCCTCAATTGTACAACAAAATGTTCTATCCGCTCTAACGCTTTCTTTAAATCTTCCAGAGAATACGCATAAGAAATACGAACAAATCCTTCTCCGCCAACACCAAACGCAGTTCCTGGAACAACAGCTACTTTTTCGCTTTCCAACAATTTTTGGGCAAACTCTTCCGAAGTCATTCCAAATTCCCCTATGTAGGGAAACAGATAAAACGCCCCATATGCTTCAAAACAGGTGATTCCCATTTCTTTCAAACGGTGCAGCAGATATTTTCTCCGCCCATCGTATTCTGCCCGCATTTTTTCAATGTCATCATCTCCGTTTTTCAATGCTTCCACAGCCGCATACTGACTTGTCGTCGGCGCGCACATAATGGCAAACTGATGAATTTTTAACATCTGCTCAATAATTTCTTTTGGGCCGCATGCATATCCAAGCCGCCATCCAGTCATAGCGTACGCTTTTGAAAATCCGTTGATAACAATTGTCCGTTCTCTCATTCCCGAAATCGAAGCAATGGAGACATGCGGTTTCTCTCCATACGTCAATTCTGCATAGATTTCATCGCTCAATACAAATAAATCATGTTCTATAATTACATCTGCAATTTCTTCCAAGTCTCTTTTTTCCAGAATGGAACCTGTCGGATTGTTTGGAAATGGCAGCACCAAAAGCTTTGTCTTTGGGGTAATCGCCGCTTTAAGCTCTTTAGCAGTCAGGCAGAATTCGTTTTTTGCTTTTAATTCGATACAAACGGGTACTCCGTTTGCAAGGGTGGCACAGGGAGGATAGCAGACAAAACTTGGCTGCGGAATCAACACTTCATCTCCCGGATCCAGCATTGCGCGCATTGCAATATCAATTGCTTCACTTCCGCCTACCGTCACTAAAATTTCATGTTCAAAATCATATGTAAGCCGAAATTTCCTCTTCATATAGTTTGAAATTTCTTCTTTTAATTCCTTTAATCCGGCGTTTGAAGTATAAAACGTTTTTCCCTTTTCAAGTGAATAAATGCCTTCGTCCCTGATATGCCAGGGCGTATCAAAATCCGGCTCTCCCACTCCAAGAGAAATCGCATCTTTCATTTCATTTACAATGTCAAAAAACTTACGAATACCGGAAGGTTCAATTTCTACAATTCTTTTTGACAATGGATTTCTCATGGCGTAATTTTCATCCTTTCATCTTTTGCCTGTTCTGACATAATCGTACCATGGTCTTTATATTTCTTTAAGATAAAGTTTGTCTTAGTAGACAAAATAGAATCTAACGGCGAAAGTTTCTCAGATACAAACTGAGATACTTCCCGCAATGTTTTTCCTTCTAAGATTACCATAAAATCAAAACCGCCGGAAATTAAATATACCGATTCCACTTCAGAATAATTGTAAATCCGTTCGGCAACTTTATCAAAGCCCATGCCGCGCTGCGGCGTCACACGCACCTCAATCATCGCCGTCACTTTTTCAATTCCGGTTTTTTCCCAATTAATCAGCGTATGATACCCGCAAATGATATGTTCTTCTTCCATGGCTTCCAACTCATTCATAATCGCCGCTTCATCTACTCCAAGTACAATTGCCAGTTGTTTTAACTCTATCCGGCTGTTTTTTTCTATAAATGCTAAAATTTTTTCACGCATTGTGACTCTCCTTCTCTGCTTATAGCACTTTATATAACTCATCTGTTTTCGGCGGTTCTAAAAACCGGCGTTCTTCTCCATTGTACAAAATCCTGTCGTTTCCCTCCGTTGCTTTCCCAATCACCGTTGCAAAAATGCCAGCCTTTTGTATATCCATCACCAGACGGTTTCCATCCTCCGCCGCCATTAACATTGCGCCGCTGGAAATCAATTCATACGGATTAATACCAAAAAATTCACAAATTTCCACTGTCTCCTGCTTTAACGGAATCTTTTTCAAATCAATGAAAAGTCCGACGCCGGAACTTTCAGACATCTCCCAAAGCGCGCCAAATATGCCGCCCTCTGTCACATCATGCATTGCGCCTACGCCAGACATCACGGCGGCTTTTGCCTCCGGAAGAACGGAAAGCATTTCATCAAACCTTTCCGCCTGGTTAATAAAACGTTCTGAAAACCGGGCCAAAAGTTCCTTTTTTTTCTCTTTTGCAAGAATCGAAGTGCCTTCTAATCCAATCCATTTCGTTACAACAATATCCATTCCGGCTCTTACACCGGAAGTCGCAACAAACGACCCTTCTTTGGCTTTCCCAACCCCCGTTACTGTAATAACAGGGCGCAGCACAGCTGACGTTACCTCCGTATGCCCTCCAATAATCTGTACATTTGCCTGGCTGCAGACAACTTCTGCCTGCTGCATGATCTGTCTAATATCTTCTTCCGTAATCGTTTTTGGAAGGAGTGCGGTCAGCATTACCCCAAACGGTTCTGCCCCGGCGCTCGCCAAATCATTCAACGTCACATGGATTGCCAGCTTGCCAATATCTTCTGCAGTCCCAGTAATCGGGTCTGTCGAAAGCACAAAAATCTCATCTTCCTTTAATTTCAAAGCTGCACAATCTTCACCCACAGCGGCGCCCAAAAGCACTTCCTTCCGTTTTGTATGAATTTGTCTTAAAATAGAACGCTTTAAAACGCTCTCCGGTATTTTTCCTATTTTCATACAACCTCTTTATCGTCTCTTTATTTTAAGGCTGCCTTATTCAGACAGCCTTACGTCGTTTCTATTGCTATTCTTTTATCCTCTTACTGATCTGTGACGCCGGCCGACTACTGGGCTGGCGCCTGTGCCGCCGCTTCTGCCGCTGCCTGCGCCGCCGCTTGTTCTGCTGCCGCCTGTGCTGCGGCTTGTTCTGCTGCCGCCTGTGCCGCCGCTTGTTCTGCTGCCGCCTGAAGCGCTGCCTGCGCCGCCGGATCTCCGGCAAGAGCTGCCGCTGTCTGACGGCATGCCGCTTCGCTGCCGCTTGCAATCGCTGCCGACATCTGTGCCGCCGCTTCTGGATTATCCGTTGCCACCCCTACGGCAATGACCTTTTTCGAAGGATTATACCTGCTGCTGTTAAATTCCGTCCTGCTTTGTTCTACGCCGTTGACAGTTACTACTTTCCAAAGTCTGGCTGTATATCCGGTATGCGGACTAGTCAGCGTTGCAAAATATCCGATTCCATGGGAACCATCTGCCTGCAGTGTAACTCCAGGCTCTGTCTGGCTAAGCGTTTCGCTTTCGTAAGTAACAGTGCGGTTTGCCGGGCGGGTTTCCTGCCCAAATATGTTAAAATAAATCTGTCCGCCGCTTGTATATCCTTCAATATAAATCGGCGCGTTTGTATTGTTTGTAAATTTCAAATCTTTAGACGTCCCGGCAATCGCTGCGTCCATAGAAGGTTTTACATAATTTACAATCATAGAATGATTAAAACGTTCATCTACTTCAAGTTCTGCGAGAATCACCGCATTGTATAGTGTCGTAGAAACCTGGCAGATACCGCCGCCGTACGTCTGCACCGTTGTGCCGTTCTCATAAGAACCAGCGAGCTCATATCCATTTTCTGCATCAAACGGGCTGACTGCTTTATAAACGGAAAACTGATCTCCTGGATAAACGACAGTTCCATCGATTTTCTCTGCCCCGTTATTCACATTTTTCGCTCTTCCCGAAGCGGAAGAACTATAATCCGTATGGAACGAACCCAGTAAATCTTTTACTTTGGATAACTCTTCTTTCGTTCCTTTCGGCTTTGTCACATCCGTTTCCAAAGCAATTTCTGCATTTGATAAATTCCAATCTTCCTTTAAATAATCCTGAATCGCCTTGACAGACTTTTCAACATTTACTTTAATACCGTCCGCCCCTTCTGTAATTTGAAAGGAGCCGTTCTCACGCTTTAACCCGCAGTTGACTGCTTCCTGGTTCAGATTCGACATATTCACGCCTAAAAGCGTTTCAATTTTGTCTTCGTCACTGCTGTATGAGATGGTAAATTTTTTCGGTTCCTTTTCCAAATCTTTTTTATCTTTGTAACGTGCAATCAAATTGCCTGTTTTTCCAAGATTTAACGCTTCTTCTACAATCTCAGGATTGGCAATCTCAAGCCCTAAGTCTTCCGCCAAAACCTGTATGCTTTTATCTCCCGTCGTCAAAGTAAAAGATTTATTTTGCAGGGAATCTACATGGGACGAAAGCACACGCTGCGCCTCCTCTTTTGTCATTCCGCTTACGTCTATATCATTAAAATATACAGTATCCGGAATCACCCCCTCTTCCTGTGCATCTACGGTAATCAGGGAGTGCCCTATCAATCCAACTGCAAAAACCAATGCCAGTATCGGCAGCAATTTCAAATATTTCTTCATGCAATCATCCTCTCTGCTTGTGCTAGAATCCAATTATTCGTATTTTATGATACGATTCTCATTTTAAATCATATCCCATCTACTTTTCAAGGGGCATATCCACGAATATAATTGACATAATTCCAATATTTCTGTATATTTGTAACATATGAGGTTATCCAATAAAGGATATAATCGTTGTCAGTACCATAGAGATTATCAACAATCCGGCAATGATACCGGCAATGGCGCGATTTCTTTTGGGATTAAAAAAGTTCATACTATCACCTCATTTCATTTCACAAACAATAACATTAGAAAGGACACCTGCTATGAGATTCCCTATCCCCGTATTTTTATTTTCATTAATTATATTTACTGCCATTCTCGCTGTCAAACGTCAAAAACATACAGCCAAACAAGAGCAGGCGAATGAATCTTTTTTAGAAAGAGAGCGTCAGGCAAACGCGACCCGGAAAAAAGATATTTCCAATTTAGATTACCTTGCTTTTACATCCAAACGTCTCCCTGTCGCAGAATATTCCGACGGCAAACTTCAAGAATACGAAGCTGTTCTTACCAATCTATCCAACCAGAAAATCATAAATCTGTCCCAGTATTCCAACACAGATTTAAAATTGATGTATGGACCCGCCAATTTCAATGACTTAAGTAAATTTGACGAAAATTATCATATGCTTGCCGATACCCTTTTTGCCTATGCCAGGCGCCAGTCTAAGCTAGAAAGGACAGACGCCGCCATAACGATTCTTGAATATGCTATGGAACTAAAAATTGACAGCAGCCAAATCTATCTGCTTCTTGCAAAACTTTACCATGCGCAAAATACACCGGAAAAGATTCAGCTTATCATTGATACTGTTTCTTCTATGGATGAGTCTTTTGCTTTTCTGGTATTACCAAAACTCAACGCTTCCCATACTGCCGGATAAGCTGATCCGTCAGCCGCGACGCCTCGCTGCGGTTTAATTTTTCTATTGGAATATCCAGATTTATTCTATGATATTCGATAAATTCTTTCAAGTATTTTTTCTGCTGCGGAGTCGCCGGAGTCTGTCGCTTCACTTTATACTGGAGCAGTTTTTTTACAAACAAATCCGGCTCTTCCTGATAAAAATGCTGTTCTAAAATCTCATACAACGTCCTGTTTGCCACGGCGTCGTCTAGCGCGCGATGCCTTGAAGTCCTTTGAATCCCATAATACGTACAAAGATAATCTAATGTCTTTTTTTCCAGGGCAGGCAGGCATTTTCTTGCAATTTTTAATGTATCTACGGAATAATATGTCTTCTCCATACGGTGGTTGACTTCCCACTGTTTGATATATTTATAATCAAACTGTACATTATGCCCTACCCAAATCAAATCCTCTGCAAACTCCAAAAACGCCGTCACCGCTGTATCCAGTTCTTCTCCGGCAGACGCCATGTCATCTGTAATACCCGTTAATTCTACAATCCTCGCATCAAGATTACATTCTGGACGAATCAGCCTGGAAAATGTACCAAGCACTTGTTTTTCTCTTACCTTAACCGCACCAATTTCCAGAATACGGTCTGTTTTAGGATTCAGACCCGTCATCTCCAAATCTACCACAATATAATCTTTTAACATTCTTCTAATTCCTTATCTTACTTCTTTTTTCTTATGGATGAGATTTTTTTAGCCAGATTCTTTCCTGCTTTTTCTGCTCCTTTTGCATTTGGATGCATTCCATCTGTATAAGACAAATTCCAAGAAGCCGTTTCTACTACGCTGCACCATGATTTATAGGAAGCCGCGGCTGCCCGTATTTCATCAGCATGAATCTGGTTAAATGGAATGACTGCCATAATTTTTGCTTTTGGGAACTTACTATGAAGCAAATTCAACACTTTTTGATATTCACTTACATAAATATCCCCATATGTGTAAACATCGTTTGTTCCATGCAGTACTACAATTACATCGGCTTCAAAGTTACCTGCCTTTCTGCCAGCAGATATTTTTTCAATTACATTATAACACTTTTGAAAAGAACCCGTTTCAAAAATTCCTGAACCGCCATATCCGACATAATAGGGTACCATCTTTAATTTTTGGGCGCAGTACCACGCATAACTGTGCACTGCGCTTGTACCAGACGGCGTCAGCTCCATATTAAGCGCGCGGACGCCTTTTGTAATACTATCTCCATAAAATGCAATCTTGTCATTTTGCGGCTTTACAGCCGTGACAACTCCCTCTTTTGACACCGGTTTTATGCTTTTAATTGCAACGCCGGCCTCTCCAATCCATCGGTTTTCATACTCTGAAATTGCATCAATCAGCAGCCGGACATAATGTGTTTTTGTATCTCCAACGCTAATCTTCCCCTTACTAACCGACTGGCGTTTCATATTGCCGCCGTCTACGGAATATGCAAAATATGGAACAGATACGGAAGTGTTCGTAAGAAAATTCACATCCACATATTTACTTCCAGTCACTTTAAAATAAGCTGCGCTTCCGTCTGTGCTGGTAAAATAATATTTTCCGCCCGCCATATTCTTTTGAAACCAGCGTCCAGTACGCGCGAAATTGCCGCTGACATCTTTATAACGCATCCCATCCGACGCAGTATACGTCATATATTTCACTACTACGTTACAGACATATTCTTTTTTCTTATAAACTGCCTTAATCCTTGTAACTCCTTTTGCTTTTGCAGTCACTTTACCTTTTTTTCCTACCACAGCAACTTTTTTGTTGCTGCTGGACCACTTTACTTTTGATAAAGCTCCAATCAATTGTAACTTTCTTGTTGTTGCCGGAGCCATAACGACAGAGGTTTCACTTAAATACACACTGTCCGCCCCTGCTGACCACACCATTTCATCACTACCGGTAATTCCGGTAAAAATGAGTAAAACCGCCAAAAGCATTGCCGCTCTTCTTCCTCTGTCCAACAGCTTTCTTTTCATATTCCCATCTCCTATGCTATTATCTGTTTACTGCAGTTGTCGTCAGATGATACTTCTTTTGTTTTTCTACAATGTAAGAAAAAGCTGCAGAATCATACGTTTCCATACTGTCTTTATCTAATACAAGTATCCGTATACCTGCCTGCTCGCCCAAAGACGCCGTATATCGTTTCTCATCGTTTAGATATATCCCAAACGCTGTAACAGTTCCGGCATCGTCCATTTCATCAATCAAAAGCCCCAGCCTGCCAATAGACGTCTCAGATACGCCCTCTGAACTGTGAAATCCGTTCAGCACGTCTACGTTCGCTCCGCCTTCTTTTATCACAAGACAGTCTGTCGTATCTGTAACCTCATCCATAGAGACGCCAAGGTTTTCAAACAAATGAACATACACCGGATCTTTCCAGATGTCTGGATTGTAAATATCGATTATAATATTATATTGTTTGTCTGAAAGAAGCATTAAATAAGAGTTTAGATTTTTCTGGCTTTTGAGCCACTTCACTTTATAATCGGTATATTCTTTATAATCCTGGTTCCATTCCGATGCAATTTCACTGTCCCTGTAATCTTTTAAGGAATAATGCTTGACAATGTATTCCCCCAAAACCTTTGTTGCCTTCCGGTTCCCAGATGAATTCAAATGCGCGTCATCAAAATAATCCGTATTGTAATTGACAAACGTATCTTCTACATTAAAATCCAGATAAGGAATGTCATATTCTTTTGCTATGACTGCCGCGCTGTTTAACCACCTCTGATAAGCATCTGACGGCGAATACGGAAGCGCTGTCAAAAGAATTTCAATATCCTGTTTTTGGCACAACTCAATAATTTTACGCAGATATTCTTTTCCTGTTGTCTCGTCCAACTGCATATCGTCTTTGTCAATCAAAACCGGAGGTTTAATTTCCTCAACAGTCGCCTCTTCGAAATTATTGGCGTTGTCCAAATTGGCACCCTTTTCTGTCGAAGGATTTGCTTTTGCAAAAAACGACTCGTCAATTTCACTCCATCTCGTATGATAAATCGAAAAATCAAACAAATATTCCATCCGCTTTCCTTCCGGAAGTAAATCAAATACCGCTTCAATTTTATTTTTGCTAAGAGGCATATTGTCAAATACTTCATGGAGCTGAGAAATATGCTCCGGTGAAAATTTATTTTGATTAATATCAATCGCCCGGACGTCAAGTACTACAAGTTTTGGCTTGGTATAATCCAAAGCATTTCGCAGCACCCAGTAATCCACCGGAAGCCACTGACCATAATTGGCAAGATTATAAGACACAATTCCATAATCATTCCATAACTCCATTGGCGAAATACCCATTACCATATGGCTGCTTCCCAGAAATAATACGTCATAATCCTCCTTGTAACTGTAAAAATCTGCATTTTTGATATAACTGGTCTTTCGCATCAAAAAATGAGATACGGCAGTAAACATCAAAAGAAAGATGACGAAACAAATTAAAACTGATATGAACTTCTTATATCCTTTTCTCATAGACAACCTCAAAATTGAAAATACAAAAATCCAGCGGCATCATAAAGAGTTCCCCAAATTCCAAAAACCAAAAGAAAGCAGACAGACGCTGAAATAAACAGCCAGCGGAACCAATAATCCTGCCGGATCACTACTTCCCGTATCACGATTCCTTTCACTCTGCAGCAGTCTGCAAATAATAAAAGACCGATACAAAAAATCATAAACCAGAAACTTTTCTGGTCCAACCCACATTCATATAAAGAACCGTCAAATAAAATCCATGGATTCCTGACCACAATCATATTTTTTATAATAGAAACCGCCTCTTTGAACTGATTTGCCCGAAAAAAAATCCAGGCAAAATCTACAAGGACAAACGTTCCGGCAATATGCGCCAGCCTGTGTGCAAACGATTCTCTGTGAAGCCCGAAAAAAGCAACCGCTTTATCCCTGACAGGCTTTAACATCTCTCCAATCACCTGATACAATCCATTTAAGCCGCCCCATGCCACAAATGAAAACGAAGCCCCATGCCATAATCCGCTGACTAAAAATACAATCATTTTATTCAGATATTTCCGCAGCGTCCCCTTTTTACTGCCGCCAAGGGGAATGTATAGATAATCTTTAAACCACGAAGTCAAGGATATATGCCATCTTCTCCAAAACTCTGCGACGGATGCAGACAGGTACGGCGCGTCAAAGTTGTCCATTAACTGAATTCCTAAAATTTTAGCCGCTCCCATTGCAATCACAGAATACCCGTAAAAATCACAATAAATCTGTATCGCAAAAAGCATTGTCGCCACAATCAGATACCAGCCGCCAAATTTCGTATAATCCGCATAAACTGTATCCACAAACAATGCGATTCTGTCCGCCAATACAATTTTCAAAAAAAATCCCCACAACATCAAAAGAAATCCATCTCTTGCCGCCTCAAAACAAAATTTTTTAGGCGCTGAAAGCTGCTGCAAAAGATTTTTGGACCGCTCAATCGGTCCTGCCACTAACTGTGGGAAAAACGAAACAAATAAAGCGTAACGGAAGAAATTCTTCTGGGCATAAATTTCTCCTCTGTATACGTCCATTGTGTAACTTAACGCCTGGAACGTATAAAACGAAATACCCACGGGCAGTAATATATCAAAAACCGGGACATGCAGTTCAATATTCATGCTTTGGAATAGTTTGCTTACCGTATCTAATGCAAAATTACAGTATTTAAAATAAAACAACACAGAAAGATTTAAACTAAAACTGACTGCAACCGTAAGTTTTTTTTGCAGGACAGTTTTTGCCTTGTCAATCAATAGACCACTGGAATAAGTAACGACTGTGGAAAAGAAAATCAAAAGCGCATATTTTGCATTCCAGCACATATAAAAATAATAGCTTGCAACAAGCAGCCACAAATATTTGATGTCATCCGAAATCAAAAAATATCCCAGGACGACAATCGGGAAAAATATCAAAAAATCTAATGAGTTGAACAGCATAAATATCCCTCAATTCAAAAAAGTCAATCTTGCTTTTAACTTTAACATTATCAGATTGATTTTGCAAGAAAAAACCGAAATATACCTGGAATCCGACTTTAATTATGAAGAATATACGATATTTATTTTAAAAAATAATGAAAATTGCGTGCATTTTAGAAAAGATGTGATACAATGTCAGAAATGTATCTATTCCAACAGACAGGAGGCTTTATATGTCTTTAAAAAAACCGCACATTGAAAGTTTTGATTTTATCAGAAGTGTAACCGCGTGGATTATTATTATTTACCACTTTGCAAACATGTGCACCCAGTCGCAGCAACATGCCGATTTTCCTTTTCTCCTTACACATGCAAACGGTGTATGGGGCGAAAATACAAGTGTAAATATCTTTTTTATCCTCTCTGGAGCTTCTCTTTATTATAACCATTCGGATTTTAAAGAATATTCTTTGAAACGTTATTATTTTGACCGCTTCAAAGGAATTTTTCCTCTGTTTTATCTTTTATGGTTTTTTCTGTTTTACCAAAGAGCCGCTGCATTAGGTAATTTATTTTATAATGGAAGCCCCAAATATCTGCTGCTTACACTGCTTGGCATAGACGGATATTTCTTTTTCCGTTTTCCGCAGAGTTATTATATTATTGGAGAATGGTTCTTAGGCGCTTTGATTCTGCTTTATCTGCTTTATCCGCTCCTTACATGGTGTATGCGCCATTTAAAAATCCTGACAACGATCCTGCTTGGCGCGGGGACAATTGCGTTTCACTGGCCCATTCCCTATTTTCAAATTCCAAGGGAACACAACCTTATTGTCTGCCTGTTTTCATTTTGGCTTGGCATGCTCTTTATCGAGTACCGAAACGCCCTAAGCGCCAAATGGATTGCCGCCTTATTCGGGGGCGTTTCGCTGATACTTATTTTCGTCAAAGCGCCTTTGGATTCGTTTCTCTGTACACAGATCATCGCTGTCGGGCTGTTCCTATTGTTTTATCATCTTGGAACAGTAGCCATGCGCCAGAAACATCTCAAAACATTGTTTGCCTATACCAGCCGCAATTCCTATGCCATCTTTTTGCTGCAGCATGTGACGATTGGACAGGTCGTAGGGCTATGCGGAGCCTATTCGCTTTCAGTCGGACAGGAAATCCTTGTATTGGGCGCCGTATTTCTGTTGATTTATTTGTTTTCTGATATTGCAACGAAATTGAACCGGATGCTGCTGCAAAGTAAATATGCTAAAAAACTTGAACAGTTCCTGTTTCCGGTCTAGTTTACTTTTTATCTTTTGATGTGCAGATGTCGCTTAAGAAACATTCTGCACATTTGGGATTTCTGGCGGAACAGATATTTCGCCCAAATGTAATAATTTGAATATTGTAGAGAATCCAGTGGTCTTTTGGAAGGACTTTCATCAAATCCTGCTCCACTTTTACGGGGTCTTCATTTTCTGTAAATCCAAGACGCTTTGAAATCCGTTTGACATGCGTATCAACTACGATACTTGGATCATGGTAAATATTGCCGCGGATTACATTTGCCGTCTTCCTGCCAACGCCTGCTAAAGCAGTCAAATCTTCCAATGACCGCGGCACTTCTCCATTATGCTTTTTAAGTAAAGTCTTTGTACATGCAATAATATTTTTTGCCTTATTATGATAAAATCCGGTAGAATGAATATCCTGTTCCAACTCTTTTAAATCCGCTTCTGCAAATTTTTCCAGCGTATCATATTTGACAAACAAATCTTTTGTAACAATATTTACCCTTGCGTCTGTACACTGAGCGCTTAACATAACCGCAATCAAAAGCTGCCACGGCGTATTATGGTTTAAGTAACAGACATATTCTTTCCCATATGCCGTATCAAGCCGTTTTAAGATTTCTTTGGTACGTTTTTCCATCGTTCTTTTATCTCCTGACTTGTATATTCTGTTGTTTTTGCCTGATGGCTTAACACATCGCGTTTTTCATATTCAAATAATACATAAACAGCTTCTAAAAGCCGCTCTGGAAGTTGTTTTATTGTCTTTTCTTCTTTTGCCGGGAAATGATAATAAAACGGTTCGACATGCGACAGTTTTCCGTTTGGACAAAGCAATTTCGTTTCTTTTGCAAATTGGGACGGGTTGACTGCCCAAAAAGGACGGCTTTTCATATTTTCCCTGTAATACAAATCGTAAAGCAAAGCCTCTTTCATCAATTCTGTTGAAATTCTGCCGTCGTTTTCTAAAAATTCCAATAAGATTTCACATCGTTTCATTCTCGAATGACTTCTCTCCAAATAGCCTTCTTTTTCATAAAACTGCCCAAGCGCCAGAAAGAAACCAAATGAATCCGGATAACAGACGTCGATTAGTTTCATTGTCACTTCGTATTGACCGCTGTTATAGTAGACCTCCAACATTTCTTCTACCAATTTAATGGAAAGTATTTCCCCATACGATATCCATTTCGTACAAAGCGCCTCATACGGCGGCTCGTCCCCATAGAGGATTCCGTATTCTTCTCTTTTCTCATACAAATAAGAACCCTTTAGCACTTTTAAAAACCCAAGCTGCAGCTGATTTGGCTTTAATGCGTACACATCCCGAAACGACTGGGCAAACCGCCCATAATCTTCAAAAGGAAGCCCCGCAATCAAATCCAAATGCACATGGATATTACCCGCCCTTTGAATCTGCTGTACGGCAGACGCAATCTTATCAAACTCCATCTTTCTGTGAATACTTTGGATTGTCTTAGGGTTTGTAGACTGAACCCCTATTTCAAGCTGCACCAGTCCGGGGCGAAGCGAAGATAATAATGTAAGTTCTTCCTGGCAAAGCAAATCTGCCGCAATTTCAAAGTGAAAGTTTGTAACGCCATTATCAGATTCTTTTAAAAACTGCCAGATTGTCATTGCATGGGCGTGACTGCAGTTAAACGTCCGGTCTACAAATTTCACCTGTGGAACTTTTTGCCTGATAAAAAAAGAAAGCTCCTGCCTAACCAGAGCTGTATCACGAAAACGCAGTTTTTTGTCAATGGAAGAAAGACAATAGCTGCAGGAAAAAGGACATCCACGGCTGGATTCGTAATAAATAATCCGGTTTTCAAACTCCGCCGTATCCTCATAACAAAAAGGAATCTCATTCATGGAAAGCGGCTCTCTTACTGCCGTTTGTATGATATGATTTTTCTTGTCCCGATAAGCAATCCCGGCAATATCTGAAAGATTCTTTTCGTTATTACCGCAATAATAATCCGTCAATTCTGCAAAAGTCGCCTCTCCTTCTCCAATCATAACGCCAAAAAATGCCGGATTTTTATGAAACAGCTCTTCGATTTCAAAAGAAACTTCCGGACCGCCGACCCAAATCGGCACATCCGGATTTAATTTATGGTATTCGGCAGCAACTTTCCTCACAAATTCATAATTCCAGATATAGCAGGAAAAACAAAGAACATCCGCCCGTCTTTTATATAATTGCCTAAGAACGGATTCCTTTTGGTGGTTAATCGTAAATTCCGCTATTTCTATGGACGCTCTACTTGCTTTGGCATAGGAGCGCAAACTATAAACCGCCAGGTTTGAGTGTATGTATTTTGCATTGACTGCAGTCAAGAGTATCTTCATTTGAATCTGCGCCTTCCTTTATGCTTTTTGGTTGAAAATAGAACTTTCCGCTTCTTCGTCCAATTGAAAATAACGGTATTTATCATTATGGGGAAACAACAGTTCCATATACAGGCTTCCCAGCAGATTTTTCACTTTATCCGTATCCAATTCCGGCATTGGAAACTCTTCCCATTCCATTTTCTTTAAATTTTCCAACAATGTCAAAATTCCCGGCTCTTGTTTTGGCTCTTTCGTATCTGACTCTGATTTATCATGCTCCCCAGCAGACTTTGGCTGTTTAACTTCCTGTTTTGTCTGCTCTTCACATTCCGGCTGCAAAAGCTCTTTTGCCTCCGGTAAGTTGTATAATAAATTCTGACAGGTCTTTTCAAAACATTCCCTGTCATATTTTGCCAAAAAAGTTAAATCTTCCAGAGTCAATCGGCGTTTATTGTATATTTTAATATAAATATCTGCCAAACGCACATTTTTCCCCATACGCTTTCGCCTCCTTGGATTTTTACATTTACTTTTCTTTCAGTCTATCTGATTCTTCCTCTAATTGCAAGATTTTATTAAATTCTTATACCAAAAACGGAAAGTATGCTTGACATTTCATTTCCACTTATGTTATACTGCGCTCAAGGAAAGCAAACTTTCCATTTGATAAGGAGGAGATTTATGTGAAAAATCGTCTGGAAGAATTACGCAGGCAGCAGAAAATCAAACAAGAAGATTTAGCCCGCGCGTTAGAAGTATCACGGCAAACCATCGGCTCTTTAGAAAATGGAAGATATAACCCATCCATTCAATTGGCTTTTAAGATCGCAAGATATTTTAGTATGAATATCGAAGATATTTTTATTTATGAGGAGGATGACACATGAAAAAAAGAGTATCACTTTTTATAACAGTCACGGGTGTTTTCATCTTATTGGGAGGACTTTTGACCTATGGATTAGGGCTGCATGAAATCGTACCAGTACCGCGCCCCGATTTGATTGTGACAGGAACTTCCTTAATTGGAATTTTGCTTATCATACCGGGTACCTGCGACTTATTTATGAAAAAGACGAAAGAAATAGAAATTGAAGAACACGATGAAAGAAATATAGCCCTTAGTAATGCCGCTATGGCAAGCGGGTTTAAGGTGATGAATATTACCATAGCATTTTCGCTTTTCGCACTAATATTTACCGGTTATATGACAGTCGTTCCATGCTTTACGATAATAGGAGCGTATTTCATCGGCCAGATTGTCTTTCTAGCGCGTCTTTGGTACTTAAATAAAACGATGTAATTTTCTGTGAAAAAATTGTTAAACTTAATGATTCGAAAATACTATTTTGATTACGAATACTCCAAAACGAGGGGGCTTTTTCCTACGATAAACTGAAAATTCCCAAAAAAACCAAAATTGATGTATGTAACTTTGCGGTACTGCTTCATATAGTTCAGATACCGCTTTCTCGCCTGTCGGCTCATTCAGTTCGTAGTTTGAATGCTACTGGCACTCTCTTTTACTGCGCATTCACTAACTCCCTCTTCTTCTCATCCATTTTTTCTAAATCTTCCCGTGTAATAATCCCCTCTTCCAAAGCTTTCATACGTTTTTGTATCCGATTCCAAATCCGTATTTGTCTGGGTTCCTTTAATTATATTACCTTCTTCATGGCTGTTTATGGAATAAACAAGAGTTACTTCATTACAGTTATTATGATTTAAAGCGTAGTACAGTATACTCTGGCATTTCTGATACAGATAAAAAGACTCGTCTTCTCCAATTTCATCAATAATGTATGGCTAAGCCTCAATAAACTTGCCTCATTTATAAATTGTTTTTTATGTGATGATATCGAATTTACTTTAAGCATAAAATTTATTCCCTTTTCCATTGCCTTAACAGAATTAATTTTATTTTACAATTTGCACTCTTTATTGAACAAAAAATCATCTCTGTTCTATTATACACAATACAAAATAAATATCAACCAGCTTACTAAAAGGCATCTGTAAGAATAATTTTATAATAAATTGGTTGAAATATACCCAACCTATTTACAGGATAATTATACCATAATCCGACAACTTTCACAAAAAAAAATGAATTTATGCTTCATCAAACATCAGGCTCAGTATCATCTGAGCCGTTTCAGCCATATTGGTTCCATTATCCATGCTGCATTTTTGGATATATCTATGCGCTTCTTCTTCTGTAAGATGGTTGCGCTCCATCAAAAGAAATTTTGCATTGCGGATATAGTTTTGCTCTTTTTCGCTCCGCTTTTTTTGCACGCTTTCCTTTTGCATACGGCGTTTTAGCTGGTTCAATACCATTTCCGCCGTATTGACCAAATCGTATACTTTAAGCGGCGTTGCAAGGGAAAGTATACCAAAAGAAGCTTCGGCTATGGTATCCGCCCTGCCTATTAAAATCAATTCAAAATATTTGGGCAGATGGTCGTAAAGGTCTAAATAATACATATCTGCCAAGCGGTACCCGCTGATAATAAGCCCGGACGAATGTTCGCCTGCCGCTAAAAGAGCGGCAGATGCATTTGGAACGGCGAATACATTTGAAAATCCATGTCCGATTAAAATTTTTCTGATTTTTTTTGCATCTTCAAGTTTGGGCAATACCACAATCACGACTCTCATCCGCTGCCTCCGTCCGACTGATTAAACCAAATACAAATACCGCTCCAACTCCCATGCGGAAATTTGTTCGAGATAGTTTTTCCATTCTTTTATCTTTGCTTTTTGATAAGCGGTTGTAAATGCTTCTCCAAATACTTCATAAATTAGCGGGTCTTTCTGCATAACTTCTAATGCAATCCCTAAATTTTCCGGCAAATCCTTTATTTTTTTCTGCCGTTTTTCCTCAGAAGATAAGCCTCGTATATCTTCTTTTAATTCCGCAGGAGCCGTCATATTATTTAAAATTCCGTCCAATCCGGCTTCTAAACAA
This sequence comes from uncultured Lachnospiraceae bacterium, assembly GCA_910586355.1. Classification (GTDB taxonomy): domain Bacteria; phylum Bacillota; class Clostridia; order Lachnospirales; family Lachnospiraceae; genus Roseburia_B. Next base: position 48,872 of record CAJUHJ010000011.1, read on the forward strand.
AGGGCGGCAAGCAGATAGGGATTGGCGGCAGAATCCGGACTTCTAAGTTCTAAGCCTATACCTAAGCGTTTTGTGTTCCGGATACGGACAAGCGCATTTCTCTGCGTGTTCGACCATGTAATTTCAGACGGAGCTTCAAATCCTTTCACCAGACGTTTGTAGGAGTTTACCAGCGGATTAAAAACAGCTGTCATTGCAGGGACATGATGTAAAATTCCAGCTAAAAAGGCTTCTCCCTGACGGCTTAGTTTTCCATTTTCATCTGTAAAGACATTTTTTCCGTCTTTTAACAGCCTCATATTTAAGTGCATACCAGAACCATTCGCTTCTTTTTTAGGCTTAGGCATAAATGTCGCATGAAGTCCATAGCGTTTTGCAATCGTGCGCACCGCCATCTTAAACGTCATTACTTTGTCGGCAGTCGCAAGCGCATCTTCAAATGTAAAATCAATTTCATGCTGTGCAGAGGCAATTTCATGGTGGGATGAGGCAATTTCATAGCCCATTTCTTCCAACGTTAAAATAATATCCCTTCTGGTATTTTCGCCTAAGTCAATGGGCGACGTATCCAAATACCCTGCCCGCTCGTGCGTTAAAGTCGTCGGCATACCATTGTCATCTGTATGGAACAGGAAAAATTCACATTCCGGATTCAATTGAAAGGTATATCCTAACCCGGCCGCTTTTTCTATGGATTTCTTTAAAATATAACGCGGGCTGGACAAATACTGCGTACCGTCTTCTAAACAAATATCACAAATAAACCGGGCGACTTTACCATTCTGCGGACGCCATGGCAGAATGGCAAATGTATTCAAATCCGGTTTTAGATACAGTTCTGTTTCTTCTCCATTTGCAAACCCTTCCAGAGACGCCAAATCGATCGTACAATGATTTTCCATTGCCAAAGTCAGACGGCTTGCCGGAATCGCAATGTTTTTTAACATTCCAAACATATCGGTAAACTGCAGGCGGATAAATTCTACCCCTTCCTCCTTTACCCTCTGTAAAATTTCTGATTTATTATAGTGTTCCATAAAATCTTCTCCTTATAAATAATTTTTTTATGAAAGATTTGTATATCCCATCAGGGATTTATCAATTGCCTTTGCCGCTTCCATGCCTTCTTTGACTGCCCAGACAACGAGAGACTGTCCCATACGCATATCCCCGGCGGCAAAAATACCCGGCACATTTGTCTGATAAGAATCTTGTTTGGCGGCTGCGTTTGTCCGTTCGTCCACCGCTACCGAAAACGCATCCGTCACATAACTTTGGCTTCCTAAAAATCCAGCGGCAATTAAAACCAAATCCGCATCTACTGTTTTTTCACTGCCTTCTACCGGAATCATCTGAATTCTGCCGCTTTCTTTGTCTTTTTTTGCCTCTAATTTAATAAGTACTGCTTTTTTGACCGCCCCATTTTTATCTTTTTTAAACTCTTTTACGGTTGTCTGATAAATACGCGGATCATGCCCGAATACGGCGATTGCTTCCTCCTGCCCATAATCCGTTTTTAAAGTGCGCGGCCACTGAGGCCAAGGATTTAAACTGTCTCTTTCTTCCGGCGGTTTTGGCATCATTTCCAACTGAGCCACAGATTTGGCTCCAAGGCGTATTGCCGTTGCAATACAGTCGTTTCCGGTATCGCCGCCGCCGATAACAAGCACATGTTTTCCTTTTGCCTGAATAAACGCGTCGTCTTTCAAATCGGAATTCAAAAGGCTTTTTGTCACAGAAGTAAGAAAATCCACTGCAAAATAAATATTTTTTGCGTCGCGTCCCGCTACGGAAATATCTCTTGGGTTTGAAGCGCCGCAGGCTAATAAAATCCGGTCATACCGCGCCTTTAATTCTTTTGGCAAAATATCTTTCCCAACGTCAATTCCTGTCAAAAATTCAATTCCGGCTTCTTCCATCAAACGAATTCTTCTGTCAAGCACTTTTTTATCTAACTTCATATTTGGAATCCCATACCGGAGCAGGCCTCCAATTCTGTCGCTGCGTTCGTATACCGTAACCAAATGTCCCCTCTGATTTAACATATGCGCCGCCGCCAATCCACAAGGACCGCTGCCAATAACTGCAACTTTCTTGTTGGTTCGCGCCCTGGGAATCCGGGGTGATACCAGACCTTGTTCAAACGCATATTCAATAATCGCTTTTTCATTTTCTTTTATGGCAACCGGACTTCCGTCTAAATTACAGGTACAGGCGGCCTCACAAAGCGCCGGACAGACCCTTCCGGTAAATTCCGGAAAACAATGGGTGCTTTCGAGACGTTCAAATGCCTGTTTATAGTTGCCGCTAAAGATTAGGTCATTTGTCTCAGGCACCAGATTATGTAACGGACATCCAGACGCCATTCCTGCGATTATACTCCCATTCTGGCAAAACGGAACGCCGCAGTCCATACAGCGGCCGCCCTGTTTTTGCTGTTCTTCCAATACTAACGATGTACGAAACTCACCAAAATGACGAATCCTTTCTAATGGTGTTTCGGCTTTCGCATTTTTTCTTTCATATTCTAAAAAACCTGTTGCTTTTCCCATTTTTTTACTCCTATCTCTCTTGAACACCTGTCGCTAATCGCTTTCATAATTACGGAAACTTTCATTGAACGCCTCCATCTGCGCCTGTTCGCAGCTCATTCCTTTTTCTTCCCATTTTAAAGAAAGCGCCACCATTTTTTTATAATCATATGGAATAATCTTTTTAAATTTGGACAGATATGCTTCAAAATCTGCAAGGATTTCTTTTGCTCTTTTAGAATCTGTCAATTCTGCGTGTTCTTCAATCATATTTTTTAATTCCTGTATATCGTACTTATTTTCCACTTTTTCAACGGAAACCATATCTTTATTCAAGTTGCGGTAAAGGCGGCTGTCCTCGTCAAGCACATATGCAATGCCGCCGCTCATTCCAGCTGCAAAGTTCTTGCCTGTTTTTCCTAGCACAACGACCCTTCCTCCAGTCATATATTCACAGCCATGTTCCCCTACGCCTTCTACGACTGCGCAGGCGCCGGAATTACGGATTGCAAAACGTTCCCCGGCAACGCCGTTAATAAAGACTTTTCCACTTGTCGCCCCATATAACGCTACGTTTCCTATAATAATATTTTCTTCTGCCCGATACCCTCTGTTCTTAGGCGGATAGACGATAAGTTTTCCGCCAGAAAGCCCTTTCCCATAATAATCGTTCGAATCCCCGCAAAGGGTAAACGTTAATCCAGCCGGAAGAAATGCCCCGAAACTTTGGCCCCCTGAGCCTTTGCAGCGTACTGTAACCGTATCCTCCGGCAGGCCATTTTTATGGAAACGTGTGAGCTGGGCGCCAAACAATGTCCCAAACGAACGGTCTGTGTTTTTTATCTTGACATCAAGCGCCGCTTTTGTGCCTTTTTCTATGCTGCTCTTTAATTTTTTCAATAATACCCGTTCATCCATCGTTTGTTCTAATTGAAAATCATATGCCTTTGCCGGATCAAATATCGTAGAAGTCTCCTCGTTATTTTGGGTATGGTACAAGATTTCACTCAAATCCATTTTCGGCGCCATTTCCGATACGGCATTGTCTTTTACCTTTAATAAATCGCTTCTTCCAACCATTTCATCAACGGTACGCACGCCCAGTTTCGCCATATATTCTCTTAATTCTTCAGCAATAAAGCGCATAAAATTTTCGACATATTCCGGTTTACCCCGAAATCGTGCGCGGAGTTTTGGATTTTGCGTTGCAATACCAACTGGGCAGGTATCCAAATTGCAGACACGCATCATCACACATCCCATTGTAACCAAAGGCGCCGTTGCAAACCCAAATTCTTCCGCCCCGAGAAGCGCTGCAACTGCAACGTCCCTTCCGCTCATTAACTTGCCGTCTGTTTCAATTCTGACACGGTTTCTTAATCCATTCAACAAAAGCGTCTGATGCGTTTCTGCCAGACCCAATTCCCATGGAAGGCCCGCATTATGAATGGAACTTTCCGGCGCTGCCCCGGTGCCGCCGTCATAGCCGGAAATTAAAATAATCTGCGCTCCGGCTTTCGCAACTCCTGCCGCTACCGTCCCAACGCCTGCTTCGGAAACTAATTTTACAGAAATCTGCGCATTTTTATTTGCATTTTTTAAATCATAAATCAACTGCGCCAAATCTTCAATAGAATAAATGTCATGGTGCGGCGGAGGTGAAATGAGGCTGACGCCAGCTGTGGAATGTCTTGTTTTAGCAATCCAGGGATACACTTTTTTTGCCGGAAGATGCCCGCCTTCGCCAGGTTTTGCCCCCTGCGCCATTTTAATCTGGATTTCTTTTGCGCTCACCAGATAGCGGCTCGTTACGCCAAAACGTCCGGACGCCACCTGTTTAATCGCAGAACAGCGGTCGTCTTTACTTCCCATAGAATCCAAGCGGCCGTCGCTTTCTCCGCCTTCTCCGGTATTGGACTTCCCATGCAGACGGTTCATCGCCACTGCAAGCGTCTCATGCGCTTCCTGTGAAATCGATCCATACGACATTGCCCCTGTTTTGAAACGTTTTACAATTTCGTCAACGCTTTCAACTTCGTTTAAAGGAATTGGCTGTTTGGCAAAGTTAAAATCCATCAGACTTCTTAAATATCCGCTCTGCTCTCCATCAATCTTCTTTGTGTACTCTTTAAATAATTGATAATTTTTCGTCCAGGCCGCCTGCTGTAACAGATGAATCGTCTCAGGATTATACCGGTGTTCTTCCCCTTTCGCCCTTCTTTTGTGTTTGCCAAGGCTTTCTAATGTCAAATCCGTAGTAAGCCCCAATGGGTCAAAGGCCTTTGAATGGAATTCATCTACCTGTTGTTCAATATCTTCTATTGTAATTCCCCCTACACGGCTGACCGTTCCAGAAAAATACTGAGAAACGACCTCTTTTGAAATACCGACTGCTTCAAAAATCTTTGCTCCCTGATACGACTGAATCGTCGAAATGCCCATCTTAGAAGCAATTTTTACAATCCCATGCAGCAGGGCAAAATTATAATCTTCCACTGCCGCATAGTAATCTTTGTTTAACAGTTTTTCGTCAATCAATTCCCGAATCGTATCTAGCGCCAAATAGGGATTTACTGCACAAGCGCCGTAACCGAGCAATGCTGCAAAATGATGGACTTCCCTGGGCTCTCCGGATTCTAAAATTAGGGAAAGCGACGTCTGTTTCTTTGTATTTACCAAATGCTGATGCACAGAAGACACTGCAAGCAAAGATGGCATCGGCACATGGTTTTCATCTACGCCGCGGTCGGATAAGATAAGAATGTCCGCTCCTTCTTTATATGCCTTATCTACCTCTACAAACAAACGCTCAATCGCGCGTTTTAACTTTGTACTTTTATAATAGGTAATCGGTACGACTGCGACCTTTATTCCATCCTTTTTCATCCGTTTTATTTTCAGCATATCGGTATTGGTTAAAATAGGATTGTTGATTTTTAACACATGGCAGTTTTCTGCCTTTTCTTCTAAGAGATTTCCTTTTTTTCCAGCATAAATCGTCGTACAAGTTACAATTTCTTCCCGGATTGCGTCAATTGGAGGATTCGTTACCTGCGCAAATAATTGTTTAAAATAATCAAACAGCGGCCGCTTCTTCTTAGATAGGACGGCAAGCGGCGTATCTGTGCCCATCGCGGCAATGGATTCGCTGCCGTTTAACGCCATATTCCGGATAGAATTTTTATATTCTTCGTAAGTATATCCAAAAGCTTTTTGAAGCTGTTTTCTTTTGACTGCATCGTATTCTTCCACACATTCATTCGGAATTTTCAAATCTTTTAATTCAATCAAATTTCCGTCTAACCATTCTCCATACGGCTGTTTTAACGTATAAATTGCTTTTAAATCTTTATCCCAGAATATCTTTCCAGAAACCGTATCTACCAGCAGCATTTTTCCTGGATGCAGCCGCTCTTTTAACACAATTTCTTCTTCAGGAACTTCCAATACCCCTACTTCGGAAGAAAGAATCAAGTCTCCGTTTTTCATCACGTAATAACGCGACGGCCGAAGTCCGTTCCGGTCAAGAACCGCCCCCATAACGTCTCCGTCTGAAAAAATAATAGACGCCGGGCCGTCCCATGGTTCCATCATTGTTGCATAATATTGATAAAAATCTCTTTCATCCTGTGAAAGCGTCTCATTTTTGCTCCAAGGCTCTGGTATTGTAATCATCATTGCCAGCGGAAGATCCATTCCACTCATAACTAAAAATTCTAACGTATTATCAAGCATTGCAGAGTCAGACCCGCGCGTATCGACAATCGGAAGCACTTTATGCAGTTCGCCGTTTAAGTGCTCAGACTCCATCGTTTCTTCTCTTGCCAGCATTTTATCTGCATTTCCGCGAATTGTATTAATTTCCCCATTATGTACCATAAAACGGTTAGGATGCGCGCGTTCCCAGCTTGGATTTGTGTTCGTACTAAATCTGGAATGTACCAGCGCAATCGCGGATTCATAATCTGTATCCTGCAAATCGGAAAAAAATGTCCGAAGCTGCCCGACTAAAAGCATTCCTTTATAAACAATCGTCCTGCTGGACATAGATACGACATACGTATTATCATTACTCTGCTCAAAAACCCTGCGTGCAATATAGAGCCTGCGGTCAAATTCCAGCCCTTTTTGCAAATGTTTTGGCTTTTTGATAAATGCCTGCACAATTTGCGGCATACATTCTTTTGCCTTTTGCCCTAAAACTTTAGGATGTACCGGAACATCACGAAATCCCAGCAGTTCTAATCCTTCTTTTTCTACAATGATTTCAAACATTTTCTTTGCCTGATTGCACTTAAGTTCGTCCTGCGGCAAAAAAAGCTGTGCAATTCCATACTCTCTTTCGTCTCCGATGGAAATGCCGGACTGCGCGCATACTTTACGGAAAAATTTATGGGAAATCTGCAGCAGTATCCCTACGCCGTCCCCCGTTTTTCCTTCTGCATCTTTTCCGGCTCTATGTTCTAAATTTTCTACAATTTTCAGCGCATTTTCTACGGTCGTATGGCTTTTAATTCCTTTACTGTTGACTACCGCTCCAATCCCGCAGTTATCGTGCTCAAATTGTGTCCGATATAATCCTCTGTTTTTTTGATTACTGTTCATATTACTGACTCCTCTCTTTTTACTTCCCCTAACTTAATGGCATAAAAAAAGGAAACAGAAACCCTAGTTTTAGGATTTCTGACTTCCTTGTCAGCTTTATTTATTATGTAACTTTCTTTTTTATTTGTCAATTGTTATTTTAAGGAATCTTTTAAAATATACATTTTAAAAATCAATGCACCATATTTATCCGGTTTTTTCACCTTTGTCCCCAAAAGGTATTTTTTTCTCATATCGGACATATTATATTCCGCTGTCTCCATAATTTTCCAATACACGAGCAGAAGGATCCCCCACATCACAGCCTTCCCATTCTTTATTCGGCATCCAAAATCCTGTAATCATTTCACCCTGCCCTGGATAATATTTTTCAAACAATTCACGATATAACAAAGATTCTTTGGTAAAAGGCTGCGCATAAGAGTACTGCGTTCTTTTTATTTCAAACTCTTCGTCTGTATATAAACCGTCTGCATATGCTTTTAAATAATCTACCATCGAATGGCCTACTGCGTCTGAAAAAGCCGCTTTTTCACGCCATAGTATTTCAGGCGGGAGATAATCTCCCGTCTCAAACGCATGGCGCAGCAGGTATTTTCCTTTGTGATATGTATTCAATTTCTTTTGCGGATGAATCGACAAAACATAACGCACAAAATCAAGGTCGCCAAATGGAACTCTTGCTTCTAAAGAATTTACGGAAATACACCGGTCTGCACGAAGCACATCATACATATGCAGTTGACGGATTCTCTTTTCCGACTCTTTTTGAAATTCTTCTGCAGACGGTGCAAAATCTGTATATTTATAACCAAATAACTCGTCTGAGATTTCTCCGGTTAAAAGAACTCGAATATCCGTCTGCTCGTGGATTGCTTTACAGACCAGATACATACCTATGCTGGCGCGTATCGTCGTAATATCATAAGTGCCAAGAAGGGCAACGACTTCTTCTAAAGCCGCCGTCACTTCGTTTTTTGTAATAATCACTTCTTTATGCTCGCTGCCAATATATTCCGCCGCTTGTCTGGCATATTTTAAATCAATCGCATCTTCGTCCATGCCAATTGCAAACGTATGGATTGGAGCGTCACTTTTTTTTGCCGCTACTGCACAGACAATGGACGAATCCAGCCCGCCAGAAAGAAGAAAACCTATTTTTGCATCTGCAATCAGCCGTTTTTCAATTCCGGCCGTCAGTTTATCGTGGATATTTTTACAGACTGTCTCTAAATCATCTTCACAGACGGATTCTATTTTTGTAATGTCGCAATAACAAACAAACTGTCCGTTTTTATAATAATACCCCGGCGGAAACGGCATAATTTTTTTGCACATCCCCACCAGATTTTTTGCTTCACTTGCAAACACAATGATTCCGTTCTTATCATATCCATAATAAAGGGGACGGATTCCAATCGGATCTCTTGCCGCAATATATTCCTTTGTGCTTCCATCATATAGAATACATGCAAACTCTGCATCCAGCATACCAAACATATCCGTTCCATATAATTCATATAACGGCAGCAGGATTTCACAGTCTGAATTGCTTTCAAATGTATATGCTTGTAAAAGGTTTTTCTTTAACGTCTCAAATCCATAAATTTCCCCATTACATACTACATAATTTCCATTTCTAAAAAACGGCTGCATCCCTGATGAATCCAGTCCCATAATTGCCAGTCTGTGAAACGCCAAAATCCCATCGCCCAGAGAAAGAATCCGGCTGTCATCCGGCCCTCTGGAAATTGTCCTTTTAAAATAAGTTTGAAACTCCTCCACTCCGACGCCTTTTCCGCAATATCCCATAATTGAACACATACTCTTTGCACCTCCATGTATAAGATAAAAAAAGACGCCTCTCATGTAACGTTACATGAAAGACGCCTTTGTCTTTTATAAACTGCATTTTACACCCAGAAAAATGATTTGTCAACCGTGAAGGAAACGCATTTTGTATTTCTGCGCTTTTATAAATTTCTCATATTTAATATACTCTGATAAATGTCTAATCTTCCGTATCCTTCTTCCCGGTTGGGAAAAAGCTGATTTGATATTCTGCGCGTGCCGTTAATAATCTGGTTGCGCAGTTCAATCGAATTAATATTCCGGTTATCAATATGCGAAATATTCCATTCCAGCAATAATGCGCAGGCGCCTGACGCAACGGCTGCAGCCGCACAGGTCCCTGTCATTGCCTCATACCGCCCAAACTGATTTTGCGTAAATACATTTACTGCCGGAGCTGCATAATCCGGTTTAATCGCACCGTCCATAGAGTACCCTCTTCCAGATTCGATGTAAATGCCATCTGTGACAGAATTGTAACCTCCGATTGCCATTGGATATTTTGCGCTGGATGGTACGGTAAGCGTCATATCCGGATTCGAGCGTACAAAATAAACTTCCTGTTCCAAAAAACTTGTAATCGGCAGATACATATTAAAATTCCCATCTGAAATACGGTAGGGAAACACTTCAATCTGCCAAAGCCCCCTGACTGGATTCGAAAAATCAATATAGATAAGCTGTTCCCTGCTTCGCTCCGAACCAAGCTGATAATCAATCACAACCAGCGTATTTTCCAATAAAAAACGCTGTTTCTGCTGCTGCCCATTCCATACAGAAACTCGCGGCAATACTTCCCCCGTTGGAGATGTAATGGAAATCGCAAACAATTCCGAAGAATGTCCCCACAATTCCATTACAAATCCCCGCAAATCTTCTGTTACATTTATTTCGACCTTATCCGATGTATTCGGGGTTAAACTGCCGTAATAATGATGTCTTGCCGTCGCCTCGTCGCCAACTGCAATGCAGACTGCGCGGCGGTAAAGCGCTGCAATATCATCTAAATAAGACGTCAGCCTGCCCCCGCTGCCGCGGTGTCCCTGGTTTGTACCAAGCCCAATACAAAGCACTAAAGGCTCTCCCCGCTTATCTGCCAGTTGATCCAAATAGGCAATTGCCGTAAAAATATCATTTTCCTGATAGGCAACCGCATCTTCTTTTATATAGTAAAAATCTCTTAAATATTGTTTGGCTGGCTTTAACTTCACAACTGCAATATCTGCATGAGGCGCCGCGCCAATAAAATCATTGCCGATATCTTCACTTCCCGCCGCAATAGAAGCAAGCATTGTCCCATGCCCGACGTCGTCTGTCTGCGGCACATAATCTTTTGGATTTTCCTGTTTTAAAGCAAAGTCGATCTCTTCTTTTGTATATTCCGTTCCATAAATAAAACCTTCCGGATGCGGGCCTGTATCAATTGTCTGATCCCAGATTGCCGTAATCCTAGTACTTCCATCTGCGTTTCGAAAAGCGCTGTTCTCATACGCAATCCCCGTATCCAAAAAACCAATTAAAATGCCGTCTCCCATAAGTTCTAAATTCCGCTGTGTCTGTACCCGCGTAATTCCGCTGACGTCTAAAGCGCTCTGGTCTAAAATTGTAAAACATTTCGGAATATTAATATATTTGTATGTCCCGACCGATAAAGGCGGCACCTCTGCCCGGTTCAGATAATAAATAATATAACGGTTTTCTACTTTCTGGCTGCAGACATTTTCTAATCCTGTCCCCATAATACGCGAACCGGAAATTATATCATAATAATCATTCGAATATACAGCTTTTTGACAATCCATCTTTTTCCCGCCAGTTTCCATTCTTTCTCATCAATATATGAAAGGAATAGTGTCCTTTATTCCCCGAAATTTCACATTGATCCCTGGCGCATTGTAATCATAGGGCCTCCGATGCCTTCAATATAATCTTTTGTAATCGTAACCTTCCCAATTTCATCATCCTTTGGAATTTCATACATAATATCCAACATAAATTCTTCTAAAATGGCTCGCAGCGCCCTGGCTCCTGCTTTTTTCTCTTTTGCTTTCAGCGCAATGGAATGTAGGGCGTCATCTTCAAATTCCAGCTTCACCTCATCCATAGCCAAAAGTTTCTGGTACTGTTTAATAATTGCATTTTTTGGCTCTGCAAGTACTCTAACCAGCATATCTTCCGTCAAGGATTCTAAGGCGAATAAAATCGGCAGACGCCCTAAAAATTCCGGTATCATACCATATTTGCGTACGTCGTCCACAATTACTTTCTTTAAAATATTTTCTTCTTTGTCATATTTATCTTTTAAATCGGCTTTAAATCCTATGGAAGACTCTTTGTTTAAACGCTCTTTTATGATTTCTTCCAAATCTGGAAATGCACCGCCGCAGATAAATAAAATATTCCTCGTGTTCACAGTCACCATAGGCACCATTGCATTTTTACTGCTTGCCCCGACTGGAACTTCCACTTCTGCGCCTTCTAACAGCTTTAATAATCCCTGCTGTACAGATTCGCCGCTGACGTCTCTTTGGTTTGTATTGCGTTTTTTTGCAATTTTATCTATTTCATCAATAAATATAATTCCCTGTTCCGCCCTTTCCACATCATTGTCCGCTGCAGCTAAAAGTTTACTGACGACGCTTTCAATATCGTCCCCAATATATCCCGCTTCTGTCAAAGAAGTCGCATCTGTAATCGCAAGCGGTACGTCTAAGAGTTTTGCCAGCGTCTTTACCATGTAAGTTTTTCCGGACCCGGTCGGCCCAATCATCAGCATATTTGATTTTTCAATTTCCACTCCGTCCAAAACGCCGGCGGCAACTCTTTTATAATGATTATAAACTGCAACAGACATTACTTTTTTTGCAGTTTCCTGGCCAATGACATATTCATCTAAGCTCGCTTTAATCTTATGGGGAACCGGAACGGATTTCAGGTCAAAATCCGGCTTTTCTTTTTCTGCTTTCTTTTTCTTAATCTTCTTTTGAAACGGCATCCCTTCCTGCAAGCCGGTTAAATCAATCATACTGATATTCGGCATTTTGCCCATAAAGCCATCCATTGAAAAAGGAGACTTGCCCATAGTGTCAAACGTTTTCTGCATACAATCCTGGCAAATACTGATAGAGCCTGGAATTTGTATCATTTTTCCGGCTACCCTCTCCGGTCTGTGGCACAGATAACAAACCTGTTCATACTCTTCCGGCTCTTTTTTCTCTCCTTTTTGCTCCTCTTTTTTCTCTTCGATTGGTTCTACTTCATAAAAATCTTGTTCCGACATAATATTCTCCTTTTTTATTGTACAAATCGTTTTTCTAACATCTCTTTTGCCAATGTTGGATTTGCTCTTCCCTGCGTGGCTTTCATTATCTGCCCAATCAGAAAACCAATGGCTTTTTTCCTGCCATTTTTATAATCTTCCACCGACTTTGGATATTTTTTTACAACCTGTTCTATGATATGGTTTAATTCTTGTGTATCTTCTACTGTTTTTAAGCCTTGTTCTTCTATATATCGTTCCGGATCTATATTCTGCGCAAATAAAACTTCAAACACTTCTTTGGCCAAAGTTGTGCCAATGGCGCCTGACTCTGTCAGTTCTATTAGCTTTGCAAGATGTTTTGGTGAAAAAGGAATGTCGTTTGGCTCCATTGCCTTTTCATTTAGCAGACGCATTGTCTCGCCCATCAGCCAGTTTGAAACTTTTTTCGGCCTGCTGCACAACTGCACTGTTTTTTCAAAAAAGTCTGCCAGCGCTTTGTCCCCGGTCAAAACTTCGGCGTCATATCTGGGCAGTCCAAACTCTGTCTGATACCGCTTTATTTTTTCTGACCGAAATTCCGGCTGTCTTTTTTTTATCTCCAAAATCCATTCCTCACTAATATGCACCGACACAAGATCCGGGTCTGGAAAATAACGATAGTCTTTGGCGTCTTCTTTGGAGCGCATTGGATAAGAGCAGCCCCTGCCGTCGTCCCACCGTCTCGTCTCCTGAATCACATTTTTTCCTTCTGCAAGCAATTGAATCTGTCTGTTTTTTTCATGTTCAACCGCCCTTAAAATAGCTTTCATGGAATTTAAATTTTTCATCTCTGTACGGACGCCATACGAAACGCTCCCCGCTTCCCTGACGGAAAGATTAACGTCTGCACGCATAGATCCTTCCTGAAGTTTGCAGTCCGATACGCCCAAATACTGTATCATAAGACGAAGTTTATTTAGATATTCAACCGCTTCTTCCCCTGACCGCAAATCCGGTTCTGATACAATTTCAATCAAAGGTACGCCGGAACGGTTAAAATCTATAACGGAACGATTTTCTTTTTCTTCATGTTTGAGCTTTCCGGCGTCCTCTTCCATATGTATTTCATGGATTCTAATCCATTTTTCGCCGCCGTCTTTTGTAGGGATTGCTATTTTTCCATTTCGGCAAACCGGAAAATAAAGCTGGGAAATCTGGTAATTCTGCGGATTATCGGGATAAAAATAATTTTTTCGGTCAAACCGTATGTCTCTTGTAATTTCACAGTCTGCCGCAAGTCCAACAGCAACTGCATATTCCACCACTTTCTTATTTAAAACCGGAAGCGCGCCCGGCATTCCAGTACAGACCGGACAAGTATTCGCATTGGGCTTTGCGCCAAAGGCAGTCGAACAGCCGCAGAATATTTTCGTCTTTGTCGAAAGTTCCACATGCACTTCCAAACCGATTACTGTTTCATACTGTTTTGACATGATTCTTCTCCCCTTTTCGCCGCATTGCCTGTTCCAACGTATAAGCAGTGCGAATCATCTTTTTTTCTTCAAAACGATTTCCAATCAACTGCAAGCCAATCGGAAGACCGTTTTGATTTGTCCCAGCCGGAAGACACATTGCCGGAAGACCTGTCAGATTGGCTGATACGGTATATTGATCGCTCTGATACATCTTAAGCGGATTGTCTAAACTGCTGTCAGCTTTGGGCGCCACAGAAAAAGACGCCGGAGACAGCAGCACGTCAAACTGAGAAAATACCCGTTTAAATTCATTCTGAATACACGCTTTTGTACGAAGCGCTTTTAAATAATAATCCTCATAATAGCCCTCGCTCAGTACAAAAGCGCCTAACAAAAGACGCCGCTTTACTTCTGTACCAAATCCTTCTGAACGGCTTTTTTTATACATCTGATGAAGTCCTTCATATGCTTCGGTACGATACCCATATTTTACTCCGTCAAACCGCGCTAAATTGGAACCGGCCTCCGCACAGGCAATCATATAATATGCAGGAACCGCATAATCCATCAGTCCCAAATCAAATTCCCTGACAATTGCGCCTCTTTCTTTTAACCGTTCTGCGGCAGTAAGTACAGCATTATGCACTTCACTGTCTAATTCGCTGTCAAAACAACTTATGGGAATACCGATTTTCATTCCTTCTACATTATCTATCAGAGCAGACGTAAAATCAAGAGCCGGCCTTTGAATTGATGTAGAATCCTTTTTGTCAAAAGAAGAAATGATTTCCAAAACTGCAGCACAGTCTGAAACATCTTTTGCAACCGGCCCCACCTGATCCATAGACGAAGCGTACGCGACCAGGCCGTACCGGGATACTGTGCCATACGTCGGCTTAATTCCCGTCACACCGCAAAATGCGCCCGGCAGACGAATCGATCCTCCCGTGTCAGACCCAAGCGCATAACAGCACTCATTTGCCGCAACCGCAGCACAGGAACCCCCGGAAGAACCTCCGGCCACATGGTTTTGGTTCCATGGATTTTTTGTACCTCCAAAATAAGAAGTCTCCGACGTGCTCCCCATGGCAAATTCATCCATATTTGTTTTTCCAAGCAAAACGGCTCCTGCCTGTTCTAACTTTTGAACAGCCTCCGCCGTATAGGACGGAATAAAATGTTCCAACATTTTAGATCCGCAGGTCGTCCGCATTCCCTTTGTACACAAATTGTCCTTTACTGCCATGGGCACTCCGGCAAGTAAAGATTTCAATTCTCCATTTTTAATAGAATTTTGTACTTGCTCAGCACGTTTTTTGGCATAAGCCTCGTCTACTGTAATAAAACAGTGGAGCGCCTCTTCTTTAGCGTTTATTGCTTCCATGGCGTCACAGACCGCTTCCATTACGGATACTTCCCCGGACTGAATTTTTTTCCCCAGCTCAAGAGCCGACAATTTCATAAGGTTCATCTGGTATCCTCCCCTTCTATCGTCTTTGGAACTAAAAAACCACCCTCTTTTTTTTCTGGCGCATTCAAAAGAGCTGCTTTGCTGTTATCTCCATTTTCCACAATATCTTCCCGAAATACATTGCTAAAAGGACACATTTGATAATCCGGTTCTATCTCTGATGTGTCTAGTTCATTCAATTTATCCACATAAAAAAGCATTTCTTCTAAATCTCTTCTGGCGCGTTTTTTTTCTTCTTTTGTCAATTCAAGCTTTGCCAAAATCCCTAAATACCCGATGATTTCATCTGTAATCTTTTCTAACTTATGATTTCGCTTTATATTTTCCATAATTTCACCTTACGTTTTATATAGAGATATTTTTAAAACCTATGGTAAACGGAAAGTATCTATAAGTCAAGCAAAAGAAAACCATATTTCATTTGGATACCTTTGCGCTTTTTAAAACGGCTTACCCTGAAATATGGTTTTGCTTTTTATCCTTTATTATTTTCACTCTTTCCCATCCGTCTGCGGCGAACGTTCCCATATCAAAGTAACTTCCTGTTCTGCCGTACTCGCGTCTATTCCTTTTGATACGACAGACAATCCTTCTCTTTTATAAAAATCTGCCGCACGCTGGTTTTTTTGATAGACTGTTAATGTAAACGACGGGTATATTTTTTTGATATATTCTAAGAGAGATTTCCCAATCCCCATAGAACGATACTGTTCATCCACAAAAATCCCAGCCAGATAATTACCGGTCATGCCGGCAAATCCCTGTATTTGATTCTCCTTTTCATATACATAAACATCTGCGTCAGGCATCTGCTTTTGTACAGACGGATACTGCGATATCCAATATTTTTTCGGAATAAAATGATGCGCATTTATATTCGCTTCTAACCAAATCTGCATAATACTTCCAATATCTTTCGGCTCAAATTTTCTTATCATAACCAAACGAAAAACCTTTCTTATTTTACTGCTTTTATCACTGGCACAACAATACCTCTGCCCCTTCTAAAAAGCCGTCCGGCTGTTCATCTGACAAAATTATCCCTCCTAAAACAGGAGCAAACGTCACAGAACTTACAGTATGAAACTTACTATGGTCACAAAGGATATATGCCTTTTTACACTGCTCAAACGCTGTTTTTTTTACCAACGCTTCATTTGCATCCGGCGTGGTAAATCCTGCCGTCTGACTGACGCCGTTCGTCCCGAAAAATCCTTTTGTAAAATGATACTCTTTTAACATAAGCACAGCCGAAGTCCCTACGACTGCTTCCGTAGAACTTTTTAACGTCCCTCCAATTAAAATTACATTTCTTCCATCTGCAGCCAGTCTTTGCGCATGGGCAACTGCATTTGTTACAAAAACAGCGTCCACTGCTCCCAAAAAATCAATTATATATCCTGTTGTCGTCCCCGCGTCCAAATACACAAAATCCTGCGGCTCTATCAAAGAAGCCGCATATTTTGCAATCTGTTTTTTCTCTTCCTTAAAACATTCTGATTTCTGGGCTACGGTCGGCTCCGCAGACGAATAAATATGGTCCGCAGATACCGCCCCGCCAAATACTTTGACTAATTTTCCTGCATTATCCAAAACAATAATATCTCTTCTTGCCGTTGACTCCGAAATATCCAAAAGTTTTGACAATTCTGTAACCGTAATGCTCTTTTTTTCCTCCAGGAGATTTAAAATCTGCCTGTGCCGCTCTTTCGATAACATCATTTCCTCTTATCCGTTCAACTTATAAATTGTCCTGCATAAATTTGCTGACTGCTTCATAAGCCGCCTCTTCATCTTCTCCATCAAAAGTAAGGACGACCTCTTCCCCTTTTTTCACGCCAAGTCCCATAATCCCAAAAATCTTTTTGCAGTCTCCTTCTTTGCCGTCTTTCGAAATTTTCATACTGCATGAAAATCCTTTTGCCGCCTTTACCAGCTCACCTGCCGGACGTGCATGAATCCCTTCAGAATCTGTAATAACATACGTAAATTTTTTCATAGTAAAATCTCCTTTTTATTTTTTTATAATTCTACTGGTTTTTTTAATACTCCAAGCAAAACGGTTGATACAAACGTCCCGGCTGCCAGCGCCGCTACATACATCGTGGCATTTCCAACAACGGGGAACACAAAAATTCCACCATGCGGAGCCATCAATGTACATTGAAACAACATTGACAATGCGCCGGCCGTACCGGAGCCTATCACGCATGCAGGAAGCACACGCAGCGGATCGGACGCCGCAAACGGAATCGCGCCTTCTGTAATAAACGCAAGGCCCATAATAAAGTTTGCCGGTCCAGACTCCCTTTCTTCTTTGGTAAATTTCTTTTTGAACAGAATCGTCGCAAGAGCGATTGCACACGGCGGCGTCATACCGCCAATCATAACTGCCGCCATAACATCATAATTTCCTGCTGCAATTGCCGCCGTACCAAACACATAAGCCGCTTTATTGAACGGACCTCCCATATCAATCGCCATCATACCGCCTAAGATAACTCCAAGCGCTACTTTACTTGAACCGCCCATACTCATCAAACCATTGTTTAACGCCGTATTGATACCGCCCATCACAGGCTCTATAATAAACGACATAAAAAGTCCCATGATTAAAATGCCTGCCAACGGATAAATCAGCACCGGAGCAATTTTTTCCAAAAATTCAGGAAGGCGGCCACAGATATTTCGTAACAATAAAATCACATAACCAGCCAAAAATCCGGCGGCCAGCGCGCCAAGAAATCCTGATTTTCCACCTGCAGCCAGCATACCGCCTGCAAAACCAAGCGCAAGCGCCGGCCTGTCGCCGATTGCCATTGCAATAAATCCCGCCAGCACTGGAAGCATAAACCCAAACGCCGTATCTCCCAGACTTTTCAGCCATGCGGCAGCCGGTGAAATCGAACCGAAATTGGAACGTTCTGCTATATCCAACGCTTCCATATCCACACAAATCCCATCAATTAAAAAGGCTAATGCAATTAAAATACCGCCGCCCACGACAAACGGAAGCATATGGGACACTCCATTCATAAGCTGCGTATAAATCTGATGTCCGATTCCCCTGCCCTTTTTATTTACCGAAACCGAAGGCTTTGCGCCAGCTGCGGCATGATAAATCTTAACATCTCCGGATATGGCACGATCCAATAATTCACCCGCCTTACTGATTCCATCGGACACTTGACATTCTATTACTTTTTTGCCGTCAAAACGCTCCATCGGCACCTGCGCATCGGCTGCGACAATAATGCAGTCTGCTTCTTCAATTTCCTGTTCTGTCAGCACATTTTTTGCACCGCCAGAACCTCTTGTTTCAATTTTAACAAAACATTGCCGTTCCTTTGCCGCCTTCTCAATTCCCTCAGCAGCCATATAAGTATGTGCAATTCCCGTCGGGCAAGACGTAACTGCCAAAATTTTTACTTTTGAAGATCCTGAAATCCCAGTATCTAAAAGCCGCTCGTCAATACTCTTTTTTTCTTCATCTGCCTGATCGATTATTGCCAGAAATTCGTCTACGGAAGAGGCATTGCGCAGATGGTCTGCAAATTCCTCATCCATCATCAAAACAGACAATTTACTCAGTACATCAAGATGAACGTTATCTTTTGTATTCGGAGCTGCAATCAGAAAAATCAGGCTGACCGGCTCGCCGTCTAACGCATCAAACTCTACGCCGTCTTTTACAACCATTGCTGCAAGTCCGGGGCTTTTCACTGCGTCACATTTTCCATGCGGAATTGCAATCCCTTCCCCGATTCCGGTCGTGCTTTCTTCTTCTCTTGCATAAACCTGCCTGCGGTAGACTTCCTTATCATTGATTTTACCACTTTTTACCATTAAATCAACCGCTATATCTAACGCTTCGTCCTTACTTTTGGGCGATTCCGATAGAGAAATACTACGCTTATCCAATAAGTCTGTTATCCTCATTACTGCTCCTCCTTTACCATCTGTTGATAAACCGCTTCTATTTCCTGTTTTGTTGCCAGAAAATCTGAAAATGCACTGGCGCTTCCGGCAGAAACCCCCATATAAAACGCATAATTGTAATCTCTTTTTTCCAACCAGCCAAAAAGGAATCCCGCAACCATAGAATCTCCCGCGCCCACTCCGTTTCTAAGCGTTCCTTTTGGCGCAGGCGTATTTAAAACTGTCCCATCCTCCGCCAAAAATACAGCGCCGTCTGCTGCCATAGATACTAAAACATTACGCGCGCCCATTTCCTGTAATTGTCTGGCATAATGGATGATTTCTTCTCTGGAACAAAGAGAAACTCCAAAAATTTCTTCCAGTTCATGCTGGTTTGGCTTTACCAAAAACGGACGGTACTCAAGCACATGAACCAATAAATCTTTTGTCGCGTCTACCACAGAAAAAATCCCTTTTCCCTGCAGCTTTTGCATAATCCTGCTGTAAATATCGTCTGGTATGGAAGAAGGGATACTTCCGGCAAGCACTATAATATCTCCTTCCTTTAGTGCATTTAATTTCTCCATCAGCGCGTCGACATCCTGTGCAGTAATGTCTGGCCCACAGCCGTTTATCTCCGTTCCATCAATTGACTTCAATTTTAAGTTAATTCTTGAAAACCCATCCGCAATTGGAATGAAATCAGATGTTACGCCCATTTTTCCAATTCTTCTGACAATCTCTTCTCCCGTAAATCCCGCGACAAATCCAAGCGCTGTATTTTCAATCCCCAGATTTGAAAGCACCATAGATACATTCAGTCCCTTTCCTCCCGGAAGCATTAACTCAGAAGCCGTACGGTTTGTCAGCCCAAGTTTAAAATCATCTACTGATACGATATAATCCAGCGATGGATTAAAAGTAACCGTATAAATCATCTTTTTTCCTCCCTGTTTCATTTGATGATTCTATTTTATACTCAAACTTCTTCAAAGTCAATCAAACTATTCCACAAAAATTCAGGTTTCGAATTGGTTGGTTTGCACAAATATGAATTATTTTGAATGAATTTGACTTTCATTTTCTCTTCTTCTGTCCTCCTCTTCACGCCTTTCTCTAATTTCCTGGTGTGTAATCACCCGCCACATTGACAACAAATGAAGCTTAACAACATCAGCCATCCATGTTATAATGAACAAAAAAGGAGGAGATTTTTACATGGCAAAAATCAAAAAAACAATATTTATTATCCTAGCGGTATTGGCAGCAGTAGGATTATTAAGCGCCCTACAAATTCTCATTCACCGTTTCAACAATCCCATAGATCAGCCAGGGCCGGACATTTCAGGAAACGCCTGCCTAATCTGGGGCGCAGAAGAGAACGAATCCGCCATTATCCCGGCAAAAGCTTCGCTGACGCGAAAACATTACGTGTTTGGCAACAATGATGACGGCATTTGTCTAAACAAGCTGCAGATAGCCGACCGGAAATTTTCGGATGGAGACACATGGATATACTGGAATATGATGCAAAATGAACAAGGAGCGGCTATTGATATTTCAGGAGATGAAGATTTTAATTTCTTCTATTCGTCGGCAGACATGGACATTTTGATTTTCGGAGTTTGTGACGCTTCCCGCATGATAGACGGCGATTCTAACTTGAATCTTTCGGGCAAAAAAGCTGTCCTTGTTATGCCGGCAGACAACAGAAAAACCGCGCATAACGCACTTTACAAAGCGCGCAGCGCGGGAAAATCCGGAGAATTCCTAAAAGAATGGCTTGCAGAAAATCAGCTGGAGGATTTGTTTTCATTTCCATAGAATCTGTTAGGCAGTTTCATCATCCGAAAGCCCGACTTTATATCCAATCTCCTTTAACATCTGCATATCTGTTTCTACGGTAATGCCTGCCGTTGTCAGCATATCACCGGAAATTGCAGCGTTTGCTCCTGACAAAAACAGGCTTTTTCCTTTGTCTGGAAGCAGTCCGCGTCCGCCTGCAAGCCGGATAAACGCATCTGGAAGAATAAAACGGTAAACTGCAACGATCCGGCGCATATCTTCCTCAGTTAGTTTTTTATTTTTCTCAAACGGTGTTCCCTTAATCGGATTTAACAGATTGATGGGAACACTTTTTATTTCAAGCTCTCTTAAGGCAAACGCCATATCAATCCTGTCTTCCGGCGTTTCGCCCAGGCCCATAATGCCGCCGCTGCACACAGAAAGCCCCGCTCTTTGCGCCGCACGAATCGCGGCGGTTTTATCTTCAAATGTATGCGTTGTACAGACTTTTGGGAAAAATTTCTGCGACGTTTCTAAATTGTTATGTGCTCTTAAAGCTCCAGCTTTTTTTAATTTTTGAAACTGTTCTTCTTCCAACAGCCCAAACGAAACACATACAGAAAGATTTGTCTCTTTTTGGATTACCCGGATGGTATCGCACATCTGATTTACTTCCTCATCAGACAGGCGTTTTCCTGAAGTGACAATGGAATAGCGCAGCACGCCCTGGCTGTCATTTTGTTTTGCCAAAGCCAAAATCTCTTCCTCAGAAAGAAGCGGATATTCCACTGCATTGGTATGATTATGTGCGGACTGTGCGCAAAAACGGCAGTTTTCCGAACACCTGCCGCTTTTGCCATTGATAATCGTACAAATATCAAATAAATTCCCACAAAAGCGCCTGCGTATTTCATTGGCTGCCTCACAGAAAGGAATGAGCGGAGCCTCATATAATTTCAGCGCTTCTTCTTTTGTAATCTGTTTTCCCTGTATTACTTCATTTTTCAATATTTCTATATCTATCATTTGAATGTACCCCCTGTTCTATAACATATTGCCACACTCACGCACAATCGTCAACCAAAAAAATAAAATCAGTTTACATTTAAGCCTTCCATTAAATCACATTTCATCAACCGCTTTCCTCCAATAAAATATGCAAGCCCCACGAAAAACACAATTGCCGCGGCAAATACAGCAATTGGTACAACCGGAGCCTTTCTCCAGAATACCAAAGGGTCTAAATAACTTAACTTTATCATCCATTGCGCCGCCGCGCCAGTCAGCAAAAATGTGAGAAACAGCGGTTTTCCGGCTACCATAAGCGCCTCCACCAAAAACATTTTCCTCATCTGCTGCGGCGTCAATCCAATTGTCAAATATCTGGCAAATTCCCTTTTTCTCTGGCGCAAAAATCCAAACGTATGGGAAAACACATTTACAATTCCAATAACTGCAAGCAAAACACAAAATCCCCCCCAAATCACCATTGAGCCTTTCTGAATCCTGTCATTTGAAATTTTTTCCTGAATCCTGTTTTCAATGACAACGTCATATTTTTCCTCTAAAAGACGACAGGCCGACTGTTCCAGTTGGCGCAGCTTTAACAGACTGTCTTTTTCTTTTGCTAAAATCCTGACAAAACTATCTTTTTCTTTTCCTTTGAATTCTTTTGGAAGCTGCCTGTATGCCGATTCCGAAAGAAAGTGTACAAACGCAAAATCCTCATACTCCTCTCTTAAAACGGGAACTTCATTTGTATAGGCAAGAACTGGAATCTCTGCTGTAATCTCTTCGTTTATGCCAGAAAAAAGCACAGATGTTTCCCTGTTTTCTTTCACAAATGGAATATATTTGGCGTCTCTGAAATTACTGTTTACACTATCCCAAATTTGATTTAAAACCACAGCTCCTTTGCAGTTTCTCTCAATTCCAATTTGAGAACAATAGTCTAAAAACGCCGTATCATCTAAAACGACAATCGGAACTTTTACCGGATAACTGCCATCTTTGTCCATAAGGCCGCTAACTTCCGTAAGCCCGCCTAACGCCAAAAGTCCGTCGCTTTGCCAGTCTTCTTTTATCCATGTCACTGCCTCTGCTTTTTGATAAACAGCGACGTCTTCTGCCCCTCTTAAATTACGGAGTTTTTCAGCGAACTCAAACTCTAAAATATCTGTATCTTTTACCGTCGCCATAATATCCCAGGCATTTTTATAACGCTCAAAATATGTATACTCCGTGCTGATTCCAGAGAGTGTCGTAAATACCAGCATAACAGAAAATGCTAAAAACGAAAACAGCAGGGATAATGAAGAAAGGCGCAGCGCCTTTTTCTGCGCCCGCAGAGAATTTTGCGCCAGTTCCCCTTCCACGCCAAACACTAGGGCAGACAATGGAAATCGTCTGCTTTTTTTCACTTTTAAATCACCGGAATTGCGGATTGCCTCAAGAGGCGTTATGCCGCTTAATTTCATAGAAGGAATCCATGCGGAAAGGAACACTGTAAATACAGATACCAAAACAGAAAACAAAAAAACTGCCGCATGATTTTGAAAGACAGCCATATGGCGTCCGGAAACTTCTGCTGAAAAATAATTTATCGCTTGTATTACTGCTGCCGACGCGCCGGTTCCCACCACGCTTCCAAGCAATATAAAACCCCCGCAAAGCGCCGCCGCTTCCTGCAAAAGACAAATCCTGATTTGCTTTGGCGTCGCGCCAATGCTTGACAAAATTCCAAACTGACGAATCCGCATACTCATTGACAATTCAAATGAATTACGAATAATTAAAACGATAGAACAAGATAAAATCAAAAGTAATATCAAAAAAAACGTCAATAAAAGCGGCGGTGAATCATCTTTTGGATTTTGAATCAAATAGTTGGATAACAGCGTTTCATGGTATCTCGCCTCATCCTCCCCGCGTCCAAGCGCTCCCAAAATCAACGGCATATCTTTGTAAATCCGCCGTTTTTTCTGAAAATAAATATTTGTCACCGGTTCGCTTTTTTCATTCTCTGCAACAACCTTTGAAACATTTGCAAAACTATGTATCACAGCCAACTCGTCTTCTTTCATTTCTCCTACAATCTGCGCCTGCCAATCGCCTTCTTCCAATCGTATCCGCTCATTTTCATACGCCCAGAAATTATATGCCAGGGAACAAATCAAAGAAAGAAAAAACGATGCAGTTAGTGCGGCTGCAATGATCGTCCTGCTAGACGCGCGGTTTTGTTTTAAATAGCTTTTCGAATACTCTTTCCACATTCCACTCACCTCCTCTGGTCGTCTGCAATCTGCCCGTCCGCAATCGTTACAATCCTGTCCGCCTGTAACGCTGTCTTTTCATCATGGGTAACCATCAAAATAGTCTGATTCAAATTTCGGTTCGACAGCTTTAATAAATCCACAATTTCTTTTGAATTTTTTTGATCCAGATTCCCAGTCGGCTCGTCTGCCAAAAGAATTGCCGGACGGTAAACGAGCGCCCTTGCAATCGCAGCCCTCTGCTGCTGCCCGCCTGATAACTGATGCGGCAGCGCGTCCCGTTTATCATAAATTCCAAGCGAATCTATGATACTGTCATAAAACATTTTATCCGGTTTTCTCTTATCTAAAAGCATTGGCATTAGGATATTTTTTTCCACTGTTAAAGTCGGTATCAAATTGTAAAACTGATAGATGAGGCCCACCTTCCGCCGCCGAAATACTGCGGCTTCACTTACACTTAACGTCCCAAGGTCAACGCCGTCTACGGTCACAGTCCCTTCCGTCGGTTTTTCCACACTTCCTAAAATATGTAAAAGCGTCGACTTCCCAGAACCGGAAGCGCCGACAATCGCTGTAAATTCCCCTTTTTTCACTGAAAAATCAATTCCATTTAAAGCAATGACCTGACTGTCTCCATTACCAAACACTTTTTTTACATTTTTGCATGTCAATAACTCCATATCACTTTTCCTCCTGTCAAAATTGTACGGTTCCATTCTAACAAACAAAAGTGACAGTTTGGTGACAGAATAAAAAATGAAACTTGCAATTACATTACTTTAGCAGACTCCCCTTTCATAAAACCGAATCTCAAAACAGGCAGATTTCGACGGAAGATTATACGCATGAATAATTCCATTTTGCAGTTCTATGATTGCTTTTGCCAAAGAAAGTCCAATTCCAATTCCTCCGCTTCTCTCAGTTTTCCCACGATAAAAACGCTCAAATAAATGCGGCAAATCCTCCTTTGAAAATCCAGCTCCTTCATCCCAGATAACAATCTTCACAAAAAGAGGATTTTTCTCATAAGCGCAATGGACAGTACTGCCCGGCGGCGTATGTTCCATACAGTTTTTTAATAAATTCATTACTGCCTCCATACTCCATTCCAAATCTGCGTTTACAAAGACTTCACCGTTTTCTGGAATATCCACAGAGACTTCTGCCTGTAAAAACAGCTCCATAAGATTATCCGAAGCCAATGTAAGCAATGTAAATACATCCACAGATTTTCGTTTTATAACAAGCGTTCCCGCGTCCACGCGCGACAGCAAAAGAAGTGCTTCCGAGAGATTCGTAAGCCTGTCTGCCTGCCGCTTGATTTGTCTAAAACATTCCACATCAGACGCTTCTTTTTTCATTTGAGCCAAAAGAGAAATGGAAGTTATCGGCGTTTTTAACTGATGGGCAATATTTGAAAGATTTTCGGCAAAATTCCTCTTTGCCGTCAGCGCTTTCTCCCTTGTCATATATAACGCTGTAACAGTTTTATAAATCTCATCCTGCAAAGCAGAAAATTCATCCTCAGAAGTCTCCAAAATAAGCCCCTGACCGCCCCTGTTTATTTTTTCTAAATAATTTGTCAGGGTATCAATACGATCAGACTGTTTCTTTTTGCGATAAGTTAATAGAAACACACAGACCAAAACTCCCGCCACAAATCCAATTCCTGCTAAAACAACAATCCAATCATCCCTATACCAAAAATCAACCGGACGGTATCCAAATAATGGCAATATATTTTCTTCCCCCAAAACCTTTTTTTCTATGAGTTCTGATTTTAACATCTGAAACACCACCTGCCTGTTGGCCTGGTTTTCCCGAATCAATTTCCCGCAAAAATTTCCCAATGTCTGAAACTGTACTGTGCAAAAATGCAGCTGTAAAAGAACTGTCGTTACAGAAGCTGTTATGAGACTGACTGCCAGACTAGACAGCAATAGTTGCTGATTGTGTTTTTTCAATTTCATATTTCTTCCTCCATACGGTATCCAAAACTGCGGACGGTTTTTAAACAGGACGGCGCATGTAATTTTTCCCGGAGGCGTTTCATTGTCACAGTCAGCGTATTATCATTGACATAAATTCCGTTGCTGTCCCAAATCTGTTCCAACAATCTCTCTCTTGTCAGCGTCTTTCCTTTATTTTCCATGAAAAGCAAAAGAAGCTGATATTCCGCGCGGCTGACGCATACCTCTTCTCCATCCAAAAATACCGCCGCCTTTTCCTTATCTATCGAAATCCGGCCGCAGGAAAGAACTGTTTCTTGTATGCCGCCCACCCTTCGTAAAAGCGCGTGAATCCGCGAATGTAAAACCTCCAATTCAAACGGCTTGACTATATAATCATCCGCGCCGTCCCTAAAACCCGAAACAATATCTTTCGTATCACCCCGGACTGTTAAAAAAATCACTGGAAGCCCCTTCCATTTCGAACGAATAAATCGGCAAAAAGAATCTCCCTCTCCGTCCGGCATATTCCAGTCCACCAAAATCAAATCCGGCATATGGCAAAGCAGCGCGTGTTTCGCCTCCAAAAGAGTAGAATAGACAGAAACAAAAAATTCATTCTTCTCCAGATATTCTTTGACAAGTAACGCAATTTGCACATCATCTTCCACATAAAAAATTTCCGTCATTTTCTGTCTCCCTCTTCTTCCATCAAAACGGTTCTTTGATACAATTTATATTTTCATATTCATCATATGAATATAAAATCTGAAAGCCATCGCACTGTCTGTCATAAAGCTCTCCTTTTAAAAACAACTCTTCTCTTACCCGAAAAAACGTCAAAGCCTCTGCCGTTATTCCCAATTTATCACTCACTTTTTCTTCTCCCGTCGCAAGATTTTTTTTATAAATCCCTTCTCTTTGTTTTTCCTGGGACGCTACATAATAGACCTCTCCATCTTTTACCCCGCACAAATAGCCCCAGATATTTTCTACAAACTGCGCCTCGCTGCTAAAATCTGGTGAAATACGGCAAAGCGGCTTAGGAAAAACATCATTCGTCCAGCCGGAATAATAGATAAAACCGCCGTCTTCACAAATTCCATCAAATACATTATAAAGAATCGTATCCGCCGTTTTCCTGTCGCTTCCATCCATCGAAATACTGACTAGCGCCGGATCTTTTAATCCCATAATATCTTCCGTTTTTGCCGCCTTATACACAATACGCCCTCCGACAAACAATACCGGGCATGTCATCCATGCCTCCTGAAAAATCAAATCTTCCAAAACCTGCCGCTCTCCCTCTTTGTAACGTGTCAAGAGCAGCGGCTCAAAGACACTTGCAATTTCCCAGAGCGCACTCTCCTTTTGTGTATCTTCTTCTAAATAATAACTCCAGCCTTCTTTGTCCTCATAAAGACATACTTTTCCTACAATCCTGCACAAATCATCCTGTTTCATTCTTGGTTCCACTTGATTTTCATAACCGTCAAAATAATCCCAAAACAACGGATAAATTTCGCCGCCGCCCCAGCTATTATCTGCCACGATAAGAGAAAGCCCCTGCATATCCTTCGTATGATAATTTTCTCCTTCTTTCGTCCAAAGAGAATCCGCCGTTAAAAATACCCGCTTCCCTGTGTCTGTGAACGCATACGTTTTCCCTCCGCTTTCCATAATTTTGTCATAAGCATTCTCTGTAAAAGAATCTATCTTCGTATACGAAAGTTTTTTATTCTCAATATCATAAATAAACCGCTCTTTCTGATTCGATTCATTATAAAGCAAAATCTGCTCTCCGTCTGCCGACACTTCAATATGCGCCGCCTTTTCGCCCTGCATATGGTTTGCGTCGAGAGATTTTAAATTTAACAGCTGTTCAATCTTTCTTTCATTGAAATTATAAATCAAAAGCCCCCAATAGTCGTACAAAATGGCTCTTTTTTCTGAAGCGTAAGCCATTTTGGGAAATGAAGCGCCATAAACGGCGCCTGCCGCCTCTTCCTCTGACAGAGACAACAGCATGGAACATTTTTCTTCTATTTTGATTTCTGGTTCTTTTGATATGTTTTCTGCCTCTTTTTTAGAAACTCTTCCCGTTACAAATAAACTTACCGATACTACGAAAACGATACCAAACAACGCGGCATAAATTCCTTTCTTTTTCCTTCCTCCAGAAAAAATATTGGCAAACCGCTCCTTAAGCGCAGAAACATCTTTTGAAAATTCACTGGTACATAAT
Source organism: uncultured Lachnospiraceae bacterium (assembly GCA_910586355.1). Taxonomy (GTDB): domain Bacteria; phylum Bacillota; class Clostridia; order Lachnospirales; family Lachnospiraceae; genus Roseburia_B. The sequence continues at coordinate 77,218 of CAJUHJ010000011.1, forward strand.
ACAGCGCCCTTATTTTTTTCAGAAGATGCACAATGCAACAAAGTCATGCTGTACCTTTTTTTCTCTTCTTTCGAAAAAGATTTCACCACACTGCTGTCGCACAAAAGTTCCATATCCTGTATTGCCTGCCGCTCCATACATAAAACCAGCGGGTTAAACCAATGAATCGTTTTCACCAAAGCAAACAAAAGCCTAACCCAGATGTCTTTTCTTTTGTAATGCGTATATTCATGCTCTAAAATAAACGCCAGCTCCTCTTTCGTATATTCCCTGTCTGGAAGTAAAATCTGCGGTTTTCGGATTCCAATCAGCATTGGAGAACAAACAACGGATGAGCGATAAACCATAAGTTTTTCCTTTTGTCCATAAAAATGTTTCGTTCGATTTACTTTAGAAAAGAAAAAAGCGCAGCAAGCGGACTGCCAAATGAAAAGCGCGGCTGCAACTGCCGCCCATACAATCTTTGCCCACCAAATCACAAGATCAAAAACGTCTGTCTTTTGCCCCCCTGCCGCTTCTGTTTGCGGGACATATTCTATTTTTTCATTTTCTGCGACTGGTTTTCTATTTTGTTGACCCAAATAATTTTCCGACGGATTCTTTTTTTCTCTTTTTTCCCCTTCCATTTGTCTGCTTTTTGGTAAAACAACAGAGCTTTCTTCCTCTAAAAAAACATCTGGAACAGAAAAAATCACAACCGCCTGTCCAGAAATGGAAAAATCAAACGGAAGAATCAAACGGACTGCAAGCAATACCCACAGGCAATACCGCCAGAAAACAGTACACCTTTTCTGAAGCAATGGAGAGACGGCAAATATCAAAAGAATTCCCACGCCACACAATACAGATAAATGCAGTAATTCCAAAAACAATGTTTCCATACGCATCCCTCCTTTATAAATGCTCCAGATATTCTTTCAATTCTTTAATCTGATCTTCTGACAGTCCTTCCCCATCATATAACGAAGCTACAAACTTTTTAACGGAACTTCCATACAGTCTCTTTAGGATAGACCCGCTTTCCTGTCTAAGATAATCTTCTTCTTTTACAATCGGAATATAACAATTGTTCCGTCCTTCCTTCCTAACCCTAAGAAACCCTTTTTCTTCTAAGCGGGACAAAAAAGAAAGTACCGTCGTTTTTGATAACCGCCGTTTTTTCGGCAACCGTTCTTCAATTTCTATTCTTGTCATAGGCCTCTTTGCTTTCCAAAGAATCATCATTAGCTCTAATTCTGAATTCGGTAATGTCTTATATTCCATCTTCCTGTCCTTTCTGCAGATATTATATTCGGCATTTGCCGTACTTTTTTATATTCTACATTTGCAGAATATAAAAGTCAAGAAAAAGTTCACTTATTTTTCACATTTAATACATAACCAACTGCTAAAATAAAAACAGGAATAAACCTAATCATACACCATAAGGAGAAATGAACATGAAAAAATTTACCTGCACCGTCTGCGGTTACACTTATGAAGGCGATCATGCGCCGGATGAATGTCCCATCTGCCATAATCCCAAAGAAATATTCAAAGAAGAAACGATAACATCCGACGATTTTGCCGCCCAAAACTCTTTGGATTCCGATTTAAGCTACGACAAAAATTTATACCGGATTGACAAATCCTGCCGCTATATGGAAGAAATTCACCAGATGGCTGTCACCGGAAACAGCGTAAGCGGCGCTATGGGCACCCAAATGCCTATGCCAAGCTGGGACGATATTCTGATTTTAGGAGCGCAGTTAAATCCTGCCCCACTCGACGAAAACGCGCCTGTAACGACTATGACAGTAATCGGAAAACATGCGAAAAAACCTATGATTATAGAAAATCCCGTTTACATTTCCCATATGTCTTTTGGCGCCTTATCAAAAGAAGCCAAAATTTCACTTGCAAAAGGCGCGGCAATGGCAAAAACTGCCATGTGCAGCGGAGAAGGCGGTATTTTGCCCGAAGAAAAAGCGGCGGCTTACAAATACATATTTGAATATATCCCAAATAAGTACAGTGTTACAGATGAAAATCTGCGTGCAGCAGACGCAATTGAAATCAAAATTGGACAAGGGACAAAGCCTGGTATGGGAGGCCATCTGCCCGGCGAAAAAGTAACGGCAGAAATTGCAAAGCTTCGTGGAAAAAAACAGGGAGAAGACGTACAAAGCCCAAGCAAATTTAAAGAATTAAATTCCAAAGATGATTTAAAAGACATGGTAACAATGCTGCGAAACCGCTCCGACGGCAGGCCAATCGGCATTAAAATTGCAGCCGGACACATTGAACGGGATTTGGAATACTGCGTCTACGCCGAACCGGATTTTATTACGATTGACGGCAGAGGCGGAGCTACCGGTTCCAGTCCATTTTTCTTACGTGAAGCAACAACCATTCCGACCATTTATGCTCTGTACCGCGCGAGAAAATATCTCAACTCCGTACACTCTGACATTTCGCTTGTCATTACCGGAGGACTGCGCGTCTCATCAGACGTAGCAAAAGCGCTTGCCATGGGCGCAGACGCCGTCGCCGTCGCAAGCGCCGCATTAATCGCGGCAGCCTGCCAGCAGTATCGAATCTGCGGTTCGGGCAATTGTCCGGCTGGAATTGCGACACAGGATGAAACGCTAAGGAAACGCTTGAAAATAGAACAATCCGCTCAAAGAGTCGCAAACTACTTAAATGTAACATTAAAAGAATTAAAGACATTTGCCAAAATTACCGGCCACTCAAACGTCCATGACTTAAACACAAACGACCTGGTAACGTTGAATCGGGAAATTTCAGAATTTACCAATATAAAACATGTATAAATTGCAGATAGAAATTTTAACGGCAGCTTCCTTAGAAACGGCAGCTGTCGTTTTTGTTTATCAATTGAATATCTGTTTTGTACCATGATGGGATATTAAGTTCGTGAGCTCTTTTTCCTATTTTGGTTACAATTCCATCAGCTTCATGCTGATTAAGGATTCGTTGTAATTGATGCAGCAGTAAAATCCCTACTCATCACGACTCTGAGAAATGCAATACTATTTATCCCGGCAGTAATTATGTATGCAAAAGACAATCCCTAATCCAGACGTACCGTAATTTCCATTCCGCCCGTTGGCACGTTTTGATATTGCAAAGTTCCATGGTGAATTTTGACAATCTCAAAACAAAGCGGGACGCCAAGACCTTTTCCATATATTTTATCTTTTGGAACGGCCCGGTTTTTGTTTAAAATCTCCAGCATATTCTCTTCCATCTTATCATCCGGGTTAAAAATCACCATCTGATTTTTACTGATTTTTAGCTGAATATTGCTTCCATTCCTACAAGTATTTGAAATTAAATTCCGCAAAAGGCTAATCAAAAGCGTCTGGTCCCCAAACAGGCTTCCCCCTTGATTCTCCACAGATACAAACGGAAAAAATCGCTTGATTTCTGCCGAAAACTGTTTGGTATCCAGTTGCTTCATCTCAATTTTTCCGTCCCGCAGATTTGCCATAATCAACAGATTTTCTATTAATTCATTCATATAACGCGCCTGCATATCAATCTGCCTGCTTGCAAAATCAATATCTTCTGCACTGATATTTCCAAGCTGAATATACTGGGAATAACCTAAAACCGCTGTAAGCGGCGTCCTTAGCTCATGTGCAATATTACTGACAGGAGCATATATTTTTTTCATTGCATAGTATAAAATTGCCGCAAGCAAAGCAGAAAGAAGTACAGCAAGAAAACAAAAGAGATACCTCTGCTTCTGCCAGGTTTCATACAAACTGTTGATATTTTCCATATAGACAACTGAAATCCTCCCATGAGAAAAATCCCAAAAAGAATTCGAAATACAAATATAAACGCTTTTTTGATATGTTACAATCTGAAAATCTTTTGTTTGCCTGTGCTTCCATTGAAATGGAATATTGTCCAAAAAAACTTTTGTTTCATTTCTTATTTGCACAAAAATATCCTGCCCCTTTAAGCTTTTGCCATACCACCTCAATTTCCGGCCTTCTTTGTCATTTTCTAAAAAAGAAGCGGCGGCATATTCTACCCTGCTTTCATTTAAAAGTGAATTGATACTATATTTTTCCAAATTTTTATGAAAAGAATACTGATGGATGATAAATATACAGCTAAATAACAGGCATACGACTAAAACCATTGTCAGAAGATAATTTTTTTCCCATATTTTCAAAATCAGATCTCCAATCGGTAACCAGTTTTATAAATTGTCTTGATATAATGTTCCCAGTGCAGTTTTTTCCGAAGCCTTTGGATGTGTACGTCAACGGTTCTTTCCTCTCCTTCAAAATCCAAACCCCACGCCGCATTTAACAGCTGTTCCCTTGTCAGGGTCAAATTTTTATTGATGACTAATGTTTTTAACAGTTCAAATTCCTGTTTTGTCAAAGTTATTTCTTTTTCTTCTATATAAACTTTTTGATTTGCAAATTCCAATCTGGCTTTTCCTATACAAAAAATATTCTCCCTGTTATAACGGCGCAAAACGACATTGACACGCGAAATCAGTTCCTGAATATGAAACGGCTTTACAATATAATCTTCTGCGCCGCCGTCTAATCCCCGTATTCTGTCCATAATTTCATTTCGTGCCGTCACATAAATAACCGGAACTCCTTTTAATTGTTTCATCAAATGAAACCCGCTTATATCCGGCAGATTAATATCCAGCAAAACCAGATCTATCCGAAATTTCTGAAAAAGCAAAACAGCCTCGCCGCCAGTAGCGGCGGCGAGACATTTATGGCCGTTTACTGTTAATGTCCGAACCATAAATTCACAAATCGTTCTGTCATCTTCTACAATCAGCAAACTTGCCATACTACTCTCCTAACGGATGATCGGAATCCATAAATACTGTCCTGTCAATTTCTACAATCTGTTCTACAGTCAAATCTGCTATCACTGCCGTTTCTGCAGGAATACCATTTGCTTCACAGACTGCAAGGATGACTTCTTTCGCATTATGGCCTGCATTTACATCATTTACCATACTTTCTAAAGAACTGTCTCCAAGCAGCGGACTATCTGGATAATCACTGAGCAGATGCTTGGCATATTCTGTACTTGTATTTATGAAACTGTCACTTTCTGCTGCCATCTCTTTTTCTGAACGTTCGTTTAATTCAGTGATTCCTGTTTCCTCCGCCCTTACTTCCGCTCTTTTTGACGACATCATACCGCCCCAAAAAAACGAAGCGGACAAAACTGCCACAAGAGCTCCTGTCAATAAAATACTTTTTTTCTGTTTCATTGTTTGGCCTCCTTCTGTAAATATTACTGTTTGTTGTTTACAAAATAAGTATAACAACAGAATATTGCAGAGTTGTTTCAGGCAGTTAATTTTTCCGCTTCCACTCTAAAATTTCTTCCAGCCTTTTTTTTATGCGCCCTTCTTCTCCCTCTTCCCCCGGACAATAATACCGTCTGCCTGTTAGTGTATCCGGAAGGCACTGCATATTTGATATTTTTTCTTCCGTATCATGGGCATATACGTACCCCTTTCCATAATTCAGCTGTTTCATCAGGCCTGTCGGCGCATTACAGATATGTAAGGGAACCGGTTCTGCCGGAAGCTCTCTGACGTCTTCTTTACAAGATTCACACGCCCGATAAAGCGCGTTTGATTTTGGCGCCATTGAAAGATAGACGACTGCATGTGTCAGATGTACATCACATTCCGGCATTCCCAAAAAATGACATGCCTGATAAGCTGAAACTGCTGTCAAAAGCGCGTGGGAATCCGCCATTCCAATATCCTCACTTGCAAAACGCACCAGCCGCCTTGCAATATAAAGCGGGTCTTCCCCGCCGTCTAACATCCGGCACATCCAATAAACCGCGGCATCCGGGTCGCTGTTGCGCATAGATTTATGCAGAGCAGAAATCAAATTATAATGCTCTTCTCCATTTTTATCATATAATAAAGAACGACGGTTCATACACTGCGCTAAAATTTCTTCTTCTACACACAACACCGCTTCTTCATTCATTCTTCCGTTTGATACTGCCATTTCCAATGTATTTAACGCAGTTCTTGCGTCTCCGTTTGAAAAACGCGCAATTGCAGTTAAATGGGCGTCCTCAATCGAAATCTTTAAATTACCAAATCCTTTTTTGCTTTTTAAAGCGTAAAGCAAAAGTTCTTTGACGTCCTCTTCCTGTAACGCCTTTAAAATAAATACCTTACACCGGGACAATAACGCGGAATTTATTTCAAAAGAAGGATTTTCCGTTGTCGCCCCTACAAGTATAATGCTGCCCTTTTCCACAAAAGGAAGAAACGCGTCCTGCTGCGCTTTATTAAAACGATGGATTTCATCTGCAAATAACAATGTACGAATTCCCATTTTCCTGTTCTGCTCCGCCTGTACCATGACTTCTTTTATCTCTTTGATTCCGCTAGTGACAGCAGAAAATTCTACAAACTCCGCCCTCGTTTGATTGGCAATAATTCTTGCTAACGTAGTCTTTCCAACTCCCGGCGGCCCCCAAAATATCATAGATGAAATCTGGTCTTCTTCTATCAGGCGTCTAAGAATCGTCCCCTTTCCAATCAAATGTTTCTGTCCAACATAATCATCCAAACAATCCGGCCTCAACCGGCTTGCAAGCGGCGCCGCCTGCTTTCTGTCATCAAACAAACTTAATTGTTCCATAATCGTTTACCCCCATCGGACAAATGCCAAATCTTAGCTGCGGCGCCCAAGCAGTTTATCTTCTTTCGCGCCGTCTGTGGCTCTGCCTTATTTCTTTAAATCTATTTTATAAGAAAACAGTGTTCTCTGCAACTTTTACTGTTTTGAAATATTTTGATTTCAACCACATAAGAATCATCCGGCTGCATATACTGTTTTTGAGGTATTTGCTATGAATAATTTAAAACGCTTTACAATTATTGGAATCATTTTTGTCTTAATTACAGGAACTCTTGCTCATTTTGTTTATGACTGGTCGGGCCAAAACCATATAGCCGGACTTTTTACGCCTGTGAACGAATCTATATGGGAACATATAAAATTATTGTATTTTCCTATGCTTATTTACTCAGTTTTTATGGTTTTTACACTTAAAAAAGATTTCCCCTGCATTGTTTCCGGGTTTTGTCTTGGAATATTAGCAGGCACATGTTTCATCCCAATTTTCTACTATGCTTATTCTTTTATTCTTGGAAAAGATTTTTTTGTTTTGGATATTTGTACATTTATTTTCAGTGTTCTACTTGCATTTTGGCTTTCCTATAAATATACCTTATCGTGTAAACTTGAATCCTATACATTGCTGCTATTGCTATTCGTATGCGTTTTATTTGCCTGTTTTTTTGTATTTACTTATCACGCACCAAATATTGCGATTTTTCAAGAACCTAATGCATATCCAGGCATCCGGCAAAGCATGAACAGCGCAGGTGGAAGATGCCATGATACTGCCCGATGTGAAAGCATGTGGTCAGAATGAAATCAGAACTGTTATAGGACCGTTATGGTACAGAGAAGATGCGTACGAATGAACTTGAAACCCCTTATCTGGAGATATTTCATCAGCTGTTGGGATAACCGGAGGAGCTGCTCCTCCAATGATAAAACGGCAGCAATACTATGATTCCCTCTCCCTGCTCCCCGATTCCTCGGAATTTTTGGATTTTTCAAAACAGTTTATAGCTTATCTTATAGAAACGAACTTGTCAGATAAAGGAAAAATATTATGTGTAAGCGAAGGTAATTTAGTGGTAAGGAAAACAATAGTAGATAACGCTAGAGCGTTTGTCAATATATTATCTATTTTGTTTGATGTAACGACTGTCGGGAATAATTGGAGCGCCTTAATGGTTTCAGATGTAAATGAATTTTATAAAGTGCTCAAAAATCGACAAAGAATCAAGGTTTATGGGGCTTGAGGATGAAATCAATAAATTATTAAGCATAAGAACATATTATGCAAAGAAGTCGAATTAAAAAAGAAAAAATGTAAGGGTATAGGATTGGATTTTGAAAAATTATTTTTGAAATTTGCGAATTTTGGGACCATATAGAATATGTACTCAATGATAGTGGAGCTGAGGGAACTACATTAGTACTTAAAAAATATTTTATATTAGAGAGTGGATATTTATTCCGTGATGATGTGTTTGACGATGTAACTAATTTGCTGGAAGCCTTAAGAGCGCTTAAAGAATTTTATTTATCCAAAGAAAATAATGATGAATCAGATCATTCACTTTTGTTATCAAGGTTATCCTATCACCTAATTTTACAATATGAGGAAAATTCGGCATGGTTCAGCGTATCACTTTCAAAAATGGACTGTCTCATTTTCACCTTTTTCTTGCAGATGGGATTTATGCACTGGCAACAGCTTCTCTGATGGTGCTGACTGCTATGTCCTCTTTGAAGAGCCTGTCATCCTCATTCATCAGAAGGACGATCCGGATAACTGTATTCTCCAGTGCAGCACATTCAATTTCCTTGATCCTGGCTGAGCCATCTGCTGCCTGGCTGATTGTGTTCTCTGTAAAACTGATAATCTCCTGCCTTCTTGCACCGCAAAGCTGCTCTGTCTTTGTTCTCAGCTTTCCTTATGACTTCTTTTCCGCTTTCTTCGATTCATCTTCGACCTTCATCTCATACTCGCTGGCAGAAACAAATCTGTAATATGTACCATCCATGCTTCATTCACACTCCCTTTTGCAGAGTCGATATTGTCATGCCACTCCACATCCACAACACCGTTCTCACTGTGGTATATCAACAGCAGATATTCCTTGCCGCTTGCAAACTCTGTTTTATCCATGCAACCTCCTCACTTCACAAATGTAACATTTTGTGTCAAATTATAAGCATCGCATCCCCAAAACTGAAAAAACGGTATTTTTGCTTCACTGCTTCGGCATAAGCCTTTTGTATATTTTCCCGTCCGGCAAGCGCAGATACCAGCATCAGAAGTGTAGATTCCGGCAAATGAAAATTGGTAATCAGCCCGTCAATAACTTTAAATGAATAGCCCGGATAGATGAAAATCTCAGTCCAGCCGCTTTTTGCAGACAAGTAACCAGTTTCATCTGCCACCGCTTCTAATGTCCTCGTACTTGTCGTACCGACCGCAATAATTCGCCCGCCCGCTGCTTTTGTACGATTAATCTGTTCTGCTGCTGATTCTTCAATACAAAAATATTCCGAATGCATATGATGTTTTAATACATCCGTTTCTTTTACCGGACGAAACGTGCCCAGTCCTACGTGGAGCGTCACTTCTGCAATCTCTACTCCCTTTTTGCGGATTTCATCTAATAATTCCGGTGTAAAATGAAGCCCGGCAGTAGGCGCCGCTGCAGAACCGTCATATTTGGCATATACTGTCTGATAACGGTTTTTGTCTTTTAACGTATGCAGAATATAGGGCGGAAGCGGCATTTGCCCAAGTTTATCTAAAATCTCTTCAAAAATCCCATCGTATGTAAACCGGATAACCCTGTTCCCCTCTTCTGCAATAGAAAGCACTTCGCCCATCAAAAGTCCTTCCCCAAAAGAAATCTTTGTACCAGGCTTCGCTTTTTTTCCAGGTTTTACCAAAGTCTCCCAAACATCCTTTTCTTTTCGTTTTAAAAGCAATATTTCTATATTGGCTCCTGTCCCTTCTTTTCTGCCGTATAAACGTGCCGGAATCACTTTTGTATTATTAACCACAAGACAATCTCCCGGCATAAGATACTCTATAATCTCTGAAAAGACATGATGCTCTATCCTGCCAGAAGACTTCCCCAATACCAAAAGCCTGGAGCTGGAACGGTCAAAAAGCGGGTCCTGTGCGATTAATTCACTTGGCAAATCATAATAAAAATCTTTTATATCCATTTGAATAACTCTCTCCTGTTTATGTCCATTTTAATTTATAATATCCGGAAGACGTTGTATTCGCCCGCTCGACTTTAATGTAATATGTTCCGGCTTCTAAAGCAGACGTCTTTCTGGTAGACGGATGATAGCGACAAATTGTAATCTTCCTCTGGGCAGCTGTATAATATATATTCTTCACCGACTGCAGTTTTTTGCCAGAATAAATAGAAAGTTTAAAACTTCCACTCGTCCCGCTGACTTTAGCATTATAATACAGACGAATTTTTTGCTTCTTCGTCAGTTTAATTTTATACCAGTCTACGTTGTATGTACCAGCTGGAATCAATCCCGTCTTTGCTTTATTCTGTTTTAAATTCAATGCCTTTGTCTGAGTTGAGCCAGATTTATCATTTACTTTGGTAAATTTACGAGATAGGTTTACCGCATTTTCTCCCCTAACGCGGATATAATAAGTCTGTCCTTTTTTTACGCCGAATATAAACCGGTTCCAATATGGATTCCCGCTGTTTGCTGCATTGTAAAAAATTGCTTTTTCAGATAATATCGTTCTCTTCGTGCTGCTATAAAGGGCAAGGTATCCTTTCGAAGGCGCTGCCGCCCCTTCTGGAGTTTTAATTTGAACCTTTATATATCCGTCTGCGGAAGCCTTATATTTCAGCCATGTACTGTTTCCTGACTCGGCATAGCAGTTTTTTTCTGTAATTGATACTGTCTTTTTCTTATTGAAATCGTACTCCGTATCCGCCGCAAACACTGTTTTAGGAACCATGCACAATATGCAAAATACCGCAGCCACTATATAAATTTGAAATTTATTTCTCATCTAAAGCCCTCCATACTTTTGTATTATTGTCATTAGTATAACACAAATTTTATCGCAGAGGTTTAAAAATTTTCTTAAATCCAATATTTCCCATAAAAAAGAGCGGGAACACTCCCACTCTTTTTAGATAATTCTTATTTCCATTTTAAGGTATAATATCCAGAAGATGATACTGTATACGGCTCAACTTTTACATAATATGTACCAGCATCGATTCCTGTTTCTTTACCAGTATAAACATTACGCTTAAGGAATGTTACTCTATCTGTTGACTGTGATCTTGACGCAAAGATATAAGAATTACTCAAAAAATTCTTTTTATTGCTCTTACAAAAAGTCACTTTGATTCCACTGTAACCTGAAGTACCGTTTGTTTTTGCAGTCATTGATAATCTTACTTTCTGGCTCTTCGTCAGTTTTATTTTGTACCAATCCGCCTTCTTTTCTCCTGCAAGAATAACGCCTTTAACATTTTTGCCTTTTCCAATTGTTTTTGCTTTCTTACTGTTTGACAGAGCTTTTTTATTTACTTTTAATTTCTTAAAAGATGCAGTGATTTTTGTACCGCCCATAGCTTTCACTCTTAAATAATAAGTAGTTTTTGCTTTTACGCCAAATGTCATTGTGGTATATTTTGCATCACTGTATTCTGTATAATATCTCTCATCATTCTCAGATATAACTTTTCTTGCTGCGTTACAAAGAGAAATTCCACCCCAAGTATCTGTATAAATTGCAGAAATATTTTCTGCTTTTACAGTAACATAACCTGTTGCTGCCGGTTTAAACTGGATATATGTCTCCACTCCTGCTATTTCAAAACAACTTTCATCTGGAATCTGTACAATCTGAGTGCCTTTGCCAGGAATTGTAAAATCTGCCGCACTCACATCCTGAGGTATAATTCCGATTACAGAAACCATCATCACTACTGCGAGCGCCAAACTCATCGCTTTGCTAAATAAACTTTTCCTTTCTCTTTCCATCTCTAAATGTTCCTTTCTTTTAAAATTTATAGTTTAACTACAACTTGTATTATAGCACTTTAGATTTATTTTTCAATAGTTTAAGGAAAATTTAATTTTTCCTTAGCTCAACCCCCATCTTTTCCAAAGCGTCTAATATCCGTTCCATAGAAGTTACAATATCTGCTTCTTCCAGGTTTTTCTCCTTGCTGCGGAATGTCAGGGAATATGCCAGAGACTTATATCCCTGTTTTATCTGGCTGCCTACATAAATATCAAATAACGCATACTGCTCTAAATATTCGCCGCCCTGTTCTTCAAAGACTTTTTCTATATCGCCTGCAAGAATCTCCTTTGGCGCAACCATGCTAATATCACGGACCGCCGCCGGGAATTTTGCAATTCCCATATATTTCCTGTCAAAACTTGCCTCTTTTACAATTTCCGGCATATCCAGTACCGCAATATAGACGCGATCCTTCATAGAATAATTAGAAACAACAATTGGATGCACTTCTCCAATATAACCTACTGCATTTCCGTGATAAAAAATATCCGCAGAACGTCCCGGATGCAGATACGGCCGATCAGCATTTGGATCATACATAAGCTTATCTTTCATTCCAATTTTCTGGAAAAACTCTTCTATTACTCCTTTTAACGTATAAAAATCACCTTCTCCATACATACCAAGCGTCAGCTGCATACGTTCTTCGGGAAGCTCTGTCACAGGCAGTTGTTTTGGAAGATAAATATTTCCCAATTCATATAAACGGACGTCTTTATTTCTTCTGTTAAAATTAGTTGAAAGCGACGTCAACATTCCATTTAGCGGAACAGTACGCATAATACTGAAATCTTCCCCTAATGGATTTAAAATCTTCACCGTTTCCCTTAATTTGGAATCCTGCGGGATCAACAGTTTATCAAATACTTTTGGGCTCTCAAACGAATAACACATTCCCTGTGAAAAGCCGCAGAATTCTGCAGTTTCCCTTGCTGCCGCTTCAATCCTCAGTTTAAATGATAATTTTCCCGTCGTCGCTTCTCCTGTTGGAAGTGTTGTCGGAATATTGTCATAGCCAAAAAATCTTGCTGCTTCTTCTGCAATATCTGCGTCACATTCCAAATCCTGACGCCATGACGGAATCAAAAGCTCATTTGCCGCCTCATCATATAAAAGCTCAAGACGCACAAAATAAGAAAGCATATCTTCTTTCGAAATATCAGTTCCTAATAAACGGTTATATTTTTCCGGTTCAAAAGGAATCCTTCTTCCTTCTTTCTTTACTGGATAGACATCTACGGCTCCTCCAACTACTTCTCCTGCACCCAATTCCTCAATTAACTGACAGGCACGATTGATTGCAAGCATCGCATTGTTTGGATCTAATCCTTTTTCAAAAATCGAAGAAGCGTCGGTACGCAGTCCAATTTTTTTACTGGAAAGACGAATATTGGTTCCATCAAAACATGCGGCTTCAAACAGCATTGTCTTTACCTGGTCTGTAATCATTGAATTTTCTCCGCCCATAATTCCGGCAATACCTACCGGCTTATCTGCATCGCAAATCATTAGGATATTTTCATCTAATTTCCGTTCCTGTCCGTCTAACGTCACAAACGTTTCGTCGTCTAAAGCGCGTCTGACAATAATCTCCTTTCCGGCAATGGTATCTAAATCATACGCATGCATCGGCTGTCCGTATTCTAACATGACATAATTCGTAATATCTACTAAATTATTGATTGGACGAATTCCATGCGCAGCCAGACGATGCTGCATCCACTTTGGAGACGGCGCAATTTTAATGTTTTTGACAACTCTTGCCACGTAGCGGGAACAAAGGTCGTTGTCTAATACCGAAACTTTGATATAATCTCCTGCATGTTCACGATTTCCCGTCTCTGTTACCACGGGCAATTTAAGCTCTTTACGAAATGTTGCCGCTGCCTCCCTGGCAATTCCAATCACGGAAAAACAGTCCACCCGATTAGATGTAATCTCATATTCAATTACAGAATCATGCAGTCCTAAAAGTTCAACAGCATCTTTTCCTACCTCTGCATCCGGTTCAAAAATATAAATTCCCAATTCCGGTGCATCCGGATACATATCCCTGCTTGAACCAAGCTCTTCAATGGAACACATCATACCATTTGATTCCACTCCGCGCAGCTTTCCTTTTTTTATCTTAATTCCGCCTGCCGTTTTACTGCCGTCATGCCCTCCGGCAACTCTTCCTCCATGTAATACAATGGGAACCTTATCCCCCTCTGAAACATTTGGCGCGCCTGTTACAATCTGTATATTTTCCCCTGTTCCAATATCTACCTGGCAGACAATCAGTTTGTCCGCGTCTGGATGAGGTTCAATTTTTTTAATCTGGCCTACAATAATCTTTTCTAAATCGGCATCCAATCTCTGACAGCCTTCTGCTTTTGTACCAGACAATGTCATAGCGTCCATATATTCTTGATCCGTCGCATCAAGTCCGGGCACAAGTGATTTTATCCATGCAAATGAAGTATTCATAATTATTTCCTCCCTATATTAGAACTGTTTTAAAAATCTGTCGTCATTTTCATAGAGGAGACGCATATCATCAATTTCATATTTTAACAATGCAATTCTCTCTAAACCAACGCCAAAAGCGAAACCAGAATACTCTTCTGGATCAATGCCGCTCATACGAAGCACCCTGGGATGTACCATTCCGCAGCCTAAAATCTCAATCCATCCGCTTCCCTTACAAAAACGGCATCCAGTCCCTCCGCATTTAAAACATGTCACATCTACTTCCGCGCTTGGCTCTGTAAATGGAAAATGATGCGGACGGAATTTTACTTTTGTTTCTTCTCCAAACAACTCCCTTGCAAATTCTGCCAATGTCCCTTTTAAATCTGCAAACGTAATGTGCTTATCAATGACAAGCCCCTCAATTTGATGAAAAGATGGAGAATGTGTTGCATCCACTTCATCCGAACGAAACACTCTTCCCGGTGCAATCATCCGGATTGGAAGTTTTCCTTTCTCCATCTGACGCACTTGAACCGGAGAAGTTTGTGTACGCAGTAAAATATTGTCATTAATATAAAAAGTATCCTGTTCATCTTTTGCAGGATGATTTTCCGGAATATTTAAAGCTTCAAAATTATAATAATCCAATTCTACCTCAGGGCCTTCCACTACTTCGTAACCCATACCCACAAAGATACGTTCTACTTCTTCTAACGCAATCGTATTTGGATGTTTATGCCCTAATTTATTCTTTTTTGCCGGAAGCGTCACGTCAATGACTTCTTTCTTTAAACATATTTCTAATTCTTTTGCTTCCAAAGCTGCTTTAGCGTCTTCCAAACGCTTCTCAATTTCACTTCTCGCTTCATTGATAAGCTGTCCAAATGCCGGACGGTCTTTTGGAAGAATATCTTTCATACTTTTTGAAATTGCTGTCAAATCACCTTTTTTGCCCAAAACAGCGATTCTAACATCATTTAATTTCGTAAGGTCGTTTGACGCTTCGATTTTTTTTATTGCTTCATCCTTTAAATTCTGCAATTTTTCCTTCATAATCATTTCTCCTTTCATTCCTGTGAAATCAAAAAGAGCTCTCCGTCCCAATTAGGGACGAAGAACTCCGCGATACCACCCTGATTCCTGAGAATTATCCCAGGCGCTCATTTATGCGTAACGTGCATATAACGTTATAAGCTACTATATGTTCACCCATACTGCTCCAGCGCGAACGTTCAGTCATTCCTTACATAAAGAGGCTTTCAGCCGACGGCCTCTTCTCTCTGTGACGTGTGAAACAACCTACAAAACGCCTTCTTAGCATTTCAAATATTTTTTACATCATAACACAACACAATAAGAATTGCAACGAAAAAATTATTTTCGTTTTATACTTGCTTTTTTACTGATACCTTGTTTTTTAAGATTGTTTTTCAGCTTATTAAAATCTTTCTTTTTCATTTTCTTAGAAATGACTACTTTACAATTCTTAGATGCCGTTCCTTTAAATGCTTTCGAACCAATTTTAGGCGCTTTTGAACCCATAAATTTAATATTTTTCAGTTTCTTACAATTCAAAAATGCTTTAGAACCAATATTTGTTACATTCTCACCAATCACAATCCCCGTAAGTTTGCCAGCTTTCCGGAAAGCCTTTGCATTGATGGCTGTTACTTTAAAGTTGTAACCGTCAATTTCAACCGTAGGAGGAATTGTAATCGTTTTGGCTTTTTTATTATTGAGTTTCAAAGCAGTCACTGTTCCGTTAGCAGCATTTGATAACGTTACTTTATAAAGTACGTCATTAAAAACATGTGTTTTTCCCAAAGCAGGTACAGCCGGTACAGTCGTTGTGCTCTTCCATTTTGCATACAGAGTAATATTTGTAGTAACCGCTTTATTAAAATCATAAGGCATCGTCAATGCAGAATTGGTATACCAGCCTGCAAACGTATATCCCGTTCGTTTAGGAGTGGCAGGCTTAGCCACTTTCTTGCCCTTCTCTATCTGTTTCGAAGCAATTGCAGTTCCTCCATTGCTTACAAATTTTACTGTATACTTTGTCACTGCCGGCGGTACGGATACGGATACAAGTTTCGCATCTTTAATCGCTTTCAGAGCAGCCTGTATCTGTTCCAATGTCGCATCATCGCTGTTTAAAATTTTCTCTGCAGAAGAAACGGCGGATTTTAATTTTGCGACAGAAGCTGCTGTATATTTGTTTGCATTCTTTAAATCATTATTTGCTTTTGTAACAGCATCCCTAAGTTCCTTTTTCTTTGCTTCTAACTCCTCGTTTTCTGCATCTTCTTTTTTAACAAGTTTGACTTTTTCAAGCTCCTCCATTGCCTTCGTCAATTCTGCAAGCGTTGCATTTTCATTATTCAAAACCTCTTTTGCCTTCTTAATTGCTTCCTGCAGTTCTTTTACAGATTCTTCTGTATAATCTTCTGCATTTTCAAGCAAACTTTCAAATTCATCCACTGCCTTGGTAATTTCCGTTCTCTTTTCGTCCTCTTCGGATATTTCCATCTTGCTGTTTAATTTTTCTAAGGCATCCGTTAATTGCTCTAATGTCGCGTCCTTATCCTTTAAAAGCAATCTCACTTCATTCAACGCTTCCTCTAATGCTTCCAAATAAGCTGCATCATAGGAATCCGGATCTGCCAACTGCTGTTCAGCTAATTTCACCGCTTCTTCAATCTCTTTTTTCTTTTCATCCTTCTTTGACACTAAAACTACTTTTCTTAAATCTTCAAGCGCCTTTTCCAAATCAGCTTCTGAAGCATTTTCATTGTCTAATACCTGCTGTGCCGCCTCAACTGCCGCTTCTAATTCCGCTAAAGATTCTGCTGTATAATCTTCTACATTCTCAAGTTGTTTTTCAGCGTTCAAAACTGCTTTTACAAGACGATCCCTAGTACTTACATTAACTGCAGGCACCAATTTTTCAATTGCATCCTGAATTTGTTCATAAGCATAAAAATAATCTTCCTCAGTAGAATCCGGATAATTCAGAACCGCTTCTGCTCTTTCAAAAGCCGCCTCTAATATACTCCATGAAAGTTCTGTATAGTCCTCCTTAATGTACTCATTCTTATACTCATTCAATTTCTCCTGCAAATCATCTGCATCAAATGACAACGGTTTAAACAGATTTAATTCTGCAATTGTTCCATGAATACCATTATTATCTCCTCCGGCATCATGGATTGATATTTTAACGATCTTTGCTTCTATTGGATCAAACTCTGCTGATTTTAGACTTGTATCATTTGCCCATGTCTGATGGTCTGCAACTGTTGTTTTCGTTCCATCTGCCTTTTCAATTTCAATACTATATTCATAAATACGTCCATTTGTGCTATTTTGTCTTGGCAAATAAGTAAGCTTATTAATTACCGTCGGGTTTTCCAAGGTAACCTTAAACCAATGATGGCCATCTTTGATCTCTTTGTCAGTATTGTAATTACTATGCCAGAACGTAGATTCATCATCATCAATTGCTTTACTTGCAGGATCTGCTTCAGAACATGCCTCTGCTGTCATTTCGCTGTGAGGAACTTTTAATGATTTCATCGAAAGTTCCTTTGTACCAGTAACAGCTACAAATTCAAGCTCACCTTTAAAACTATTTTCCTTACTTCCAATACGCCCAATCGGAACCATCATAGTCGCAACTTTCGTAATCCCTGTCTGCGCCAGCTTTTCAGATAATTCGGTAGTTTCATGGTTCGCAAAATAAATATCAGGATTGTTATTTTTTGAAATAATTGTTGTACCATTTCCTTTTGTCGTAGTTGCCAGTTCTCCATCATCACCATAATGTTTGTTATCCACAAGTTCTCCATTGACATATAAATCTACGGTATCCTTACCACTGCAGAACTGAAGGGTCACCCATTCATTTTTCGGTAATGTATAATTAAAGGAATAATCATAACCTTCTCTTGAAAAACCGACTTTACCAGTATTTTTCTGAACCGCTTTAAATGTATACGCTCCATATGCCCCAAATTCATCTTTGGATTCACAAAGAATCTGCTCTCCATCCGCATCTGCATCCATTTTAACTTTCATCGTAAGAACAGCATTTGAACCCACTAAATTCAAAGGAGTCTCAGCATAGCTTTCGCCGCCTTTTAACTTCAATCCCTTTCCATCTTCAGTTGTTACCTGTTCAACATTTTTCTTTATACCCGTCAAATCATTTCCATTTACACTGGAATCTTTTTCCAACGTATCGTCAAATTCATAAGATGCAATTGTCGAAGTCAAATAATCTACTTCACCATAAATCTCTGTACCCGGAGCTGTTCCAATCTGAGAGGACACTTGGCTAAACGCCGCATAATCTCTGTTCTCACCCTTCATATAATCTTCTGCTTCGCCCCAAAGCCTTGCAGCATATGCTGAAAGCGGTTTAAAAAACCGATCAAAAGAATCATACTGTGAGATTCCGTTTGCGCGGGTATCCACGCTGTCATGCCAAATCGCATAACATGCTCCCAACATCTGGTCATCTGCTGCGCTTGCAGTCAGGTTTCCAATGACGTTCGGCTGCCATGTACTATAAATACTTCCAGCATTAATATAATCATTATAATATCCGGCTGCCGGAACAATATAGTTTGGACCTTCTAATGTATTAATCAAATCAAAGCCCATATTATACATATCCTGCGGATTTGCATATCCAGTATTCCAAATATTAAGCTGTACTCCTTCAGAACGTACCGGAGTTGTACCTGATTTATTGGAAAGGCTTCCCCACATACGGACAGTTCTGCCAGTTCCCTGCACAAACTCTATCATTTCATCTGAAAACTGCCGGAACAGTTCCTTTCCTTCCTGTCCATCTGTTCCATGATATTCATCCGTACCAATATGTATCGTCACATCTTCATCAAATACCGGATCGCTTCCGACAAAATAATCATTCCAAATATCTTTCGCCCATTCTCTCGCTTCCGGATTTGCAATATCAATTTCTTCAATCAAATAAGCATGCTGGCCTCCGGGTTTTTTGGTCATATACTGCTGAAACGCCCTTGTAAACGGCAGTGCATGCGCCGGCATATCAAATTCCGGCACAATATCAACGCCTATAATACGACTGTCCTGAATAAATGTACGGAAATCATCTTTCGTATAATAAACATCTTCTGATGTTGCGGTCTGGTTATTCTGCTCTGGATTCTGCACACCCGACTCCAAACGGAAACCGGCATATGACTGTTCCACCGCCTGTTCCAATGTAGGATAATCCTCATGGAAAATCAGATTGTCACTCAAGTGCACCTGAAAACTGTTCATTTTATACCATGCCATATTTTTTGCAAAATCATATAAAGCATCTAATGTAATGGGTTTTCTTCCAACGTCAAGGCTGAATGCACGCACTTCATACTTCGGATAATCCCTGATCATACCATTTGGTATACTTCCATTTGTATTTTTTATAATCTGCAAGATTGTCCTGGTCGCCCAATATGCTCCAGTTGCCTGTTCTGCCTCCACAAAAGCTGCATTGTCAAGATTTATTGTGTACCCCTCTTTATCAAGCCCTTTCTTTTCTGATGTAAGATCCAGATAAAAATCTCCAGTCATAACATCATCTTTTGTCCCTGAAACAACTTGAATATCCATTCCCGTTATATCTTTATAATCTTCTGCAAATTTATCTGCCACATCATTTAATTCGCTGCTTCCTACTACAATCTTACTCAAAGAATCCACGATGAAAGTTCCTGACGTGCCATGCCATTCTTGAAGTTCTGGTATTACGGCAGGTTTTGCATTTGCATCTTCACCGTCCGTAAACTGTCCCGGAACTGCAATTGTATATTCTTCTGTTCTTGCCGTAGAACCCTCTTCTTCATCTTCACTTACCGGACAGGTAACCTCATAAAAGCCTTTTACCGTCCTTGCTTCTAAAGGCTGATATATTGTACCATCTTCTCCTATAATCTGCTCATAATCAGCACAAAAACGTACTGTAACTCCTGACGGCACATCAGGCATTGCAATTTCAGTATCCCCTGCCGCTATCGTAGGAGCAGTAATATTCTCTATGATTTTTTGGGCTTCACTTCTGCCATCCGGTATTTCATCTTCATATGCTTCCAGCTCAAAAATAGAAACATTTGCCCAATCTGCATCCAGTATGCCATCTGGGTCTCTTCCCAGAATATTTGACATTGTAAACTTGACATATTTTGCAGTCACTGCCTGTTGCATTGTAATTTCTTCTGTTAAAGAACTGGAATTAGAATCCCTTGACCATACCTCTGTCCAAGAACCATCCGTTCCCGTATCTGACGTTTCAATCACAAGATTTTGAACTGTTCTTCGCTGCCATGTAATGGAAAAACTTTTCAACGGCTTTGCTTCCTGCCATGCAAGCTGAAACCAGCATGTTCCAATATCCCGGTTTGTTCCCCATCTGGAAGTACCTGTCGTCTTATCGCCATCAATTGCCTTATCTGGCGTAAATGATGTTCCCGTTTCTGTATTCGATGCAGTTGCTGTTGCGCTTCGTGCAAGATTCTCTGCTTTTGCTGCTTTCACATCCACTGCTGGAAACTGCACTGCCCCAAACGTAAGACAAGCTGCAAGAATCCATGCCCCCATTTGCCTCAATTTCCTACTTAACATAAATCTTATATCCTCCCTTCATTGAAAAACACTAACTACAAACAAATTATATACTATACTTCTATATTTTTCAATAAAATCTATAATTTTTTGTTTATTTTAACAATTATTTTGAAAAACAGACCTGGCAAAATGCCAGGCCTGCAAATCAGCGCCTAATCTTCTACTACTTTTTTACTTTTATCTTTTTTATCTTATTCGATGGACTATATAACTTTTTATTTTTTGTGATTACCTTATAATAATAAGTCTTGCCCTTCTTAACCTTTTTATCTACATAACTCGTTTTCTTTCCTTTGATTGTAGCAATCTTTTTATATTTTCCATCTTTCTTTGTCGAACGGCAAATCACATAATTCTTTGCTCCTTTTACTTTTTTAAAGCTAATCTTTACCTTACCGCCAATTACTTTTGCTTTCAAACCTTTCACTGATTTGGGAAGTTTCAGGCTGACGCCTGCACTTGCTGCGCTCTTGGTATAAGACGCATTTGATGGAAGCGCTATAACTGTATACGTCAGCTGTTTTCCTCCTGCCGCAGAAACATCAATATATGTATTTGACGTTATTGTTGCAATTTTTTCTGCCGCGCCAGTTCCGGTTTTACGGTAAATTTCATAAGAAGACGCATTTGCTGCTTTCTGGAATGTAATCTGTACTCCTGTCATTGTACTTTTCACAGATACTTGTGCCGGAGCTTTTAACGCTGTTTTTTTATCTGTCAAAGTGATACTTACACCCGCGCTTGCCGCACTCTTTTTATAAGTTTTGGTATCTGACGGAAGTGCAATTACTGTATAAATTAAACGCTGTCCTTTTGGAGCTGTTTTATCCAGATAAGAAAGACTTTTTACAGTAGCAATTTTCTTGGCTGCGCCAGTCCCCGCTTTACGGTAAATTTCATAAGAGGACGCATTTGCTACTTTCTGGAATGTAATCTGTACTCCCGTACTTACTGCCGATACTTTCAACCCTTTTGGAGCGGCTAAAGGTACAGCAACCGGCGGTTTGGCCGTGTCTTCTGTTAAACCTTTTTTCGCAGCTTCTAAATCTGCCAAAAGACGTTTCACTTCATCCTCGGTTGCAGATTCCGGCCGGTTCTTTGCCTTATTGTATGCTGTAACAAAATTATTCCAGCTTTCTAACGAATATTTTCCTTGTCCCGCTTCAAAAATATCTTTTACACTGTCTATCAAATTATCTAATTCTTTTATTGCCTGCTGATAAGAATCTTTTAATTCCAGCTCTTTCTGCGCTTTTTCAAGAGCATCCTGCAACTGTTTCAGCTCTAATACAGACGCGTCCTCTTTTCTTGCTATTGCATTATCGTATGCTTTCTTAAATTCTGCCCAGCTTTCTGCTGTATATTTATCCTCATCTTTTTCAATTATCTGACTCATGTTTGATACAATCTCATCTAATTCAGACAATGCCAATTCCTGTACTGCAACAGTAACGGTACATGTTGCTGTTTTTCCGCCGTCTTCTGTTGTAACAGTAATCACTGCTTCTCCATTCTTTTTCCCTATTACAACACCGTCCTCATTTACCGAGGCAACTTCAGGCTTGGAACTTTCAAATTCCACATTTTTATTTGTCGCATTCTCCGGCAAAACAGTTGCTGTCAGTTCGTATTCTTCCATGTCTGTAATTGTTAATTCCTCTGGAGATAATATAACGCTTTTAACAGAAACAGCAGGCCCTGGAGGAGTTGGATCTCCCGTCCTCAACAGGCTCTTCGCTTCCTTTAACTCTATCATCTTCTTTATAATTGCAGACATATCCTTCTCTTCTGCTTTCACAAGATGATCCAATGCTGTCGTAAGATTTCTTACAGCATTTTTCTCTTCCTCACTATTGGAATATAAACTATAATCAATCGCTTTACATTCTACCAAAAAATCACTGACTTCCTGTAATCTTTCCGGATCATCCATATCATGGATAATGACCCTAAGCGTCGGATAGAATCCCAAAACAGCGCCGCCGTCCGGGTTTATGATATCAATCGTAAAATCTATATCCCCTTTTACCCGGTCGTCCCGTTTCGTCGTAACCTGAATTGTCTTTTCTGTCTCACCGTCTGCAAATTCCAGCGTGCCGCCGATATTCGCATCATAGTCCATCTGAACTGCAGAACCCGGGTTATTCTCATATGCAACGCTTGCCGCGCCGCTGCTTCCCCCGACACGCTTCACCTTCACTTCTGTAACGGAATCCTCTTCCATCTCAAGGGTATTTGTCTCAAACTGGAACATCCCTTTCCCGCCGTTGTTCAATACAACCGCAGCGTCCAGCCCTATCGTGCCCGTATTGACAATCCTTAACGTATGCTCCCCATGGGCTAAATCCCCGGATTCGTAAATCATCTGCGCGGTTGCCCTTGCCGAAGCGCGTGTGTCTATGGAATCAACTTTTGTGCCGTCCACATAAATATCCGCAGAGCCGTGATCTGAAGCTTTTGTACCGTACAGCCAGACTTTGCTTCCCGTAAATTTCACGGTCGCTTCTTTCCCAGACCCTGCATACATGCTGTGTCCTTCCAGAAACCGGTCCCCGGATTCTGCCGTCCATCCGGTATAGGTAAACCCCTTCCCATCGCTGTCGTCCGTATCGGACACGCTGATTACTTCCAGGTCTTCCGGAACGGAGGAGCCCAGCGCAAATCCTTCGGACGCCTTGTAAATCCCGACTCCGCTGATTAGCGGCACCTCATAGGAGCCCGTTATCTGGATCCGCACCTTGTCGGCCTTCACCGGCTTTTTCCGGCAGATTCTCTTTGCTCCGATTGTCGTGCCCTGGTCAAACAGCTGCCAGTCCTCCCCGCCGTTTTTGTATTCCACCGTAAAGCCGCTGATCCGCTGCCCCAGCTGGATGGCCTCCTCAATCGTTACAAGGTCAAACGTCTTGGTTCCTCCCAAATCCAACGTCAGGCTCCCGGTCGTTTCACCGTCGTCCAACGTCCAGTAGGTCTCGCCGTCTCCGTCAAGCACGTTTTCAGGAGCAAACGCCTCTGCGCCGTCTCCTCTCACCCCGCTTGCCGTCACTTGCGCGCCTGCCGCCAGGTTGTTCCTGAAACTGTCCCGCACGTTATCGCCGAATTCCTTCACGCGGTCAAGGATGGCCTGGTCAACCTTCCCTTCCGTATTTGGCGGCACGTTTAAAAGCAGCGTTGCATTGTGCCCTACGGAATTAAAGTACATGTTGGCAAGATCTGTCACGCTTTTGGGTGTTTTCTTGTTGTTGCCCCAGAACCAGCCGCTGGTAATGCGCGCGTCCGCTTCCGGAACCGTCCACTGGTTGCCGTCATAAAATCCCTTTGTATATCCTCCCGACGAGTTGCTGTCTATCGTATTCGCTCCCTTGTCCGTCCTGGATTTTGACCAGGTCTCTTCCGCTGCAAGGCCGTTCTCGTTCCCAATCCAGCGTACCGTCGTATAAGCCTGGGCCCCAAACAGCAGGCAGTCGTCGTCATATCCCGCCGCTTTTCCCTGGAGGCTCTGGATAGTCGTAAACCACCTCTGGAAATCATAATTCTGCACTGTGGCGCCGCCGCCTTTTGCGCCGTCCATCCAGACTTCCACAAACCGGCCGTCCCTTCCGTACTTGTCGTTTCCAAGTATCTCCCGCAGCTGGTTGTCGTAATACTCGTTGTAATCCTTTTCATCCAGCTCTTCCACCTGCTCCCATGTCATCCCGTTTAAGGGCTCGCTGTTTGACCCGCAGAGCGGGTTGCCGTCCGCGTCATAGTACCCGTAGCTGTCGTCATGGATATCCCAGGGCGACAGGTACAGCCCCATATCCATGTCATATTTTGTGCAGGCTGCGGATATATCCGCCAGCACGTCCCCGCTGCCGTTCTGGTATCCCGCCTCGGCGCACGTATAATCCGTATATTCGCTGTCCCAGATACAGAACCCGTCGTGGTGCTTTGCCGTAACGATTAATTTCTGGAATCCCGCTTCTTTTAGGGTTCTTACCATCGTTTCCGCCTCAAAATCCCTGTCCAGGCGGAAAATGTCGCTCGGCGCACGGTCGCCGTAATTTTCACCCCATTCGATCTCATTGTATGTATTCGGCCCGAAATGGCAGAATGCAGCCAGCTCTTCCTTCTGGTAACGGTACTGATTCGGACTCGGCAGCGCTCCCCATGCTTCAGGAGCCTGCGCTTCCCCACCCACAGTGACGGTACATTCTGCGGAATGCCCTCCTGCCGACGCCGTGATTATCGCTTCCCCTTCTGCCACGCCCGTCACAACGCCTTCGTCTGTCACTGCTGCAACCGCTTCGTCAGAGCTTGTGAAATCCACCGTCTTATCCTCGGCGTTTGCCGGCAGCACCGTAGCCAGCAGCGTATAGGATCTTCCCACTGCCAGGCTTAACTTCGAACGGTTCAAGGTCACTTCACTGACTGGTACCGGAGGAACCAGTTCAAACTCAAATTTATCAATTACAGGACCGCCTTTGCTGGAAGCCGTAAATTCAAGCAGGCCAGCTCCTTTTTTTGCAACATCCATATTTAATTCAGCTGTATGGTATGTATTTGCGTCAGCATTTGCACCGCCATACACATCCAGACTTCCTTCAGAAATGTTCGTACCGCTCCATTCTAACGCATTCGGATTATTCTGGCCCCTTCCGCTGCGATAAGTAACCGTAACTTTATATAAACCTGCCTTCTCCGCAGTAAAAGGTAAATAAATCCGGTTTCCGTTCTCGAACCAATTAACCTCTTTCCCACCGCTTGCCTCTGCTCTTTCTGTAATACGTACATATTTTGTAGCATCTGCCGCATTGGAAGCATCCAAGATAAACATCTCTGCTTCTACCATTTTAGATTTTGTGCCTGTCGGCAAAACAAAAGGCAGTTCCTCACTATACGCATCGGCAAACTGTAATTTTGCCCTGGCCGCTTTAAGTTCATTTGCCTTAACAACAATTGCCGGAACATCTAATGTTTCTGCATCCAAAAGAACAGCCAATTCTGCCGCAAATGCCTTTACTGCATTTTTATCTGCTTCACTACTTGTACAAAGGTCATAATCCAATTCCTCACATTCTTCTAAAAGAGTTCTTGCTTCTTCTGTTCTTTGGGGATCATCCATATCATGGATA
This sequence comes from uncultured Lachnospiraceae bacterium, assembly GCA_910586355.1. GTDB lineage: Bacteria > Bacillota > Clostridia > Lachnospirales > Lachnospiraceae > Roseburia_B. The sequence goes on from CAJUHJ010000011.1 coordinate 103,164, forward strand.
ATGACCCTAAGCGTCGGATAGAATCCCAAAACAGCGCCGCCGTCCGGGTTTATGATATCAATCGTAAAATCTATATCCCCTTTTACCCGGTCGTCCCGTTTCGTCGTAACCTGAATTGTCTTTTCTGTCTCACCGTCTGCAAATTCCAGCGTGCCGCCGATATTCGCATCATAGTCCATCTGAACTGCAGAACCCGGGTTATTCTCATATGCAACGCTTGCCGCGCCGCTGCTTCCCCCGACACGCTTCACCTTCACTTCTGTAACGGAATCCTCTTCCATCTCAAGGGTATTTGTCTCAAACTGGAACATCCCTTTCCCGCCGTTGTTCAATACAACCGCAGCGTCCAGCCCTATCGTGCCCGTATTGACAATCCTTAACGTATGCTCCCCATGGGCTAAATCCCCGGATTCGTAAATCATCTGCGCGGTTGCCCTTGCCGAAGCGCGTGTGTCTATGGAATCAACTTTTGTGCCGTCCACATAAATATCCGCAGAGCCGTGATCTGAAGCTTTTGTACCGTACAGCCAGACTTTGCTTCCCGTAAATTTCACGGTCGCTTCTTTCCCAGACCCTGCATACATGCTGTGTCCTTCCAGAAACCGGTCCCCGGATTCTGCCGTCCATCCGGTATAGGTAAACCCCTTCCCATCGCTGTCGTCCGTATCGGACACGCTGATTACTTCCAGGTCTTCCGGAACGGAGGAGCCCAGCGCAAATCCTTCGGACGCCTTGTAAATCCCGACTCCGCTGATTAGCGGCACCTCATAGGAGCCCGTTATCTGGATCCGCACCTTGTCGGCCTTCACCGGCTTTTTCCGGCAGATTCTCTTTGCTCCGATTGTCGTGCCCTGGTCAAACAGCTGCCAGTCCTCCCCGCCGTTTTTGTATTCCACCGTAAAGCCGCTGATCCGCTGCCCCAGCTGGATGGCCTCCTCAATCGTTACAAGGTCAAACGTCTTGGTTCCTCCCAAATCCAACGTCAGGCTCCCGGTCGTTTCACCGTCGTCCAACGTCCAGTAGGTCTCGCCGTCTCCGTCAAGCACGTTTTCAGGAGCAAACGCCTCTGCGCCGTCTCCTCTCACCCCGCTTGCCGTCACTTGCGCGCCTGCCGCCAGGTTGTTCCTGAAACTGTCCCGCACGTTATCGCCGAATTCCTTCACGCGGTCAAGGATGGCCTGGTCAACCTTCCCTTCCGTATTTGGCGGCACGTTTAAAAGCAGCGTTGCATTGTGCCCTACGGAATTAAAGTACATGTTGGCAAGATCTGTCACGCTTTTGGGTGTTTTCTTGTTGTTGCCCCAGAACCAGCCGCTGGTAATGCGCGCGTCCGCTTCCGGAACCGTCCACTGGTTGCCGTCATAAAATCCCTTTGTATATCCTCCCGACGAGTTGCTGTCTATCGTATTCGCTCCCTTGTCCGTCCTGGATTTTGACCAGGTCTCTTCCGCTGCAAGGCCGTTCTCGTTCCCAATCCAGCGTACCGTCGTATAAGCCTGGGCCCCAAACAGCAGGCAGTCGTCGTCATATCCCGCCGCTTTTCCCTGGAGGCTCTGGATAGTCGTAAACCACCTCTGGAAATCATAATTCTGCACTGTGGCGCCGCCGCCTTTTGCGCCGTCCATCCAGACTTCCACAAACCGGCCGTCCCTTCCGTACTTGTCGTTTCCAAGTATCTCCCGCAGCTGGTTGTCGTAATACTCGTTGTAATCCTTTTCATCCAGCTCTTCCACCTGCTCCCATGTCATCCCGTTTAAGGGCTCGCTGTTTGACCCGCAGAGCGGGTTGCCGTCCGCGTCATAGTACCCGTAGCTGTCGTCATGGATATCCCAGGGCGACAGGTACAGCCCCATATCCATGTCATATTTTGTGCAGGCTGCGGATATATCCGCCAGCACGTCCCCGCTGCCGTTCTGGTATCCCGCCTCGGCGCACGTATAATCCGTATATTCGCTGTCCCAGATACAGAACCCGTCGTGGTGCTTTGCCGTAACGATTAATTTCTGGAATCCCGCTTCTTTTAGGGTTCTTACCATCGTTTCCGCCTCAAAATCCCTGTCCAGGCGGAAAATGTCGCTCGGCGCACGGTCGCCGTAATTTTCACCCCATTCGATCTCATTGTATGTATTCGGCCCGAAATGGCAGAATGCAGCCAGCTCTTCCTTCTGGTAACGGTACTGATTCGGACTCGGCAGCGCTCCCCATGCTTCAGGAGCCTGCGCTTCCCCACCCACAGTGACGGTACATTCTGCGGAATGCCCTCCTGCCGACGCCGTGATTATCGCTTCCCCTTCTGCCACGCCCGTCACAACGCCTTCGTCTGTCACTGCTGCAACCGCTTCGTCAGAGCTTGTGAAATCCACCGTCTTATCCTCGGCGTTTGCCGGCAGCACCGTAGCCAGCAGCGTATAGGATCTTCCCACTGCCAGGTTTAACTTTGAACGGTTTAAAGTCACCCCGCTGACTGGTTCGGATGGCATTAGTTCAAACTCAAACTTATCGACATTTGGACCGCCTTTGCCGGAAGCCGTAAAAACCAATTCGCCAGCGCCAGCGCTTGTTACTTCTATTTGAAGTTCTTCTTCATGGAAAACAGAAGCATCTGCCTCTCCCCATACGTCTTTAGATCCTGACCCGATATTTGTACCGCTCCATTCAAGCGAATTTGGATTGTTCTGCCCTCTTCCGCTTATATAAGTAACCGTCACCTTATAAAGTCCCGCTTTCTCTGCAGTAAACGGAAGAAATATGCGATTTCCATTTTCAAACCAAGAAAGTATCTTACCCCCGCTTGCGTTTGCTTTATCGGTTAAACGCACATGATTCCCTTCGGCAGCCCCTGAGCTGTCCAGAATAAATTCTTCTGCTTCTACTTTTTTTCGTACATCAGTTTCAGAAGGCATCTCAAACGGATTTTCCTCAGAATACGGCGGTGCATCCTGCGTACCGCTTTCTTCTGCATAACTTATCGTTCCACCAGCCCCCTCCAGTATCAAAACTGCCGTAAGTAAACCAGCAATAAATCTTTTGATTCTTCCTTTCATAAAATTACCTCCCTGCTATTTTTCCATTGATACTGTAAGCCCCATTTATGTTTCATTATACAAAACATACAATTCAAAGCCATGACTTAATCTAATATTAGTCCAAAACAAATAATTTATCAACAGCAAAATACAATATTTCTATCTATTTTAACAATTTTTTCCTAACAAAAGGTTCATCTCCGCACATAAGAGCATACTATACATGCCAAAATACAGCCAAAGCATAACAAGCACAATCGTAGCAAGGCTGCCATACATAGAAAAGCCATTGAAATAATCCAGATAAACAGAAATTCCGGCCGAAATTAAATACCATGCCAATGCACAAAAAATCGCTCCCGGAAATTGATTTTTGAATGTCAGTTTGTATTTTTCCATTCCTTTGCCATTTGGAAGCGTCTTATAAAAAACCGTAAATACCAAACTTAACACGAATAGTACAATGATCCCCCTCAGACGAAATAAGAGATTTGCTGCCTGCGACAAAATAGGAACATAGCCAACCAGCATTCCCTGAATACTTTTACCGAATACCAGCAAAACAAGCGCAGCTATGATTGATACCATAAAAACAAGCGTATAAACCACTGCCCAAAAACGGCGGGCCAGCCAGTTCCTTGTCTCTTTCACTTCATAAATACAGTTAAATCCTTCCGCAATACTTTGAATGCCCTTTGCCGCCGACCAAATGGCTGCTACGGCCGTCGCCGATACAATACCGACCGATTTATGGTAAACCTCATGGATAATAGAAACTATAAAAGGCGCGATATACTCTGGCGCAAGGCTATTGACATATTTTAAAAGCGTCGCTTCTGACACGACCGTATACTGCAGCAAAGAACTAAATACCATTAAAAATGGAATCAGGGAAAGAAGAAGGAAAAACGCCGACTGCGCCGCAAATGCGCCAATATGGTCTTTTTTACATTTTTCTGCAAATTTAACTCCTCTCTTTATCCAAGCAATCATTTCACATCTCCATTCTCCAATTCTATATTTTGAAAAGAAAATTTCAAAATCTCTTCGTAACTTTTTCCACTTTGCGCCATTGCCTGCGCCCCATTTTGGCTCATACCGATTCCATGTCCATATCCTCCACCGGATATCGAATACGCGCCGTTTTCCAATGGTAAAAGTACCGTATAAGCACTCGGTAAAAGCGCTGCTTCCCGCTTGCTGCCATCTGATAATGTCAATTCCGTTACGCCCGCGCCCAAAAGCTGACGAATATTATATTCATTGCCCACAAGCACAGCTCCCTGTTCATATTCAAGCTGCAATTGCAAAATTACGCCGCTTGTACCTCGCTTTACTACGCTAATCTGCTTCAAAGAGCCAAAATTTTCCATCGTTTCTGACTGCTGTCCTTTCGCATCCAAAAACAAAATATCTTCCGGCGTCCGCTGTCTGCGGGTATTTAAAATTTCCACAATGGATTTCTGAACTTTTGGCGATGTATAATCTGCGGCAGCCGTCCAGCGGTAAAATGGATACTTCCTTTCATATGCCGCCTCGTCCGGCTCCGCTATAAACTGCCGAAATGCTTCTTCTGATGATAAATCAACCTCTCCGCCGCCTTCTTTCATCAACCCTCCATGCAGATACGAATAATCGGGGTCGCTTGTCAAATTCCATGCGTCTCCGTTTCCGGTTATTCCTGCTGAAGTAGAAAAATAATAGGCTTCCGCCGTCCTGCCATTGTACCGGATGACGATTCCCGCCGTGTCAAGCACTGCAGCCGTTGTCTTTTCACTACGCTGCTGTTTATTATAAACCTGATAGTTCGTCGTATCATCCACATGCGCGCCAAAAGCTGCGTAATCCCCGTTCTGAAGCTGAATATATGCGTAGCTTCTCGCACAAACTGCCTGCGCTTTCAATGCCTCCAATTCATAGGTAACTGGCATTTCACTTGGCACAACAGCGCATAGATACTGTTCAATAGACAATTCACTGACAACTGCAAAGCCTTCCGGATACCGGCGCAGCTCAAGAATCCCCTGATACCCATTCGAAATACGGTTTCCGGCCTCATCACATAAAAACAATAAACCTGCTTCCTCCGCCGGCTGAATCCGGACGCTGTTTTCTTCAGATGATGCAAATAATTCACTTGCTTTTACAACTGCCGCCGGATCCAAAGCTGCATTTCCTTCTTTTGTAATAATCTGGAAAGCGCCGTCTGCGCCAAGAAATACTTCGTTGCGGTATGCGCTCCCATCATCTGCCAGCAAAAGCACGCGAATTCTGCTGATTTGAGCCGGTTCTACCAAAAGTATCGCTTCTACGCGGTCTTCTGCAACCACATATTCTACCTTCATATTGGCAATGACAATATTTGATAAATCTTTTTCTTCTATGGTTCCATATATTTTATATACCGGAAGATTTTCACTGCGTTTGAGTTCTCCATAACCTTCTATTTCAATCGCAGTATCACTAACTGCCGTTAAATTCCCCTGTATTGTATCTTCTTTCACTTGAACTTTTGCTAATACACCATTCTCCCATAAAAGATCACAGACATGTCCGCTCGTTTTGTCCATATCTTCTATTGCAAGTTCTATCGTATAAGTTTCACCTTTTGTAAGAAATTCCAACGTATTGTCCGCAGCGCTTTTTACATAGACATTTGAAAGAGTTGCGGATTCGCTTTTGAGGCATTTCACCCCAATTACCTGATCCCCTTTCAAATAAAACCCCATTGCCGTCATTGGCTCAATTTTCAAACCTTCTAAATCACAGTGATATGTACCTGCTGAGCAGTAAATCTGGACGGATTCCCGCTTTAGTATTACTTCGTCTATATAAGATACTTCAGATTTTTCATCAAGCAAGTCCAACAACTGTTTATAAATTTCATTCCATTCTGCCCTTGTGACATTTTTTTTACTGGAAGGATCATATGATATATATTTCGTACTTCCCGTCTGTGCCAAAATCCAACCGATTGTGTCAGGAGTGACGATTTCACCAAAATCTTCTTCTTTTAATTTCTCTGCCCATTCTTCGCTTGTATAATAATAAAAATCCAGCATTGCAGCAAGCTCTTTGATCTGCACATAATCGTCGGAATAATCATATGTTTCTTTCTGCTTTGTACCAATCCCATGATATAAAATCAGACAACAGATTCCAATCAGGCCAATTCCCGCTATATACATTTTAATTTTATTCTTCAAACCGCACTCCCCTTACGCTCGTTTATCATTCACATTAATATGGAAAAGAAGCTGCCCAAAAAGCAGCTTCTTTCATTTGTATGTTATCATTTGTGATTTTATCACTTATCTTTTGCAATTTATAATTCTTTTGTATTTCAAATAGCTTTTGTATTTCGAATTCTTCTGTATATCAAATTCTTTTGTATTTCTACATTTATCTTTTGAAATACCCGAAATGCCGTTTCCTGCAATTTTGAGTCCTAGCCAAAGCCAGGTGGGTAACCGCAGCCTCTCTT
>CAJUHJ010000012.1 GCA_910586355.1 uncultured Lachnospiraceae bacterium
TCTCTGTCTGGCCTTCTGACGTCAGCTCAAACTCTTCTTTATTTAATGTAATACTGCTGACGAAACTTCCTGTGTCACTTCCGCCCAAATCTACTGTAACTACTGCAGTTGTCTTCACGTCTGTTCCTTCTACGGCTGCAGTAATCTTCGCCGTTCCGTTTCCTACTGCTTTTACTGTTCCTTCATCATCCACAGTTGCTACGGAATTTTTGTCAGACGTCCATTTTATCGTATAACCTTCTGCATCATCTGGCTTTACTTCTGCAGTCAGCCGTTTGGTATCTCCCGCCTTATAAAGTGTGATTCTTTTCGGAGTTACCTTAATTCCAGTAACTGGAACTTCTTCACTGCCTCCACTAATATCTACCGTTACAACCGCTTCTGCCTTCACGTCTGTTCCGCCGGCTGCAGTCGCTGTAATCGTTGCTGTTCCGTTTCCTACCGCTGTTACAACTCCATTATTTACAGTTGCAACAGAAGTATCATCACAACTCCATGTCACTTCTTTATTTGTTGCATTTTCCGGCGTAAACGAAACGGTCAGCTCTTTCGTTTCCCCCTGCCTGCTTAATTTAAGCGACTCTGGCTGTAAAGAAATTGCCGTTACCGCTACATCCGTACTTCCGTCGTCGATATTTACTGTAATCGTTGCTGTTGCGGATTTACCGCCAGCTGTTGCTGTAATCATTGCTGTTCCATTTCCTGTTGCTGTAACCTTTCCAGTATTGTCAACAGTCGCTACGGATTCGTCGCTGGATGTCCATGACACAGCTGCATCTACACCCGCTGGCGTTACATTTGCCGTCAGCTGCTTGGTTGCTCCCACTGAATTCAATGTAGCTGTTGTCGGGCTTACGGTAATGCCCGTTACTATTGTGCCCTCGCCGCTTACCGTTACTGTCACGTCTGCCATTTTGTCGCCTGCCGCTGCTGTAATCACTGCCGTTCCAGCTGCAACTGCTGTCACCAATCCGCTGGTACTGACAGTCGCCACTGACTCATTACTAGAACGAAACGTTACGTCATCCGTCGAATTATCCGGTGTGACTGTTGCTGTCAGCTGTTTTGTCCCTCCCACGTTCAGCGAGAAATCTCCGGAATCCAATGTTACGCCCTCAGCCGGAATGTTCGGTATCCCGCCTGCCTCATTCTGTGCTCCCATAATCTCAATTTCCCTAATGGAAACAGATAGCGCTGCAGAAGCATTTTCATTCTTCTTTGTAAAACTAAATTTCACAAACCGTTTCAAAAGATTAGAAGAAACCGTCTTCTTCGTAGTTGTAATACTTGTTCCACCTGTAATATTTAAAGTATCAGGAGCAGATAAAACATCAATGGTATCCCTATCGTCCGAAACGCTTTTTTCAATCTCTGCAATCTTTTTCCAAGGCCCCGTCTTGCTGTTGCTTGTTTCAATTGTATAGTTCTGTGCATATGCTTTCGCATCATAGTAGATTTTAATTGTGCTAAAGATTGTCTCCGCTTTTTCCAAATCAATCGTTAAAGTTGCCGGATTTCCATCTGAAATAGCGCTGCCAACCCATCTGGAATTTGTACTCGTATCCCCATCCACTACTTTGCCGCCAACACGATTGTCGCTTTCCAGATGTCCGGATTCGTCCACAGTCTTGTTTAAAGATGTATTAGCCGGTTCCGTTACTGTTATAACTGCCGTCCCTTTTTTTTCACCTGAGACCGCTGTAATTGTTACAGTACCAGCTTTTTTTGCTGTTACCAGGCCGTTTTCAACAGTTGCTATATCTGCCGCACTGGTCGTCCATGTCACATTTTTATCTGCTGAGGTTACAAGAAGCTGTACCGAGGCTCCGACAGGCAAATTGAACTCCTCCCTGTCTAAAGTAATGCCTGACGGCTCTGGGTCATATGGATCATACGGATCATAACCGTCTTTTACCCATTTCGCATAGATATCTGTATGCTTTGTAAGATTCATCTCAAAGCCAAATCTCTTCTCTTCATTACCCGCCTTAAAATACCAGCCTGCAAATACAAATCCCTCTTTCTTCGGATTCTTTAATGCTGCAGTCTCAGTCGCCGCAGTATTATAAACAATATTTTGAATATCCAGTGCGGATTCACCGCCTACGGCTTCCTCTGACTCAAAAAATGCTGCATGTACCATCCATTTTGCATACAATGTGGTATTCTTATTAATTGCTGTTTCTTTATATTCCGTCTCACAATCCTGATCCGTATACCAGCCAAAAAATTCTATTCCTTCCGCTTTTGGTTGGGGAAGACTGCCTTCTGATAATATCTCGCCATCCACGACTGTCTGTTCAGGCGTATTCACATCTATTCCGTCAGGATGAAGAAAACTGACTGTATGAACCGATGTGCCCTGCTCGATTACCTGAACGTCTGCCGACGCGCTTTTCTCTCCGGCAGTTGCCGTTATCACAGCGTTTCCTTTTGCTACTGCCGTCACTACGCCATCCGTCGATACAGCTGCAATTTCCGGTTTGTTAGTCGTCCATACAACTGTCTGATCCGTAGCATTATCCGGCTCTACCGTCGCTGTAAGCTTTTTCGTCTGTGAAATCGTCAGTACAAGATTCGTTTCATTTAAAACAACTCTTTCTACCGGAATCACAGGCTGTTCGTTCTTTGTCCATTTTGCATAAAGTGTAATCGCAGTTGTAATTCTCTCTTCCGCAAAATTAAACCTTGTCGTACATGATTTCTCTTTGTACCAGCCTTCTAACGTATAGCCCTCTAAGGAAATATCATCCGGCTCTGTTACAAGCGTATTATAATCAACCTCTACCTGACGCGTCGTAGAACCTGTTTCCTTATCATTTAAGTCAAACGTAACCGTACGTTTTTCAGGAACCCATTTTGCATATAATGTGGTATTATCTTTATTTACAGTATCTACGTCAAAATGAAATGCCTGCGTATATGCCTGATCCCGATACCAGCCGTCAAATTGATAACCCGTTCTCGTTGGATTTGGTGGTTGTGTAACTTTACCAACATTTGTCTGTGTATCAGGTACTGCCGAACCGCCTGCTCCAGTGTCAAACTTGACCGTATACTTTACTTCTTCCCATTTTGCATAGAAAGTTTTATTCTCTGTAATTGGCTGTTCAAAATTAACCAATGTATCTGCTGAATTTTCATACCAGCCTTTCAGCTCATAAAAATCTTTCGTCACCGCCGGAGGAGAAACGGTTGATCCTTTACCCACACTCACTTCAGATACTTTTTTATCACCATCCATAAATATGACTGTCCATGAATCATTCTTATCCAGCCATTTTGCATACAGTGTAATTGGCGCTGTAATCGGCGTACTAAAAGCAAACTGCGCTTCTCCTTCAGCAACATCTGCACCCGAAGTCTGATACCATCCGCGAAATCCCATATTAGAATCCGTATGTACCGGATCTTCCGGCCGAGTTATTGTTTTTCCAACAACTGCCTCCACCTGGGTTGTTGTTGGAGTATCTCCAAAGTTATGATTAAATGTAACTGTTGTCGTCCATTTCGCATAAACATCCATGTTCGCAGATACCACACTGTCAGCCGTAACCTTTGTGTTCTCTTCGTAATCATCAGACGAATACCAGCCCTTAAAGGTATATCCCTGCTGTTCTGTCAGTACCGGAAGCTCACCCAATGCTTCTGCGTCCGCTATTTCCCTGCTTTCCGGAGATTCCATACCATTTAGTACCGCATGAAATGTAACTGTAAACTTCTGTTTCCAATGTGCATACAAGGTCGTATTTTTTTCGACTTTTGCAGTAGACAGTATTACTTTCGTACCCCCTTCTACTGCTGTATACCAGCCGTCAAACTGATAACCTTCCCTGGTTGGGTCTTCCTGTGACGGCATACTGCCTCCAACAACGATTGGCGCAGACTCAACCGATGCCGGAGCGCCTCCATAGTTAAAATGAAATGTTACTTTTGCAGTCCATTTTGCATATAACGTCATGTTTTCATTTACAACAGAAGTTTCCCCGAATTTTAAAGCTTCTGTAAAAGCTTCATCTTTATACCAGCCTGCAAACGTAAGCCCTTCTTTGGTTAATTCCGGTAAGTGACTTCCGATTGCCGCGCCTTCTGTCACAGATACCGAAGGCTGTGACAGATTCGGCTGTTTCGTGTCAAAAGTAACTGTACAAAGCCATTTTGCATATAACGTTATATTTTCTGTTATCGCAGTATCTTTCGTCACTTTATCTGCCTGTGCAAAATTTTTGTTTTTATACCATCCATCAAATTGATAACCTGTGCCTGTTCGGGAAGGCGCTGCCAGGTCAGCCTCTGACAGCTTTCCATTTTCCATTACTTCTTTTTGTGGCATCGTCCCCGCATTGGGATAATTTGCATCAAATTGCACAACTGCTTTCCATTTTGCAGTCAGCGTAATATCTTCAGTTACCACTGTATCAAAATTATATTCCGATTCTCCTTTATACCAGCACGCAAATTCAAGATTTGTTTTCGTTGGATCAGAAGGCTTCGCTACTGCTGTATTATTTGCAACTGAAACTGTCCCGGCAAAACCCTCTGTCGGAGCGCTGCCTCCATTGAGGTCGAATGTTACGGTATGTAATTGTTTCCAATGAGCATAAACTGTCGCCGACTGCGCAAACGTATGATCCGCCAGATTTTCAATCTTTGTTCCGCCCTCTGCCGCTGTATACCAGCCGTCAAATTGATAGTTCGGTCTGTTTGGCTCCGATACCGTTTCTGTTATTTTTCCTTCTGAATTTGTCTTTTTTGTAAATGTTTCAGGACTGGCGCTCCCATCATTTTTATGAAATGTAATCGTATATCCTGTTACAGCTGTAACATTTACAGATACCTTTTTACTTTCATCTGCCGATAATACAGCTGCTATTTGCTTCGTACCAGCAGCCACTGCCGTTATCAGACCATCATTTGATACGGTTACAATGCTTCTATCAGCAGGGTCTAATCTACCCGCAGAATTCAGAATACCAAATCTTACAATTTTATTCGTTGCATTGTCGGGAGCAAACACTACATTCAGTGAATGTGTTTTACCAATCAAAACCTCCAAATCAGCTCCAGTATTTTCGAATGATATTTCATTTACCGGAACTTCACTGGAATCCTCTATTACGTTGTTCTGTGTTCCTATAACCTGAATTTCCTGTATGCCAATTCTTCCTCCCATTCCACCGGCAAAACTATTTCCAGCTTTAAAATAAAACCTGACATATCGTTTTAAAGCCGGGTCTGATATAGGATTTTCCGCGCCTTCTTGTTTTGAAAATGTATCTGTTCTAGTACTTGTATCCGCTGCGGGACGGGTTATCCCTGCAATTTTTGTCCACAAAACCCCATCCGCACTTGTCTGAATTTCATAATCCGTAGACCAGCCTTTTGCCCTGGATCTCACTAGAATAGAATCAGCCAATGTTTGTTCAGCTTTTAAGTCTATGACGAGCCACTGTGGCTCCCCGACAGGATTCGTACTGGGCAATGCTGTGCTTTCCCAATAATCAGAACTGCCGCCATCCATAATGCCATCTGTGACTTTATCCAAGGAACCTTGCTGTATATTTGATGCCCATACAGGTTTCCCTAATGCAACATTTTCTGCTTCTCTACTTGCATACGCCACTATATCCGAATTATCCGCATCGGCTGTTGTCATTCTCTTATCCGGAATATCAACTGTTACAACTGCATGTGCAGTGATTGCTGCATCTCCTTCAATAGCCGCAGTAATTACTGCCGTTCCATTTGCAATGGCAGTCACTTCACCCGTAACAGGATTAACAGTTGCTGCCTCTTCATTATCAGAACTCCATACCACAGCTTTATCCTCTGCATTTTTTGGAGTGATTGTTGCTGTCAGAATTTTTGTTTCTCCTACAGATGTCAGCGTAAATGCCGAATCACCCAAAACAATATTGACGTCTTCTGTTTCCGGCTCCGCCTCCCCTTTCTCCTGGCTGTTTATACCCTCCCTCACAGAATTTTCCATTTCTGCCGCCGACAAAGGCGCTGCAGAAACTGTGGAACTTAAAACCATAACAAACATCAATATACCAGATACTATTTTTTTCCACCTCATAACTATCCTTCTCCTTCCCAAATATCCGGCGAACATTGCTTTTGTATATTATATACAAAAAAGTGATCTATTTTGTATTTATTTTATCATCTTTTCTGTTCAATTTTAATTGACATCTTTTACAAATTCAACTTCCTAAAATTATGCAACTCTTACAAGCAAATTTCTGTTTTTAAAACATTTATCGACAAACTAAAAATTAATCTTCTGCTTATTTTGTTTTTTCACAGCAAAAAAAGGACAACCGCCGTTATCCTTTCCAATCTGCAACCACTATTTCATTTTGTAATGCCCGCGACCGGAATCGAACCGGTACTGTATCACTACAACAGGATTTTAAGTCCTGCGCGTCTGCCTGTTCCGCCACGCGGGCATTGAGCATAAAAAGATATGCTAAAATGGGCAGAGGTGGATTCGAACCACCGAAGCAATTTGCAGCAGATTTACAGTCTGTCCCCTTTGGCCACTCGGGAATCTGCCCATTTATCAAGATTAATAATAAATATCCTGACAGTAAAAGATTGTATCATAAACCTAAAACTTTTTCAAGTATTTTTATTTTTTCATTCACTTCTCTCTAAAATCATCGCTGATTTTTTTTGCATTGTAATGCAAATTTTTCCCTGTTCAACAGAATAACGAATCGGCATTAAAGAATATCCGCTTTCTGTTGTAACAAATATCTGGCGTAAAACTGCTGAATGAGGGATTCCCGCGCGTATCACAGAAAGCTCTGTCTTTCTTTCCTGGTTATCATTATTAATAATGATGATAAACTGTTGTTTACAGTTAAATCTGGTATAACACAAAAACTGGTCTTCACTGTTTAAAAATTGAAAAGAACCTGTACGCAAAGCCTCATTATTTTTATGAATCCGAATCAATTCCCGATGTAAGTCAATCAAATCTTTATTTTCATTTCCCCAGGGATATGTCCTTCGGTTATCCGGATCTGTAAAACCACAGAGACCGGCTTCATCTCCATAATAAAGCGTCGGCGCGCCCGGCCATGTCATCTGAATCACAACGGCCTCCCTCATAACGCTATAATCGACGTCTTCACTCGCTGCTGCCGCCCCTAAATATTCGACGCGTCCCGCTTTATGGTTTGTCCTTGTCAAAAATCTGGAATGATCATGGTTGGAAAGCTGATTCATGGAACACTGCAGCGACGGCGTTAAAAAGCTCGTCATATAATGCCGCATTGCGCCTTCAAAATCATAAATTTTCCCAATGCGCTCCGGGTGATATTCATCACTATGCTTTTCCATACCTGTCAAAAACCATGTCAATGGTTCCATAAACGCCGCATAGTTCATAATGGTATCCCATTGATCTCCCATCAGCCATTCTTTTGGGTCTCCATAGTGCTCTGCCAAAATTACCGCTTCTGGATTCGCAGTTTTGACTGCGTCTCTAAAATCCCTCCAAAACTGATGATTAAAATCTCTGCTGTGTCCCAAATCTTCTGCTACATCCAGCCGCCAGCCATCTACACAATACGGCTCTGACACCCATTTTTTCGCAATCCGCAGTATATCGTCATACAATGCTTTAGAGCCTTCATAATTTAACTTTGGAAGCGTATCATGCCCCCACCAGCCTTCATAATTTTTATTATCCGGCCATGCGCTGTCATCCTGATACTTAAATCCAAAATAACTGCGGTAAGGGCTGTCCTTAGATAAGTACGCGCCTACTTCAAACCCTGTCTGGCCTGCATATATCTTTTCCCTGTCCAGCCAGCGGTTAAACGAGCCGCAATGGTTAAATACGCCGTCCAGAATAATTTTCATCCCACGGTCATGCACTTCTTTTACAAATTCCGCAAAAAAAGCATTGCTTGCCTTTAAATTTTTTTGGTTCGCCACACGGCAGCAATAGCGCGTCGCTTTCCGGTTGTCTTGTTCATAATCTGACAACAGTTCGCCTTCATCTTCTACAATTACGCCAAAATGCGGGTCGATATGGTCATAATCCTGAATATCATATTTATGATTGGAAGGCGATACAAAAATCGGATTAAAATAAATCACTTCCACACCAAGCCCCGAAAGATAATCCAGTTTTTTACGCACCCCCTCCAAATCTCCGCCATAAAATTCTCCTACGCTAAAATTTTCCGGACATTTCTCCCACTGGCTTGGCGGAACTTGTTTACTGAGCGTACGGATATAGAAATACTCATTATCAAGTACGTCATTCGAAGTATCTCCATTATAGAAGCGGTCTACCATAATCTGATACATCACCGCTCCCTTTGCCCAGTCCGGCGTAGAAAAACCTGGGACAATTTGGAAGAAATACTGCTGCCTGATTTCCTGTGTTACGCCATACCGGTCATATCTGCAGTGTAAAAGGCCTGACACAATCTCAAAATAATAGGAAAACGGCTCCGTTGTCAATGTAATGTCAACAGAATAATAGTCAAATGTCCCGTCACTCGTTGTCCATTCCATCGGATACTGGTCTAAAGCAGTACATACTAAGACCATGTCCACGTTATTTTTCGCTGTCCGAAAACGAATTGTTACCGTCCCATTCTCTTTCGGTTCCGGAGGAATCCTGTAATCTTTTGTTCCGTCGGAAAACAATGCTTCTTTATCTAAAATTGGCCGCATCTGCATAATATACTGCTGTGTCCTGTTGATTTCATGTACTGATTTGTATTTCATCATTTCCCTCACCTTTCTATTTTATATAAATAAGCTGTAAATATATACAAAATAAAAAAAGACAGCTTCTTTTTGCTGTCTTTTTTAAGAGAAGGTATTTTTACTATGGGGTGTAGCAAAAATCATATAAGATTGGGGGTCTTACAGGTATTATAATACCACCATATCTCCAATAAGTGTGCACAAACTTCACAAAAATGCGTATGCGTTTTTGTGCACTTCGCACAATACCCTCCCTATATTATTGAAAAAGAGCTTCGAACTCTTCTCTGTTAATCTTCTCTTTCTCAAGTAAAAGTCCAGCACACCGATTCAATATCTCTTCATGCTCTTTAATAATTTTTCTCGCCTTTGTGTAACATTCGTCAATAATCCGTTTTACTTCTTCATCAATTCTTGTCGCAACGCTCTCGCCATATCCCCTGGCATGGGCAAGGTCCCTGCCGATAAATACCTGATCGTCTTCGTTGTCATAATTAATCAGTCCTACATTTTCTGACATACCATATTTGGTTACCATCGCTTTTGCAAGCTGCGTTGCCTGTTTAATATCCTGGGAAGCCCCCGTCGTAATATCGTCTAAAATCATTTCCTCTGCGACTCGTCCTCCAAGGTCTACTACGATTTCCTGCAGCATACGCCCCTTTGTATTAAACATCTCATCATTTTCATTTAACGGCATTGTATAACCCGCCGCCCCGGCGCCCGTCGGAATAATGGATACTGACGCCACAGGCCCTACATCCGGCAGCACATGGAATAAAATCGCATGTCCGGCTTCATGGAATGCTGTAATCCGTTTTTCTTTTTCACTGATAATCCGGCTCTTTTTCTCAGCCCCAATTCCAACTTTTACAAAAGAATTCCGAATATCGCTCTGTATGATATAAGCCCTGTCCTCCTTAGCCGCGCTAATCGCCGCTTCATTTAAAAGATTTTCCAGGTCGGCTCCTGTAAACCCTGCCGTTGTCTGGGCAATCTGTTTTAAATCCACATCGTCGCCTAATGGCTTATTTTGTGCATGGACCTTTAAAATTTCTTCACGCCCGCCAATGTCTGGACGTCCTACATGAATTTTACGGTCAAATCTTCCCGGACGCATAATTGCCGGATCTAAAATATCTACCCGGTTCGTTGCCGCCATAACAATAATTCCGTCATTGACGCCAAATCCGTCCATTTCTACAAGCATCTGGTTTAGCGTCTGTTCACGCTCGTCGTGCCCGCCGCCCATTCCGGTTCCTCTGCGCCTTGCAACCGCGTCTATTTCATCTATAAATACAATACAGGGCGAATTTTTCTTTGCTTCTTCAAATAAATCTCTGACGCGGGAAGCGCCGACGCCTACAAACATTTCTACAAAATCAGACCCGGAAATACTAAAAAACGGCACTCCTGCTTCTCCGGCAACTGCTTTTGCCAGCAGTGTCTTTCCGGTTCCCGGAGGTCCAACCAAAAGAATTCCTTTCGGAATCCTGGCTCCAAGCCGGATATATTTTCTGGGAGATTTCAAAAAATCCGCCAATTCCTCCAATTCTTCTTTTTCTTCGCGCAAACCTGCCACACTTGCAAAATTCATCATATTCTCGCTCGTTGACATTTTTGCCCGGCTCTTGCCAAAATTCATCATTTTATTTCCGCCGCCGTTTGCCGCCGCCTGATTGGTCATAATCATAAATAAAATGAACATCGTCGCAAGTACGATTAAAAGCGGAAGCAGATTTAAAATCCAGCTTTCCGGCGGTACATCCGACAGATAATAATTTGAAAACTGCTTTGTGTCTAATAACGTCTGTATCTCATTCACATCAGATACAAATAATTCTTTTATTACGCCGTTCTTTAAACGGATATTTAAAATCCCCGTCGGTATCTCTCTGTTCTGTTTAATTTCTATGTGTACAATATCACCGTTTTCCAATGCGTTTTGAAACTCTGTCATGGAATATTCATTTGCTTCGTCCCGGCTTACATCTAACATCAGCCAGACGACTACAACCACAACTACAAGCATTGCATAAAATCCAAATCCTCTGTAATTACGTTTCTTCAACTGGAAACCTCCTTCTAGCTTATCTATCTTAACCTAAATCAAGCACGCCGATATACGGAAGATTGCGGTACCGCTGGGCATAATCCAACCCATATCCAACCACAAATTCATCTGGTATGCAAAATCCGGTATAATCCACATCTACCTTCGCTACACGCTGGTCCGGCTTATCCAGTAATGTACATAGTTTTAATGTTTTTGGGTTTTTGCTGTTTAAGTATCCAAGCAGATAATGCAGTGTTCTTCCGGAATCAATAATATCTTCCACTACCAGCACATTTTTCCCTTCAATCTCTTCATCTAAATCTTTGATAATCTTAATCACTCCACTGGACTTTGCATCCATCCCATAACTGGATACCGACATAAAATCTATGGAAACCGGTATCGTCAGACGTTTAGCCAGTTCACAGGTAAAAAACACGCTTCCTTTTAAAATACAAAGCAGATGCACTTGTTCGTCCTGATAATCCCTACTTATCTGCGCAGCCATTTCTGCGATTTTTTTGTCTATTTCTTCTTCTGATAGCAACTTGCGAACTGTCTCGCTCATACCTTTTCCTCCATATAACGTATTTCCAAAATTTGTTTTGTCTGTCCGGTAACTTTGTAATATTCACTGATACGGCCTCCGACCGCCCATAAAATATGAGAGCCGTCCGCTAACAGCAGCATTTTGTCCCGCCGTTCTCTTGGCACTTTTTCATTCACCAGGTAATCTTTTAATTTTTGCCTGTGTCCTTTCCCATCTATTACAAGATAATCCCCCGGCTCCCTGAATCGGAAACAAAGCATATTTTTTATCTTATCATAATCAAACCATTTCGTATACAGATTTTTGGGAAAATTTACATCTTTTTTATTTACAGAACGTATCCGGCAAAAAATTTTTCCACCAAAAACCTCAAGTTCTGCCGGAAATTCTTTTAATACTTTTTTTTCTAATATTTTATCTTCCTGCAGTTGACTGCTTTCAAAAAAACAGCACAAATTCCCATATACTTTTTCTGCAGTCATTCCATACGGGAGCGACAGCCGCCTGCCAGTCTGGCCTTTCGCCAAATCGAGCAGTGCGTTCGCATGCTCTCTCGTCATGTCCTTTTTGCTGCCGGATAAAGACGATACCAGCTCCAACAACACACGTTTTTTAAAAACGTCCGGATATGCAGACAGGCAGTGCACAGGCAGCGTTATTTTATCATCCTCTGTCCTTCTGACATGCTTTTTTAAAATCTCTGCCGCTTCTTTTGAAAAATACTCTGAAATCTCACGCACATCTTCTGCCAGATGATTCATATGCGCCACAGACTGTTCATTCAGCATAAAAAACTGGGGCATAATACAATTGCGTATTCTATTTCTACTGTAACGAATCTCTGTATTTGTCACATCTGTCTGGTAAGCCTGTCCTTCTTTTTGCAGATATGCTTCGATTTCACGCCTTGTCACGCAAAGCAGCGGCCGGATGAAATTCCCGCGCACCGGATAAATTCCGGCTATTCCTTCGATTCCACTGCCCCTGCACAAATGAAACAGAAGTGTTTCTGCATTATCGTTTGCATGGTGCGCCAAAGCAACCCTCGCATTATCTCCATAACGCGCCGCTTCTTTTGCATAAGCCTTCTTACGTACGTTTCTTCCGGCTTCTTCTATGGAAAGCCCCTGTTCCCATGCAATTTCTTTCACCGGATACGAATATACAGCGCATGGGACGTCATATATTTTTGCAAGCTGCCGGACAAATTCCATGTCCAAAAGACTATCCTTTCCCCGGATTCCATGCTCGATATGCACAATTGATATTGTAAATCCCATCCGCCCGCGCAGCATTTCCAGAATCCGAAACAGGCAGACGGAATCCGCCCCTCCCGAAACTCCAATGCAGACATGGCAGCCCTTCCAAATCATCTGATGTTGTTTCATATATTCTTCTATGCGATGTATCATCTGTTTCTTCCTTAATTTTAGTTTTCCCAAACAGCCGCTGCAAGCACTGTCATATCATCCCGCACCTCGCCGCCTGTGAATTCCATAACCTTGTCCAAAATTTTTTTGGCAAGCAGCGCCGGATGATTTGTTTTAATCTCTGATATAATCCCTTCCAATGTTTCTTCCGGTTTTTCAGTACACAGATATTCTAACACACCATCTGTAACCATGACAAGAAAATCTCCATCGAAAAGCTGTTTTGTCGCCTGTTCTATTTCAACCTCAAAACGAACCCCCACAGGAAGGGAAGTCGACAACAGACATTCTACATTTCCATCTTTATGCCGGATAAAGGTTGCCGAAGCTCCTATTTTATAAAAGGAAGTCTCGCCCGTATAAAGATTCACTGAAGAAATATCTACCGTGGAATAGTTATCGTCTTCTCCATGAATCACCATTGCAGAATTCAGCATACGGATTGCCGTATCTTTTGTAAACCCCGCCTCAATAAAACGTTCCAAAAGGTCGACGACAAGCTCGCTTTCTTTACATGCCCGCGTCCCAAATCCCATTCCATCCGACAGTGACAGCACCAATTCCCCATCTTCTTTTTCCAAAAATGAAAAGTTGTCGCCCGAAACCGGCGCGCCGTCTTTTGTCAGCCTTGCTACTCCATGCACCGCATAAAACGCTGGTTCTTCTTCAAAGATAATCTCGATTAATTCCTTTCCCACAAATGATTTCGTATCTTTATGCGGTTTCATAGGCAAATCCAGAACTAAAGCGACTACTTTTGTCAAATCTTTCATAGCAACGCTGTTTCCCCATCGGGTATGCACATTTAGTACCGCCTGGACATGTCCGTCGCTTTTACGGTATAAATGCGCCTCCTCCACAGCAATCCCACATTCCCTGGCACGATAACGAAGCTCTGAAATTTTCCGTTTCTCCTGCTGGTCTATCAATTGGGATTCATTCATACAATCCTGCATAATAAATGCCATCGCATCTAACTGCTGCGCAATTACCTCACGGTTTTCCAAAAGCCTGTTATACCATGCTTTATTCGCTCTTGCCTGCTCAAAAACCGCAGAGGCTTCCCATTCCACATGTCCGGCATAACGGCAGTGCTTTGTCAATTCTTCTTTTGTTTCATCATCCGCTTCCCCATTCTGCAGCAGATTTTTCGTCAGCCTGCCAAACACTTTATACATTGTATCATTTGCCGGAGCCCAGCAGATTGCGCAAGTGTCGCAGCCACTGCAGATTCGCCCGGTAATTTCCTGCTGTATCTGCCCAATATCCTCCTGATTAAAATCACTTCTTTTTCTCATAGAAAAAAACGCTTTTGACAAACCCTCAAAACTCTCCGCATAATTCATCAGGCGCTGTTTGTGATAACCATCCTGATAATTCCCACAAACGGCTGTCGCTTCTTTTTCTTCTAAAAATAAATGTACGCCTCTTGCCGCTAATATTGTAAACCCAAACACAAATACTGCTTCAAACACTGCCGCTGCCGCCGTTACCTGATTATGAATATCAAAAATCCCTCCAAATATGGAAAGCGCCAATGTCCCGCCTGACGCCGCAAGAGCCGCCACAACTGTATAACAGCGTTTATCTACCCACTCAGACATACGCACTGTTATGCCAATAATCAAAAGCGCCATTGCATACTTTGCAATCACAGTAATAGGAAGAAACGCTATCATACCAGCCAACATTCCAACTGACAGCAGCCACCGACCTTGTTCTTCCAAATAGACGGCTGCATAGAAAGCTGAAACGAATGGGTAACATCCCATAATAGAAATACGGCAAAGCAAAGCTCCTGCGATACTAAGCGCTAACTGCTTCCATCCTGTTCCTTTCATGCTCATACCTATTTACCTCCTGATTTCCATTTATTTCCTAAAACTAAAAGGAATTATACCCATATGAACATAAAATCTTTGTCAAATGGTTGACTTTTTTTCAAAAACTTTTCGTCAAAAATGCCCTCGAATTGTAGATTCGAGGGCATTCAGCAGCTTTAAGAGCTTCTTTTAGCGTTCTTTAAATATAATCTCATTCTCATAAACAAGACCTAGTTTACTCTTTGCCGTATCTTCTATATATTTTTTGCTTCCTATGTACTCTTCATAATCGGAAATCCGGCTCTCACGCTCTGTTTCTTCTTCCATCTGTAATGTCAATTCGGCTTCCCTTGCAATATATTCCTGATCTTTTTGGCGAAGCCTAAAAATCTGAAACAACATTACAATCAGTAAAAAAACTACAATATAGGCAATACTCACGCGTCCTGCCTGCTTATTCTTTTTTTGATACCTGCCCATACCCTGCCTGACCTTTCCTTACTGTTTACTGATTCCTATCTTAAACGCTTTTTTCATTTTTTTCAATTCTTTTTTCAAAAACATTGAAACTTTTTTAAGCGGCTTTCCAAAAACTCCAAATGTTTTATGAAATCCTTTGATACACCATCTTAAAATCCTGACAAAAAAACGAATGACAAAAGGACTGATAAAACTGTTTTCCGCCAACATTCCAAGCGCAACGCCCCCGATTACAAACCAGCGCAGCAACCCGCCGTTTTCCTGGTACAAAAGGGCAAAAACTCCGACTGCGCAAAGCAGCCAGTAAAAAACATCTTCCACCGCCGTTAAAACCGTACCATGTTTTATAAAATGACGGATAATACGGAAGATGTCGTATAAAAGCATAAGCAAAACGCCAAACAGGAAGGAAACAGCCAAAAGGCTCCCTTCACTTGTAATTGCTTCACTGACTGTCCCGCTCATTTAAATAACCGCCCAAAAAAAGATTCTGCCTGTTTGCCGTAGTCTTTCACCTCAGAATATGCAAGGGAATCAATCCTTCCTTCTATATCTACTTCGCCCTTTTCTAAACTAAGGCGGTTGACGTGAAGATCATTGCCTTTAATTAAAAGCATTCCCTGTTGTGTTTCCAAAAGAATTTCAGCGACGTCAAAAGAAAGCACGTCTACAACCCCGCTGAAATTTCCTGTCTTACGGTTGCTAAGGAGAACCTTATGTGATTTATTTGCTGTTTTTTCTTCCATACTTACCTCCTGCGAGAATGGTTGTCTACATCTTTTTAATTATATGGATAAAAAAACCATTTTATGACAGGAGAGAACTAATATCTATAAATACTGGAACATTTCTTTTGCGTCCTCTTTTTTGACAGATTCGAAAAGCGAAAGCACTTCCACTTTCACTGTTTTTTGCCCAAAAGCGATTTCAATAATATCTCCAACCTTTACCTTTAAAGATGCTTTTGCCGGATTTCCATTTACCGAAACCCTTCCGGCGTCGCAGGCTTCGTTCGCCACAGTTCTCCGTTTAATCAAACGGGATACTTTTAAAAATTTATCAAGCCTCATGTCCGCTTCTCCTTTCTATGATATAAAAATACAGAGGGCAGACGCCCTCTGTTAAATTCTGTTTCATTGTTTCAAAATTACGAATTCACCATGTCTTTTAACGCTTTGCCAGCTTTAAATTTCGGTGCCTTAGAAGCCGGAATAGGCATTTCTTTTCCTGTTTGAGGGTTTCTTCCTGTTCTTGCAGCCCTTTCAGATACTTCAAATGTACCAAAGCCTACCAACTGGATTTTCTCTCCTTTTTTTAATTCCTCAGCAACAACATCTGTAAATGCCTTCAATGCTGCTTCTGCATCCTTCTTTGACAATCCGGTCTGCTCGGACATAGCTGCAACTAATTCTGTCTTGTTCATTTAAAAATTCCTCCTGTGGATTCTCATAATTCAGGTTCTAAAACGACCTATATGTTATATATATACTTGTTTTACCTATATTTGTCAAGAAAAAGTCTCCGATTTTCCCTAAATAATCACGATTATAGTAATTTCTTTACCAAATCCAGCATTGCAGCGCCCAAAACATTTACCTTTTCTTTTGCATCCTCAAGCGAAATGCCTTTTACGCCAATATAGAATTTCACTTTTGGCTCTGTTCCCGACGGGCGCACGCATACCCAGGCATCTTCTGTCAATTCATAGTATAAGACGTTTGATTTGGGAAGATTTGTCGGCCGCGTCTCTTTTGTCTTTCTATCTGTTATCGTATCAGCCTGATAATCCCTGACTGCCAGCACTTCATACTCTCCAATCGATGACGGCGGATTTTTTCTCAGGGATGCCAGTATATTCTGAATCTTTTCTAAACCTTCAATCCCCTTTAACGTAATTGATTCGACATGGTCAAGATAATATCCGTAACGCTCATAAATATCGAGCATTGCATCCCAAAGTGTCTTCCCCTTTGTTTTGTAATAGGCGGCAGCTTCACACAAAAACATCGTCGCTGCGACAGCATCCTTATCCCTTGCATAAGTACCCGGCAGACATCCATAACTTTCTTCCATACCGAATAAATAGGTTCCTTTCCCAGTCTGTTCAAACTTAAGCATCTGCTTTCCGATAAACTTAAAACCGGTCAATACTTCAATTAATGCAACGCCATAATAACGTGCAATGGCGTCGGCCAGATTTGTCGTTACGATGGAACGGATAAACGCGCCGTCTTCTGGCAGGCTTCCTTTTACCGCTTTTGTCTGTCCAATAATATATTCTCCAATCAGGCAGCCGGACATGTTGCCTGTCAGCATATGATATTCACCCGTTTTTTGGTCTTTGACATATACCCCCAGACGGTCGGCGTCCGGATCTGTCGCCAGTACAAGGTCTGCATCTACTTTTTTGGCAAGCGCAAGCGCAAGTTCATAAGCGTCGCCGGCTTCCGGATTCGGATACCCAACCGTCGGAAAATCCCCGTCCGGCAGTTCCTGCTCTTTTACAACAAACACATGCTCAAATCCTAATTCTTTTAAAATCGTACGTACCGGGATGTTTCCAGTTCCATGCAAAGGCGTATAAACAATTTTTAAGGTATCTTTTACTGCATCAATTGCATCCTGATGAATCACAAGTTTTTTAATTTCTTCCATGTAAGAACGGTCAATCTCTTCCCCGATTGTCTCATAAAGGCCGCTTTCTTTCGCTTTTGCTTTGTCCATCGTAAGCACATCGGCGTAATCGGTTACAGCCTTCACTTCGTCCATAATTCCTTTATCGTGAGGCGGGGTAATCTGCGCGCCGTCTTCCCAATATACCTTATAGCCGTTATATTCCGCCGGGTTATGGCTTGCTGTAATGTTAATGCCGGCAGTGCAGTTTAATTTCCTTACTGCATAGGATAATTCCGGCGTCGGCCTTAACGACTCAAACACATATGCCTTAATTCCATTTGCTGCAAGACACAGCGCGGCTTCATCTGCAAATTTAGGAGACATTCTTCTGGAATCATATGCAATTGCAACGCCTCTTTCTTTCGCATTGACTTTTTTGATGTAATTTGCAAGTCCCTGCGTCGCTTTTCTGACTGTATAAATATTCATACGGTTTGTCCCAGCGCCAATCACTCCGCGCAGACCAGCCGTTCCAAACTCCAACTCCGTATAAAACCGGTCCTCTATCTCTTTTTCGTCCCCTTCAATCCCTTTTAATTCAGCCTTAATGTCTCCATCAAAGTAAGGATTATTTAACCACTCCTTATACATTTCTTTGTAACTCATTCTTTTCCTCCTCCTGTTTTATTGATCTCTCAAATCATCGTAATTGTTTCCCGATGATGAGTTGTTATTGTTGTCCGTATTGTTAGTATTGCTGTTGTTATTCGTCTTATTCATTGACTTTAACAAATCATATAATGTCGTCAAATAGTCCTGTGACGAATTATTATTATTTGAATTATTATTGTTATTACTATTGTTATTGTTGTTGTTATTGCTGTTGTTATTGTTGTTGTTATTGTTGTTGTTACTGCTGTTGTTATTGTTGTTGTTATTGCTGTTGTTATTTGTGTTATTGTTGTTTGTATTTTGATTGCTGTCCGGCTGCGTTTCAGATGAACCTGCCGAAGATGCAGTCAGTGCAATTTCAATTTCAGCTTCTTTTGAATTTACCACCAATTTCTTTGAAATCGTATCATATCCTTCTGCGGCTACGGAAATTGTATGCACCCCATACGTCAATTCCACTGGGGCGGAATAATCTGCATGTTTGCCGTCAATCAAAAGAACTGCGCCTTCTACTCCTACCTGGAACGTAATTTTACAAATCTGAGGGCCTTCTCCCTTTAGTTCATCTAAATTTAAACTTGTCGTTTTATCCCTTTCAATTACGACTTCTTTGCTGCCGCCGTATCCGTTGTTGGCGACTGTAACAAGATGCGTTCCTTCCGGCACTTCGATTTTAATTCCTTTGCTGACTTCTTCAAAGATTTTTTCGCCGACACAGATAAAACTTCCTTCAAACAATTTTGTATTTGCCAACGTCAGATAGCCGTGTCCTTTCGTGACTGCCACAGAAAGAATCTGCTTTTCTTTTCCAATTGCACGCAGCACGTCTTCTTCTCCTAAATCTGTAAAGTCAACCGTTGTATCGCCTGAAAACAATTTCATACCCGGATCATACGAATATATGGTCTGTCCAATTGTGAGCGCATGCCTGTCTGTATCAATAGAATAATTTACAATATTTTCCTGTACCCAAACATCAGACGATAATTGTACCTTTGTCAATTTTTGTTCCTTATCTGATATTTGAAGTTCCACAACCTCTCCCGCAGTAAAAGAACTAATCGACTTTGTATCGCCATATTTATCCAAAAACTGCGTGCCGGTATCATAGACGTACTGGGACAGCCTTCCATTCCTCGCCTTTTCAAAATCCGCCGTTTTCTGTTCGACGTCAATATTCCTTAAAATATATAATTCGGATTCAGATACCATCTCTTTTGCCTGTGTATCAGCTTCTTCTTTGAGCTTTTCTGTCTGGTTCTCTTTTCCGGTTCCTCTCCGGCGCATGATAATATCTCTGTCAGACGATTTTCCGCAGGCGCCCAATGACAAAACGGCAATGACCGCAATCACAATTAAAATACTATTCTTTCGTATTCTCATATTTTTCTCCATCACTCCATTTCAATCTGTCTAAAGCATTATAACATACCTTTTTCAATTTGTGAAATGATACAGTAGTTTTAAAAATTGTTCTCTCTGCGGTTCCTGTTCGATTACTTTTTCTAATTTTTCAATATCCCGTCCAGAAATCCATGATTTTCTGGAACTGCAGTAATGGTTTGCAATTTTCCAGTATTTCTTGGGATACGCAAGACGCAGATAAAGCTGTTCTAATTCTTCCGGCAGTAATTTCCGTATACTGTCATATGTAGTAATCATCTCTATGCCAAGCCCCGTATTCCAATTATATTTTTCCAAAATTTTACGCATAAAATTGGCAAGATCCTGTACCAAAATATCATACGACATTTTCTCAAAGTTAAGCAGCGCCCATTCTCCCTGAGAATACAGCACATTATGCTGGTTATAGTCTCCATGGATCAATCCCCACATCTGCTGTTTTTGGGGCTCCCCAAGTCTTTCTAACTGGCTCTTTAACTGCTCTGTCACTGCTTTTGCCTGCTCCTGGTAGTTTACGTATACTTTCATAAAGAGCAGTTCAAACTGATTTTTTTTGTTCTTGTTGCGGATATAATTTTTTACTTTATTCAGTTCTCTGTTGTGACGCTCATATTCATTTAAAAGGCTATTCGAATCTGCTTTTAAAAACTCTGGAATTTCTTTTTGATAACGTTTTGTCAGACTGTGCAGCTTTGCCAAAAGCGAAACTGCCGATAAAATATCATCTCTGCTTTTTACGTCACATTCCCTGCCCAAATACCAGTTTTTCAACAGATAGAAACTGTCCCCTATCTCATCTTTTGCAAGAACTTCTCCATCTTTTGCCGGAAAAATCGTCTCAGATGTAAATCCCTGTTCATATAAAAAATTTAAAATGTCATATAAAAATACTGCTCGCTCCTTCGAGCCCCGAAATTGACGTAAAAGCATGGTACCTTTGTCTGTATCACAGTTCAGGGCTCCGCGTCCTTTTGCTGTGCTTCTAATTTCCACTTCATATTGTTCTAGAATTTCTTCTTCCCGATTATACACCAAAACCCCTCCATATGATTCTTTTCCACTTCATCTACTGTTTCCGTAACTCCGTGTCTTTTAAACATATGAAAAGAGTTTTCATTTTATGCTCTATTGATTTGCGCCAAAAGATATTCTTTTGTATTCCTGGAAGGATCTTCCAAAACAATTTCCAGTAATTCTTTTAACATTTGTCCAAGCTTTGGCCCCGGCTGTATGCCAACAGCAATCAAATCTCCCCCGTTTACTGCAAGTTGTTTTAACGTCAAACATTGCCCGGCTTCTACAATTTCATGGTAATATGCTTCATACTGCTTTAAATATTCTAACTTCTGCAAACGCCCATACTCGCTTTGCGCCAATATATCTGCCCGTTTCAAAGCGAAAATCGCCGGATATGCGTCAATTCCAATACGCACAACCGCCCTGCGGACGCCTTGATGCGTTAAAGGAGGATTATCGTCATGGCCCGCTATCAGACGACAGACTTTTTCTATTGTATCGTTATCAAATTTCAATCGGCGCAGAATCTTTTTTGCCATCTTGCTGCCATATCCTGGATGGCCATGGAAATGATGGACGCCGTCGTCGTCTGTTGTCTGGCAGACAGGCTTTGCTATATCATGCAGCAAAACAGAAAGACGCAGAACTTTATCTGATTCCACATAACATAACGCGTTAAGCGTATGCTCCCCGACAGAATAGATATGATGCGGGTTATTCTGTTCTGTCAGCATCATAGCGTTAAACTCCGGAAGAATTACATTTGTAATCCCCGTCTGATACAATGTGCGCATTTCTTCCGGATGACCGGAGACCAAAAGGCTCACCAGTTCTGTGCAAATCCTCTCTGCACTGATACGTTTTAAATCAGGCGACATCTCACAAATTGCCGCATACGTATCCTCTTCTATGGAAAAACCAAGCTGCGCTGCAAACCGTACCGCACGCATCATACGAAGTGCATCTTCTTTGAATCTCTGGCGCGCTTCCCCTACGCATCGGATGATTCTGCGTTTTAAGTCTCCAATTCCGTCAAAAGCATCTACCAGTCCGTCAATATGATTGTATGCCATTGCATTTATCGTAAAATCCCGCCGTTTTAAATCTTCCAAAAGATTCGGTGTAAACGTCACTTCTTTTGGATGGCGGGAATCTTCGTATTTGCCGTCAATCCGGTATGTCGTGACTTCAAAACCTTCCCGCCCAATAACAACAGTGACTGTTCCATGTTCGATTCCAGTATCAATTGTTTTTTGAAACAATGATTTTACTTCATCTGGTTTCGCAGAAGTTGTAATATCCCAGTCTTTCGGCTCTTTGCCCAACAGGCTGTCACGTATGCAGCCGCCTACTGCATACGCCTCAAATCCTGCCGACAGGAGTGTGTTAAGAATACTGCTTACTTTCTCCGGCAATCCAATTTCCATGTTATCCGCTCCATCCTAATCTAATACGCTTTTCCCCAATAAACTAATTTTTGGGCTGGTTTTCCGCAGCAGACGCAGACAGAAGAAATCTTCTCCTGATCCTGAAACGGCATACAGCGGGCGGTTGCCGCGAAATCTTCTTTTACCTTGTCTTCACATTCCTGTTCCCCACACCACATACCGCGGACAAATCCTGGCTTATTTAAGATAATCTGTGTAAATTCTTCATAATTATGCGCATCATAAATATGTGCGTCTCTGTGCGTTTTTGCACGTTCAAACATGTCGTTTTGAATCTTTTCCAACAGCTCTTTTACCGCTGTCTCTAACTGTTCTAACAATACGATTGTCTTTTCTCTTGTATCCCGGCGTACTAAGACGCACTGACCTGCCTGCATATCTTTTGGCCCAATTTCAATACGAATTGGGATTCCGCGCATTTCCTGCTCTGAAAATTTCCATCCGGGGCTCTTTTCGGAATCGTCCAGTTTTACACGAACGCCTTCTTTTTTAAGACGCTCCTTTAACTCCATGGCTTTTTTTAGCACGCCTTCTTTCTGCTGCTGGACTGGTATCACCATTACTTGCACCGGAGCTATTTGGGGCGGCAGGGCTAATCCGGAATCATCGCCGTGAACCATAATAATTGCCCCAATCAGCCGAGTTGTCACCCCCCAGGAAGTCTGGTGTACGTATTGTAATTTATTTTCCTTATCTGTATATTGAATTCCAAATGCTTTCGCAAATCCATCGCCAAAATTATGGCTGGTGCCAGACTGCAGCGCTTTCCCATCGTGCATTAACGCTTCAATCGTATATGTAGCGTTAGCTCCGGCAAACTTTTCTTTTTCTGTTTTTTTGCCGCGTACAACGGGCATTGCCAATATTTCTTCACAAAAATCGGCGTAAACATTCAGCATTTGTATCGTCCGATCTTCTGCTTCTTTCGCAGTAGCATGCGCCGTATGCCCTTCCTGCCATAAAAATTCCCTTGAACGTAAAAATGGGCGCGTTTCTTTTTCCCATCTTACCACAGAGCACCATTGATTGTAATTTTTTGGCAAATCCCGATAGGACTGAATATCATTTTTATAAAAATCACAAAACAGCGTTTCAGAAGTCGGACGGACGCAAAGCCTTTCCTGAAGCGGATTTAACCCTCCATGCGTCACCCACGCTACCTCCGGTGCAAATCCTTCCACATGATCTTTTTCTTTATTTAAAAGACTTTCCGGGATAAACATTGGCAGATAAACATTTTCTACTCCAGTTTCTTTAAACCTTCTGTCCAGCTCTTTTTGGATATTCTCCCAGATTGCATATCCGTCGGGTTTTAAAATCATACAGCCTTTTACGGAGGAATAATCAATTAATCCCGCCTTTTTTACTACGTCTGTGTACCATTGTGCAAAATCCTCCTCCATAGAGGTAATGGCTTCTACTAGTTTCTTTTCTTTTGCCATGTGTCTGTTTTCCTTTCTGCTCTTTCCTATCTTAATTTTTCTGTGTATTGAAAATAATTGTAGACTGTGACATTTTAATTTGTCAAGTTTTTTCTAAATCATTTTCATATCACAAAAAGGGACGCCCCACCAGCGGACGCCCCTTTACTTGATTTTTTCCTGCAGTTTCTACTTCTTAATCTTTAACTTTTTAGAAGTTGTAAATCCAGTGTATCCTTGTTTTGTTTTTACTACGATTCTGTAATAATAGGTTTTCCCTTTCTTTACTTTTTTATCTGTATAAGACAGTTTGTTCTTCTTTAATGCCTTTACTTTCACATAACCGCTGTCTTTTTGAGTAGAACGGTAAATGATGTACTGCTTTGCATTTTTCACTTTTTTCCAGGAAAGAACCGCTTTTTTCTTTGCGCTCTTTACTTTTACTTTCTTGACGGATGCCGCCAGAGTAATGCTCTTTGCCGCTCCTTTTGCGCTTGCTGTATATTTTGAAGAAGATGGGTTTGCGACTGCATAATAGCTCATCTGTTTCTTGCTGACAGGATTCTCGTCATATGCCACGCCTGCCGCGTCTGTTTTCCCGATTTCTATTACTGCTCCTCCAATCACCCGGTATACCGTGTACGAAGCTGCATTTGCCACCTTTTGTACTGTAACTTTCACACCCAGCCTGCTCTTTTCAGCAACAAAACTTAGCGAAGAAATGGCTGGGGCTTTTAAAGGCGTTTTCGCCGCCTGTTTTTTCACAAGTCCACGATATGCCGATTCCAGCTGTTTTTGCAGCGTTGTTAATTGTGCCGCATCTGTCGTGCTCTTTAATGCGTTTTGTGCCTTTTGGTATGCATCCGAAAATTTCTTCCATGAAGCGTCCGTATAGTTGGCCTTATCCTTTGTATAAATGTTTTTATAGCTCGTAAGCACTCCATTCAACGCCTTCTTTGCAGCTTCCAGTTTTGCATCTACTGTTGGCGCCGGCTTTTCTTTCAAAGCTGCTTGTGATTCATTTAGCTCTTTTAACAGTTCATTCAGCGTATCTTTCTCCTGCTCATTGTTCTCTAACGCTTCCTTTACTGCCAGATATGCTGCCTGAAACCGTTTCCAGGTATCTGCGGTATAGTTTGCTCCGCTTCCACTGAATAGTTCTTTATATTCTTCCAATTTTTTCAGCATATCCTCTTGCAGCGCTTCCACTTCCGGGTCCACAGGCGTTACGGGATCTTTGTCGTTTAACGCTTTATATGCGTCTTTTAATTCCTTTAGCAGTTCTTTGAGGACTTCTAAATCCGTCTCATCCTCTTTCACCGCTTCCATTGCTGCATAATATGAATTTTCAAACCGGATCCATGCGGCCGCCTTATAACCTTCTGCCGACCCCTCATAAACTTCTTGATATTCTTCCAGTTTCTCTTCGATTTGCGCTATGACATCTTCTACCTCAGGATCCACCGGAGTATGTTGCTTCAAGTCGCTGTATGCCTGGTTTAGTGCATCGCGAAGCTGCTCTAATACTGACTTATCCATTTCACCGTTATCCAATGCATCTTTTACTGCTTTGTATGCCTGGCGGAAGGTCTCCCACTTCACTGCATCGTACTCGCTGCCGTCTCCTTCGTAGATTGGCTTATACTCGTTGAGCTTTCCTTCTAATACCGTTATCAGGATTTCTACGTCAGGGTCGACAAGTTCCTCTCCCGTCAAGTCACTGTATGCCTGGTTCAGCGCTTCCAATAGCTGCCCTAACGTCTCCTTATCGTACTCTCCGCCATCCAATGCATCTTTGACTGCTTTGTATGCCTGGCGGAAGGCCTCCCACTTCACTGTATCGTACTCGCCGCCGTCTCCCTCGTAGATTGGTTTGTAGGTGTTTAGTTTGCCTTCTAACACTGTTATCAAAGCTTCTAATTCCGGATCAACCGGATTCTCATCGTCTGTCAAATCGTCATATGCCTGATAAAACGCTGTGCGAAGCTGCTCTAACACCGTCTTATCCGTTTCGCCGCCATCTAACGCATCTTTTACCGCTTTGTATGCCTGGCGGAAGGCCTGCCAGTTCGTTGTATCATACCCGCTGCCGTCTCCTTCATAGATTGGTTTGTATTCTCTCAGCTTGCCTTCCAACTCTGACCTTAAGGCCTCTACTTCTGGATCGACAACAGGCCCTGGGTTCTTCTCCGTCAGCCCTTCCCTTGCTTCTTTCAGTTCTGCCAGAAGAGACGTCAGCTGATTGACATCTTTGTTTCCCGCTTCTAATGCTGCCTGAGCGTCCTCATACGCCCCTTGAAATGCTTCCCATGTCTCTGTTGTGTAATCCGAACCGCCGGATTCTAGCAATGCTTTATATTCATCCAGCTTAGACTCTAGTTCCTGGATTAACTCTATCACATCTACATCGGAAGGCGTCTGGCTAATCAGTTTTAATTCTTCTTCTGTATAGGATTCCCCCGTTACAGTGATAAAAGAAATTTTTCCTTCAAACGCCGGCATTCTGCTGCCGTCTAAATTGTTCTGGCTCGCATAAATTCCTCCGCCAATTGCAAAATGATTGATAACATTCTGAGGATTAACGTTAAACCATGACTGCCAGCCGTCTTGCCAATGAGCGCTTGAAAATATATTATCACTGCCGTCTATACTGATTAATATCTGATTTTGATAATCCGCTTTTGTAGTATCAAAACTAATCGCCGCCGTATGCCACTGCTCAGACGTCCACTCGGATGGAGTTGTATAGTTAGCAGTCAGACCCGCCCTGCTTGTTCTAAAAATTCCTCTGAAATCTTTTCTTGTTTTGCCTTCTGCTGTATTAATGCCAAAGCACATAGAATTGTTATCGGGTTTACTATCCACAAGCTCATTTGTGCCTGCTCCGAAAATCAATGCGCTCGACTGCGCTGTACGGAAACGGAATATAATTGTACCTCCCGTGCTGTGTTCCCTTAAATAATTGAGCACGCCAAGATATTTTCCCTCATTATACCAGTCTCCATTTTCATCTGCAAAATCAACATATGTCCCATTACCAAATGATACTCCGGAAAGGTCCACATCCAGCGCCGATCCATCCTCTGCAAAGGCTTTTTTTGCTTCTGCGCGGACTTTCTTTAAACTCATTACATCTTTTACCGTAATCTCAAACGTATCTTTAAGGGAACAAATCTCAGAATTGTCCGCATTTTCCGCCTGGATACAAACACGATATGTTTCACCCGGCTCCAAATCCGTTTTCACTTTTAATGTCGTTTCTTCGATTTTAAACTTGGC
The DNA here is from genome assembly GCA_910586355.1 of uncultured Lachnospiraceae bacterium. Lineage (GTDB taxonomy): Bacteria > Bacillota > Clostridia > Lachnospirales > Lachnospiraceae > Roseburia_B. Next base: position 26,933 of record CAJUHJ010000012.1, read on the forward strand.
ATTGTCGTTTGGCTCCTCCCCATTATCAACCAAAGTATAAGAATAAGTGCCCTCAGACGCCGCCTGGTCTACGGAAAGCTGTCCGACGATACTGCCTGCACTGCCGTCATTCAATTTTTTGTTATTTAAAAGTACATGGAATATTGGTTTTGCTGTCAATCCTTCGCAGGCTTCACTAAGTTCTGTTAAGAGTCCTTCCAATTCTTCCATATCTTCGACCTGATCTGCAATTGCCTGCGCCGCTGCTTCATATGCGTCATGGAAACGTGTCCAGGTCGACGTAATATAGGCTGCTCCGGTTCCATGATAGATTTCCTCATATTCATCCAGCAATTCTTGAATCTGCGTTATAAATAAGTCGCTGGATATCGTAAACTTAAAAGAGGTATCTTCTGGACGAGCGCCTGTGACGCCTTCAATAAAACTTACGGTATCACCTGCTGCAATCCCAACGCCAACTGCTTCCACATCCGTTACATTCTGCGTTCCCACGTCATAAGTAAATACATACTTTTTGGAAGCATTTCCAGACTGATATACAGCCTGTGCCTCTGTCGTATCATTGAGTTTTAGTTTTAATATCGGATTTCCTTTTTTCATCAGGCTGCTGTCTAACGTTACGGCAAATATCAAATTTGAATTTTGCTTTGTCATCTTAATCATTTCAATTTCAGGAGTTGCAAATGCCTGATATCTTGGAGCTGTCAGATAATCCAAACTCATGCTTGTAAATACAATATTTTCATTTGCTTTGTACAACAGCCCGATACTGCCGTCGTTTAAGACGCTCAGGCACGAATTTCCAAATTCGCCAAACTTTATCTTATGCAGATACTTCCAGTCAAAACTGCCGTTTTCATAATAAGCGATTCGGATATAACCGTTACTTGTCTCCGGGCCGGCTGGTTTGGAAACAATAATTGCTTCTTTTCCATCTATATCCCGTGGCGCATGTATGACAGATAACTGATTTCCAACGTCTGGTACCGGCGTATCATGAATGGACGTCCAATTGACTCCATCTTCACCAGTAATCGGAGTTCCCGTACAAATTTTTACGGTACCGCTGTAATTACTGCAGAATAACTGGATCGTTCCGTCGTTCATTTCTACAACCTGGGCTTCCCGAAGCGCTTTGTCCCTAAATATATCCGTTTCTTCATTAAGCTGCGTCTCTAACTGGCTTAATGCACACTGTGCTATTTTCCAGCTTTCACCGTTATCATCGCTATAAATCACAGTGGAACTATAAGAATTGATTCCTTTATCATTCGCATGATAAACCGGAATCATAAGACGTCCATTCAAACTGTTGTCCGTCTGATGCTGCAGGCGGATACCTGCTCCCGGCGTTACATTCATATATTTTACCCACTCTTCTTTTACCATATGGGTAATATTTTGATAGCCTTCCCACGTTGCGCCTTCATCATCACTATAACAGCTTACAAGGCTCATGACGCGCGGGACTTTTAGTTCCCCGGCGTTTTCTCCCGTATATACAAAGATATTGCCGCAGGGCGTTTGGCTCTCGGTTTCACCTATCCTGTACAAATCTCCGCCGCCGTCTGCTGACAGATATTCTGGTACGCGGTATTGCGTCTGTGTCGACGAACCGTCTGAATTTTCTTCCCAGACAACGCCGTTTTCACGAATTGTATACTCCTGCGTATACTTGTCTGCAACATTTAATGCCGAATTCGGATAGTTTCTTAAAACCGGATAAGCTTTCCCATTCACTACTTTAAATCCGCTGCCGTTTTCAATCAGGCCGGCTGACCATGCGCCCTGGGATTCCGGGAACAGATTAACAATCATATGGATTCTTCCATTTTCTCCCTCCACTAAAGAAGGCGACATTGTAAAGGAATCCATCACTGCGCCTTTTGGCTGGTTGAAAACCGTTTTCGACGTACTCCATGTCTTACCGTTGTCTGCGCTGGTCTTAATAATCGTATCAATATTTCCCATGCCGGCATTCGTTGTCTGACGTTTGTCTGCCGCTGCAATCACGGTTCCCTCTGACGTCGTCAAAAGTCCCGGCAGCCTGTAATCTGATAAATCCATGCTTTCCGGCGCAAACAGGTTCATATCCGGCGTTTTTTTAGCCGATTCCGGAAGCTCTAACTTATCTCCCGTTGTTGCTGCATGGATTCCCTCCACTTCAGCTGCGTCTAATACATCATACGTTACACATAACTCATTGATTTCCCCACTAAACGGAGCGAGAGCAATCTGTGCTGACTGCACATCTTTTACGCTCTTTAAGAATCCGCCGTTTCTGTTTTCAAGTACTAATACGCTGTCCAGATAAATTTTTGTTTTATCTGGTTCAAATGTATAGGTAATCGTATGCCAATCCGTATTTTTGATATCGGCCAAAGCCGCAGAATCTGCATTGACTACGGTCTGCTGATTGCGGACTTCATACCCAATCATTCCGTTTGAAGGTTTTATATAGAAAGAAGCATTTGAGTCCTGCTCGCTGCCAGATACGTAAAAAAGAGTTATCTTCGAATCGGAATCCTTTATTTCACCGCCCAGTTTATAACGTATGGTGACAGAACCCCGCCGCATACTGGCTAATTTTTCCAATACTTCCGTACTTATTTGGGCGCCATCATCACTCGATGCCCCATTTACATACGTCAATTCTTTCGTTTCTAAAACAGTGTCTGCCCTCCATGGCTGCGTACTGACTGTAACCCGCAGCGTCTTACCGTTTGCTGCCGCCAGCACATTCGTATTTTCAAAATCCATTGTATCGCTTGTCACTGTTACCGTAGCAGCATTGCTTCCAGACACATCAAATAACATCCCGTCTTCTGCTGTCAAAGTAAATTCTGCAACGGCATTTTCTTCGCTCCAAACCAAATCGGATGCCGTATAATGCGCCCCTTTTGGCACAACCACGCGGTTCCCGACGATTGACAGATTCTGCCTGCCTGAAATCAGCGGCGTTTCTGTAATCACTTTCAGTTCTTCTTCGCTATAAGGCGTATCGGTAACTGTCAAAAAAGATAGATTTCCCGCAAATTCTGAAAGCGGGTCTGCGCCCATATTAAACGTTGTGCAAATACCACCTCCAATTTCAAAATGTGTAATTGCATCATCCGGGTTCATATTAAACCATGTTTTATGCGCTTCAGACCACCAGCCCGTATTATAGACATTGCTATTTCCATCTACGCAAATCAAAACCTGATTTTCTATCTTTGTAGTGTCAAAACTGATTGCCACTGTATGCCACTGGTCATTGCCCAGATTAGACGGCCCAATCGTTCCACGAAGGCCAGTGCCGGTAGCATTTCTGAAACTCCCCCTAAAGGAACCGTTTGTCAAACCAAAACACATCGTATTTTTATTATATTCCTGGGAACTTCCAGACCCAAAAATCATCGCCTTTTGCTGTGACGTCCGGAAACGGTAAATAACCGTGCCGCCCGTACTCTTTGTTCTTAAATTATTAAGCACCTGCAAATACGAACCGCCGTCATACCAGTCTCCCTCTGTATCTGCAAAATCCACATAGGATCCGTTTCCAAATGAAACATCTGAAAGGTCTATATCCAATGCCATCTTATCTGTCAAAAATGAATTCTGCGCTTCCTGCCTGACGGATTTTAATGTTGGTATCACAGAAAGGCGGAGCGTTTCCTTACGTGAACGGACTGCATTGTTTTCTGTAAGAACTGCCTGTACGCATACATTATACTGCCTTCCAATTTCTAAATCTGTTTTTATTTTTAATAAATTATTTTCAATGACAAAACTGTTATTATCATTCTCCTCATCTTCTATATCAACAAACTCATATTGATATACGCCGCTTGGAGCCGCCAAGCCTACAGAAAGCTCTCCGACTGTGCTGCCTTCACTATTATCCCTAATCTCCGTATTGTCAATAATTACAGCAAAGTTAAGCGCTTGTGCATCCTCTCTTAATGTCACTTCGGTCTCTTTGAAACGAACATATTTCGCACTTCCTGTTAAGGTACCGGTTACTTGTAAAGTATAAGTATGGTTTCCCTCATTTGGAAGATTATCCATAACAAATCTTCCATCAGAAGCATATGCGTGCTGCGTATAAATTTTTTGAGTTGTCTGATCTGTCAATTTAACTTCAAAAGCCCCTATACTCTGCCCATACTCCGAAGCCAGGCGCTCTAATTCCGCTTTATTGATCGCAATTTTTGTCTGGCCCACTTCCGGTTCCGGCGTAATCGACTCACTTGTTTCATCTGTATAAGGCAGCTGGTAAGAAAGATTTGGTATTTTGGTATCCGTATTGAGGCCACATTCACTTATAAACTGTTTTGCCAGAATAAGATGGCCTGCCACTCCCGGATGAAGGTTATTACCGTAATGATAAGACACCCCATACAGATATGGAAATGTATCCAGTTCTATATCCCACTGTGTATACTGGTCGATGTACAATACGTTTCCATCTTCGTCCGCCACCTGTTTGCATGCTGCCAGATAACCAGCTTCCAGATTATTTTTATGGTTTGTGCTGGAAGTAGGCGTCGGCGTACGGATAATAATCAATGCCTCCGGATTTACCGCCCTGATTTTTTCCAAAATAACTTTCATATTTTGCTTATATTGTTCAACCGATATACTGCTTGAATTTGAATCATTTGTCCCAAGCATGACAGAAACAATATCCGGATGGTAAGTTTCCAGCCTTCTGGCAATATTATCTAATGTTTCCCCGGTTGTCGCGCTAGATACGGCAGTATTGATTACAATATCATCTGTTCTTTCTAAATCCTCTTTCAAATATTTCTCAAATAACTGAGTGATGCTGTCATGGTCGTATGTCCATTCGGCTCCGTGTGTAATAGAATCCCCCATAAACATCCATGTCAGAGGTTTTGTCTTATCATCTGCCTTTTCTCTAATTTTTCTCTGGATTTGTGAAAGGACAGCCGGTCCCCCGGTTTCTCCGTTTGTTGTCGTCCCATAGACTTTTTTAAGCCAAACTGTACCGTCCGAAGACTTAATACAAAGGCTATACGCCGCATCTTCTTTCAATTCGTCAATTTGAAACGAATTGCCATGTCCCACTCCACATATTTCCTTATCATCTATTTCTAATAGATATGTCCAGTCTGTAATGTTTTCTGGCATTCCTGATGGAATCGTTACATTTAAGATTCCTCCGTCTCCTGCCGTCACCGTCGGCTGGACATTTAAAAATGTGTCTTCAGCCCCTTCTAACGTCCAGTCCTTCACAGCCTGAAAACCATCTGCGCTGCCAAATGTCGCGTTTGCAAACTCCTTTGCCAATTCATAATGCCCTTTTTCATTCAAAAGCCCATTCTCACCGAGACAATTATTCTTAAAATTATCTGTATTCGTAAGATTATAGTGATCTACAAGAACAATACGGTTTTTGGCTGTCTGGTTTCCAAGAATATAAGTGCGAATCGCCTCTTTTGCAGCTTCATTGTAAAGTTCCACATTACTGGTTTGCGCATGATTCAGTTGTAAGCTATGGGGCAATTGAATTACAGCAAAACCAGTATTTTCTCTGACTGCTATTGATTTCTCAATAATTGACGTCAAAGCAGTTTTAAATGCTTCTACTCCGTCCTGACCCTTTTCATAATCCTCAGGCCCAATCAGATAAGCTACTGCTTTTGGATCCAGCGCCGTTATATACCCGTCTAAATTCGCTGCAAACAAAGCTGCATCTGTTCCTTTTTTTCCCGTACTTACCATATAGCGTTGGCGTTTATGAGCAGAATCTTTTGCTTTTAACCAGCGGATATATTCTTCAAACTGGTATACATAACTGCGTCTTCCAGCAATCTCTTCAAATCTCCCCTGTGTTTCTACACCGCCGCCAAACAGCCATGTATTATCATCCCCCCCATTAAACATGCCGGCGCCGTCGTCTCGGATTGCCTCCCCCAAATCAGTCAGTCCGGAATTGCTCAAATCGTTGATAGCTGCTTGGAGAGCCGGAATTACATTATTATAAATATCCGCTGCATAAGTCTTTGACGATCCATTTAAAAGAGCGCTTGACGTTTGATATGCATCTGACGCTATGTATGCTGCCCAGCCTGACGCATCGCTTCCTGTCTCGCTGACGCTGTTAAATAATGTCCTAAGTTTTTGCAGCGGCTTTTGTGTTCCAGAAGATTTGTGGAATGTCTCAAGCCCATTTTCACCGTCAATGCTTTCTCCGTCAGCGATTACAACAGATTTGATTTCACCTGGGAAATTTCCATAATTGGGATGGCGGCCGCTGCTGTGCGGATCGCTGCCTCCAATAGTAAGCGTATCTATACTTGGACTCCAATTTTGATAAGTCGCATTTGACTCCTGTAAGCCCAAAAACACTTTAAAAAAATCTGGAAATCCTCTGCCAGAATTTATGTTGACTGCCACTTCCTGACCATTATGATATACTTTTATCGCGTCAGACTGAATCGACACTGTCAATGTATGATAATCAGTATTGTTATGCCGGCCAATATCAAAATAGACAGTCGCACCGCCTTGATATTTTCCTGTATTTAAAGATACCCTCCCTTCCTGAACATCCTGTAATGTCATATAAATCGTAGACTGTGCAGGATCTTGACTTCCTCCTGCGTTCGTATCATTCTCTGAATAATTATTGGCGCTGTCTGCAACCTCCATCAGATAATATATCGTTCTATTGGTAGCGCTTGGAGAATGATATGCCTTACTTGAATCCAAACGATAAGTCATCGTGATATTTAAAGAATCCTTTAATTGAGACAATTTCCTTGCATCTTTTAAACCAGCCGTAAAAATATCAGTGTTCGCAGCCGGATTGAATTCCTTATCTTCTAAATCGTATTCCAGTTTTAAAGGAGCTTCTTCTATATCAACAGTAAATTCCACCGTTACATCACCTATGCCGTCTGTAACGGTACAGAAAATATTCTCAGAAGCTGCAGCGGACGCTGATTGTTCCTCTCTTTGCTCAATCTTAAGAATTCCATTTTCAACCGTAGCCGATAAAGCGCTTTCAGAAGGCAGCGTTACATCTTTAATCGTTATGGCATCTCCATCTTCATCTGTTGCAAGTTCCTTTCCGTATACTGTTAATCTTTTACCGGTCACAAGTGTTCGTGAAACACCCGAAATCCCCACAGGCGTTTTATTGTCATTACGTTCAATAAGCCCCTCTCTTGCTTCATATAACGCAGCATATGTATTATGAATCCCCCATTCTGTTGGAGTCGTTTGAACTGACTGAGCGCTTGTCAAAGCTGCTGCAAATGCAGTCCATGTAGTCGGCATATAATCGGTCTGTACTAAAGCTGCACATTCGTTTACATAGTTTGTAAAATTAGCGCTTAAATTCGCATCTACCTCAGAGTTGTCCGTCCGAGTTGTGCTTTTCGAAAACTTCAGATACCTAATATCCCCCGCCAACTCTACTGTCTGATAATCTGCAGCTGTAATTTTCTCAGAGCCTTTTCCTATCCAGACAGACGTAGCTGTGTCAGTGTCAGTGATTAAATCCATGATCCCCTGAAATTGAGCCCAAGATTTATTCACACAAGTTTGATTATCAATTTGTACAGATATATTTTGGCTATCCTGGAGCATAAAACTTATTTTATGATAACCAGGACCCGAAAGTCTCCATGCTGAATCAGTAAAAAGTCCATTTGTATGGTTCATCGAAAAACCAATTCTGTTTGCCCCAGGATTATACCAAAAAGTAAAATATTTACTCTCATTAGCCATTGTAAATAACGCATACCTCTGATTTGCCGCATGATCATCAAAACGAACGAGCATGGTCATATTTATAACTCCCATAGAATTGAAAAAACCCATTTCGTTTTCATTTGTAATTTCTAACGGTTCTCCTATATCCGCCCCATCTAAATCGCTGCGGTTCCCATACGTCAAGATTTCGCCATCGTCAGAAATCACTCCTGACGTCACCGCAGGCGGCGTTGTTTCTTCTGCGTAGACACTGGCCGACGGTAATTCCAATCCAGTAAATATCATAACAGCTGCCAGTATCAACGCTGTTATTTTTTTACACTTTTTTCGTATCATACGTTTACCCCTCTCTAATTTTTTGAAACACCGCAAAGAAACCTAACTTCCTATCCACCGATTCTCACAACCACCCCCTCTAAGCCAAATAATGATAAACCTGCCTATATTGCCTGCAAATTTTGCTACTTTAATTTTAAATACTAACCCTGTCTACGTCAAGAAAAAAATCATCTGAAAAGACGTCAATTACCGATATTCGAGCGGCCAAAATGATTCATTTCCGGACTTTTTAAAATATGATAAATAATCAGCCCAGAAACGGGCCCTAATAGAACCCCTGATCCACCATATACCGAAATTCCAATATAAATACTCATCAATACGGCTAACGGCGGCACTCCAAGGTTTTGCCCGACCATCCGCGGTTCTAAAATCTGACGGACAAAACTGCAGATAATATATATCACCAAAAATCCGACTGCATTTTTATAGTTTCCTAACAGCAAATCTATCAGCGCCCACGGAACAAATACGGTTCCCGTACCTAAAAATGGCAGTGCATCGCAAATCCCGATTGCAATGCCAATCCAAAAAGCATTCGGCAGCTGAAGCAAAAACAGCCCTGCAATACAAAGTCCCGTAATAATTCCCATAATACACAACTGTGCGCGAAAGTAGGCTCCCGTTGCAGTCTTTATCTCTTTTAGCATACGCACGATGTATCTGCCCGCCTGTGTTTTTTGGAAACCTGCCGAAATTTTTTCATAATCATTTAACATTAGAAAAACCGCTACAAATACTACAACTATATTTGCTAACACGCCAATCATATACCAGCCGGCATTTTTCGAATATTCCATCGCGCTGCTTGTAAGAGACCCCGTTTCCTCCGTTACAGTCCGCCGTATATCATCCGTACTGATTCCTGAAATTTTCTCCAGCTGTTCACAACAGCTGTAAAAAATCTGACAGGAACTTTCCCAAAAATTATCCAAATTTTGCAGATAATTACTTCCCATACGATAACATAGATACAGCAATCCGCCTGCCGCCGCCCCGATTACGGCTAAAAAAATACCATATGCAGCAAATCTCGCCATTTCTTTTTTCCAGCCAAACTTTTTTTCCAATTTCAAGGCCAAAGGATACAACAAGCGCGCCAGAAAAAGTGCAGCCAAAAATGGCAGCGCGATCCGGAAAACATACTTCATTACCAGATAAACGGCTGCTGCCACAAAAATGATTTTTGCAATTTTAAATCCCAGTTCCTTGTTCTTTTTCATCATGGAAAAAGTATGCGCCGCCCATAGAAAAGCTATTCATACATTAATTGGAAGATGGGATTTTCCGGCTGTGTCTCTAATTTTATTTTTTTATGATTTTTCGGATGTAAAAAAATAAGTTTCGAAGAACAAAGCGCTATATTTTTACTATTTATAGAAGAAACGTCAGACTTTTTCGTCCCATATTTACAATCTCCCGCCAAAGGCATATCTGCATTTGACATCTGAACCCGAATCTGATGGTGTCTTCCAGTATCCAGACGAATACAAAGTTCTGCAAATTCGGCGTTTGCTTTTTGGACAGTATATTGAAGAACTGCTTTCTTGGCTTCTTTATCCTTTTCGTTTGCCACTCTTGATACATTTGTCCGGCCGTCTTTGATTAAATAATCTGTCAAAGTCTGGCTTTCTCCCACAGAAAGCCGCTTTGACTTTGGCTGGTATACGACGGCGCGGTAATACTTTTCTATTTGATTCTTTTTTAGCTGCATACTCAGATTTGCAGCTGCATCTTTTGTTTTGGCAAACAGTACAAGGCCTTCCACTGGCTGGTCCAATCGGTTTATCACAGAAATATAAGGAACTTCCTTCTGTAAAATCCTGTAATTTTTTAAAATACTTATCAAATCTTGTTCTGAAAAACGCTTCGTCTGTACGGCAATCCCGGCTGGTTTATGAAGCGCAAGAATATGCGTATCTTCATATAGAATATGTTCCATCTTTTTTCTCCCCAATATTTATGTTATGAATCTTTTTTCTATTTATTATAGTGATGAAAAAATTTTTTCGCAAGAAAAGTTTATGGTGCGCGACAGCTTTTATGATATAATATCTGCAGTTTCATTACATTATGGAGGTGTCTTATGCCAGATTATAAAATATTAATTGTGGAAGATGATGCCGCAATTGCTCAGACTGAAAAAGATCATCTGGAAAAATGGAATTTCACCGTATACTGCGCCAAGAATTTTAAAGAAATTGTTTCAGAAACAGCAAAGTTTTCGCCTGATTTGATTCTGCTTGATGTAAAGCTGCCATATTATAATGGATTTTACTGGTGCAGCGAAATCAGAAAATTTTCAAAAGTTCCGATTATTTTTGTATCTTCCGCTGATGATGATATGAATATTGTAATGGCAATGGATATGGGCGGAGACGATTTTATTTCCAAACCGTTTGCACTCTCCGTCCTGACGGCAAAAATCAACGCATTGCTGCGCCGCAGTTACAGTTTTAAGGGACAGATGAATTTGTTAGAACACAATGGCCTGCGCCTGAATTTGTCCGACGCAGAGGTGTTCTACGAAAACAAATCTGCCAAACTCAGCCGCAACGAATTTAAAATCTTACAGATTTTGATGGAAAATGCCGGAGAAATGGTTTCCAGAGATACGATTATGATTCAGCTATGGGAAAGCGAGAGTTTTATAGATGATAATACGCTGACCGTCAATGTAGCAAGAATCCGCAAAAAATTAAACGATATTGGCGCGGCTGATTACATTACTACAAAAAAGGGAATTGGTTATTTCGTATGATATGGGCATATTTAAAAGAAAAAACAACAAGAATTTTTTTGGATATTTTATTCGCCGGAGTCTTTGCGCTCTGCTTTTATCTGACAGACACAAGCCTTTATTATATCTGGTATCCTTCTCTGTTGTGTTTTGTGTTGTTTTGTTTGTTTGTAATATGGGATTACCGAAGGTTTTTAAAAAAACACCGGCATCTTTTAAAGCTTGCAAATCATATTGATGAAACAGCGCAGCAGCTTCCTACTCCAAAAGGCTGGCTGGAAGAAGATTATCAGATGCTTTTAAGGACTTTATTACATACGCACAGGGAATCTATAAAAATAAACACAGAAAATGCAAGAAACCGGCAGGAATATCTTGCGCTCTGGACGCATCAGATTAAAACCCCAATTACCGCAATGGAACTTTTGCTGCAAAACCCAAGCGAAAACAATCCGGCCAAACAAAGCAGAGAACTTTTGGGACGGCTGTTTGAAATTGAACAATATGTAGACGCCTCGCTTCAATATATGCGGCTGGATACGATGAACGCAGACCTTGTACTCCAAAAATACCTCTTATTCGATATCGTAAAACAAGCAGTAAAATACTTTGCCAGGTCGTTTATTTCAAAACGGATTTCCCTGCATCTGGAAGAATCGAATACTCTAGTCACAACAGATGAAAAATGGCTGTTGTTTGTCTTAAAACAAATCTTATCAAACGCTTTAAAATATACGAAACAGGGAAGCATATCAATCTATCTGCATCCGAATGAACCTCAAACGCTTGTTATAGAAGATACCGGAATTGGGATTGCCCCTGAAGACCTGCCGCGGATTTATGAGAAAGGATTTACCGGAACTAACGGAAGAATCCAAAAGAAGTCCACCGGAATCGGACTATATCTCTCGAAAATCGTCTTAGACAAACTAGGTCATGGTATTTTGATTTCTTCCAAGGAAGGATGTGGTACAAGGGTAGAGATATTCCTTACAAAACTGTAAGGTTTCGCCCCAAAATGTAAGCCAAAGCCAACGAAATATATTTCTTTTTCTGTTATAGTATGACTATCAAAGGAGGAATTCATTATGGCATTTTTAGAAGTAAATCATTTAAAGAAAGTATACACGACGCGCTTTGGCGGCAATAAAGCAGTTGCATTAAAAGATGTAAATTTTTCCGTAGAAAAAGGGGAATATACGGCGATTATGGGTGAATCCGGCTCCGGAAAGACGACGCTTTTAAATATTTTAGCTTCGGTAGACCGCCCAACCGACGGAGACGTATTATTGAATGGAAAAAATACGGTTTCCATCAAAGAAAGCGACCTTGCAAAGTTTAGAAGGGAACATCTTGGTTTTGTCTTTCAGGACTTTAACTTGTTGGATACGCTGTCGCTTGAGGATAATATCTATCTTCCTCTTGTACTCGCTGGAAAAAAACACAAAGATATGGAACCGCTGCTAAAACAGTTAGCCCCAATACTTGGTATTTCAAAGCTGTTAAAAAAATATCCTTATGAAGTATCTGGAGGCGAAAAGCAGCGGACAGCCGTAGCAAGGGCAATGATTACGCAACCGGATCTTTTGCTTGCCGACGAACCGACCGGAGCGCTTGATTCCCGCTCTTCGGAAGAACTTCTCCATATTTTTACCAACCTGCACAAAAGCGGACAGACCATTTTAATGGTAACGCACAGCGTAAGGGCGGCAAGCCATGCCGGAAGAGTGCTTTTTATCAAAGACGGTGAAATATACCATCAGCTTTACCGCGGAAACCTTACAAACGATGAAATGTATAAACGAATTTCCGATACCTTAACGGTATTACTGTCAGGCGGTGATATCCATGAATAAAACATTATATTTTACACTGGCAAAAAACAATATTAAAAGAAACCAAACTACATTTTTTCCATTTGCGCTTTCATCTGCCACAATGATTGCCTTATTCTATATGATTTCTGCAATCACTGCGCAAGTGATAAAAACGGAACATAATTTTTACGGCATAGCAACAATGAAAATAATCCTGCATTTCGGAGTTATTGTCTGTGGCATTTTCGCCTCCGGCGTCATTTTTTATACGAACCGTTTTTTAATCAAACAGCGTTCCAAAGAACTGGGGTTATACAGTATCCTTGGCATGGAAAAACGCCACATTGCAAAAGTTCTGTTTTTTGAAACGGGGATTATTGGGATTTGCTGTTTAATTGCCGGGCTGTTTTTTGGAATTTTATTTTCAAAACTTATGTTTTTACTGTTATTGAAAATGATGAAGTTAAATTCTACAATCCCATTTGGCATATCCATTGCAGTCATTTTACGTACGATTTTCATATTTGGCGCGCTGTTTTGCGCTAATATTTTACAAAATATCCTAAAATTAAAATTTATGAAGACGATTGATTTACTGCATGACGGCGCAATGGGAGAACGGGAACCAAAAGCCAACTGGATATTTGCAGCGCTTAGCATTGTGTGCCTGTCTGCCGGATATTATATTGCCCTGACTACCAAAAATCCAATCCGGGCAATCAACTCATTTTTTATAGCGGTACTGCTTGTCATGGCAGGCACGCACCTTTTGTTTATGAGCGGCAGCGTAGCGATTTTAAAGCTGCTAAGAAAAAATAAATCCTTTTATTACCACAAAACGCATTTTATCACAGTCTCTGGTATGATACACCGGATGAAACGCAATGCAGCCGGACTTGCCAATATCTGCATTTTAAGCACCGCCGTATTAGTCGTTATTTCTTCCACAATCTCCCTGTATGCCGGAGTGCAGGATACGCTCGCAAATTCCTATCCAAGAGACGTCATTACGACCTACTACTGCCCGACAATAGCAGAACTAACCTATGAAGAACAGACGTCCGGCATCCAACCGGAACCGGCCGCAAATCCAAAAGACATACAAGCCGCTGTTTTGCGCCACGCCAAACAATACAATGTTACCGTATCGAATTTTTACCACAAATATGATATGTTTCTGATTGGCTTGGAAACCGAAGAAAACGTCTTTAACGAAGAACGCCACAATCTGGAAGATGAACATTCTGTTTTTATTAACGCCGCCAGTTTAGAAGAATATAACCAAAGCGTAAAAGAAGAGGAACGTTTAGAATCTCTAGAAAACGGATATGTATGGGTTATAGACAATACTGGAAAGATTGCAGACGGAGATAAATTCTCAGTTTGCGGAATAGAATTAAAGGCAAAATCCCTGCCCCAAAAACAATTGGGAAGCGAAGGATTAAATATGCTTTTTCCACAGGATTTTTCAGCTATTGAAGCGGAATACCGCAATATTCAGATACTGCTTCCTACCAGACAGGATATCGACGCCCTTGCCGACGCCGCAAATTTCGCCAAAAAAGACAGTGGTTTTGACAGTTCTGTCTCCGTAACGTATTCTTATTTGTTTGATACAGACGGTAAACAAAAAGATATTGAAAATTTCTGCTCTACCCTGCGAAACGCCTTAAACGACGCCGATATTCCCCATGTTGCGATTGTCAGGGATATATTTGAAGCTAAAGACCAAATCAACAGCATGTATGCCAGCATCTTTTTCATCGGCATCTTTATCGCAGTCATGTTTTTGCTTGCAACTGTCCTGATTATTTATTACAAACAGATAACGGAAGGGTATGAAGACCAAAACCGCTTTACCATCCTAAAAAAAGTCGGTATGGGACAAAAAGAAGTAAAACGCGTCATCACAAGCCAGATTTTACAGGTATTTTTCCTGCCGCTTCTGTTATCCGCCGTACACATTGCATTTTCTTTCCCGATTGTCAAAAAATTACTTGCCATCATGGGACTTATCAACGTAAACCTGTTTACGCTGTGTACGATCGGCAGTATCCTTGTCTTTGGCATAGTTTATGGCGCAGTATATTATCTGACGGCAAAAAGTTATTATAAACTCGTATATACAAGAAAAAACCGGGGCGTTTAACCCCGGTTTTTTATACCTTAAAGCGATACCCCACGCCCCAGATTGTCTCTATGTACTGCGGTTTCGCCGTATTAATTTCAATTTTTTCCCGAATTTTTTTGATGTGTACGGTCACTGTTGCAATATCTCCAATGGATTCCATATCCCAAATTTCCCGAAACAATTCTTCTTTTGTAAACACACGGTTCGGATTTTCTGCCAAAAACGTCAGCAAATCAAATTCTTTAGTCGTAAACTGCTTTTCTTCTTCATTGACCCATACGCGGCGCGCCGTTTTGTCGATTTTAATCCCTCGTATTTCAACTAAGTCGTTGTCCATCTGGTTGCTGCCGATTAAACGTTCATATCGAGCCAAATGCGCTTTTACCCTTGCGACAAGCTCGCTTGGAGAAAACGGCTTTGTAATATAATCGTCCGCCCCAAGCCCAAGTCCCCTGATTTTATCAATATCATCTTTTTTCGCGGACACCATTAGAATCGGCGTATTTTTTACTTCTCTGATTTTTTTACAGATTTCAAATCCATCCACTCCCGGCAGCATTAAATCCAGAATAAACATGTCAAATTCTTCCGTGAGCGCGCGCGATAAGCCAATATCGCCCGAAGTTTCAATTTCTACTTCAAACCCGCTCAATTCCAGATAATCTTTTTCCAAATCTGCAATTGCCACTTCATCTTCTACAATCAACACTTTACTCATCCTGTATTACCTCCTGATATTTTCGTATCACAAAATACATTACCGTACCAACGGCTTCCTTGCTGGTCGCCCAAATTTTACCGCCATGATCTTCGATAATTTTCTTGACAATGGAAAGACCGATGCCGCTGCCTCCGGTCGCTGAATTCCTGGACGCGTCCGCCCTGTAAAAACGTTCAAAAACATACGGTAAGTCTTTTGCCGCAATCCCCCTTCCGTTGTCCTCAATTTCAACCTGAATAAAATCGCCGACGTCTTTGATCCGTATATTAATCAATCCCTGACGATGGTCCAGATATTTCACAGAATTGCCAATAATATTATTTACAACGCGTTTTAACTGCTCTGGATCCGCAATAATCATCACGTTATTGTCTACATAATTAAAATAAGCAAGCCCGATATGTTTCGTCTCTAAATCCATACTGATTTCTTCAATACAGTCATTAAAATAATCCGAGACGTTTAATTTATTAAAGTTGTATGGTATACGGTTTGTATCAATCTTCGAATACAAAGTAAGCTCGTTTAATAGAGCGTCCATCTCATTTGCTTTATTATTGATGGTACGCAGATACTTTTCCTGCTTTTGCGGCGTATCCGCCACACCGTCTAAAAGCCCTTCGGAGTAGCCTTTTACCGCTGTAATCGGCGTTTTTAAATCATGGGCAATATTACTGATTAACTCTCTGCTCTCCCATTCGTTTGCCACCTGCTGTTCAGAAGACTCTTTTAAACGTTTGCGCATCTCTTCAAAGCTGCTGCAAAGTTCGCTGATTTCGTCATTGCCTTCCCGCTCGATTGTAAAGTCCAGATTGCCCTGCTGAATATTTAAAGTCGCTGCTTCTAATTTTTTAATAGGGCGGATGATTCCCTGATAAATCCAAATAATCAACATTACAGCTGTCAAGGATAAAATTATCATAACAGATACGCAGATATCCAACAAAAGACTTTGTACTTCGGGTAAAATTTCATTGGAAACCGTCACAATAAATACGCTGCCCTTGCCTCCATCTGAAAACGTAAAATCAATCTGTTTAATCAACATTCTCTCGTCGCCGTCGATATAGGTCCCCGATACGGGATCTGGTTCATCTTCACCGTATCCCGGCAGATCCTCTTCTTCCCAGTCAATATCCTGTCCAGTATAAATGATTTCCTCTTCCCTGCGGACAATCAAATAAGAATATTTATGCTGCAGATCTTCATTCATGCGTTCTAAAAATTCCAGGTCTAAAAACTGGTCTGGGTCTGTGATTACTTTTTCCAAAAGAATCTCATAATTCTTCTTCGTATAGCGGTTCAAAAGCTGTAAAGGATTCACCAAATCTCTGTAATTTCCAGATTCCAGCCCATACGTCGTCTCAATCGTCTTAAACTGATACTTTTGAAATCCCATCAAAACAACTACCGCCAGCAAAATGGGTACAAATAAAATAATACAAAAAGATATAATAAGCCTCGTTTTTAACTTCATAAAAATATCCTTTCAAAAAACCGTAGGGACTTTAAGCAATAAGTCCCTACGGTTCATTATACCACGAAAATTCAGAAATCCCATTAAAAAACTAAAATTTATTCTAAATTTTTCATAAATCCAATTACAGATATTTTTTTAAGTCTTCTACTTTGTCTAAAGCTTCCCAAGGCAGATTTAAATCGCTGCGCCCGAAATGGCCGTAAGCGGCTGTCCCTTTGTAAATCGGCCGTCTTAAATCCAGCATTTTAATAATTCCCGCCGGACGAAGATCAAAATTCTCACGAACAATTTCGACTAATTTTTCCTCGGATAATTTTCCTGTTCCAAACGTATCAACCATAACAGACGTCGGCTGTGCTACGCCAATAGCATAGGCAAGCTGAATTTCACACTTATCTGCGAGTCCTGCTGCAACAATGTTCTTTGCCGCATAACGCGCTGCATATGCTGCAGAACGGTCTACTTTTGTACAGTCTTTACCAGAAAATGCGCCGCCGCCGTGACGTGCATATCCGCCGTAAGTATCTACGATAATTTTTCTTCCCGTTAAGCCGGCGTCTCCCTGCGGGCCGCCAATAACGAAACGCCCGGTAGGATTAATAAATACTTTTGTCTGTTCGTCTACCATATCTGCCGGAAGAATCGGGTCTAATACATATTTTTTAATATCTGTATGTATCTGCTCCTGTGAAACTTTCTCATCATGCTGCGATGATATTACAACTGCTTCTAAACGGCATGGCTTACCAGTTTCATCATATTCCACAGAAACTTGTGATTTTCCGTCCGGCCTTAAATATGCCAACGTACCGTCTTTACGGACTTTTGTCAGCTGCAGCGCCAGTTTATGCGCTAAAGCAATTGGATATGGCATATATTCTTCGGATTCATTGACTGCAAAACCAAACATCATACCCTGATCTCCGGCTCCAATGGCTTCAATCTCGGCGTCTGTCATTTTATTTTCTTTGGCTTCTAACGCCTTGTCAACTCCCATTGCAATATCCGGCGACTGTTTATCCAACGCCGTAAATACTGCGCACGTATTGCCGTCAAATCCTTTTTCTGAACTGTCATAGCCGATTTCATTGACTGTCTTTCTGACAATTGCCGGGATATCCAGATTTGCCTTTGTAGTAATTTCTCCTGTCACCATCACAAAACCCGTACAAGATGCTGTCTCGCATGCCACGCGGCTCATCGGATCCTGCTCCATGCAGGCGTCTAAAATCGCGTCTGAAACTGCATCGCATATTTTGTCTGGATGTCCTTCTGTTACTGATTCGGATGTAAATAATCTTTTTTCCATTGAAATTTCTCCTCTCAAGATAATTTAACAGAACAAAATCCAAATCACAGCTTTCTATTATAGTTTGTGGAACGAAAAAATCCGCTTATAAATAAGCGGATTTTTCTTTATGTTTGAAATCAAATCCTCTTATTGTTCGAATTCTTCGCTCAGGTTGGCACCTTCCTGTCCAGGGGTTGCCGTGACTTCACAGATCCTATGTATCTCCATCACTCTGAATAAGAGAAAGCTATAATTGAATTGTCAACTGTTCTAAAAAACAGATTACGCCCTTTTTCTACATTTGTCAAGAGGTTTATTTTACCTTTGCTTTTTTCATCCCGGCTCTTTTCAACGCTTTTTCAAACTGAGTTTTTTGTTTCTTTGACAGCTTTGAAGCTTTTACCGTCACTTTGGACGTTACTTTTTTAAATGAGCTGGATTTCATCTTCGGTACTGTCTTAACTTTTAACGTCACTTTTTTTAGTTTCTTACATCCGTTAAACGCATTTTTTCCAATGGATTTAAGATTTGCCTCAATTGTTAAAGAATTCATTTTACTGTAACCTTTGAATGCGTTGTTTGCAATTCCCACAACGGTACAATTCTCTCCATTTATGTTTACTACTGCTGGAATTTTTACGCTTTTTGCCTTTTTATTTTCGCCTTTTGCTACTGTAACCGTCTTAGCCGCTGCGTCTGTCACAGTATAACGGATTCCGCCTGCTAAATGGGATACGCCGTTCTCAAGCGCTGATTCCCATTTTGCAAACAGCGTAATGTCAGCCTGTATCTTTGCTGCAAAATTAAATTTCTTTGTAAGCGCTTTATCCGAATACCAGTCTACAAATTTATACCCGGTTTTCTTTGGATCTGCCGGCTTCTTTGCCAGAGAATTGTATGGTATATCCTGAGACGCTACGCTCGTTCCATTATTCGTATTAAAACTTACTTTATAGATAATAGGATTCCATTTTGCATACAATGTAAGGTTTGCATTTACCGGGGCTTTTAGATTATACGGCGTCTTTCCTGCTGCATCCTGGTACCATCCGGCAAAATTATATCCCGTTCTTTTTACTGAGGGCGCAGTTACAATATTGCCCTGTGACACTGAAACTTTTTTAGGCGCTGCTGCCCCGCCGTCATTTGCATGAAATATCACTATAAATGTCTTTGGCGCCGCAGCGTCGTCTAAAACTGTGACAACTGCTTCTGCTTTGATATCAGAGTCTTCTTCCGACGTCACGGTAATCACAGCCTCGCCTGCTTTCACTGCTTTTACCGTTCCCTGGCTGGAAACAGTTGCTATCTCAGGCGCGCTGGTACTCCATATTACATTTTGGTTGGTCGCATCTTCCGGCGTTATAGATACTTTTAAAGTTTCCTCCTGCCCTTTTTTCAGTTCCAGTTTGTCTTTATTTAATGTAATTTTGCTGACAGGGACGCTCTCGTCATCCACGAGTACCGTTATCCTGGCTTCTTCACTTACAACTTTCCCATCAGCCGACTCTGCGGTAATCATCGTAAATCCTTCCGACTTCGCTGTTACCATGCCTTCATCGTCGATTGCCGCTACGGATTCATCACTGGAATTCCATGTAATTTCTTGATTTGTTGCATTTTCCGGTGTAAACTCTGCCTCCATCTGATGTGTCGCCCCGATTGAAGTAAGCGTTTTTCTCATTGGGCTTATCTTAATCGCTGTAAGGGCTATCGTTCCATCCAAATCTACTTTTACCGATGCTTCTGCTTTGATATTGGAATTTTCCTCAGATGTAACGGTAATAACAGCGTCGCCTTTTGCTACGGCTGTTACAGTTCCACCTGAAACGGTTGCTACACTGGTATCGCTTGAACTCCAAATTACATTTTTGTTTGTTGCATTGCTCGGCTCCACTGTCGCTTTCAGCTTCTTCGTCGCTCCTTTGCTTGTCAAAGTAAAGGCGTTCGTATCCAAACGAATTCCAGTTACAGCGACTGTTTCTGATGAATTCTCTGTCCATTTTGCGTACAGGTCTGTATCTTCTGTAATCCTGTCATTCTCAAAATCAAATTCTTCTCCATCCGAACAATTAGAATCTTTATACCAGCCTTTAAATGTATAGCCCGTTCTTATAGGAGCCGCAGGTTCGTTTACTTTGCTGTTTTCTTCTATATCCAGAGAATCTACGATTGCATCTGTACCATCATTCTTATGAAACGTAACTGTATAATAAGTCACGCCTTCTTTTTTCACCTGAACTGTAATTGTCTTGCTCAAACTTGCGCCATTTGACAATGCAGCAGTCACTGCAATCTTTGCCCTTCCAGAAGCCGTTGCCGTAACAACTCCCGTATCTGAAACCGTTGCGCCCGTCGTCCCGGCATCCACAACTAAATAGGTAATGTCAGATTCCAGCGCGTTTGGATGACCTGTAAGCGTACATCCATTTTTATTACGCTGTACAGAAGGCTGTAATTCAAATGTCCCTGAATTCGCCCCTTCCGGAATATTAATTTCAGCATCTTCTATCCGAAGTTCAGAAATTGTACAGGGACAAGACAAATAGGAGACGGTAACCGTCATCTGCTTTTTGTCGTTTGAAACCCTAACGTCCACAACCGCATCTTTTTTACCTTCTGCGTCTGTCGTCACGCCTTTTACAACGCCGCGTATAAATTCTTCGCTGTTCCTAAACTCATAATCCCCAAGCGCTTTTAACGTAGTGACTGCCGTATAAGCCTCGTTTTCTTCAAAACGCTCTGCTGCTGACATCTTTGTCCCGTCTGATTTATTCCAAACAGTCGAAACATGATATGGAGATGCTGTAATATTGGCTGTCGGTTCTATGGAGTCCACTAAGTTTGTGATAACTGTCTTCGCATCATCGCCTAATGTCTGCAAATTAATCGCCGTCTTCATGACATCTGTCATTTCTTTGCCGCTGTAAAATTTCACATCTGCCAGATAACCAAATTCTGCGGTAAATTTCCGGTCTGCCGATTCTCCCTGCTTCTGGCATGCAATTGCAAATGCGTCGTCACAGTGCGACGGTGTGCCGGCATTTGCAATTGCCGATGCAGTATCATTTACAAATATTCGTTCTTTTCCCTTCCCATCAACTACTGCCAGAATATCCAGCCATTGATTCAACTGATTGTTGGAAATCGTATAATTTACTGCTTTCCATCCGCTTTGATACGTAAAAAATTCCAATCCCGAAGACGTTGCCTGCACGGTATACTGCGTATCCCCTTTTGTAAGCAATCCCAAATTATCTGACGGTTTCTTTTTCAAATATAATTTAAACGACATAATAATCGGACTGTTATCCGCAATATCAAATTTATCATTATTTGCCCCGGTATGCACCTGGTCATTGAATCCCCAAACGCCGTCCAGCCTCTGAATGTCTAACGTACTCGACGCTGCTGCTTTCGAAAACGTAACCGGATTTTTCGCATAATCCATAATCGCGGTCTGATGGGCGTCGTCTTCACTGCTTCCAATCACTTCTGGAATCGTTGGATATTCCCCCGCTTTCGGAGCTGTATAACTGATATACGGCGCCAACGCCTCATTTGGAGTACGAAGGCCTTTTACAGCAGCTTTTAAATCTGCGGCTGCTTTCAAAAGTTCCGCTACGGTCACATCGGCGTCTTGTTTATCCAGAACTGTTTTTGCAGCAGTTCTGGCGGTGGTAAATACCGCCCAGGTAACATCTGTATTGTCTTCCTGGGCCTTATCTTTGTGTTCGTCATATAACGCCCGTAATTCCGTCTTGTATTTTATTTTTTGTAATACGGTTCCTTTTTCCTGCAATTCCTCTGTCGCTGATTTCAATTCCGCATACGGCGTCGTCTCTGTTATGGATATTGCTTTGTCAAATGCCGCCACAAAACTATCCCACACAGCAGTATCATAATACGGCTGTTTTCCTGCATCACGCACCGGCTGCATAGATTCTATGATTTCACTTAAATCTTCCTGCAATTTCGTTCTGATCGACTCAACGTTCCCAGCCGTAACCTTAAGCTCTGTTGCCAAAGGAACCATTGCGGCATTTGTCAACGGAGTCTCCTCTTTATTATCTAATAAATCCTTTGCCCTGCCGGAAACAACTTGTAACGCCTCGACTGATTCTGGCTCATATAAAGCTGAATTCTCTATTTTTTCATTCGCTTTCTCATACTGAGACATGAAATTTTTGTATATGGAAACAGTTGCTATAACTTCACTTTTTGTATGGGAAGTATTGTGTTTACATGTGAAAACAGTCACGCCGTCCGCTGTTTCTGTAACTCCGATCGTAGTCCCTAAAGTGTTCCAGTCATGTCCAAGAGGCTTAGTCGCTTCGCCTTTTTCTATTACTTTCTTACAGGTCTTACAAACTTTGTCGCCTGCAGACCCTTCTTCTGTACAAGTAGCAGCAACCGCATTTACAATTTCAAGATTATTTTCATCTGTATGGCTTAAACTACAAGTTTGTACTTTAAATTTATACTTTACTCCATCTACTGTGACAGATGATTCGCCAGATGTCTGCCCTGCTGTAATCCGAATTCCTTTCTTTACGAGTTTCGCAAGTTTTGTCTGTTCCATTGTGCCATTGTCCGGATAAAGCACTGCCACGCTGCCGTCTTCAAGCACAGAAGAAATTAGATAATTCTTACCGCTTGTTATGCTGGAAGCCGTTTTATATCCCGGAATCACGTCGTCATTTGAAGTTGCACTCTGTTTTTCCAACAATGTAATTCCATAATTTGCATGTTGTCCATAAGGATTTGTCCCATGCGTACCCCCATCTTTTACCCCCGAACCATAAGAACGGAATTCCATTCCTCTTTGATAGAATACAATGTATCCCATTAAATTGCTAAAACGGTCTTTGATATCGACATTAAAAGCGTCTTTTATAAAATCGGCCCTGCAGATTTTAAATGTATTTGTATCGCCAATCTTCACTACTTTCATACTCGTCTCTGTATCCGTAAAAAACGTATCCGGCCAGTTTACTTTATTCATCAAATACTTGGTTCCATTTTTAATTGTCCATGTTTCACCGGAACCTGTAAATGTAAATTCCGCATCTTCCAAATTTATTTGGGAATTTTTCGTATCGGAAAAACTATCCGTGGAAAACGCTACGCATTTCCCCTCTCCCTTATGGTCAAATAAACCTGTTTCAACTTCATTATAAGCTTCCGCCGTAATCACAGAATTCTCCGGCGCAGGAACACTGGCAGATATGCTTGGTATATCATACGTATCATTCGGATTTAATACAATTTCAGAATCTTTGACTTTTATATAATATGTAACGCCATCTATGACCGCTTTTGTACTTCCTCTTCCAACAGCTTTAATGGATATTTTTTTCCGTTCTATTTGTTCCATTTGATCCCATGTTCCGACAAGTTTGGTCTGCCCGGCAACACCATTCGCAGGATATAACAGCATAACGCTGTCGCTTCTAAGGTAAGCAATCAAATAAGAATGTCCGTCCCGTATCTCTGATACCCTCTGATAACCGGGAATAATATCAGTTTCTTCCGCCGTCTCTTTTCTTTCCAACAGACACATATTCTCGTTTGCCGTATTCGAACTGTTTGGCATTGAATTAAACGTCATATTCGGTTCATGGAAAATAACGTATCTGTTATTTGTATCCCCTTTGCAAATCTTAAAACTCTTCGTTCCGTCTGAATTTGAAACCGGAGCAAACTTCATATCATTCTGACGTTCCCTGTTAAAGAATACTTCCGCACTATTGTTATTTGTAAAATACTGTTTTGTGGACTGATTATACACTGTCCACACATTCTCCTGAGCCGTACCGGTAAAAGTATATTCCGCCTCCTGCAGACATATATCTTTATTTACATTCGCCGAAAAACTGCTTAAATTTGATGCATTATCTGCAATGTGGTCACGTAATATCAATGTCTGTACTTCTACATTAATTTCTGCTTCTGCAACCGCTTGATCTGGCTCCAAAGAAATGTCAGGCGTTCCTTCTTTGCTATATTTTGTAAATTCTTCCCCTTTTTCCAGTTCCACATTCATGGAAGCATTTGGAAACTCCACACCTTCCGGCAGTAACTCGTAAATATCAAATGTATCAAAATACATTGTGGAATGGTTTGGCTCCCATAACATACCTATGCTTCCGTCATTCAATTCTGTCAGACAAGAATACGCAAACCCGCTCTCTCCTCCAGGAACAACATACGTATGATAAAGATTCAATGGATTACCTTCTAATGTATCGTCTACCAAAAAAGCAAATATTTTACCTGCCGCACGTCCACTCGTTGGACAAGAGACAAATATAAGCTGTTTTCCATCAATTTTTTGCGAATAAGAAAGCACTGATAAATTACAGTCACTATGGACACCAACAGATGTAACCTTTACCTCGCTTCCCATTGTATACTCACCAGTCGTATCGTCTTTATAGACATCTGCATAGCTCAATTTTCTATTATTATTGCGGTAAAACATACGCAGCGTGCCGTCTTCCAGTTCTAAAATTTCATTTTCCGAACTGTCTCTGCTTTGATTTTGTACATCTCCAGTACGCTTCCAAGTCTCTCCGTTATCTGTGGAATAGACCATACTGGAATCCTGATGTCCATCCCCATAATCATAAAAACCAATCACAATGTCTCCCCAGCTCGTTGTAAGTCCCTTGCCCGGAGCCACTAAAAGCGCATGTTCATTTTCATGCCGTTTAATCTGGTCTGTAAGATCACGCGGATGTTCCCACGTTCTTCCATGGTCTTTTGACTGGACAACCCAAAGATAATCAATACTGTAAACGTGGAATTTTGAACCTTTGTAAAATACATTTTGCTGAATATCCGTATTACTATTGGCTTGTTTCTGTCTTAAATTATCTATATATTCTCCGTCTGTAACCGTATAAAGATTAAACCATTCATCTACGCCATAACCAGTTTCTGCATGATCCGACCTCTTTAAAATTTTCGCATAGCCATCTTCATTAAAATGCTCTATGTAATATGGATATGTCGTCAAATCATCATCTTTTGGCTCTGTATTATAACTCTTACTGAAATCTTCCGTCAGCGCAAGATACCGTTCTCCATCTACTGTTACATATCCAGTTCCTGTACCAATAGATTTATACATTGTAGTACTTCCAGTCGGATTGACGTCTGCAATAAAATAAATTGTTCCGTCCGGCCCTTCTACTACGCCTGGGTCAATTATAGTAGTAGAGTTTGTATTCAAACCAGAACCACCCTGCCCAACATAACCATAAGAATCCGGAAAATAAATCGGAAAACTATAATTCCATGTTTTCCCGTTATCGCTTGATACAGAAGCAATGGAATCAATTCCCCCTCCATCATTCCACTCTTCCCATCTTGCGTCCCCAGTAGCAAGCAAATCTCCATTTTGTAAAGTAATCAGCCCTGGTATACGAAAATTTTCGCACCCTGCCGTAAACGGTTCAAACGGCTGATCATACGTCAGCGTATCTTCGCTGACAGGCACACTGCCTGCTTTCGTCACATTCGGCTTACTCTGCGCATTTATAGAAAGCGATTGCGATACGCCGGGACGTTTTGCAGCCGAAACCGGAAGCGCCGGGAGCAGCGTCGCTGTCATAGATAACACCAGTCCAAAACTCAGGCTGCGCTTCCACAAATGTTTCAAATGATGTTTCTGCATGTTTCATCCTCCTCTTTTTATATATAGATATAAATATTATACAAAAACACCAACATCCTTTCAATCTTTTTTGTAAAAGAATACCGTCTATTAGATACAAATAAGCAGACGTTTTAAACTTCTCATTCAAAACGTCTGCTTTGCTTACTGAATATAATTTTAAGATACTTTAAGTTTGAATTTTAGGATTTCTTTTTCCGTCGAAACTTTTTCAACCTGTGCGCCTAAGAGTTTTAGTTTCAAATGAAAATCCTCATAACCGCGCTCAATATAATAAATATCATCTACAATCGTAATCCCATCTGCTGCAAGTCCAGCAATGACTAATGCGGCGCCGGCGCGTAAATCCGGCGCGCTGACTCTTGCGCCAAGATACTGGCTTATGCCCGTTACAATTGCTATATTGCTTTCTACCTTAATTGAAGCTCCCATCCGCGCCAATTCGTCCACATACTTAAAACGATTTTCAAATATACTCTCTGTTACCGTACTTGTACCTTCGGAGATACCAAGTACAACAGACATCTGCGGCTGCATATCTGTCGGGAACCCTGGATATGGCAGCGTCGTAACCTGCGTATGATGCAGCGGTTTTGACGCCACCACGCGCACCGCATCATCCAATTCTTCCACTTCGCAGCCGATTTCTAATAACTTCGCAGTAATGGAATCCAAGTGCTTTGGAATGACATTTTTTACGGTAATGTCTCCTCTTGTCGCTGCCGCTGCAAACATAAAAGTACCTGCTTCAATTTGATCCGGTATAATAGAATACTCTGTTTTGTGCAGCCGCTCCACACCGGAAATACGAATCACGTCTGTTCCGGCGCCGCGGATTTTCGCCCCCATACTGTTTAAACAATTCGCCACATCCACAACATGAGGTTCTTTTGCAGCGTTTTCAATTGTCGTCTTTCCTTCCGCCATAGCCGCCGCCATCATAATGTTAATCGTAGCCCCGACAGAAACTTTATCCAAATAAATATGCGTGCCTTTCAAACCGTCCGCAGTTGCAGAAATCAGACCATGATGGATATCCACGTTTGCCCCAAGCGCACGGAATCCTTTCAAATGCAGATCAATCGGCCGGCTTCCAATATCACATCCGCCCGGAAGCGCCACTTCCGCACGTTTATATTTTCCAAGCAAAGCCCCAAGCAGATAATAAGAAGCCCTGATTTTCTTAATATATTCATAATCTACAAGTAAATCAGAAATCATGGAACCATTGATTTTTACTGTATGGACATCTACCCTTTCCACTTTACCGCCAATACCTTTGATGGCGTCAAGCATAACATTGATATCCCTGACATTTGGAAGATTTTCGATGGTAACGGTTTCATCTGTCATAATCGCTGTTGCTAAAATAGCAAGCGCCGCATTCTTCGCTCCGCCTATTTCCACTTCGCCAACAAGCGGATTTCCACCTTTTATTATATATTGTTCCATATCGCACCTCTACATTATCGTTATCAATTTAAACTTTAGAACATAAACTATCCCAAAAATGATCTCTCATTCAAAACTACTTAAATACAAACACTAATTATAGTAACGAGCGCTTTCTTTTGTCAAGATTTTTCTTTATATGTAACATGTGTAATAATTTGGTAATATTTTTCTAGTACTTTACTACCAAATAAAATACTTCCGATACATATTCTACCATATATTCTATTCGCTTTCCTGTCTTTTGTTACTCCTTGATATTTACAGTATCTGCAAAATTCACGATGGCATACTTGACGTATTCTGGTATTACTGGCAAAACTTTAGCCGTCTTTTGACTGAATAAACTGACTATTATAAAGCGTAGCATAAAATCCATTTTTTGCAAGCAGATTTTTATGATTTCCTTGTTCTAATATCTGTCCGTCTTTCATAACCAGGATAATATCCGCTTCTTTTATGGTCGACAAACGGTGCGCGACAATAAAACTAGTCCTGCCTTTCATCATCTTTGCAAAGGCATTTTGTATTTTTTGTTCTGTCCTTGTATCAATAGAAGACGTCGCTTCATCCAAAATAAGCATAGGCGGCAGGGAAAGCATCACTCTGGCGATACAAAGCAGCTGTTTTTGCCCCTGGGAAAGACCGCCGCCTTCTTCTGTAACCACCGTATCGTATCCATGTGCCAGCCGGCGGATAAAACTATGCGCATGAGCCGCTTTTGCCGCTTCTATCACATCTTCTCTGGTAGCAGACGAATTCGCCATACGGATATTCTCTAAAATCGTACCTTCCCTAAGCCATGTTTCCTGAAGCACCATGCCGTAAGAAGTCCGCAGGCTTTTCCTCGTCAGATGCCTGACATCTTCCCCATCGACGCGAATACTGCCGTCATCCACATCATAAAAACGCATCAAAAGATTAATTAACGTTGTTTTACCGCAGCCCGTAGGGCCGACAATTGCAGCCCTCTGTCCCGGCATTACCGTCAGATTAAAATCTTCGATTAAAGTTTTTTCCTTATTATAGGAGAAGTCCACATGTTCTAAAGAAACAATTCCTTTGGTATCTTTCAGCGAAACAGCATCGGCGTCTTCCGGCGTCTGCGGCGTCTCATTCGTCAATTCTAAAATCCGCTGCGCGCAGGCAATCGCATTTTGAAGTTCCGTTACTACCCCCGATATTTCATTAAACGGCTTTGTATATTGGTTGGCATAACTTAAAAAACTGGCAAGCTGCCCGACGCTGATACCGCCTGACACCGCAGAAAGCGCGCCAAAAATTCCCACTCCGGTATATACAAGACTGTTGACGAAACGTGTGCATGGATTTGTCAAAGATGAGAAAAATGTTGCCTTTAAGGAACAATCTCTCAACCTTTCGTTCACTTCATCAAATTTTTCTAATACATCCGCTTCCTTGCCAAATGCCTGCACTACCTTCTGGTTCGAAATCATCTCTTCCACAAGCGCAGTCTGTTCTCCTCTTGTTTTTGACTGAAGATGAAACATGGCAAATGTCTTTTTTGCAATAAAAGCCGCTACAAAAAGAGAAACCGGCGTAATACAAATCACAACAAACGCAATTTGATACTGTATATGCAGCATAAATAAAAGCGTGCCAATAATTGTAATCACCCCGGTAAACAATTGCGTAAATCCCAATAACAGGCCGTCGGCCACCTGATCTGCATCGGAAATGACGCGGCTCACCAATTCACCATGTGAATGGGCGTCCAAATATTTTAAAGGCAGCTCTTCAATCTTTGCAAATGCGTCCTCGCGTAAATCTCTTACTACCTGAAATGTAATCCTGTTATTGCAGACATTCATCAGCCACTGCGCTGCCGCGGTCAGCAATATGACCGCAAGCATCTGTTTCATAATTTCAAAAATACCGTTAAAATCTACATTCCCCATTCCTACTATACAGTCAATGGCTTCTCCTGTCAAAATCGGCACATACAGCGCCAATACAGAGGAAACTGCTGCAAATAAAAGAGAAAGGAAAATAAGCGGCATATATTTTTTAATATAGGACATCAATTCCTTTAAAACATATCTCTGGTTTGTATTTTTTTCAGACATTAGCAGCCGCTCCTTTCTGTCTTATTTTTTCCGGAAACTGAGAATAATAAATTTCTTGGTACACACCGCAGTTTTCTAATAATTCTTCATGCCTGCCGGCTCCTGCCAGTTTTCCATCCTCCAACACTAAAATTTTATCTGCATGCTGAATGGAAGAAGCCCTCTGCGAGACGATAAACACCGTCGGCCGCTCCTTCATAGCCGCAACCGCCCGCCTTAAGGCAGCGTCTGTCGCATAATCCAAAGCCGACGCACTATCGTCGAAAATCAAAATTTCAGGTTTTTGCACCAACGTCCTTGCAATCGTAAGACGCTGTTTTTGGCCGCCCGAAAAATTCTTTCCTCCCTGGGAAACTTCTGCCAAAAGTCGTCCGTCCTTATTTTCCACAACTTCATATGCCTGCGCCGTTTTCAGAGCCTCTGTCAATTCAGCGTCTGTCGCATCCTTTTTCCCCCAACAGAGATTTTCCCGGATGGTTCCTTTAAAAAGAACGGCTTTCTGCATGACGATTCCTACTTTTTTTCTCAATTCTTTCTTCGGAACCAAACGAATTTCCGTACCGTCTATGCGGATACTTCCTTTTGTATTTGGATAAAACCCTGCAATCAGATGGACAAGGGAAGTCTTGCCTGACCCGGTGCCTCCAATAATGCCAATTGTTTCTCCTTTTTTTGCCGTAAAATTAATATCTGTCAACGCCTCTTCCCCGGCATATTCATAGGTCAGACATACATTTTTAAATACCACCGTTTCGTCTTCTGTTTCCGGCTGTTTTTCCGTATTTGAATAAGAAAGCGCCGACTCTTCTTCTGGTATTTCAAACACGCCCCAAATCCGATTGCCGCAGGCAATCGCCTTTGTAATCGTTACAATCAAATTTGCAAATTTGATCAATTCCACAAGAATCTGTCCCATATAATTTACTAAAGCCACAACTTCTCCCTGTGTAATCACACCGCCGTCCACTTGCAGCGCCCCCTGGTAAATCAGCCCAATCGTCACTCCATTGACAATAAAAAAAGTCACGGGATTCATCAGTCCTGAAATTTTTCCGACAAACATCTGCATAGCAGTCAATTCCTGATTGCGCGTATGAAATTCTTTTTTTTCTTCTTCCTCCAAATGGAACGCACGAATTACACGTACGCCCGTAAGATTTTCTCTCGTATACAACGTCACTGCATCCAATCTTTCCTGCACTTTTTTATACAAAGGAATACTGATATACATTACAGCAAATACAACAACCGACAAAAGCAAAATCACAATGACAAAATAAACCGCAGACTTTCTATCAATCGTAAATGCCATCACCATTGCGCCCAGCACAATAAAAGGAGAACGCAAAAACAGCCTGAGTACCATATTTACCCCATTCTGCACCTGATTTACGTCGCTCGTCATTCTTGTAATCAACGCAGAAGTCCCCGCCTGGTCCAGCTTTGTAAAGGATAATTTTTGAATATGGGCAAACAGCGCATGGCGTGTCTTTGTCCCAAAACCACAAGCCGCTTTTGCAGAAAAATACTGCGCCGTCACAGAACAAATCAGTCCCGCTCCTCCAAGCAAAACCATTACAAAACACATTTGAATAATATAAGACGCGTCCTTTTGTGCAATCCCAGTATCAATCACAGCAGCCATAACCAACGGCGCCAGCAGTTCAAAAACCGCTTCCAACATCTTAAACAATGGCGCCAATATACATTCTTTCTTATAATCTTTCAAATAAACCAACAGTTGCCGCAAATTTCAGTTCCCTCCATTTCCCCTAAACAGACATTTCAAATAAGCGCAGCCTCTTTAGCGACAAAATACCCTCCGCCTAACGGCGAAGGGCTGTATGTTTACTGCTCTGTATCGTTAAGACTTTCCGATTCCGTCGCACCTTCATTCAAGTCCTCCGTACCTTCTGTCTCCTCTTCCTCAGGCAGTTTAAAATATTCTTCAAACGTCACTTTTTCCCATTCACTTTCATTGACTGTCCACTTTGCAGCTTCCTTCCAGCCGTCTACAATATCCGTGTAATGGTCTTCCTGCTTTGCGCTAATCAACTCTTCTCGTTTGGACGCAGTTGCCTCTTCGTCAAATTCTTTGTCAAGTCGCAGTACATAGTAGGCTGTATCTGTCTCGATTACACCGGAAATCTGCCCTTCTGAAAGTGCATCTGCCGCCTCAAGCACAGCCTTATCCATTGAAGCATTTTCATCTTCCGCAGAACCATAAGAAGCCGTACTAAGCGTATATCCTGCATCCGTCACAGCCGTATCAAACGTTTCTGCCGGAGAAGCTGCAATCCCTTCTGCTGTTGTTTTTAGGTTTGCCTTTTCTTCTTCAGTATATTCTACCTGATTTGAATTTTCGTCCGTATATCCGGTTGTGCTAATCTGCAGATAACTAAACGTTCTCTGTTTTGCTTCTTCATCTGTCACAGTCGTATCTGCATCTTGAATGATCCTGTCGTGCATTTTATTTTTAATTGTCTGAAGGCGCAGCATTTCCATTACATTCTCTTTGTTCTCAGCGCCTATCTGTTTAATCGCCGCTTTTGAATTTTCCGATATAAAATCATCTGCTGCCTTTAAAATCGCCGCCTCTTCCTCTTCAGTCACGGAAATACCGTATTCTTCCATATGCGCCTTTAACAAATACAATTCCAAAAGTTCTTCCTCAACGTTTGTTTTGACGTCTTCTGTCAAAGTGCTGCCATTGCCATATAAATCATTCTGCCACATATCTTCTCCATAATACCCCATAAATGTGGTATCATACATTACCTGCTGGTATTTTGCAAAAAAATTGGCGACTCCCATAGTAATCGTGGTATCATCTAATGTCGCAAATACTGCATTCTCCTGAATTTTATTCCCACAGCCGCTTATTGTCATTCCCATAAGCGCTGCTCCTGAAACCAGCAGCGTCATTAATTTCTTATTTCTCATACGTTCCTCCTAAAAATCCGGCATTATGCCAGTCGCTATTTCTATTATAGTTCTTTTTTGTACATGCCGCAAGATTTTTCATCATTTTTTCACGAAATTAACGGAAATATTTGGGGGATTATCTATTGATTTAAGTTTGACTTTAAGGTTTCAATATCCATGGGAACTTCAATATATTGATAGGTTCCTGTTCCATATGAATTATATTCTTCGTCTGTAATTTTTTTGCTGCCAATATAGTTTACGCTGTATTTTCCGAAAGACTCATTGACATATAAGTTCTGTGCAAAATTGCCCCCGCATAATCACTGTTATCGTTTTTTATGCTGTTTTTTTTGGCGCTGTATTCATATCCTGCATTTCCCATGGCGCCGTATGCCCAATTGTCCATTAATGTGTAAATTTTTCCGTTATTCCATGTATATAAGTTCATATAGTATCCGCTTTCTCCTGCAGCCAGTTCTGGAATATCGTCTTCATCTACATAAATCAAGTTGTACTTCATTTCACCAGAACTTTCTAAATCACAGAGCCTGCTCACCATTTCATATGCCTGCCTGTAATCCGCAAATTCTCCATTCTTTATTCCATCTGACAAAATATTTTGTATCTCTAAAATCGCCAAACCGGACAGCTTTGCTGTTAAAATTTCTGATAATTGTTCCTGAATAATAAAATAAGGATTTTCCTCTGCTGCAATCTGCTGTTTTTTCTGCCCGCACGCCGTAAATACACCCACACAAAGCAATAACAGCAGCATACCATATTTTTTATACGTCATAGTATTCCTCCGAAAGCTCTTTTGAGTCTCCCAGCACTTTGTCAATGACGCTTACTGCGCTTTCCTTTTCTCTTGAATTCATTTTTAAATTATAGACAAATAAAGGCTGCTTCTTATCTGCATAAAATTTCATTTTCCCCCCATATTTCGCCACAAATTCCGGTATTTTCACCGGGTTTACTTTCGCGCGTTCATATAACAGAAAACGTACTTCATCTTTTTTCTGCGTCACTTCCGTAAAGTAATTTTGATGTGCCCTCGCTTTATACTCTGCCAGCATTAAAAGATTCTCCACGGCTTTCGGCGGTTCTCCGAAACGGTCAATTAATTCCTCCAGCATTTCTTCTCTTTCTTGTGCATCTTCAATTCCGGCAATCCGTTTATAAATATCTAATTTCTGCATTTCGTTTGGAATATAATCTGCCGGAATATACGCGTCTATATCAATATCTACTGAAGTTTCAAAACTTTCCTTTGCCTCAATTCCTTTCGCCTGTTTGACAGCTGCATTGAGCATTTTACAGTAAAGATCATAACCGACCGCTTCCATATGCCCATGCTGCGCCGCGCCAAGCAGACTGCCCGCGCCGCGGATTTCCAAATCCCTCATAGCAATTTTAAAACCGCTGCCAAGTTCGGTATATTCTTTAATTGCAGCAAGACGCTTTTCCGCTACTTCCTTTAACATCTTATTCCGGCGGTACATCAAAAAAGCATATGCCGTACGGTTGGAACGCCCGACCCTGCCGCGCAGCTGGTATAGCTGTGAAAGCCCCATATTATCAGCGTCATGGATAATCATTGTGTTTACATTTGAAATATCAAGTCCGGTTTCAATAATCGTCGTCGAAACAAGCACATCAATTTCACCGTTGATAAACCGGTACATAATTTCTTCCAATTCGCGTTCTTTCATCTGTCCATGTGCAAATTCTACAAAAGCATCCGGTACAAGGGAAGCTATTTTTGCTGTAACATCCGCAATCTGCTTTACGCGGTTAAATACATAATACACCTGTCCGCCTCTTGCCAGTTCTCTTACAATCGCTTCCCTCACCATTTCTTCATTGTATTCCATCACATAGGTCTGAATGGGAAGACGATCAAGCGGCGGCTCTTCCAATACGCTCATATCCCGTATCCCGATTAAGCTCATATGCAGCGTTCTTGGAATCGGCGTTGCAGTCAGCGTCAGTACGTCTACAGAAAATTTCATTTGTTTGATTTTTTCTTTATGTGCAACTCCAAACCTCTGCTCTTCATCTATAATCAAAAGTCCTAAATCTTTAAATTCGACGTCTTTTGACAGCAGCCTGTGCGTCCCTACGATAATGTCTACCATACCGCGCTTTAATTCTTCAATCGTCTTTTTCTGCTGGGCGCTGCTTCTAAAACGGCAAAGCAAATCTACCGTCACCGGAAAGTCCTTCATTCTCTGGGCGAACGTATTATAATGCTGCTGCGCTAAAATGGTCGTCGGTACCAGATAGACGACCTGCTTTCCTTCCTGAACAGCTTTAAATGCGGCGCGAATTGCAATTTCCGTCTTTCCATACCCTACGTCACCGCAAATCAGGCGATCCATAATTTTTTTGCTCTCCATATCCCGCTTTGCCGCTTCAATTGCCGCTTCCTGATCCTCCGTCTCTTCAAACGGAAACATCTCTTCAAACTCCCGCTGCCAGACGGTATCCGGGCCATAGGCATATCCCTCTTTTTGCTGCCGTTTCGCATAAAGAGCAACTAAATCCGCCGCAATTTCTTTTACCGCCCCCTGGACCTTACTCTTCGTCTTATGCCACTCCTGGCTGCCTAATTTATTTAATTTGGGCCTTTTTGCATCAGAACTGGCATACTTTTGCAGCACATCTAACTGGGTGGCAAGAATGTACAGGCTGCTGCCCTTATCATATTCAATCTTAATATAATCCTTCGTCGTCTTGTCTACTTCAATTTTCTCGATTCCACGGTATATACCAAGGCCATGATTTTCATGTACGACATAATCCCCAACGGAAAGCTCGGAAAAACTTGCAATTTTATCGCCCTCATATATCTTTTTCTTCTTTCTCTTCTTTTTTTCCTTACCGAAAATATCGCTCTCCGAGATAACGGCAAAAGACAAAAGCGGATACTCATACCCCTGCTTCACTTTACCATAAAAAGCAATAATCTCGCCTGCTTTCGCCACATGATTGTAATCTTCTGAATAAAAACAGTTCAAACCCTCCTGCATCAAATCTTCTGCCAGACGTTTTGCCCTTGTTCTTGAACCAGACAACAAGAGTACGGAATATCCCTTCTTTTTGTACATTTTTAAATCTTTTACCAGAAGCTCAAAACTATTATTATATGCGGCAATACTTCTTGTAAGAATTCCATAATGATTAGAAATATCAAACTCTTTTCCCACAGACTCAAGCGCCGCCAATGCCACGCAGCGGCTTTTCTGCAGTTTTGCCGCCGTTTCACTGCAGGTATAAAGCGCCTGCATCTGCTCTGGAAGAATATATCCCTTTTCTAACCTCTGCTTCATGCTTTCTGTAAATTCCTGTTCCGTCGCATAACCGCGCTCTGCGCATCTTGCCGGTTCATCCAAAAAAATAAGCGTCTTCTGTTCTTCAAAATAATCCAGTAAAGATACAACGGCATCTTCAAAATATGCAAGATATGCGTCAATTCCATCTGCACTCTCACATTCCGTCAGCTCTTCTATAAATTCTGCAGCCGCCTGTTTGATTCGGGCCGCCTCTTCCGTTTTCATTTCTTTCCGGTAAACCTGATACAATTTATCCGCATCTTTTTGTATCCGTTTGACACCTTCTGATTTTTCTTTTTCAGTTAAAATCAATTCTGCAGCCGGATAAATCTCAATACTTTCTAAATTTTCAATGGAACGCTGGCTCTCCACATCAAAACTGCGCAAAGAATCAATCTCATCCCCCCAAAGCTCCATACGGTAAGGGTTTTCTTCTGTCAGCGGAAAAATATCAATAATACCGCCGCGGACTGCAAACTGTCCGGCCGATTCGATTTGATATACCGATTCATACCCCATTGCAGAAAGCTGTTTTTTAAATTTATCTAACTCAATTTCATCTCCCACACGATATGTCGCAACTGCCTTCAAAAATTTTTCGGGCTTCTGCATACGGTTCATCAACGCATCATACGTCGTAACCAAAACCATTTTTTTCCCTTCTGCAATTGTCTTTAGGACGTTCACCCGTTCTCTTGTCAAAACATTCCCACGCAAATCAGACTGATAAAATAAAATATCTTTTGCCGGATAATACAAAACGTCTTTTTCAAAAAAACGATATTCTTCCAGCAGTTCCCTGGCTTTTTGATCACTAAACGTAACAATAATTTTATACTTCACATCACTGCCAATCCCATACATCAAATGCGGTTTCTGTGAATCAATACAGCCGGAAATCATTTGAATTCCGGCTCCCTTTTTTAGCTGCGCTTCTAATCGCTCAATTTCCTCCAAAGAATGCAGCGGTTCTAAAAATGCTCTCATATTACTCCCGTTTCTTTGTATTAAACTCATTCATAGCCCGGTCTATTTCACCATTTACCATATATCCCGCCGCCGTACATGCATCTTTTACAGCAAGATTTACCATCTCTCTTTCTTCTCCCAAAAATCGTCCCAGTACATAATCTGCCAAATCCCAGCCGTCGGGTTTTTCTCCAACCCCGACTTTAATTCTGGCAAAATCACTGCTGCCCGTCCTTGCTATAATACTTTTGATTCCATTATGTCCTCCGGCGCTGCCCTTTCTGCGCACTCTGATACAGCCCGGCATAAGGCTGATGTCGTCAAAAATCACAATAAGCTCTTTTGAAACATCCAGTTTGTAGTAAGACAGAATTTCAGAAATGCTTTCACCGCTTAAATTCATATATGTCTGCGGCTTCACCAGCATTGTCTTTTGACCCGCCACAATCCCCATACCGCAGATGGCTTTATGCTTTTTGATATTCATATTGATATTATATTGTCCGGCCAATGCGCCAATGACATCAAACCCAACGTTATGGCGTGTATTTTCATATCTGCGCTCTGGATTTCCAAGACCTGCTATTACATACATTCTCTTTCACTCCTCCAAAAAATATACGGTTTTTATTTTAGACTAAAATACACATAATGTAAATCATAATCTTGTTTGTCCGCTTCCCCGATTTGATTAAAACAGCCGTCGCTTATGCGACGGCTGTTCCCTGTTTTACTGCTTATTCCCCCATAGCCAGAATATCTGCTTCATATTTTTCTAAAATTAAATTCTGAATTTTCTCCCTGGTATTGGAATTAATCGGATGTGCAATATCCCGATATTCCCCGTCCGCCGCTTTACGGCTCGGCATAGCAATAAATAATCCTTTGTCTCCTTCGATTACTTTAATATCATGCACTACAAATTCTTCATCTATTGTAATCGACACGACAGCTTTCATTTTTCCTTCTCTTTCGACCTTCCGAATTCTTACATCTGTTATCTGCATAATTCTTCCCCCTTTGCGGTATAACAGTTCCTTCTCTCTTCTCTGTATTCATTTATTACATTACGTATCTGGCATTATCTTCATAGACGACTTTTATACTGTTTTCACCGCAATAGTAAGTATTTGCACGTAACGTATTGTGGCTTTCTACAATACAGTTTTCGATATGTGTATTATCGCCAATATATACGTCATTTAAAATAATCGAATTTTTAATGACGCAGTTTTTACCAACAAAAGCCTGTTTAAATAAAACAGAATTTTCCACTTTACTGTTAATAATACATCCGCTTGCTACCAAGCTGTTGCGTACATCCGAACCAGCATTATATTTTGCCGGAGGAAGATCGTCTATCTTCGTAGCAATCTTAGGCTCGTCACGGAAGAAGAATTTTCTGACTTCCGGATCTAAGAAATCCATATTGGTTTTATAATAAGAATCTACTGATGCAATATTGCTCCAATAAGTCTTTAATTTATAACCGTAAATCCTTTTTAAATTCTTATAACGGATTAAAATATCTGATACGAAGTCATAGCGCTCTTCTTCTGCACACCGCTCCAACATCTCTATCAACTGACGCCTGCGGATAATATAAATACCTGCAGAAATCGTATTCGAACTTGCCATCATCGGCTTTTCTTCAAATTCTACGATTCTGGCGTCCTCATTCATACGGATTACTCCAAAACGGCTGACGTCTGTCTCGGCCGGCATATCTTTACACACTACGGTAATATCTGCTTTCTTTTCAATATGATAATCCAGCAATTCATTGAAATCAACTTTATACACACAATCTCCGCTGCTGATAATGACATACGGCTCATGACGCCGCTTCAAAAAATCTATGTTCTGATACATAGCGTCCGCCGTTCCCCGGTACCACCAGTTATTTGTCGTCGTGACCGTAGGCGTGAATGTAAACAGGCCGCCCTGTTTTCTTCCAAAATCCCACCATTTTGAAGAACTTAAATGCTCATTCAAAGACCTGGCGTTATACTGTGTTAAAACCGCAACGGTATGAATACGTGAATTACTCATACTGCTTAGTGCAAAGTCGATACAGCGGTAACTTCCGCCGACTGGCATAGCCGAAACTGCCCTGCGGTTTGTAAGCTGCTGCATACGGTTGCTGTTACCTCCTGCAAGAATAATTCCTAATGCCTTCATTTGTCATCACCTGCCTTAATAATATATTCTCCTCCGGCAAGCATACCGTCCGGATAATCTTCCTGTGCTGTAACACCGGAAATTGCAGTATTCTTGCCAATTTTCACGTTGGATGGCACAAAAGAATTTTCTCCAATTGTAACAAGCCCGAACGCATAAATCTGATCGTTCAGTTTACTTGCAGCTTCTTCTCCAATTCCCAGGGAAGAACCGCTTCCAATTTCACAATTTTCGGCAATAATTGCTTTTTGAATCGTACAATTCTCTCCAATTCTGGTATCTTTCATAATAATAGAATCTCTTACAACCGTTCCTTTGCCAATTGTAACCCCAGCGCCGATAACAGAATTATATACCTCTCCAAAGATTTCTGTTCCATCTCCAATAATACTCTTTTCGATTACAGAATCTGCAGACACATACTGCGGTTCCGCATTGTCAATCTTTGTATAAATCTTCCAGTATTCTTCATATAAATTGAATTCCGGGATTAAATCCACCAGTTCCATATTTGCTTCCCAATAGGAACCTAATGTTCCCACATCTTTCCAATATCCATTGTATTCATAAGCAAACAGCCTCTTGCCGCCTTCATGGCAATATGGGATAATATGTTTGCCAAAATCACAATTCCCCTGATCTTTTTTCGTAATGAGAGCTTCTCTCAACACACTCCAGCTAAAAATATAAATTCCCATAGAAGCTAAATTACTGCTTGGCTTTTCTGGCTTTTCTTCAAATTCTAATATTTTTCTATTCTCATCCGTAACTACGATACCAAAACGGCTTGCTTCTTCCATTGGTACCGGCATTGCTGCAATTGTAACGTCTGCATGATTCTCTTTATGAAATTCCAGCATCACTTCATAATCCATTTTATAAATATGATCTCCGGAAAGAATCAGTACATATTCTGGATTATAACTTTCAATATAACTTAAGTTCTGATAGATTGCATTTGCAGTCCCTGTATACCACTCACTGCTGTCGTTCTTTTCATAAGGCGGAAGAACGGTAACTCCTCCATGGTTTCTATCCAAATCCCATGGAATACCGATTCCAATATGTGAATTTAACTGAAGCGGCTGATACTGTGTCAGAACACCCACCGTATCAATCCCTGAATTAATGCAGTTGCTCAACGGGAAATCAATAATGCGGTATTTACCGCCAAATGCTACTGCTGGTTTTGCTACATTTGCTGTCAGCACCCCAAGCCTGCTTCCCTGGCCTCCTGCTAATAGCATTGCTATCATTTCTTTTCGTATCATATCACTCACCTCTCGTCAATTTTCATTATGTGATAAATTAATTATACCATACTTATATTTTTTTGTACAACAGTTTTCACAAGATAATATGTCTTTTTTAGTATTTTTTGTAAAAAATAACGAATTTGCAAAATGCTTGTAGTTGGTTATAATAGAGTATATACAAAATATGTTTAAAATAAAGATGGGACAGGTAAAAAATATGTATCAAATCAATTTTCAAAAGCCGATTCATATCCATTTTATCGGCATCGGCGGAATCAGCATGAGCGGGCTCGCCGAAATTCTTTTAAAAGAACACTTTACGATTTCAGGATCTGACAAAAACGCGTCTCCCCTCACACAAAAACTCGCGGCTTTAGGAGCGCAAATTTCCTATCCGCAGTCCAAAGATAACATCACAAAAGATATTGACATCATTGTATACACTGCCGCAATCCATCCGGACAATCCGGAATTTGCCGCCGCTAAGGAATCCGGCCTTCCGATGCTGACGCGCGCAGAGCTTTTAGGGCAGATTATGGACAATTACCAAAACTCCATTGCCGTTGCCGGAACCCATGGAAAAACAACCACGACGTCTATGTTAAGCCAGATTCTTCTTGCCGCCCGGACAGACCCTACAATCTCCGTTGGCGGAATCTTAAACTCAATCGGAGGCAATATACGTGTGGGCCATTCTGATATTTTTTTAACAGAGGCCTGCGAATACACAAATAGTTTCTTAAACTTCAAGCCAAAATACAGCCTAATTTTAAATATAGAAGAAGATCATATGGATTTTTTCCAAAATATTTCTGATATTCGCCGCTCCTTTCGGAAATTCGCAGAAAATACCATAGACGGAGGCGCGATTATCATTAATGCTGAAATTGAGCATTATGAAGTATTTACACAAGATCTTCCTGTATCTGCCGTTACGTTTGGTTTAACTGACTCCGCCGCTTTTTATCCTGCAGACATTACGTTTGATTTAAAAGGCTGCGCCTCCTATACCCTGATGCACTGCCAAAAAGCAGTTACTTCAATTACGCTTTCCGTTCCCGGTATGCACAACGTATCCAATTCCCTTGCTGCGGCTGCGGCCGCCATAAAACTTGGCATTTCCCCGCAAACAGTCTCAGAAGGACTTTCAAAATTTCAGGGTACAGACAGAAGGTTCCAGTTTAAGGGAGTATTTGGAGACGGCGTTACGGTGATTGACGATTATGCCCATCATCCAACCGAAATCGCCGCCACCTTAAACGCGGCGAAAAACTATCCCCACAAACGGATAATCTGTGTTTTCCAGCCTCACACGTATACCAGGACAAAAGCCTTTTTGCCTGATTTTGCAAAATCTCTTTCCCTTGCAGATATTGTCGTACTTTCTGACATCTATGCTGCACGTGAAACAGACACTTTAGGTATCAGCTCCCAAAACATCGCAGACGACCTGGAAAAACTCGGTACCAAAGTCTGGTATTTCCATTCTTTTTCAGAAATCGAGACATTTTTACAAAAAAAATGTATACACGGCGATTTGTTGATAACTATGGGTGCCGGAGATGTTGATAAAATCGGCGAAAATTTACTTATACACTAAGTTATCCACATTATCCACATCGTTAATGTTATTTTATTAACATTTTCAGTGTGGATTTTTTTTATTTTACACAGATGAAAAATGCTTGAATTTCCCTTGTCAAAAAATTTTTTCCAATATTTATCCACATTATCCACATTTCTGAAACAGTTGATTTTACTGGGTTTGCCGGAAAATTTGCTCTTTTCAAATCGGAAAACCCATGCTATAATCTGGTACATACTTGTAAAGAAAAGGGGAGTTTTCTATGGCTGACATTACATTAAACGGCAGCAGGTTATTGTCTTCTACCTGTGTTCCAAATATCTTCATAGACAAGTATATGACAAGTGCAAATGGAGAATTCGTTAAAATTTACCTGTATCTGCTTCGGTGTATGGATCAGAACAGGCCTGCATGTTCCATTTCCGAGCTTGCAGATGTATTTGACCATACAGAAAAAGACATTCTTCGCGCACTGTCATACTGGGAGAAAGTACAGTTGCTTCATTTAGAATATGACGGCAACCATGACGTTTCCGGTATTTCATTAGAATTGCCGGACAAACCCCTTCCAAAAAAGACTGTACCCAAAACTGCTTCCAAAGACCAGTATACTTTAGAGCAGCTGGAACAGTTTCAAAATGAAGAAGAAGTTCAGGAAATTTTATTTATCACAGAAAATTATCTGGGCAGGACTTTAAATTCAACGGATATTCGTTCTATACTATATTGGTATGATGAGCTTCGCTTTTCTACTGATTTGATTGAATACCTGATTGAAACCTGTATCAGCAATGGGCATACCAGCTTAAGGTATATGGAAAAAATTGCGCTTTCTTGGGCAGAAGATGGAATACATTCTGTGGAAGAGGCCAAAAAAGAACATACACTGCACCAAAAAGATACCTATGCTGTAATGAAAGCCTTTGGCATCAGCGGACGAAATCTGATTGCTTCTGAACTTTCAGCCATTCAAAAGTGGACAGGTTCTTATGCCTTATCTATGGATATTATTAAAGAAGCATGCAGGCGCACCATTCAGGCTACCGGAAAACCAAGTTTCGAATATGCTGACACAATCCTTTCAAACTGGCATAAACAACAGGTACATTCTTTGAATGACATTGCCAAATTAGATTCTGCCCATCAAAAGGCCCGCTCTGCGGCAAAATCAAAAGAAACTGTAAAACGCTCTGTTTCTAACAGCCGTTTTAATAATTTTCCACAGAGAGCTTATAATTATGAGCAGCTTGAAAAACAGCTTTTGAACACCACTCGCTAAACAGATCAACAGGAGAACTACAATATGCCACTAAGTAACGCGCAATACGACATCATAATACGTGAATATAATGCCAAGCAAATCAAAAACCAGCATATCGTTGACTCGCGCGTAAAAGAAGTCTACGGTAAAGATAAACGTCTGAAAGCAATTGACGATGCCATATCTTCTTCTTCTCTCGTTCAGGCAAGAAAACTATTGAACGGCGATGCTACCGCGCTAGTTAAATTACGCAGCCAGCTCATAGATTTTAACCAACAGCGTCTTGATATTTTAAAAGAACTTGGTTATTCTGAACAGTATTTAGAACCTGTATACGAATGTCCGGACTGCAAAGATACCGGCTATATCCACAATGAACGCTGCCACTGTTTTAAACAGCGTGCCATTGATTTAGTATATACGCAGTCTAATATCCGAAGTATTCTAAAAGACGAAAATTTTAAAACATTTTCTTATGATTATTATTCAAAGCAGGAACGCAATCCGGCAACTGGACTGACAGCATATGAAACAATCCAAAATGCCGTACAGGAATGTCGGAGGTTTATCAATGAATTTGATATCAGTTTTATGAACCTCTTTTTTTACGGAGATACGGGCGTTGGGAAAACGTTTTTATCTAACTGTATTGCAAAAGAATTATTAGATACCAGCCATTCTGTCATATACTTTACAGCATTTCAATTATTTGATATATTTGAAAAAAATACGTTCCACAAAACAGAAGATATTGATATTGTGGCGGCACATCAAAATATTTTTGACTGCGATCTTCTTATTATTGATGATCTCGGTACAGAACTGCCCAATTCTTTTACGGCGTCGCAACTTTTTTTGTGCATTAATGAACGTATTCTTCGCAAGAAATCTACGATTATCTCAACGAACCTGACAATTAACCATGTCGCAGAAATGTATTCAGAACGGACATTTTCCAGAATATCCAGCAGTTATAATATGATAAAACTGTTTGGAGACGATATTCGGATTCAAAAAAAGCTTAAAAACAATTAAATATATATATTTATTTTATGGAGGACTATCATGGCAAACGATGAACGACTACTGAAAACAACCCCCGCTGGCGCTCTTGGGCTGATTCCGCTTGAAAGCTGCAAAACAATGGGAGAGCAGGTGGACAAGTACCTGGTCAAATGGAGAGCAAAACGGGAACACAAACTCTGTGACACA
The DNA here is from genome assembly GCA_910586355.1 of uncultured Lachnospiraceae bacterium. Lineage (GTDB taxonomy): Bacteria > Bacillota > Clostridia > Lachnospirales > Lachnospiraceae > Roseburia_B. The sequence continues at coordinate 71,127 of CAJUHJ010000012.1, forward strand.
ATGACGCTCAACAGCTACAAACGCGATACTTACATTGTAGAGGCGTCCTGCCCGCGTTTTGGAAGCGGTGAAGCAAAAGGAGTCATTAAAGACTCTGTACGTGGTTACGACCTCTACCTTATGGTAGATGTGACAAACCACCACCTTACATATTCTTTGTGCGGACATGAAAATATGATGTCTCCGGACGATCATTTTGCTGATTTAAAGCGCATCATCGCTGCCGTAGGCGGAAAAGCAAGAAGAATCACAGTCATTATTCCTTTCTTATATGAAAGCCGTCAGCATAAACGTACTTCAAGAGAATCCTTAGACTGCGCGTTGGCTTTACAGGATTTAATAAACATGGGAGTCGACAACATTATTACTTTTGACGCCCACGACCCAAAAGTTCAAAATGCAATTCCTTTAAAAGGCTTCGATACGGTACAGCCTGCTTATCAGTTTATCAAAGGAATTTTAAGCAATGTTAGTGGATTACAGATTGACAACGACCATATGATGGTAATCAGCCCGGACGAAGGAGGCACAAACCGCGCCATCTATCTTGCCAATATTTTAGGGCTTGATATGGGAATGTTTTACAAACGCCGTGATTACAGCAAAGTCGTAGACGGACGCAATCCGATTGTGGCGCATGAATTTTTAGGTGATTCCGTCGAAGGAAAAGATGTTTTGATTATTGATGATATGATTTCATCCGGCGACAGTATGATTGACGTCGCTACGGAATTAAAAAAGCGGAAAGCAAACCGTATTTTTATGATTGCAACATTCGGCCTGTTTACAAATGGACTTGAAAAATTTGATAAGGCATATGAGGACGGCATTATCTTCCGTCTTTTGACAACAAACCTTACATGCCAGGACGAAGAACTCTTAAACAAACCTTACTATATTAACTGCGACATGAGCAAATATATTGCTTATATTATAGATACTTTAAACCATGATGTATCCATCAGCAATTTACTGGATCCATATGACCGAATCTACCGTCTGTTAGACAAATACCGTAAAGAAAATCCCTCTGGTTAAACCAGAGGGATTTTGATTTCTGAATATAATTAAAACAAGTCAACATCGCCTTCAATTTTATGATTTATTACATAATACGCTTTCCACATTTGTGGTTTCATATAAATCTGAAGAGATTTAATAGAAGATTCACGATGTCCCTGCGCTACATATACAGCTTTTACTTTTGCAACAATATCTGCAACATTTGCTTCCTGAGCTCCTGCCGGATCATCATACTGTATAAACATTTCCGGAGTTAACGGTTCTTTTTTCACATTACTGGACTTTTTCGTTTTTGCCTGTGATTTCTTTTCAGATGATTCTGCTTCTTTTTTCACAACTTCTGTTTTCACTTCTTCTTTTTTAGTTTCCTCTTTTTTTGTCTCTGCAGGTTTGGTTTCTTTTACAGGAACTGCTGCTGCTTTTGTGTCTTTTTTCAAGTCTGCCTCAGGTGTTGTACTTTTTGACTCTTTCGCCATAATTGACCTCCCTAATTTAAAGCTATTCGCACAGTAAAAACTTTTCCATAGCAATCCGTGCTTCTTCTTCATCACTGCCTTCAGTGATGATGTTTACTTTCATTCCCTTAGAGGGATTGAATGCCATGATGCCCATAATGCTTTTCGCATTAATTTTTCGATTCTCACTCTCCAAGATGATATTGCTGTCAAACTGACAAGCAACCTGTACTAACTCAGCAATTGGATTCTCATGTTTCTTTGAAACATTTGATACTATAACTTCCTTTTCGCTCATGTTTTCGTTTCCTCCTAAAGTATACAAACTAATATATACTATAATTCTCAAATTTACAATATGTTTTTCGAAAATCATTAAAAACCACCGAAAGCAGAAGGTTTGTTTTCAAAAAATTATGCACTTTTCCAATAATTAACGCTTCTGATACCGCTCAAATTCTTTGACGTCTTTTGCTATTTCCCCACTTAACGCTAAAAGACAAATGAGATTTGGTACTGCCATCAGTGCATTTGCAATATCAGAAAGATTCCAGGCTAAATCCAGCGCAGTAGTTGCTCCGACATATACCATCAGAGAAAAAAGAATTCTGTATGCCATATTATATTTATGTGTATTTAACAAATATTCAAACGCTTTTTCACCATGGTATTCCCAGCCTAATATGGTAGAAAAAGCAAACAATGCAATGCTGATACTAATCAGCCATCCTCCGGCTTTTCCTAAAACACTTTCAAAAGCAAGAATTGTAAGTCTTGCACCCTTTACCAATTCCCGTCTTTCATAACTCCCATTTTCACCGAATACATAATGATTGCCCTCGGAATCACTCCACTCTCCAGCCAGAGTATCTTTTCCTATGTCCTCTTCTTTAAGCCTGCCGTCCTCCATTTCAAACAGGACGGTTTCCTCCTCCTTTGCCGTATTTTGAAGTATACATTGATTTTTTTCTATTTGGTATTGATATGTAGCTGAAACATCTTTATCATCAACATCTTTTGCTGTAATGACAACATTGCTGCCGTCTGCTGCATAATTACCAGAGGCCTGCACCGCCGTCGTCCCCAACACGCCGGAACCCGCAATACAAAGCCCTGTAATCGTACAGACAACAATTGTGTCCCAAAAGGTTCCCGTCATATTAACATATCCCTGTTTGACCGGCTGATTTGTAGTTGCTGCCGCTGCCGTAATTGCCGCAGAGCCCATTCCCGCTTCATTTGAAAAGACTCCACGCGCCACGCCAAACCGTATACCGTTCATCATTGCCGCTGTAATCGTACCACAAAGACCCCCTCCGACTGCTTTTATAGAAAACGCCATCTGAAAAATCATGGCAATTCCTTTTGGAAGCGTCTGCCAGTTTCCAATCATCACAACCAATCCGCAGAGAATATAAAAAACTGCCATTAATGGAACTACAACAGAAGATACTTTTGAAATCGCCTTAATTCCTCCAACAATGATTGCTAACGACAATACGGTCAATACAATGCCTGACACACTGACCGGTATCGAAAAGGTACCTGACAGCGCGTCTGAAATCGAGTTTGCCTGCGTTAAGTTACCAATCCCAAAAGAGGCCATCACCGCAAACAATGCAAAAAGCCATCCCATTACAGCCCCAGCTTTTTTATTTTTTATGGCCTTTTTCATTGTATACATCGGCCCGCCGGACATTTCATTTTTATCATTCGACTCACGGTACTTGATTGCCAGCATACATTCACTAAATTTCGAACTTAAGCCAAACGCTGCCGACACCCACATCCAGACAAGCGCTCCCGGCCCGCCGGATACCATTGCCGTCGCCACGCCGACAATATTTCCCGTACCTATGGTAGCTGCTAATGCTGTCGTCAGAGCGGAAAACGGCGAAATATCGCCTTCTCCTTCCCCTTTTTGGCGCGACTCTTTGCTCAACGTTAATTTAATCGCATAACCAAGATTCTTCCATGGCGCAAACCCTAAACGTACGGTTAGAAAGACGCCCGTTCCGACAAGAAGAACAAGCATGACCGGCCCCCATACAAACTCGTCAATACTGCTGATTATTTTTTCAAATTGCTCCACCTTTTCTCCTCCACTTTACTCCTCTATTGTATAACCAAAAAATACATTTCCAGCGTTACGGAACAGTTCTGTGGCATCGTTTAACCCTTTTTTCTCCGACGTACTGTCCATTGGATTAAATAAAATGACATTGGAAGAATCGTATCCCGTCACCAATACGGCCTCTGTACCGTTTTGCATCGCAAATACCGGCGTCCCAAGATTAATGTAATATAAAATCTCCTCTAACTCACATCCAGTCAAATCCAGAACTTCTACATTCTCCATTGCCGTTTCTAAAATCTCCTTGGGAGTTTTGCCCTGTTCAATTAAAGCAGTTACATTGATATTGATTGACTTCTGCTCAAGCATAGCGCTGATACACCTTGCAATGGAAGAAGACCCTGCATCTTCCTCTCCTATATTAATCGGAATGGCAGATACAATTGATTTTCTTGCCCGTTTCCAAATGTACTGCTGTTTCTTTCCAATCACAACTCCCATCTGCTCGTTTGCCACCGAAATTGCTTCTTTTAAATCGTCTGTCACGCGCCAGACGTCGCCTCTTGCATACGCGTAATAACTGCTTTCTTTTCCAGTCTGATTTAGCGTCACTTCACGGCTTTCCTCCAATACCACCTCTTTTGGCGTTAAAATTTTTAAATCTGTTTCTTTTACTTCATCTGCCATGGAAAGCTGCACCTGCGTCTCTTTCACTTCGGTTACTGTCGTATGCACACCCACTACGGCCGTTTTATCCCCCTCCCTATTCATAATTGTATCCTGCGCAGCCTCAACATATGCCATTCCATTAAACTGTATTCGGTTTAAATACATGATATAATCCTCAATTACAATATCTGAGACAAAATATCCTTCTTTTTGATAGGATTTCAAAAGTTCTAATGACTCCGCCTCCAAAATATTTACCTGGTACATAGGAAAAACAGTATTTCCTGCAAGGTCCTGAAATACTTCAGCCGCCCTCGCCGCTCCATATATAAAATCCCCTTCCATAAATCCAAGAGGTTTTAAATATTCTCCGCTTCCTGTGGAAATCTCCTTCTGTTCTTCTGTATCCAGATTTAAAAAATGTATCGTGTCAGAAGTATTTGCGTCCTTACTGTCTGTCCACGCAAAATATTTATGGGAATTTGATATTGCGTAAGTACCCTCCTTTAGTCCGGTAATATATTCTTTTACACGCATTGTAGAAAGGTCAATCCGGTACACCGTTCCCTCTAACATAATAAAAAATATTCCCTGGGAATTTTCATACATCAGCTGTCCCAGGTCTGCTTTCATTACCTGATAGGATTCATCGGAAGGAATAAACAACTCTTCTTCTACCGTATTTGCTACGCTGTCATAATGATGTACGCTGATTCCAACTTTGCCTTCATGGATGCCGCAGTTCATATAACCATATACTACAAAATCCACGCTGCCCATTTCATCCACGCTGATAATACGGATGTCATGCTCTCCATAGTTTTCTCTCTCGTCCACGCCCTCATTTCCAATAAAACTAAATATACGCGCCAGCTGATTGCTTGTCTCATTATAAGACCAAAGCTCTCCTCCCTGTACAAAACTGACAATATTTCCTTTTTCATTGGAAGCAAATTCTACGTTTTCATCCCGTATTCCCAGTTGAATCAAGTTATCATATACCTCCAGATTTTCCGCCCTGAAAATCTGTTCCATCGTACGCTCGTAATTCAAAAGATACATTCTGTCCTTTGTATAACGTACACGGTAATATTCTTCTACATTATAGTATTCCAGCTCGCCGTTTGTCCCCTTTGAACTCACCAGGTAATTCAGTAAAACAACCGTATAAGAACTATTGATTTCTTTGATCGACGGAACCGGCGTCGTCAAAATCCGTCCGTCCAAATCTGCCCATGCCACCTGCTTTAAACTGGAATGGATATCTACTTTATGCAGTGTCGAGTTATCCCCCGAACTATTTGGCTCCAAATAAGTAGCAAGACTTTTCGAAGCCTCTTTATCAAATGTTTTTTTATGGAAATCCAGCGCAAATGCCGCACATTCATTAGCATAACAATTTTGTTCCTCTATAATTCTTGTATAATAATATATGGTGTCTTCACCCGACAACAACTTTAAAATAAAAAGATATTCTTCATTTACTTCTAACAAATTTTGAATTGGAAGCTTCACATTAATCTGGCTGCTTGTCTGTTCATAATCCTCCACCACAGCGTCTACAATCAGCCGTTCCATATCAAGGCTGCGGATTTCATATGAAATCCCATCTACTTTCGTATCGTACATCTGCACTGTAACCGGAAGAATCCTGTCTTCTGCGATCGGAGTAATCGTATCCCGCATATATACGCCGTTCATTAGGGCAGTATACCCATGCAGTTCATTCATTGCAATGGTGTTTTTTGTCTCTTTATCCCAACCAGAAAACGAAACTATGGGAAGCGTTGCATCTGCCATTTCTGTTGTTAAATCCTGATTTGTATGATTGGTAAGTTGTCCAAATCCTAAAATTCCGGAACAGAATACAGCAATCAATACCAATACTTTTAAAATGCCTTTTTTCATGGCATTGTTCCACCTTTCCTGCCATGGCCTTAGACGAATCTAAAACCATGGCTAATCTGTTATATTACCACCATTTCCGGCAGCACCGCCTGCGTCTGCCCCGCCTGCGATACATTTCATCGTATAAAAGCACCTGTATCACGTCCATAAAATCTCTGTCTCTCCTGTTTCCATGCCGTTCTGTTTCCTGAATTGGCACAGCTTTGTCATAGACATTGGCGGCTGTCCGGTATAAAAGCACTTTATCCGGATATTCGTCATACATCATACTTCCCTCGTATTCCATTTTGTCACATTCTTCCTCAACATATGCAAGCAGTTTCCTCATACGTCTTGGATACAATTCTTTCATTAGTTCCATATCGCGTTCATATTCTTTTTCTGTCTGGTAAACATTTGTCATCGGATAGGTCAGATAAAACGGCATTCTGCCTGCATACTCTTCCCTCATCCGCAGATATGGTTCTTCAAACTGATTCACTGCAATAGCTCCATATTCAATATCACTATATTATATGCCATAATTGTTCTTCGGTTCCACCTTTTGAAAAGGACGCTTCATTTGGAAGCGTCCCTTCGATGATTTGCGTCATTGCCGTTTCACGCGAAACCGGCCTACCAGATTTTTTAAGAGTTCTGCCTGTGAACTAAGCTGCTGGCTTGTAGCTGCGCTCTCTTCCGCTGTTGCTGAATTCGTCTGCACCACATCTGAAATCTGACTGATTCGTTCCTGGACCTCGACAACGGAATCTGCCTGCGTACGCGCTGCTTCTGCAATCCATCCGGTTGTATCTACAACTTCTTTTGCTCCTGAAACGACCGTTTGAAGCTGTTCCGCTGTCTCGTTTACAATTTTCGTACCATCCCGCACAGCCGAAATAGAATGTTCTATCAGTTCTGTTGTGGATTTGGAAGCTTCTGCGCTCTTACCTGCCAGCTCGCGTACTTCTTCTGCAACAACGGCAAAACCTTTTCCCACTTCTCCTGCCCTTGCCGCTTCTACCGCTGCATTGAGCGCCAAAATATTTGTCTGGCTGGCAATACTTTCAATCGTCTTGATAATCTTACCAATCTCATTTGAACTTTCGTTAATCTCCTCCATTGCCTGAATCATTTCATTCATTTTGTTGTTACATTCTAAAATCTGGCCGCTGACAAGATCAACCTTCTCACTGGCATGTTCTGCATTTTCCGCCGTCTTTTTCACCTGCTCGGAAATAGAACGTACCGTTCCGTCCACTTCCTCTACTGCGCTTGCCTGTTCCACTGCTCCCTGGCTAAGCGCCTGCGCGCCGATAGACATCTGCTCAGCTCCATTTGACACGCTTTCTGAACTTTCTACGATTCCGGAAAGCGTATTGTTTAATTTGCTTAAAATATCGTTTAAAGAATTTTGGATAGATACAAAATCCCCTACATAATCCTGCGTTGTTTCCCTTGTCAGATTTCCTTCTGCAATGGATTCAAGAATAGACGATATTTCTCCAATATAACCTTTTAGACGGTCAATCGTCCCATCAAAAATATCCGCCAATACCCCGATTTCATCATTTGAACGGATTTTCGTCTTTTTCACAGACGATGAATCTCCAATGCCAAGCCTGCCCTGTTCCATTGTCTTTGCTAATTTTGTCAGTTCAGAAAGAGGCTTTGATACAGTGCCCCGGATAAAAACAGTCATAATCATCAAACTTAAAATAACAAAAGCAGCCCCCACTAAAATTGCAATCCAAATCGTATGATTAATCTGTTCCTCTGCTTCCCGCATAGAAATTCCGGCAAAAATCAAACCGTTCACCTGACCGGATTCATCATGCGTTGGAACATAAGAACAAAGATGATCTACACCCAACACCTGTGCGTTGCCAACATAAGATTCCCCTTTTTCCAGTATAATTTCAGCAAGATTTTCCGCTAATTCCGTACCGACCACACGCTCTCCATCCTGAATGATTGTCGTATATTTACGAACATTTCCCTCAAAAACCGTAAATTCACAGCCAAACTGTTCTTTCAAATCATCCAGTAACTGCGTCTTATCTTTCGATCCGGCGTCATGTGAAAGCTGATATGCAAGCATATTCGTACCGCTGACACATTCATCTTCCAACAAATTCATTGCAAGTTTGTAAAACATTTGAACACACAACATCACTGTTGCCGCTATGCTGAGTATGAGCAAAAAGGTCGTTAATAATCCGACTTTTCTTCCAAGTTTATGTACCTTTCTGTTTTTCTCCCGCATGATTCACATCCTCCTCTGCTGTTGATTATAGTATATATTCTCTATAATATTATAACAGCATTTTTAAGAAATACAACAGAGGAATGAAAAACAATCCTGAAAATATCTTCTGCAAGTGTTAATTTCTCCTCAGCGCTTCAATCGGGCTCATCTTTGCCGCTTTTTTTGCCGGATATATTCCAAAAAACAGGCCGATTGCCGATGAAAAGAGCGTCGTTAAAAGGATTGTGGCAATATTGACAGATGGAGTAAATGCAAGCAGGGGATTGACGCTTGCCACTATTTTTGCAATTAAAAACGCGCCTGCTATACCGCTGATAATCCCGATAAGCCCCCCTATCATGGTGATAATTGCGGATTCTGATAAAAACTGGAGCATAATTGAACGGGTTTTTGCTCCAAGCGCCTTACGGATACCAATTTCTCTGGTCCGTTCTGTGACAGACACCAGCATAATATTCATTACCCCGATTCCGCCTACGATTAATGAAATTGCCGCAACAAGAGAAATCAGCATTGTCACTGTATTGATAACCGTATTGACAGTACCCATGTAATCGCTAAAACTTTCATACTGGTAAATATCTTCTCCGTAGCACTGATGCCTCCGCTCTAATAATTCGACAACCTGCGACGTAATTGCAGCAGTATCCGCGCCTTCTTCTGCCATAAGATAAATCTGATAATACGTGTCAAACCCAACCCCATAAATCTGAGCAAGTACCGTTAATGGAAAATAAATCGTAACTGGCGAATTGTCATAGGTAAATGTAAACATAGATTCCTGTTCTGCTTTTTCTACGCCGATAATTTTAAATGAAACCTCAGTTCCCCAGATGTTGACGTCCAAATTCATTCCAAGCACATCCACGGAACCAAACAGGCGTACCGCATCTTTTTCCCCTATCACACAGACAGGCGTACCGGAAAGATAATCCTGTTCGTTAAAGTATCTGCCTGTCCGAATTTCTGAAGTGGAAAAAACAGAATACGACGCCCGCTGGCCGCTGGCGGAAACTTGAAATTCCCCTTTCCTTGTATTAGTGGAACCATCTGCACTCATGTAAGTATTGATTCCTTTGAGGCCTTTCACTTCTGTTTCAATCGCCTCAATATCGCCTTCTGTAATTTGATACGAACCAGTCTCGTCATATGTATAAAGTGCAATCTGGCCTGCAGCAATACCTGCCAATTGTTCTGTTATAACATTTTTAGCGCCGTTTCCAAGCGACATAATTAAAATAACGGAAGATATTCCAATGATAATGCCAAGCATTGTCAGAAAAGAACGCATTTTATTACCCCTGATATTGGAAACTGCCATTTTCAGATATTCTAAAAACTGCGACATAGTCCCCTCCTATTCTGCTGCTTCCGTCGTAAGCCCAGTTCCCAAATCGTCTTGTTCATTTTCCATTACTTTCATTCCTTCTATAATACTTGAATCAACAGTCAGAACCACCTTTTCCCCTTTTTCGACGCCGCTTTTTATCTCCATCTCTTCTGAGGACGCCATTCCCGTAGTCACATATTTTTTCTCCACGATATCGTTATTTATTACATATACAAAATCTCCCTGAGTATCTGAATTCACGGAAGATATTGGAACGATTAGGACATTTTCTACTGTGCCAAGGTTCACGCTTACTTTTGCATCAAGCCCCAATATCAAATTATCATCCGGCTGATTGATATGAATTTTCACACTCACCATAGCGGCGCCTGATTCTCCCTTTTGGGCAATTTTACTGATATAGGCAACCGTCCCCTGATATTCTTTATCCCCAAACGTAATGACTGCCTCTTGATCCACTTTTAAATTTGTCAGATTATATTTTGAAACAAGAACTTCTACGCACATATCTTTTGCGCTTGCCAATGTAACCATCGGCGTTCCCTCTGCCGCCATTGTCCCTGCAGATGCAGAAATTTCTGTAACGATGCCCTCAAAATCTGCTGTGACTCCGGCTTTGGCGCGGGAAAGGTCGTCTGCCGTCTGTTCTAACGTCAATTTTCCTGCCTGCTGTGTATAACTGATATTCTCCCTGGCTGCCTCAGATAAAATTCCCGCTTCTGCAGCTGCATTTTTAGACTGTGCTTCTGCATATTTACTTTGAAGTTCCGCAAGCTGATTATTCTTTTGCGTAAGCTGCGCCTGAATACTGGTAAGATTATTTGCAAGTTCCGCAGAATTTCTTAAAGAATTCTGTTTCTTATCAATTTCTAGCTTTTTCGATTTCTGATCCTTTTGTAATTGTTTTAACCTCTCCTGTTCCCTGCTGCTTAACGAACCCTGTTCTTTTTTTGCTGTTAATTCTGAAATCTGGGCAGATATCGCCTCTAATTCTGCCGTAAGCGCGCTAATCTCACCATTTAAAGCAGCATTATTATTTGTCTGCATTTCATTGTCTGTCGCCTGCGCCTGTAAAGAAGCAATTTCTGCATTTAATGCATCAATCTGCCCCTGTAAAGTCTGCATTTCACTGCTGCTGGACGCAAGGATACCTGCGCTTTGACTGCTTTTTGCTAATGTATCATTGCTTGCAGCGCTTTCCGCTTTTGCCTGCAGCTCTGCAATATCATAACTTTTCTGAAGGGAAGCCGTATCATATGTTAAAAGATATTCTCCTTTATGTACGCTCTGTCCCAAAACAATGGGAATCTCACCAACCTGTGCATTGACAGGCGAAGCATATACTCTTGTAACCTCACTCACAATCGTACCGCTGGTATCTAATGTAGATGTTATACTTCCTTCTGTCACCTCACAAGCATCCACCATTGGCACAAATTCTTCAGGTTTTCCAAAAAAAATCCCAAATACAACCCTAAGAAGCAGTATCATAACAATTATGATAACCGCTATCTTCCATTTCTTCATTTTTTTAATTTTTGACATCTTCTTTTTCCTCCTCTTTTTGACAAATGTCCGACACAATCTTTCCATCCATAATCCGGATTACTCGTCTGGCGCTTTCTGCAATTTTGTCATCATGGGTAATCAATATAACTGTCCTTCCATCCTTGTGCAAATCTTTTAAAATCTGCATAATTTCTTTGCTGGAAGCAGAATCCAGATTTCCGGTCGGTTCATCTGCCAGTATTACAGGAGGCGCCGCCGCCAATGCCCTTGCAATCGCCACCCTTTGCTGCTGCCCTCCCGACATTTCTGCCGGTTTATGTTCCATTCGAAATTCAAGCCCTACTTTTTTTAATGAAGCAACGGAAAGTTCACGCCGTTTTGCGGCCGGAACATTCCGGTAAATGAGCGGAAGTTCTACATTTTCTAATGCCGTCAAATTTGGAATCAGGTTAAAGCCCTGAAAAATAAAACCAATTTCTTTGTTACGGATTTCAGAAAGTTCATCGTCCAAAAGACCAGCCACATCTTTTCCATTTAAATAGTAACTTCCCGAAGTAGGAACATCCAAACAACCCAGCATATTCATAAACGTCGATTTTCCTGAACCGGACTGTCCAATAATTGCGACGAATTCTCCCCTGGCAATCTGAAGCGAAATATCATTTAAAGCGCGCACTTCATTTTCTCCAGGATTATAAATCTTCATTAGATTCTTCACTTCAATTAACGTATCCACTCTGTCCTCCCGGTTTATTGTATTATTTCATTCATACAGTAATGCAACGAATTGTAAATGTCAACTATATTTCCAGAATCATAAGATATATTAAGAAATTTTTAAAGAATTCGTTTTTTAGTTATCTTTACCAAAAAAGCCTGTTTTCCACTATTTTTTACTTCTGATTTTCACAAATTGAACATAATTTATTTATATTGGATGCTTTTTCTCCAAATTCTTAAGAAAATTTTATAGAAGTTTTCCATTGATTTTTAACTTTTTAAGTTATATTCTTGAATACGCGACAGACAGGATTTGAATCTTTACAGATACATCGTTGAAATACAGGAGGAACTACTATGAAGAAATTATTTCAGAATTTTCCAAAAATACATATAAATCCAGAAAAAAAGGCACGTATGATTGCAGTGGGAAACCGCTACTCCCTTCTATTCCATGTACTATTATCCATGCTGCTGTGCTTTGCAATCGAAAGCATTTCCAGACATTCCATCGGCAGTGCATTTGGCTTCTTCGCTTTACATACATGGGCGTTTGCATATAATTCATTCCTAATTTTTGCGTCCCTTTCCCTGGTTTATTTAATCAGAAGACGGATGCTGGGACGTATATTGATCAGCGGATTCTGGCTGTTTTTAGGAACAATTAACGGATGTATCTTATCCAACCGCGTAACCCCATTTGGATACACAGATCTAAAATGTATCAATGACCTGTTATCCATGCAGAACACAAATTATTTTACTGCAAAAGAAGCTGTCCTTGTCGTAAGTGTTGTTGCGTTATTTTTTGCTTTTTGTATTTATCTATTTTTTAAAGGCCCAAAATTCCAGGGCAGGCGCCGGACATTTTTAACGCCTTGTTTAGTTGGTCTTTGTATGTTTATGGTGCCAGTTACGACACATGCTGCGCAAAACAGCAACATTCTGGCATCCTACTTTGCAAATATTGCGCAGGGTTATGAAAATTATGGTTTTGTCTATGGTTTTTCTACAAGCGTTGTAGACAGAGGAATGAAAAAACCGGAAAATTATTCACAAGAAAGCGTAGATGCAGCGAAAGAAAATTCCAAAAAAGAAACGACTTCCAATAAAGATAAGCCAAATATCATTACTGTGCTTTTGGAATCTTTTATCGACCCGACCGACGTAAACTTTTTGCAGTTTTCAAAAGATCCGATTCCAAATTTCCGTTCACTGATGGAACATTACACAACCGGGCATCTGAAAGTCCCTGTTGTGGGCGCTGGAACTGCAAATACGGAATTTGAAATTTTAACTGGAATGAGTATGCAGTATTTTGGAACGGGAGAATATCCTTATAAAACAATTTTAAAACAAACCGATTGTGAAAGCATTGCCTCTGACCTTGCTAAAATTGGCTATGGCTCGCATGTCGTACATAATAATGGAGGTAACTTTTACAGCCGGGCAAATGCTTTTTCTATGATGGGCTTTGATTCCTTTACCAGCAAAGAACTGATGGATATTAAAGAGTACACGCCGCTTGGCTCCTGGCCGACAGATGACATTTTAATTGATGAAACGATTAAAGCTTTGGATTCTACGGAAAATACGCCTGATTTCGTCTATACGATTACTGTATCAGGACACGGCGATTATCCAACGGAAAAAGTTTTGGCCGCGCCTGATATTTATGTCAGCGGCGCTAAAGACGAAGCGGCAAACAATCAATGGGAATACTATGTAAATATGATTCACAGAGTCGACAAATTTATCGGCGATTTAACGGATGCATTAGAAAAACGCGGTGAAAATACGATTGTTGTATTTTTTGGAGACCATCTGCCAAGTCTTGGGCTGTCAGAAGAAGACATGGCTTCCGGCAGCACGTTTTTAACCAAATATGCTACATGGAACAACTTTGGGCTGGCAAAAGAAGACGCAGACCTTGCCGCTTACGAACTGCTTGCTCATACGACAAATGCCCTGGGAATACATGAAGGAACGATTTTCACTTTTGAGCAAAATGCAATTGACAATGGAATTCTTGGAAAAGAAGACTATTTAAAAGGCTTAAACCATTTACAGTATGACTTACTTTACGGTGAACGTTATGCTTACAATGGAACAAACCCATATCCTGCTTCTGAGCTTGTAATGGGTGTGGAAGATACTTCCATCGCCGGAATTTATCCTTCTGCTTATGCCGGATATGCAAGTATCAGCGGTTCCAATTTTACACGCTGGAGCAAAGTTTATGTCAACGGAGATAAAGTACCAACCTATTATGTCAACTCTTCCAGGCTGCGTGTGCCTGAGGAATATCTTTCTGACGGCGATACCGTTGTTGTAAACCAAATGGGGTCTTCTGATACGGTGTTCCGCAGTACGCCAGAATTTTTGTATGATGATCCAAATACGGAGAATACAGAAACTTTAGATTAAACAAAGAATAAATTTTTGATGTTTTTCAAAAACTGTCTTATACAGATTCTTGTATAAGACAGTTTTTTTCGTAAAAATGACTGCAGCAAAGCATAAAGGAGATATAATATGAAAGATTATGTAAAAGAATTTCAGCAGGATTTGGCTGAGTTTCGCAAAGTTACGAATCAGTTTTATCATGGAGAAATATCAACCGGAGATTACAAACAAATATCTGGAAAATTCGGAAGTTACGCACAGCGGGGAGGAAAATTTGGTATGCTGCGGCTTAGGCTCTGGGGAGGGCGGATTACAAAAGAACATTTAAAATTTATTGTAGAATGTATCGACAGTTATCAAATTAACCGGATACACCTGACGACCTGCCAGACAGTGCAGCTGCACAATTTGAAAGCAGATACCATCTGTGATTTAGCGCAAAAAGCATGGGAACATGGAATTATTACAATGGGCGGAGGAGGAAATTATCCAAGAAATGTTATGATGTCTCCGCTAAGCGGCGTCAATTGCAACGAATCATTTGATGTCTTAGGCTATGTAAAGGCAGCGAGCGAATATCTGTTAAGTTTTATCCACAAGGTAAAGCTGCCCCGAAAATTGAAAGTCTGTTTTTCAAATACAAAAGAGGATATTGTACATGCTTCCTTCCGGGATTTAGGATTTATTGCAAACGAAGACAACACATTTGATGTGTACAGCGCCGGAGGACTGGGAAGGGAGCCAAAACTGGGCGTGCTTATGGCAGAGCATACGCCGCCGGAACTGGCGCTATATTATATCAAAGCAATGATAGACACATTTGTCACATATGGAGATTATAAAAACAGAAGCAAAGCCAGAACAAGATTTCTGCCGGAAAATATGGGAGTGGAAAATTACCAAAAAGCCTATCGCGAAAAATTAGAACAGGCATTGGAATCGGAAGACTTAAAACTTTCGGTGAACCCATTTTCTATTACGAAAAAGGGGGACGGCCAGGTCTTACACCCACGTGCCATCCCGCAAAAACAAAAAGGACTGTATGCAGTTTCATTTCATCCCATTGGCGGAAGTCCAAAACCAGAAATATTTTCCAAATTATACAACGCAATTCTTCCGATGGATGACGTAGAAATCCGGCTGTCCCCAGATGAAGGAATGTATTTGATTAACTGCACGTCAAAAGAAGCCAAAACTTTACTTGAACTTACAAAAGATTCTGCCAGCACAGAGTTTGAAACTTCTATCGCCTGTATCGGAAATCATATTTGCCAGCTTGGACTTCGGGATTCACAGTCGCTTTTACAAAAATGTATCGACGCAGTCCGCCCCTTTCATTTTGCCGAAGGCGTTTTGCCTAAAATTCATATTTCCGGCTGCTTTTCCTCCTGTGGCACACATCAGTCTGCAGCCCTTGGTTTCCGCGGCGCCGTAAAACAATCAAAAAACGGCCCGCTTCCTGCCTATGCACTTTTTGAAGGCGGCTGCGCCGTACGCGGCAATGCCAAATTAGGAAATGAACTGTGTGTGATAACAGAAGAAAAGATACCGAAATTCCTTGTCGAACTGGGACAAATCATTTCGGAAAAACAAATGGATTTTAAACACTGGATTGCAATACACTATAATGAATTTTTGAACCTGGCAAACAAGTATGAAGAATAAAAATATACTTCTATCCGCTTACATTGGTACTAAGACGCCAAATGGCGGCGTCTTAGCACCCAAAGCGAATCCGGTATAGCTATAATTTCGTTTGCAAAAAAGATTCTTTGATGTATAATACAATCAGCGGAAATTATGCAGTTTTCATAAAGAATAAAAGTTTCCCCTTTACAACACTTTTCGTCTGTGATATAGTACAGACAGTCGGTTTGCCGTAGAATTCTTACCATTCCAAAAGGAGGAATTCTATGTCACACAAAAAAAATATCTTACGGACAGCCTTCGCTGTCTTTAGCATGGTTTCTATGCTGTTAATTTCCAACTTTCAAACGACAACTGTATCCGCTGCATCTGGTTATGAATTTGTTGTACTGAATTCTTATTCCAAAACGCTTTCTATTGGAGATGAATTTTATTTACTTGCAATTACAACAAACGGAAAAAAACCTAGTTTTTCTTCAAGCAATTCATCTGTTGCCTCTGTCAATACCTATGGTAAAATTACGGCGAAAAAAGCCGGAACTGCAACGATTAAAGCCAAAATCAAAAACGGCGAAGCAAGTTGTAAAATCAACGTAAATAAGACGGTTATCGAGTTAAGTAAGACGAAACTGTTTTTAGAAAACGGCGAACAGATAAAATTAAACGCAGTTGTCTCAACCGGTCATCCCGCCGCTTTTAAATCAAGTAAATCCAGTATCGCTTCTGTCGATGAAAACGGAATGATTACTGCCAAAAAACCCGGAACTGCAACGATAACCGTAACTGCAGACAAAACGAAAACGACGTGCAGCGTAACCGTCAAAAAACCCTCTGTGAAATTAAATAAAAGTTCTGTCTCACTCTATCGAAAAGGCCATGTCAAACTTTCTGTTACATCTACCTCTAAAAGTAAACCAAAATGGAAAAGCAATAAAAAAAGCGTAGCCGTAGTAAATGAAAACGGAACGGTCACTGCCGTCAAAAATGGAACGGCTCTCATTACCGTCACCATTGACGGAATCAGCAAAACATGTGAAATCACCGTCAAAAAACCTACCATCAAATTTGATAAAGAAAACGTAACTTTACAGGTCAATGAAACCTACCAGACGAAAGTTTCTGTTTCTTCAAAAAATAAGCCCGCCTATTCCAGTTCAAATACCAGGATTGCTTTCGTTGATGAAAATGGAATGATTCATGCTAAAGCAATTGGAAAAGCGTATATTTATGCAAAAGAAGACGGCGCTAAAGAACGTATGACAGTTATTGTAAAATAATACGAAATCATTTGAATTAACAAATTAGCTCAAATTGGTAAGAACTGCGGCAAAACTGACTTCTCAAATTTTCAAATTGCCATTCGCGGGATTATCTATTACATTTCCCTTTTCATCAAAACGCGAACCATGACAGGGACAATCCCATGTTTCTTCCGTTTCGTTCCATTTTAATGTACAGCCCATATGCGGACAGCGTTTTTTAGACGGTATGAAAAGATTCGATACCGCTTTCCATCCATTGACAAAAAGCTGAGGTTTTAACATACTTCTGGACGGCGAAAATACTTCGCTATAACTATTTTCCTGCCCTGTCGCCAGATCCGCCAAAATCATGGCGGAAACCATTGAGGCGGTCATACCCCACTTATGAAATCCCGTTGCGGCAAAACAATGCGGCATATGCTTTGAATACTGTCCGATATATGGAATCCCATCTAACGACATGCAGTCCTGAGCCGCCCATGTATATTTTATATCGCAATCCGGATAGTACTGTCTGGAAAATTCCCGAAGTTTATTCCACTTCTCACTCTGCGTTCCAGTTCTGTGCGAGCCTCCTCCTATGAGAAGAAAATTTTTATAATTCCGAAATGAAAATCCACCTATTGCTTCATCAATATACATTCCATTTACATCAGCAGCATTGGCAAGCGCAATCACATAAGCACGCTGCTGATATAGTTTCATAAAATACATCCCATGCTTATTATCAATCGGAAAATGCGTTGCGAATATTGCTTTTTGAAAATCAATCCTGCCATTTTCCGTTACTGCCGTATGGTCTTTAAATTCTTTTACAAATGTATTTTCATATATGTTTAATCCTTTGGCAATGCCGGCCGCAAATTTTAACGGATGTAACTGCGCCTGATTTTTGATTCCCACAGCGCCGGCCGTCTGAAAAGGAAGTTTATCCGGTTCGCTCAATTCAGCCAAGGCTCCAAGACGTAAAAGCGCCTTTGTTTCATCTTCTAATTTTTTCCGGCAGTCCATAGAATAGACATATGCTGTTTTTTCTTCAAAATCACAATCTATATTCCGGGAAAGTTCCTGATACTTCCGTACTGCCTTTTGATTGACGTCCAAATATTTTTTGGCTCTTTCATAACCCGTCTTTTTTAATAAATGATTGTACTTTAGTCCATGCAAAACGGTAATTTTTGCAGTGGTATTTTTTGTGATTCCAGAACAGATTCTTCTTCCTTCCACAAGCGTATAATCCACACCTTGTTCTTTTAACATATACGCGCATAAAATCCCGGCCATCCCTCCGCCTATAATCAGGACGTCTGTTTTTATATCCTTCTGCAATGCATCAAAATGCGGCATATCTACTGTTCCCATCCAAATTGAAGTCATACGCTATCCTTTCATTGAAACAAATTTAGCAATGCGTCCAAATACTTAAATTTTACCTTTATATTTCCCTCTGCCATAATTTCTGCATATTCTTCTTCAGATAAGGCAGAACGAAGCTCCTCCTTTGCGTTTTCATCAATCACCTCATAAACACTGCCGGAAAAACAAAGATTTGGATACATCACACACCACCAATTTTCACCAGATCCATCGCCGATAACTACGTTTAAGGCCCTGTATTCTCCTTTGGGAAATGTATAGCTGCCATATGTCTTTTTCGGAAAATCCGTTGTATGAACCATTGCATTCACTGTATAATCATATCCCTCTTTTGCAATCACAGCATCTGCGCAAAGTTCTATCTCTTCTAAATTTGCATTGACTGTCTCTTCACATTCTGCCAGATTTTTCGCGTCAGAAAGTTTTTCTTTTAAAAATGCCCCTATTTCATCCCTAACTTTTAGTTTTAACGCCTGATCCTCTTTTGTATTGCTATTTGCAATGACATGAAATCTAAGAATTCTCTCAGCAAGGCCTTCCTGCAGCTTTTGTGTGCGGTACTGATAAGCGCCTGCCAAAACCACCCCTGCCATAATACATGCAGCCATACGATATATTTTGTTCATTTTTATCCCCATCCTTTTTGATTGATACTATGAGCATTTCCAAAATTTGGATGAATATACAAAAAATTTATCCTCTTTCATTTAACAATATGACGTCTACCTCAAATTGTATCTCCAAATGGTCTAAATATCCCTGACTGTCGTTTCTATATTGTTCATATTTCTTCCCGTCGTATCTGCCCAGCTGGTAAAAACTGTTTGTCATATCAATGCCAGAATCCTCTAACAGAGTCCTGGCGCTCGCCGTCAATTGGTTTAAAAACAATGTCTCTATCTGCTTCTTAAGCTCTACTCCTTTTCCGCTTCCGGTATCCATATCTTTCTCTACTGCGACTTCCAGCCGAATCTTAGTAAAATACACTAGTTTCTTATCACCCATAAAATTGTTTGTAACTTTTATCCGGTTTACCGTAACGGGAGTTTTATCTTCCAAAGTAAATGCCAGTTTTTTTATACTCCCCTGACAAAGATAAGATAAAACTGCTTCCCGGACACTAATTTCTCCTTTTGGGACGCCGCAGGAAAATGCGTAGTACTTTCGAATAATCGGAAGTCCTCCCTCCTCTTCTAAAACAGGAATCAATAAAAGCTGTTCTTTATTTGCCGATTCATTATAGAAATCGCCCAATGTAACTGTCGTTTTTAACTTATAATCATCCCTGCTTTCCATCATTTCCTCTAAATAACTTCCAATCGCAGTATCCAGATTTTTATCTAAGGAAAGAATCTCAGCTGCATTTTCTGACACAAATAATAACGTATTCCGGGCAATCAAATCTTCTTTTTGACATACCTGCAAAAACATTGCAAGAGAAGACGCATCTTCCATAAAATCTTCCGATAAAACCAACGCTTTCATATGATTATAATCCATCATTTTATTTGTATTATTTGCATATTTTGAAATGCCCGTAAAAAAATCTTTATCTTCAATATAAAAATCTGTTCCGCTTGAACTAACCGCATTCTCATCTGCAACTTTTGAAAGATCTTGAAATTTATAACTAATTTGGCAGGAATTTTCTTTTTTATCAATACCCATTGCCAAAGGAAACTTTCGGTTTTCAAGTTCCATCGTACTGCAGCCAGACAATAAACAAACAATTCCAAGCAGCATAGCGGTAGAAATTACACGTTTTCCTTTTCCACTAACTTTCAAGTACAATCCAGCCAAAAGAGGAATCAAAACAACAAGCGGAGTCGCTGCCTTTAAAAATATTGTATTCAGTAATTTTGTAAATTCCGCCGAGCGGTAACTTATCACAGCAATCCCAAAGAAGGAAAGAGCCGAAATGAATATCCAGAGTTTTTCTTTTTTTCCTGCGGTCAGTTCTTTTGCATTTTCTGCCGCATAAAACATACTGCTGCTTAACAGGGCAAACACGGTAAAAAACCAAATTGCTACCATAATCGCATCCTGACGCTGCAAAAATCCTCCCGGAATCTGAATCATACTCATCAAAGTAACTGCCGGATATTCCAAAACATGAACTGCCGCTGTACCGAAAATCCCCTGTAAAACGACATAGAGCGCCAAAAGAATTCCGCCGCTAAACAATACCGCGCATACGCACGCTCCACGAATAGAACCTTTTTTCTTTGCATAAGGAACAAGATATAATGCCACGCCAATCAGTGAAAACATTTCAAAACTAAAATAACCGCCCATCATAATTTCTTCTATATCGTTTGTATAAAGCGGAAAGAGCCTGGAAATTTCTACATCCCTGGCCGCTAAGAATAACATAAGCAAAAGAGGCGCCATTAAGAACCAAAATAAAATTTCATAGATTCTGGCCCTTCCTTCAATTCCCTGTATAATTCCATACACTGCTAAACCCAGTATTCCAAGTACAATCCAGTAAAAAGACTGTTCTTTTAACAGATTCGTCACCACAAGATGCCCAAAAATATATGACGTATACCCACCCAGGCAGATATAATACAGTGTATAAAACAATAAAATAAGCGTACCCAAAATATTACCAAAACAACGCTTTAGAAAAATCGGATAGCTTTCTCCTTCTTCTAAAGAACGCAAAAGCCAGCCGATTACTATACAATAACAAAGCCCTGCCAAAATTCCAAAAAGAATAGATACCATACCGTTTTTTTCTGTTGTTTTGGCAAGCGCTGACGGCAGCAGCAGCGTCCCAATCCCAAGTAAATCATAAGTTAATAGACGAAACATCTGCCGTTTTGAAATTTTATTATTTTTTGAAAACATCTGAATCCTTCTTTCTCAACCGTATTCTCTGATTCCTTTTTGAATAGATGGGACGCTTTCGCATCATAAACAAAGGCAGACGTATCAAGGAATCCCGCTCATCCTCATACCCATTCAAATCTGCTCCTACAAACGGCATTAAATATGGGATTCCAAAACTTTTTAAATGAGACAAATGAACCAGCAAAAGCAAAAGCCCAAACAAAAATCCATAAAATCCAAGCCACGAACAAAGCAGTATAAAACCAAATTTCAAAAGACGAAAAGCCGTTGCAAATTCTTCATTTGGAATTGCAAACGAACAAAGCGCCGTAAATGCTACTACGATTACTACGATTGGACTGACAATATTTGCCTCCACCGCAGCCTGTCCAATAATCAGTCCACCTACAATTCCAATCGTATTTCCCATAGCCCCAGGCAGCCGTACACCCGCTTCCCGCAATAATTCAAATGCAATTTCCATAAGCAAGACTTCGATCACCGCCGGAAAAGGAACGCCCTGTCTGGCCGCCGCAAACGACAATAACAGAGTCGTTGGAAGTATCTGTGTATGAAAATTCGTAACTGCTAAATATAGGCCCGGAACTGTCATTGCAAAAAAAGCCGCTATATACCTGATAAATCTTCCAAAAGAAGCAATTTCCCACCGGTTATAATAATCATCGCTTGTCTTAATAAAGGAATTATAATCTGTCGGCAAAATCAGCCCGGTTGGAGAATTATCCGACAATAGTACAACTCTGCCTTCTAAAACCGCCATTGCCGCCCGGTCAGGTCTTTGTGTCGTTTGGAACTGCGGAAAAGGAGAATACCATTTTTCTTCTGATAACTGCTCAATCACTCCACTATCCAATACGCCGTCAATTTCATACCGGCTGACGCGGTATTCAATTTCCTGCAACAAGCTTGGATACACCAAATCCTCCATATACACAAGGTCTACGTTTGTCTTTGATCTTGTGCCCGCTTTCAATTCTTTTACTTTTAACTTGGGAGTCCTTAAACGCTTTCGAATCAACGCTGTATTGACTTTGATGGAATCCACAAATCCTTCTCTCGAACCGCGTATCACTTTTTCTGACTGCGGTTCCTGCACCGGCATAGACGGATAACCTTTATCCGGTATTTTAATGGCTTTGTCAAATCCGTCTACAAACAATATGACATCGCCCGTAAAAAGCATATCTGCCGCTTCTTCTATCGTATCAAACGTCGTCATGTCTGAAATTCCAAGAGCATTTTTTTCCAGCGCCTCATGGATTTCTTTTCTTGACATACTGCAAAACTGATTCAATAATTTTCCAATTACAGAACTTTCAAACAAAAAACTTCCGCCCGTAACTTCCACATATGCAAGAAAGCATCCAATATCCTTATTTTTTCCGAGCAGCATTGTTTTCTTTTTAATATCCGCCGACTCGCCTAAAAGAGCTAAAAATGCTTTCTTATTTTTACTTAATTCTCTTTCCATCTCTGTTCACCTCCACAAAACAAGCAGCAATTCCATTGACGTTGTCGCTTCACAGTTTACGAAGTTTTTACAAAATAAAAAATAGGAATAGATACCCTCTACTCCTATTGTAGTATTTTCGTTTCGTCTTTCTTTTATTCTTGTCCGCGGATAATATCCTTAACAGCGTCTGCCTGATTACTCACATGCTTTTTCATCATTTCAGCCACATACTCTTTATCTTTATTTGACAGCCCAAAAAGTATCTGCTGATGCTCGTCAATTAAATGCGGATAATTCATTTCATCTTTCAAATATTCCACACGATAGCGGTAAATTTCCTCCCGCAAGTGATTTAGCATCCCTATAAGCCTTGGATTGTCTGCCGCCTGATAAATCAAATCATGGAAATTCATATCAGCTTCTGCAATCTTTTTAATATCTTTTGTCCGAACAGCCTGTCCAAATTTCTTCACCTGTATTGACAGCATAGTAAGCTGCTCCTTTGATATTGTTTCACAAGCAAGCTGTACTGCCAAAACTTCTAAAGCCTCTCTAATTTTTAATACATCCTCCATTTCCTTTTCTGTCATTTTCGCAACTTCGGCGCCTTTTCTTGGAATTGTAACTGCCAATCCCTCCTGCTGCAGCATACGGATTGCCTCTCGAATCGGGGTACGGCTTACCCCAAGCTTTTCAGCCAGCTGCAGTTCCATCAGCCGTTCTCCGGGCTTTAAATCCCCTTTTAAAATTGCTTCACGCAGCGTGTGAAATACTACATCCCGAAGGGGCAGATATACATCAGACTTTAATTCTAAATTTTCCATAACGCCCTCCATATTGTCATTTCGTTTGTCTCATTCATATGCTATTGTCTGCGATTATTATAAATACTAGTCAAATAGACCTGCTTTGCCAGTTTCGATTGTTTCATCTGGCTGTAAGCATTTTGTGCAGTATGCTCATCTTCAAACAGACCAAATACCGTAGGCCCGCTTCCGCTCATCATAGCAGCCAATGCCCCGCTTTCCATCATACAACGTTTTATCTCGTCAATAACCGGATATTTCGGAATCGTCACTGTTTCCAAAAGATTCCCCATATGCGCCGTTATTCCTTTTAAATCATGTTTTCTTATCGCAGCAACCTGCGCATAAATATTCGGATGTTTTGTGTGCTCATCCAGTTTCAGGTTTTCATAGACATATTTTGTAGATACCCCGATTCCAGGCTTAGCAATCAATACGGGACATTTCGGTACCGGAGGCAGACTTTTTAGTTTTTCTCCTATTCCCTCAGCCAAAGCCGTTCCCCGCATTAAACAATAAGGAACGTCAGCGCCTATCTGTGCTCCAAGTTCCATTAATTTCTGCCGTTTGATACCCAGATGAAATAATTCATTCATCCCATATAAAACGGCCGCCGCATCTGTGCTCCCGCCTGCCATTCCAGCCGCAATTGGAATATATTTTTGAAGTTTTACAGAGACTCCCTCTTTCATTTCATAAGTTTCCTGCAAAAGTTTTGCAGCTTTATAAATCAGATTACTTTCATCTGTCGGTAAAAAATCCAAATTTGCAGTAATTGAGATACCCTGCTCTTTTTTCTTTGTAATCAAAAGCTGATCATACAAATGAATCGTCTGCATAATCATTCGAACTTCATGGTATACATCTTCCCTTTTCCGGACAACGTCCAAACCCAAATTTATTTTTGCCAACGCTTTGACATTTATCTTATCCATCCGCTTTCCCTCCATAAAATATTTTAAAGCCGCGATGTTTTTGTACCAAAAAAATTTTACCATTAAAGAAAAAAAAGGTCAATTCTACTTTACTTTTTCTTCCAGTCTGCCGATATAAAAATTGATACCAGAAAATATGGATATAATTTATTATACCAAGGAGGGTAAGTATTATGAGTAGTATTGGTGCAATTAATAATTCTTCGTACTATCCGACAGCAAAAGCAGATTCTACTGCTAAAACTTCTGAAAAAGAAAGTACAGAAAAAGCTGCGGAAAACAAACAGCAGACAGACGGCGTTGTATACGAAAAAGGTTCATCCACAAAGAACACAGAATACGTCAAGAAAAACTCCGCTTTGATTCAAAAATTAAAAGCAGACTCCGAAAACAGAGTTCAGCAGATGAGAACTCTTGTAGAACAAATGATGAGCAAACAGGGCGCTGCTGTCGGAAAAGCAGATGATATGTGGCGTTTCTTAGCCGGCGGAAACTTTACAGTAACTGCTGATGTAAAAGCTCAGGCTCAAAAAGACATTGCAGACGACGGCTACTGGGGCGTAGCGCAGACTTCCGACCGTATCGTAGATTTTGCCAAAGCCCTAAGCGGCAACGATCCTGCAAAAGCAGACAAAATGATCGAAGCTTTCAAAAAAGGTTTCCAACAAGCTACCGGAAGCTGGGGCAAAAAACTTCCAGACATCTCCCAGCGTACTTACGACGCAGTTATGGAAAAATTTGATGCTTGGAAAAACGGCACTGAAAAAGCCGAAGAAACAAATAATTCAACGGAAGCATAAAAATTATCCCGACGTATATTGAAACCTCCAGACTGGCGTATCTAAAACTACCCAGTTTGGAGGTTTTATTCTGGCTGGAATAAGTTTCAATTCCATATCCTGCCCTCACTTTATCGACTCCATTAGATTAAGCAGGCTCTGATAACTGTCAACATCGTGATACTTTACTTTACTCGTGGACATTTCATTAAACAGCTTCTTTGCACAAGAAATTTTCACCTGTTCAATCGGTCTAAGTTCAAGGCTTTCCATTGTTCCTTTGGTTTCAGCAATAAAGAAAATATGCTTAACTTTATCCTCATAGAAAGCGATTGCCCAGTCAGGAGAGTAGTTACCGACCGGAGTGGGAATTTGGAAAGTTCTAGGCAGTTTTGCGTAAACGCATACTTCGTCAGCTAAATCTATTTTCTCAACAAATTTTCTCTCAATACTCTTTTCGGCAGAACCATCGGTAAACACATAGTCTTGAATGGCTTTCTTTGCAAGGAACGCCTTGCCGAAGCTTGGTGTATTCTTTTCGGCTGTAAAGATAGCGCTGTCGTATTCTCCCTCGATCGTATCGTAGGAGATATGCTCGACTATCATCGCAGCTTTTTGCTCGTTGATAAGCCTTATAACTTTTGTGATAAATTCCTCCGGATTATTTTTGAACATATAAAGCTTGAAACTCTTTCTTGGCAAAATTCTCATTGAGAGGATTATCCCTAACCTTTGTTTCGTGACCGTCTGTAAACATATCTTTCAAAATACTGTCATCATAAACAGACTGAATCAGCGAATGAATCCCATCCGTCATAGGCTTTAGTTCTTCAGGTAATTCGACAACCGTACCGTTCTTTACATCTTGACGGTACTTGTCTGTAACCTTACGCTTCATATCTACATAACCGTTCTGAATCAGATAGAACTCGATAACACTGGCTGCGTTGTCATCAATGAGCGTAAGTACATCGTCAACTTTTACATACTTTCCTTTGAAATATTCGCTTGTTGCAACGGTCGGTCTGCCATAAAGAACGGTTTTAATATCCGACTGTAAATCCGTAACAAAGCTCTTATAGCTTTCGCTTGCGACAACCGTAAGAGTATTAATATCGTGTACAGCTTCTCCGCAGCTTCCCACATCCATACGATTACCGTTCTGATTTACGCACAAACGAAGTCCACGACCAACCTCCTGGCGTTTTGCCATGTTACTGTCGGAATGTTTTAGCGTACAAATCTGAAATACATTTGGGTTGTCCCAACCCTCACGCAGAGCCGAATGGGAAAAGATAAATCTTGTCGGCTCGTCAAAGGACAGTAAGCGTTCCTTGTTTTTCAAAATAAGGTCATAGGCAGAAATATCATCTGAAAACTCACTGCCACGCTTTAACTGGCTGTTTATGCTTCTGCCCGTCTTTTTGTCAATGCTGAAATATCCCTTATGTACCGCACTTGCATCGCTGCAAGTAGATTTCAAATACTTCTGATACGGCGTATCAAGCCTATCAATATACTCATTCAATACGCCGATATATTCCTGCTCGAACATTACACCGTATTCGCCAAGCGCTTCATCGCTATTCTCATCATACTGACGATACTTTGCTACTTCGTCAATAAAGAATAAAGACAGACACTTGATACCCATATGAAAGAGCTTTTCTTCCTTTTCAAAATGAGAAAGAATCGTCTCTCTAATTTGAATACGACGTATATCTTTTTCGGAAACATCGCCGGATTTGATTGCCTCACCATTCGTAAAAGTTACTGTTCCACAAAGTGGGTCAATTTCAGATATGATGTAACCCTTGTACTGTTCCATTTGGTGAGAAACATCATATAAATCATCACCTACGCCGAGAATTCGGCTTTCTCGGTTAATGGATTTTTTATATCCAATTTCAAGTTCGATTTTTGCCTTCGGCGGCTTCTTACCTGAAAGTACAATCTGCCCAAGATACAGATAACTGTCCGTACCCCTAAAATGCTTTACCTCAAAGCCTTTGACTTCAATTTTCTTAACCAGCTTCTTATTAAATGCATCCAAAGCGTCCAACACATAGATAACATTGTGCTGTTCCTTATGGGTAGCCGAGTAGTTAAGGCAAAAAAGCGGATTGAAATTTTTCAGAGCCTTCCTGGTAACATTTCCACCCATTTTCTGCGGCTCATCCAAAATGATTATTGGTCTGTTCTCCTTGATTACATCAATCGGGCGGCGAGATCCGAATTCATCACGCTTTGAGTAAATAATACGAGCTTCCTTACTGCGGCCATCCTCTTTCAGAGAAGACGCAAAAGCCTGCGTGTTAATAATCATTACATTGATACCAGCGCTTGATGAAAAGTTGTCAAGCTGGTTTAAATTGGAACTGTTGTAGATAAAAAAACGAGCCTTTTTGCCATAATGCTCCATAAAATGGCCGACGGTAATCTCAAAGGATTTTTTTACGCCCTCACGGATAGCAATACTCGGCACAACAACGATAAACTTACTCCAGCCGTATTTCTTGTTCAGTTCAAACATCGTCTTGATATACACATAGGTTTTACCTGTACCGGTTTCCATTTCAATATCAAGGCTGCACCTACCCAAATCTTTGACGAGCGAAGCAGAAAGTTTAATATTGTTTTGACTCTGTAAGGTCTGTATATTGTGGAGCAACTGATCGTCGGAAAGCTCCACCCATTCATTCTTATATCCATTATCGTTAGTTGGGTCATATAGCCCCATTTCTTCGTCTGTCAACCCCAAAGTCATCTGCATATCATCAGACTTCATTTTACCAAGGTCACGGATATAACTGAGTTTCCTGCAGCAGCTTCAAGACTTCAAGGTTATCCCCCTCGATATAGAGATTTTCTGTATTATCAAAGTCAACGCTTTCCTCTCTGCATGGACGAAGGGTTTTGTTTATGGGTGCATTGGCAAGAAGAACAGACTTCTTCTTGTCAGGCCAAGTAAACTGATAGCGTTCCTCATTTCCGTCAACAACTTTACAGGAAATCTCCTGCATAAGAACATCTTTGTCAATGGCACGTACTACCTCGCCGTTTTCATCCATCGTCTCTGTAATGGCATTTGGGAATATGGCCGCCAACTTCTTGAAATTTTTATCAGCTTTATTTGCGGTCTGCATTTTGAGTTTGTCCATTTTTTCACCCCGTATATCGTATTTTACTAACATACTTACATCTTCTTGTAATAATTCAGCTATTAAAGTATTGTCATCCGCCATCTCATTAGAATGTTTTATAGTTTAATGTACTCTTTTTAAAATAAGCCTTGTTATTTCATTTTGTAACTTATCGTATCACTCCTGATGCGATGTTTGAAATAAATATTTTCCCATTCTTTATAAGATTATGTTTTTACATAACTGCATTATATCATACAGCGGAGGAAAGATGATTGTCGTTGTCCAACTTTTTCTCTTTTTATTAGGAATCATGACAGGAAGGGGGCTGTCGCTTTAACGATTAAAAAATCGTGAAGCGGCAGTTTCCTTTTTGATCTTTTTATGTCTATAAATACGAAATGGCTGTCGACCTCCATACAGATGTTACCCTTCATAAGAAAGGAAAAATAAGTACATATGAAACAGCCAAAAGAAAATACTCATAAAAAGGGCAGTAGATTTGGCGCTGCCTCAATAGCCGAGGAGATTATAGTGTGAAAGTTTGATAGCCTTAGCCTTTTGCTTTTCAACAAGAGCTTGTGGCATATCGATTTTGTATAGATCAATACCACTTTTAGAGACGATAGCGATTGCGCTATTATTTTTCTATCATAGAGTCTGCGTCCTTGATGGAAGATGTGATATAATCCATATGTGCGCGGACGAGACGATATGTTTGGACATCTGTCATCTTATATCCCTCTATGGATTCCATAACAGCATCTTCTTTGTATTTGAGGTCCACAAAAGTTTGGATGCGATTTCTTCATGGTTGAGGCTTTGTCCAGTCAGTTCGTAATCTATGATCGCTTTTATAAATATCTGAAACTCTCCCGCTGTTTTATGAAGCCGGACGCATAGCTTTACAG
>CAJUHJ010000013.1 GCA_910586355.1 uncultured Lachnospiraceae bacterium
GGACAAAGAAAAGCAGATAGCGGCAATTTTGGAGGATTTAGATTTGATCTAAGTCTTTTTTAATGCAGTCAATAAAGGAGGAGTAAGACAATGAATGAAGAATTGAAAAAAATTTTGGACAGTATTAAGGCCAAAAAGCAGGAAGTGCGGGATTTTTGCAGTGTGGGAAAAATCGAAGATGCAGCAAAGTCAAAAGAAGAATTAAAAGAACTGCAGGCACAGTTTGATTTGCTCTATGATTTGGAGCAGGAAAAATTGGACGATATGCAGCAGAAGGCAGAGGGCGGAACTGCAAAAAAGGTAGCGGACCAGACAAAGAAAGTTGTAGGCGCGTTTGTAAGCGCGGTTAAGGCGGCAGTTGGAAAAGGCGAATTGTCCCCGGATGATAAAGAAATCTTAAATTCCATGAATGAGGAAAAAGACGAGGACGGCGGGCTGACAGTGCCAAAAGACATCAGAACAGCCGTAAAAGAACTGAGACGGTCAGAAGATGCGCTGGAAACCCTTGTAAATGTGGAGCGCGTAAGCACATTAAGCGGCAGCCGGGTAATAGAGCGTTATGCAGACCAGACGCCTTTTGACAATGTGGATGAAGCCGCAGAGTTTCCAGAGGTTTCAACGCCCCAATTTGAAAAGATTGATTATAAGGTAAAGAAAAAAGGCGGCATTTTGAAGGTGACGCAGGAACTTTTAAGCGATACTGCGGAAAATATTATTGGATACCTGAAAAGGTGGATTGCTAAGAAAGCAAAAGCAACCAGGAATTTTATGATTGTTGCAAAAATAAAAGAAATCACAAAAGATGCAGAAGTAACGGTAGAAGGCCTGGACGATTTGAAGAAAATTTTTAATATCCTTCTCGATCCGGCTGTTTCGCTTACATCAAGCGTTCTGACAAACCAGGACGGATATAACTGGCTGGATACATTAAAGGATAAGGATGGAACGTATATTATGCAGCCTAACCCGACACAGCCTATGAGTACGCTTTTATTTGGCAAGTATCCTGTGAAAAAGGTAAGTAATAAGACACTGCCCAGCAGGGCGATAGAGGGCGGTTTTAAAGTGCCGATTGTATGCGGTGATTTAAAAGAGGCAATTACGATTTTCGACCGAGAAACGCTGACAATTGATATTTCAAGCACGGCAGGAAATTTATGGAACACAGACCAGACCGGGATTAAAGTCAGGGAACGGCTGGATATTCAGAGTGTAGATGAAGAAGCAGTTATTATGGCAGAGCATTTCATTCCAACAACAGACGGAGGGAGTAAAAGCATAGCAGAAAACAAGGCATATACGCAGACAGAGATTGAGGAAATGACAAAAGCGGATATTCTGGCGTTAGGCGCAGGATTAGGGTATGCTATGACGACAACGGAAACAAATACAAAAGAACAGATTGTAGCTGATTTTATGGCGCAGCAGGCCGCAGCAAAGGCATGATAAAAAACAAATGAAGGGCAGGTGTACCATATGGCAGTGATTACGCTGGGCGAGGTAAAGGAATATGCAAGGATTGATATTGAAGAGGACGACCAGTTGTTAGAAACACTGATAGCGGCGGCAGAAGAATATCTAAAAAATGCAACCGGAAAAGAATACCCTGAAATAGATGAGAATGGCTGCAGGATTCCTTATGAACTTGAAAAAATTTATTTACAGCTGTTAATTGCCTACTGGTATGAGAAAAGGACGCCAGCCGGGGGCGTTGGCGAAGAATTTAGTTACCTGACAAAATCGCTTATGCTGCAGCTTCAAAATAAATAGGCGGTGTATATGGACATTGGGCGGATGAATAAAAGGGTTACATTTTTAAGGCGCAAGGAAATAGAAAACGGACTGCTGCAGATGGAACAGACGCTTGCAGCAGTCATAACAGTATGGGCAGGCGTGGAGCCGACAAGAGGAAGGGAATACCAGGAAGCGCAGCGCATACGGCCAGAGCTGGCTTATAAAGTGACAACCAGATACCATAAAGAAATCACACCGGATATGCTGATACAGTATAAAAACCGTTTTTTTGAAATTGTTTCAGTTATCAATGTAAGGGAACGGAATGAAATGCTGGAAATCATATGCACAGAGAAGATTCAAAAGAAATTGGATTATCAAAAACTGTCGATTGAATTCGAATGACAAACAAAATGCCCTAATATATAATGTTAGAAAAAAGGGAGGTTTGTCGAAATGGATAAAAAAGATGGGCAGCAGAAGAAACCGTTTTGGAAGAAATGGTGGTTTTGGGCATTACTTGCAGTATTCTTCATTGGTGGTGTATTAGAACCAGCAAAACCAGATACAGAGGAATCAACAATGACAATGTCAGAAGAGACAACAGAGACGCAGGCAATCATAGAAACAGAAACTACAATGGAGCTTGTAACGGAACAAACGGAATTGCAGGAGGAAACTGAGAAGTTAGAACAGCAGAAACATATTTATGACAATGCTGTAATAAAAGATGTATTAAATGGTTTCCGCACAGAAAAAATCGGAGAGTATTCTGTTATAGAAGTTGATTCTGCACAGGTAACAAAAGAAGCGCTTACGGACTGGTACTTTAATTATGTGGCAATAAATGATTTTAATTGGTGTATGATTGTTTATACAGATAGCAATAACTATGACGGAGTGTATGCAATACAAGGTTTAGTAGAAAAAGACATATCGTTTGAAAAAGACGAATATGGGGATTATGCTAAGTTATCTAATCCTAATAGTATTATATTTGCTCCTGACAATGGAAATTTAGTAGAGATAAAGTTTGATGAGGAAAATTAGGAAAATATATGGCAGAGGGTTTTGAATTTAACATAGATGGGTTAGAAGAATTGCAGCAGGACTTAGAAAAGGCAATCAAGAAAGCTCCGGCACAGGCAGAAGAAACGTTGCTTAGCATTGCAAAAGATTTTAAAAACAGCGCAAAAAAAAGGGCAGATACAACATTACATCATAAAAAGAGAAAAGGGGACGACGCAAAGAAAGCAATTAAGAAAAAATGGGGTCATAAGCTGGTAGGTGACAGCGTTGGGATGGCTGTCATGGTTTGGAACAGCGCGCCTCATTTTCATTTGGTAGAAAATGGACACAATCTGGTAAGGGGCGGCCATACGGTAGGATTTGTGGAGGGAAAACATATTATGGAAAAAACGCAAAATGACTATAAAAATGTTGTTCCAGAACGATTTCAAAAGATGGTAGACGATATTTTGCGGGAAAATAGTTTGGAGTGATAATGATTGTAATTGAAAAGGGGCGTTATGCCCCCTTTTATTTTAAAGATGAAGTTGTGATTTTAAAGCGTCTTGCAGTACTTGCGAAAAATTGATATTTCGCTCTAATGCTGCAGCATTAAGCCAGGCTGGTAATGTTACGGTACGGTTAATGGAACGATTAATGTGAGCCTGACGGATAGAAGGCATATAGACATCAACTAATATTACTCGTTCGTTGTCTTGTGTTTTTACTTGTGTTAAAGGAGTGGGGGGTGGAATTTCTTCGCCATCTTCTTCTAATCCACATAGGACGCAGCCGAGAAGTTCCCTTGCGGATAAGAGTGCGTCGTCGTCGTTTGTGCCGCTGGTAGCGCATTTCAAATCTGGAAAATCAACGGCAATTTCCTGTTCCGGTTCATAAGTAAAAACAGCTGGATAAAAATATCGTTCTGTATTTTTCATAAGATAACCTCCTAATTGAAATCTATGGAAGAGAACGGGGCTATTGAAATTTTAGCCCCGATTGTTCTTCGATACGTTTTAGGGTTTTAACTGGTATGTCTTTGTCAGGATGTTTTATCGTGGTACGTCCCTTTTGGGTTGGGTGTTTGTATTGGTGATGACTTCCTGTTATATTGACTTCATACCAGCCGTCTTCTTTTAGCATTTTGATAACTTCTCTGGATGAATAGCTTTTCATTTGTGATTCCTCCTGGTAGTTATACAATAACACATATAATAGTATTTGCCAACAAAGAAAACAATTAAAAAGGAAGTGGATTCGATTCAATTTACAGAAATAAAGAAAGCGGTGAATCAATTATTAAAAGAAAGATACCCGCCGCCGCAATATAAAATCTATGGGAAAGAGATAAAGGAAGGGTATGATGCCCCATGTTTTTTTACGGAAATTATTGATAAAGGAAGCCGGGCACAAACAAAGAATTTTGCACAGGGCGGATTTACAGTTAAAATTATTTATTTTCAGCAGGAAAAAAATGAGCTTGACCAGCTTGAAAAGGCAGATGAAATAAAAAGCCTTTTCGGGCTGGTTTTTTGCGTCGGGCAAAGAAAACTGACAGTTGGCGAATGTTCACATGAGTTTATCGGTGAGTATTCGGATATTTTAGAAATCAGTATTGATATTGACTATATGGAAAATACCAGAAGAAACGAAACAAAACCTTTTATGGAAACATTAGGAATGTCCATGAAAGCGGGTAAATGACAAATGGCAGAAAGAAGGAGAAAAAATGGGAGCGCCAAGTATTAATATTAGTTTTATTGAAAAAGCAGTATCAGCAGTTATCAGAGGGAATCGCGGTACGGTTATGCTGTGGGTAAGGGATTTACTGCCCCAGGCAGCGGTAAATCCGATAGTGGTAGTTACGGAAAGTGATATTCCAGAAGGATTAAGCAGCGCAACAGTGGAGCAGATTAGGCTTGCAATGGCCGGTTATGTCAATGCGCCCAAAAAAGTTCTTGTATATTGCATGGGAATTGAAGAAGGGGAAATCGAACAAGAGGCAGTCGACGCCGGATACAAAAGAGCCATGGACGCCTGTGAAACAATCCGGTTTGATTACCTTGCTGCGCCGACGGCGGAAACGGATGGAAAAACACGGGATATTGCGTCCTGGGTAAAATCCATGCGCGGTAATAAGAAAAAGGTGAAGGCAGTTTTGCCAAACATTCCGGCAGACAATGAAGGGATTATCAATTATACAACGGAAAAAGCAGTAAAAACGGAAACGGCGGTTAATGAAGACGGCACGAAAACGACGAAAGATATTGTTTACAGCGCCCAACAGTACTGCGCAAGGATAGCGGGACTGATAGCTGGAACTCCGGTAGAAATTTCCTGTACATATGCGCCTTTGCCGGAATTGTCTGACTGTACGCGTTTGAAAGACATTGACGCTCCGGTGGACAAAGGGGAGTTTATTCTGTTCCATGATGGGGAAAAAGTAAAGACAGTCAGGGGCGTCAACAGCCTTGTTACATTTACGGAAACGAAAGGCGGCAGTTTCCAGAAAATCAAAGTTGTAGAAACAATGGATATGATACATGACGATATTATCAAAACAGCGCAGGATAGTTATCTGGGCAGGTATGCGAATACGTATTCTAATAAATGTCTTCTTTTGTCTGCGGTCAACGAATATTTTGCCCAGTTAAAGCAGGACGCTATTATAAGTGCATATTCTGTCAGTCTGGATTCAGAAGCAGTCCGCAGTTATTTAAAGAGCAGGGGACTTAATGCGGTTTTAGAGAATGGAAGCATGAAAGAAGCAGACGACTGCAGTGATGAGGAAATTATTACGGCAGATACTGGCTCTAACGTATTTTTAACTGGAAACATAAAAATACTGGACGCAATTGAGGATATTACAATGCCGATTGCAATTTAAGTTTTAGGAGGAAAGGATAATGGCAGCAGAAAAGAAAGAATTTAACCCGGAGCAGGTAATGAACGGCACATGGGGCGAAGTATGGTTTGATAATGAATATCTGGCGCAGGTTATTTCGTTTAAAGCTGAGATTACGCATAAAACAACTTCTGTCACAAGAGTGCAGAAACTAATGGACGGCCAGAAATTAACAGGCCTTGAAGCAAAAGGGGAAGTGAAATTACATCATATCAACAGCCACATTATGAAGAAAATGAGTGATTCCCTCAAACAAGGAAAACTGCCCAAGGTCGCTATAACAGCCAGCTTAAACGACCCTGAGGCAAAAGGAATAGAAAATGTGGCGTTTACCGGATGTAAACTTGATAAAACAATTCTTATGGACTGGGAAGCCGGAAAAAATTGTGAGGAAAGTTACAGCTTTACTTTTGAAGACTGGACAATTAATAATTCTGTATCAGCGTAGGTTACGCGGGAAGGAGAAACGAACATGAATTTGGTAGAAAGATTAATCGCAGTAGATAAAAAAGAGTTTGAAAAAATAGAGACAAAAGAAATCCCAAGCAAAAGACTGTCTGAGTTATTCGGCGAGCCTGCAAAAGTAAAATTGCGCGCAGTTGAGGGAGATATGTTTGCGCCGCTGTCAGCCAGCGGGCTAAACCGGGATGGAAAAGTAGATTACAGCAGGGCGTATGACACTAATGCCAAAATTGCAGCGGCCGGAATGGTTGATCCGGATTTAAAAGATGAAGCCCTTTTAAAGCATTTGGGCGTCGTAACACCCGCAGAAGCGGCAAAAAAGATTTTTAAAGGGGAAATCAATAACATTGCTTCGGAGGTTGCAAAAGTAAGCGGATTTGAAGATGAAGAAGAGACAGACAATGAAATAAAAAACTAATTAAAAGCGATAGGGATGTAAACATGGATTATCTTCACTATCGCTTTAAAAAATGGAAACCGTTTGAATACATGAACCTTCCGGAAGGGCAAAAGCGTGTGGCAAGAGCCTATATGCGGCAGGAAATAAGGGATTCGGCAGAAGAAAAGAAAGAAATATTGAAATCGTTTGGAGGTGGTTGATTTGGGAAGGGTAATCAGTACTGCGATACAGTTTATTGATGGTTTTACAAGGCCGTCAAAGGCGGTTATAGATAATATGAAACAGATGGGCAGTGAGGCAATCCGGTCTGGAAGGAAGATACAAAATGCCGGAAAAACAATTTCAAGCGTAGGCTCTACCCTGACAAAATCAATTACCTTTCCAATTGCCGGGGTAGCGGCAGAAGCAATAAAAACAGGGAATGATTTTGAAAATGCTATGGCAAAAGTCAGTACCATTGCAGATACGTCTGCCGCTCCAATGGACGCGCTGAAAAAACAAGTGATAGATTTGTCAAATGAAGTTGGCGTTGGAGTTTCAGATATAGCCGAAGCACAGTATCAGGCAATTTCTGCAGGCGTTGATACAGCAGCCAGCGTTGATTTTGTATCCACAGCAGTAAAAGCGGCAAAGGGAGGATTTACGGATACAGCAACTGCCGTAGACGGATTGACAACGGTATTAAATGCGTACGGCCTGGAAGCTGGAAAAGCGCAGAGTATCAGCGACCAGATGTTAAAGGCTCAAAACTATGGTAAAACGTCTTTTGGGGATATGGCAAGCAGTATGGGAAAGGTGATTCCTATTGCTTCCAGTTTAAATGTATCCACAGAAGATTTATTCAGCAGCATTGCAGTCCTAACTAAAAATGGTATTGCAACAAGTGAGGCGGTCACTGGATTAAAGGCGGCGTACAGCAATATTTTAAAACCGTCTGCGGATGCCTCGAAAACGGCAAAACAGTTGGGTCTTGATTTTTCTTCCGCACATTTACAAAGTGTAGGATGGGCAGGTTTTTTAGATGAGATTAAGCAAAAAACAGGCGGGAATGCAGATACAATGGCGAAACTTTTTGGTTCTACGGAAGCATTAAACAGTATTACGGTTTTAGCCGGAAAAGGCTCAAAGGATTTTGCAGAAGCCCTTAAACTTATGGGAATAGAGGGTTCAGCTACGGAGGATGCGTATCAAAAAATGCTGACGCCAACAGAAAGAATGAATATAGCGTTTAATAAAATCAAAAATTCTACAATTCAATTTGGGGAAGCGTTGACGCCTGTTTTTGAAAATGTTGCGGATATAATCGGAAAAGTCGGGGATAGATTTCATAATTTAAGTGAAAATCAAGTGCAGTCCATAGTAAAATTTGCTGCGGTTGCCGCAGCAGTCGGCCCCGTTCTTTTGGCATTTGGGAAAATGGTAACAGTTGTTGGAACCGTACAAAGGACATGGGGGAAGGCAATGAAGCTGTTTGCCGATTTTAAAGGGATTGCCGGTTTAATTACAAGTCCTGCAGGTATTGTCATAAGCGTATTGGCCGGAATTGCTCTTGCAGCATTTTTAATTATAAAAAACTGGGAGAAAGTCAAAGGATTTTTACAGGGCGTGGGCGAGTGGTTCAAAGGGGCGTTTGAGAAAGCAGGCGTTTCCGTAGAAGGGTTCCGGGAAAAGTTTGAATCTATTGGAAATTCAATTGGCGGCATTACAGATAAAATCGGCGGTTTCTGCAAATCTGTTTCGGATAGCTTCAAAAAAGAATTCAAAGGGAATGTAAGCGGCAGCATGACAGAAGTAAGCGGAATTTTGGAAACGGCGGCAGGAGATATAATTGTATCGTTTGATGATATTACAACGGCAGCAGACCGGGGACTTAAGACATTTGACGCATTGTTAGGATTTTTTTCAGGAGGATTTGCAGGGAACTGGGACAGCGCGGCGCAGGGATTTAAAAACAGCCTAAAGAACATTTTTCCGCCGGATACGGCAGACGGAATCATCAAAGTATTCGACAATATACTTCCAGGGATAACGGCAGCAGTAGAAGGCGTAAAATCAGTATTTCACGGCTTAACCGTAGACGTGAGGAAAATATTTGGGAGCATTAAAACTGTATTTGGCGGAGTGGGAGATTTTTTAAAGGGTATTTTTACCGGAGACGCCGAAACAGCGTTAGGAGGGCTTAAGACGGCGGCGGAAGGCGTACTGGATACTGTGGGGAATCTGTTCAGGACAAAAATAAACGCGGTTAAGAATTTTGTCGTAGGGGCTTTGTCTAAATTTCTTCCAGAAGGCGTCGTCAATAAAATTGCGGGGGCGTTTGACCTTGTGGCGGGAAAATGGGATATGGCAATTAATGCGGCAAAGGGCTGCGTCAGTGGTTTTGTTGAGGCGTTAAAGCCGCTGATTAACAATGTCAAAACTATTTTTAACGGTATAGGGCAGTTTGTAAAAGGCGTGTTTACAGGAGACTGGAAAGGCGCGCTCAATGGGCTTAAGACGGTGGCAAAAGGCGCATTTTCCGGCCTGGTAAATATTATAAAAGCTCCGTTTAAGATAATTGGAAATACAATAAAAGGCGCAGTCGGCTCATTTAAAAAATTAAATGTTGTAAAGGGAATATTCAGCGCTTTAGGAAACGCAGTAAAGAAAGCGTTGGGAAAATGCGGCGTAGATATGAAAAAATTTACTGCCAATATCAACAATATTAAGGCCAGGGCGGTCAGTATTATCAGTGCGCTGAAAACAGTATTTGGAACAGTGTTTGGGTTTATAGGCGGCGTAGTACGGAAAGCGGCGACTATTGTTGCAGGCGTTTTCGGAAAGAAAATCAGCAGCACATGCAGCACTGCAAAAGCGGTAATTATTGCATTTAAAGCAGTGGCGGTAGCGGCGTTTGGATTTATTTCTGGAGCCATTCAAAAGGCTATGGCGGTCATTGTTCCTGTGGTAACGGTAGCATTTAATGTTGTAAAAGGTTCTATTGCAGCGGCAGTACATAATATCACGTCTATTATCAGTGGAGTAATAACGGTTTTTGATGGAATTATTCAGTTCATAACAGGCGTATTTACTGGGAACTGGCAACAGGCGTGGGAAGGTGTTAAGTCAATTTTCGGGGGAATATTTGATACGCTTGCGGCTTTGTGCAAAACACCGATTAATGCAGTAATTGGGATTGTAAACGGCGCTATTTCTGGATTAAATAAATTGGGTCTGACAATACCAGACTGGGTTCCTATAATCGGCGGTAAGGCATTTAAAATTAATATACCAACGATTCCAATGTTATATAAAGGTACAGATAACTGGCAGGGCGGTACGGCTGTGATTCACGACCGCGGGGGTGAAATTGTAGACCTTCCAAAAGGAACAAGAGTATATCCGCACGATAAAAGCGTAGAGATGGCACGAAAAGAGGGCGCAAAGGGCGGCAGCCAGACAGTCAATATCAATATTCAGAAACTTGCGGATAAAATAGAGGTGCGCAGCGACGAAGATATTGACCGTATTGCGGCGGCTCTGGCTGCAAATTTGAAAAAAGTAGCGTTTAATACGGGGTTTGCATAGGGGGAATGGATAAATGGAGATACGCTTGAAACAGGGAAAGAAAAAATTCCGGTTTGCCGTCATGCCGCCGGAATATGAGCTGACAAGCGAAAGCAATCATACACAGGTAAACATTCATGCGTTCGGAGAAATCAATTTAATCGGGAAAAGGAAATTAAAAACGGTTTCCTTTTCTTCTTTTTTTCCTAAAAAAGTCGAAAGCTATTGTGATTATAATACGTTTCCATCTCCCAAAGCCAGCGTGAAAAAAATCGAAAAGATGAAAAATAAAGGCGTTATGCGTCTGATAATGACAGGAACCCCGATTAATATGAAATGTACAATAGAGAGTTTTGTATGGGGAGAAAATGATGGGACGGGGGATATTAATTTTACGCTGGAATTTAGGGAATATCGGAAAATTAAGGCAAAAAGAAAAAAGAAAAAGGAAAAAGTAACAAATAAATTAGAGCCTGCTATGACAGACAGACTTAGTAAAGACGTAGAGGGCGGCTATTATCTTGTAAAGAAAAATGACAATATCCGTACGATTGCAAAAAATCTGACGGGAAGCAGTGCGAATTGGAAGGCAATTTATGAGATGAACCGGGATGCTATCGGGCCAAATCCGCTTTTACTCCATGCAGGCCAAAGGCTGGTGATAAAGGTTGAAGATTAAATGGATAAAATATAAAGATGGTAAACCGCAGACGGTAAATATTACACAGGCGGTACAAAGCGTCAATTGGGGAGGTTCGGTATCGCAGGCAGCAAGGACGGCAGAAATCTCCGTTGTCAACGCCCCATATGATAAAAACATTAAAAAGTTGAAATTGAAAATTGCGGCAGGCGACATTATTGAACTGTATGAGAAAAATAATTTGATTTTCTTTGGGGAAGTGATTACCAAGGAAAAGAAAGGCGAAACAGGCACAGTGTCGTATTCCTGTATGGATTTGCTGAACCACTTATTGAGAAGCACGGGGGTTTATAATTTTTCCAATACGACGGCAGAAGCGATTACCAGAAAACTATGTCTGGATTTTAATATAAAGACAGGCAGCATTGCAGAGACAAAAACGCCGATTGGGAAGATGATTATAGACGGTAGTTCTGTCTACGATATAATTATGATGGCGTATACAAAAGCAGCGGCGCAGACGGGAAAAAAGCACATCTGCCGTATGGAAGGAAAGGAATTGACTGTCCGAAAAAAGGGGATAGTTGTAAAAAATTATGTGCTGGATGAAAAACGAAATATGACAGACAGCAGTCAGCAGGAATCAATCGAAAATATGGTGAATGTCGTAAAGATTTATGATGATGCAGGAAACCAGATTGGAGAAGTGAAAAAGGATTCATGGGTCAAAAGATACGGCATTTATCAAAGCGTGTATAAGAAAGAAGAAAATGTAAATGAAACGGCGGCAGCAAAAAATTTACTGGTAGGAATAGAAAAGAAAGTAACGGTTGTAGGCATTAACGGAAATTTAAAGTGTATTGCTGGAAACGGCGTAAAAGTCCACGACAGGGCGATAGGGCAAAATGGTCTGTTTTGGATTGACAGCGACACGCATACATGGGAAAACGGAATCCATACAATGAATTTGGAATTGAATTTCCAAAATATTATGGACAGCAAAGAATATGAAGAAACAGAGGAATAAGGTGGCTGCATGAATCCATATGAAGAAATGTTAAACATAATGAGAGGAGAAGGCAGGAAAGATAATACTGCCCCGATTCAGCTTGGTACTATGAATGATTCCTCGTCATGCAGTATTGGGAAGCTGAAACTGTCCAAAAACGATCTGCTGATGGCAGAACATTTAAAAGGGAAACTGGAAAAAGGGGATAAAGTAGCAGTGTACAGGTACAGTGATGAGCGTTACCTTGTGCTGGTGAAGGTGGTGGAAGCATGAGTTTATTCCCAACGTATGTAGAAGAAGATGAAACGCTGGAAATAGAAGAGGAAGAAACTGGGATACCGAAAGAATATGAAATAGATTTCTTGACCGGGCAACTGACTGGAAAGATTGTGGAAGGTATCGAGGCATTAAAAGTCTGGATATGGTTTGCCATACAGACGCCGCGTTACCGTTACTCTGTTTATACATGGGATTATGGGAATGAATTTGAAGATTTAGTTGGACAGGGATACAGTGAGGAATATATTGAAGCAGAGGCGCAGGCAATGATAGAAGAGTGCCTTCTTGTAAACGAATATATTGAGGGTATCGCTGATTTTTCGGCGGTCATGGAAAACAGCCGCCTGACAGTCAGTTTTACGGCAGAGACGGCATTTGGGGACATTCAGTTTTCTGATAATACGATTTATATAAGGTAAGGGGGCGACGGGATGTTGTTTGAAGATAAGACGTTGGAAAATATTATGGTTGACCTTCTTGCAGAGATAGATTGCAGTATCAGTACAGAAGAAGGGACGCTTGTAAACCATGCGCTGCGTGGCGCAGCGGCAGAATTTGAACGTGCGTACATGGAGCTTTCTGTGGCAGACCTAAACGGCTATGCAGCGACTGCTGACAGAGAGCATTTGATTTTAAGGGCGAAAGAGCGGGGGATTTTGCCGTTTCCGGCAACTCATGCAGTCTTTAAAGCGGTGTGTACGGCAGATATTCCAGAAAACACACGATTTTCCGCTGGGGAACTGACGTATATTTGCACTGGAAAAACAACGGACGACATGTATTTAATGATGTGCGAGCAGGCGGGAAGCGCAGGCAATGCAGCATACGACAGCGTATATCCAATTGATTTTATCGAAGGATTTGCCGGGATGGAATTAAAAGAGCTGTCTGTTCCGGCAAGGGATGAAGAGGAAACAGAAGCATTTCGGGCAAGGTATCTATCAATTGTGACGTCAACGCAGGCATTTGGCGGGAACAGGGCGCAGTATATGCAGGAAATGCTTAGCATAGAAGGCGTGGGCGCCTGTAAGATTTATAGGTCTGCACGCGGCAGACGTAACATTCAAATTTATTTTTTAAACAGTGAATATAAGACACCGGATTCTGCTCTTGTAGAAAAAGTGCAGGAAAGGATTGATCCGCCAGACAGGCAGGGAGAAGGGGAAGGGGCGGCGCCTATGTTCCATATTGTAGATATTTATCCATGCAGGCAGGAAGCGGTCAATATAACGGCGACAATTACAATGCAGGCAGGCTATGTATTAGAAGATTTGCTTCCGGTTATGAAAGAACGGCTGGACGGATACTTTTTGGAGCTTGCGAAAAGCTGGGAAGATATGGAATATCTGACAGTCAGGATTTTAAAAATCAATGCGGCGATTGCGGATGTACAGGGCGTGCTTGACGTGCAGGAGACTGCGCTGAATGGAAAAACAGAAAATTTGTTGTTGGAATCGAACGCAGTACCAGTCAGGGGGGACGTCACATGCAGGAAACCATAATAAATTATTATCCTCCGGTGGTAAGCCAAATCAGGGAAATACAGCAGATTGCAAAAGCAGAAGATATTGAATTTAATAAACTGGGAGAACATATCAATAGAATATTGCAGAATATGTTCCTTGCGACGGCGGATGAATTTGGAATCCGGCGCATTGAAAGCATGTTGGGAATTTTGCCCAAAGCGTCGCAAAGCATAGAAGAAAGAAAAAGATATATTTATTACAGATTAAACCGGCGCCGTATGAGTCTGTCAGAACTTTCAGAAATGCTGTCAGGACATTTAGGGGGCGTAGTTTTAAAGCCGGATTATGATGACGGAATATTGACGGCAGATATTGGAGCCGGAGTAATAGACCTGCATGAAATTTATGGGATATTAGACGAGGTTTTACCGTTATGGGTTTGTATTTTATTTGAAACAGCATTTACAATTCAATTGGAATTTAAAGAAGCAAAAAAAGAAATGGAGTGTAAAACGGCAGTCTGTACATGGGATACATGGAATTGGAATACAGGGACGGAACTTACCGCAAATATCAGGGGAAAAGAACTATTCCAGACATCTGTTACCATAAAAAAAGATTACTGGCGTCTTGACGGGACATATAAGCTGGATGGCAGCAGGGTTTTAGACGCAGAAGTTTACGAAGGGAGCGAAATTTGGTTCATGGGAAAATCAGTTACGACTAGAAAGGCAAAAAAGAAAATTCTGCTTGCAAGGGCGGGACAATGCGCGCTG
Source organism: uncultured Lachnospiraceae bacterium (assembly GCA_910586355.1). Lineage (GTDB taxonomy): Bacteria > Bacillota > Clostridia > Lachnospirales > Lachnospiraceae > Roseburia_B. The sequence goes on from CAJUHJ010000013.1 coordinate 14,226, forward strand.
CCTAAAATTGCACAGATGGTGTTTGGATCCGGGGGCGTAAATAGCTCAGGGGAAGTTTTAGAAGCGGATGAAGAACAAGAAAGTCTGAATACAGAAATTTTCAGGAAAAATATAGATAAATACGAAATTATCAACGATACGCAGATTTGTTATTACTGTACGTTAGCAGAAAACGAGCTGGCCGGAATGGCAATTAGTGAAATTGCGCTTGCGGACGCCGAAGGAGATTTAATTGCGATACAAAATTGTGCTTCCAAAGGTAAAGACAATGACTGGGAAATTACATTTAAAATTAATGATATGATGTAATAAAATAGGAGGGATGGTATGGCTGCATTTGAGATTCCTGAGAATCCGGCGTATACGGAGAATATCAGGAAATTTGAAACAAGCGACCCCGGACACGCGGATGTGTTTAATCCAGTGGTGCAGGCTCTTGTAAATAATAATACATACTTGAAATTAAAAGCAGAAAAGCAGGAGAGAAAACTTGCATGGTTCTGCGTCTGCGGGAGCCGGAAAGCGGATGTGGCAAAAACAGTGGATTTGGAAGGGTTCCGGCTGTTTGACGGCGTGAGGGCGGCTGTGTATTTCACATGGGGGAACACGGCGGAAAACATTACTTTGAATATTAATGGGACCGGCGCATATCCTGTGAAATATAAAAATGCGCCGCTGCCGGCCGGGTTCATACAGGCAGAATGGGCGGTAGAAGTGGTCTATCATGCGGGCTGCTGGCGTGTTGTCGGGGATCTTGCAGAAAGAAGGGCACAGGAACTGGCGGAAAGAATAGATGGCATGACGCCTTCTGATATAGGCGCGCTGTCGGCTTCCGGTAATGCAGCGTCCGCCTCAAAGTGGAATACGGCAAGGAAAATCAACGGCATGAGTATTGACGGAACGGCCGACAGAACAAACTACGGCGTCTGTTCTACATCTGGTTCCACAGCGGCAAAGACGGTATCCTGTACAGGGTTTCATCTTGTGACAGGGGCAGAGATTACGGTGAAATTTAATCATACGAATACCGCTTTAAATCCGACATTGAGTGTGAATGGTACAGGCGCAAAGGCAGTATATTATAAAGGGGTGGCATTGCCGTCTGGACATATTGTTTCAAATGGCACATATACATTCCGGTATAATGGTACACAGTGGGAATTTGTAGGGGATTTGACACAGGAGCAGGTAGACAAATTAGATGCAGAAGTTAGCAGATTAAGAGGAGAGGTTTCAAACTTAAAAACTGAAATAGGAGAATTAAAGGTTATACTGTCTTCGATTTTGGAAAAAATGGATATTAGCATTTACAATGGCATGTTATGGACATATTACGGATCGGACAGCATTAGAAAGGCGTCATCCTATGTAACATATGCAAAATGTGCAATTGTTCAGGTGGAAAGCAACGCGGTTTATAAAGTGGTTACACATAGGACAGATTATAAAACGAGTGGAGTATTTGATGTGCTTGAGGCAGTGTCAAATAATAGTGGGAGCAGTGAAGAATATTCGGCTGTTCAGTCGCCTTTAGTCGGAATAGAAGGAACTAATACATATACATTTCGAACACAAAGTACGACAAAGTATCTTCTAATTAACAGCGGTGGTTTGGATTTTAACATAGAAGTTTACAGACTAAAAATATGATGGAGGGGAGTTTTGGGATGGAAGGAATTTTATTGCAGACATACACAATTGCGCTTCCGGTTGTATTAACGTCATTTTTCGGGTATATCGTCTGGCTGCTAAAGCAGCAGAAAAAAGACAGGGACGCGAACAGCAGAGGCACAATGCTCATGCTGAGGGCAAAGCTCATAGAGTACCACAGGGACTGGACGGAGCGCGGATATGTGACAAAGCACGGGCTGGAAAATTTTTTGGAAATGTATGAGGCATACCATGAACTGGGAGGAAACGGCATGGTAACGCATTTACTGGAAGAAGTAGAGGATTTGCAAATCAAAGGATAGGAGATGAATTGAATGTATGGGAAAACAAAACAATGGCTGACGGCAGCAGCAGTCCGTTCTATAAAAACAATGGCGCAGGTGGCGTTGTCCATGCTTACAATCGGGCAGGCAGTGATTGACGTGAACTGGGTGAACGTCTTGTCAGTATCTGTTGTGGCGGGGATAATATCAATTCTGACATCACTTGCAGGACTGCCGGAAGTGGAAAAAACAGACGGGGAATGATTGTAAAAAGTCATTCATTCTAGTATAGTACATATATGGGAAACCATAGAGCGAAAGGCGGCTTTACCCTTCCTGATTTATTCGGAGGGTTTTGATGCCCTCCAGAAGTCATACCTTTACGGTACGAAAGAAAGGAGGGCGGTAAGATGATTACATATCAGGATTTATTTTTATTCTGTACGTTCATTGTTGCCCTTATCAGTCTGTTTTACCAGATTTATAAGGATAAAAGAAAATAGCCGCCAGCTACTGCGAATAGGTGACGGCGACGCTATAAAGCGTTAAATGTAATTATTCGGAGGGTAAGCCGCTTCTATGGCTTCCCTTTTGTATTTACAATATACCATAACAAAATATATTTTTCAATAGAGTAAAAACAATAAAAAGAGAGCTTGGAAATAGACTCTCTTTTTATACATATTTTTAGGAAAGGAACCTATATGCGGTTAATTGAACACAGGGGCGGATGCATGTCAGGGTATGTTCCTGAACGCCCCAAAAGCATTAGAAGGTGTGGCGAAATGCTACGCCTTATTTTAATTCCATAGGTAGGGTGGGAAAAATTAAAAACCTCTTGATTTTTGTAGCTACATAATATACAATGAATATATAGTTAAGGAAGATCTTAGCGAGTAAGGCAGGCAAGAAGCCAGAAAGGAGAAAACATGGAGGAAGAAATGAATGTAGGAGAATTACTTAAGGAAACGGCAGAAGAAAATCAGACCAGAAAAATTCTTGAAATCCTTAACGATTGTAAAGACCTTGAGGAAGCAAAGGAAAAAGTAAAAGCCCTGCTTAATAAATAAGCAAGGCAATTCTAAAAACTGGCGGTACTTGCCACCGCCAGTAACCAACTAGAATGTAGCATATATTTGGGAGAATGGCAAGAGTCAAGAGGTGATTTCAGTAGAAAAAAAGAAAATTGGTAGACCAACAGAAAATCCTAAAACGATAGTTAAAAGAGCAAGAATGTCAGAAGAAGATGTACGAAAACTAAAAGAATGCTGCTGCGTATTGAATATGTCTGAATCAGATGTTTTACGGATGGGAATTGATAAGGTTTATCAAGAATTAAAAAAATAAGAAACACTCGTCATCCTACCAAGACAATCAAGTGTTTCTGTACCGAGGAATATCCTCTATGAAATATTATATCATTGATGGAATTTGAGGATACAAATAAATGACTGCAATGCGCAGATGAAAATAGATGTGGCGTAGAATGGCAAATAATGAATATGGAATGAAACATGGAACAGAGGCATAACGTTAATTAGAGAGCTTTTAGACAGGCTCTCTTTTTATTTAATAAAAATTCATATAAAACAGGAGGAATGGAATGGAAACATCAAAAAACGGAATTAATCTAATCAAACAATTTGAGGGCTGCCGTCTGACTGCTTACAAATGTGCAGCAGGCGTCCCTACAATCGGCTATGGACATACTGCAGGCGTAAAAATGGGGCAGACCATCACGCAGGAACAGGCAGAGAAGTTTTTAAAAGATGATTTAATAAGGTATGAAAAGAACGTAGAGAAGTATGACGACAAGTACCGCTGGAATCAGAATGAATTTGACGCTTTGGTATCATTTGCATTTAACACAGGTTCGATCGACCAGCTCACAGCAGCCGGAACAAGGGATCGTAAAACGGTGGCTGAAAAAATGCTCCAGTACAACAAAGCAGCCGGAAAGACACTTGACGGATTAACAAAACGACGGAAAGCAGAGAGGGAGTTATTTCTAAAATCAGAAGGGCAGAATTTGCAGGCGGCTTCCATAGAGCCAGGCCATATACAATTAAATTATAAAAAGGGAAGCAAATACAAAGTTACGGTAGACGGTCTGCGTATCCGCACAAAGCAGCCCGCGCAGCCTCCGTCTGCGGTTCCGAAAGGAGAAATTATTGGAACCTTAAAAAAAGGAACTGGAATTAAAAATCTGGCGACTGCAAGAGTAGGGGAAGCTATCTGGATGTACATGGGACAGGACGGTAAAGACAGAGAACAGTGGGTTTGCGCAGATACTGGGGACAAGGCATATATAGAATAGGGTGAAATAAAAACAGGGAAGACAGGAAGCTGCAAAGTACTGTTTTCCCTGTTTGATATTGTTATATGTTCAAACAATACAGTCCACCATATTGACTCATAATATATTGGGCGATTTTTGGATTTGTTTCTTTGATGTTGATTGGATATTCCAAACGTTTTTCATAATTCCACATTAACAATAACCCCCTTCCCAAGGCCAGGGCTCAGTTGCCCATTTCCAGTGATTGTCGTCTTGTTGTACGCTTTCAATCGTCAGGGGTGAAAAGTTAGCAGAATAAAGGTTTAAGGCTTTTTTTCGTTCTTCATTAAAATGATGAAAAAAAGCAAGGGCCTCTTCATCGTCTGGATGTGTATCCAGATATAAATTAATTTCAGTTACGGCAAAACTGACTTCATTTATCCAGTTCCATAACTGGCTCCTGTTCATATTTTGTTTTAACATGGGCGGCCTCCTTTCCAGCCTTTAAATGGTTTATTTAATTCTGGAAAAATGGTGCCGACTTGCAGGGCTTCGTCTAATTCATATACACTTTTAAAATGCTGTATTGGGACATAAGCCATAGCAAGCGCAAAATTATCAGCAGACCAGGTGTCTTTAGTACGTAACATGGGAGAAGAATACGGTGTTCTTCCACATCTTGGCTGACCACAAGTGTTCATAGATAATCTCCTTTTTGATTTATATGATTTAGAGTATGCATCTTTTTTTAGAAAGTGACAGTTGAAAAATATCATTATATTCAATATGATGTTGATTAAGAACAGGAAATGGAAAAAAAATATTGATTTTCATTTCATAGGTGTGTTATGATTTCTATTAATATCAGATAAAGAAAGGATTACTTATGAAGAAAAAACATATTTTTTTAGCTGCAATACTTGGAATCCATGTAATAGTAACAGCCGGATGCGGTAATACTAACAATTCAGGGGAATCTTTAAGTAATACAGAAACATCTGAGGGAGAAATCTTTGATTATAAAGTGAGTGATTATGTCACGCTGGGAGAATATAAAAATCTTTCAATACTTTATCCTGTTCCTGTGGTGTCAGATGATGATGTTGAAATGAGCATTGAAGAATTTTTGGATGAAAATACAGAATATAATGAAATTTCAGATCGTCCGGCCCAGGATGGGGATTATATTAATATAGATTTTACAGGAACGATAGACGGAGAAGAGTTTGAGGGCGGGACAGCGCAGGATTATGAGTTTACATTAGGCCAGGAAGAGTTTATAGAAGAGTTTGAGGCTAATGTTATTGGGAAAAATACAGGAGAGACATTTACGTTTAAAATGGTATTTCCAGATGAATATGATGAAGATTTGTCAGGTAAGACGGCAGAATTTACAGCTACCTTAAATTCGATCAATGAAGTTGTTGTTCCAGAATATAATGACGAATTTGTCAAAAAAGCGACCGATTATGATACAACTGCAGAATATGAAGAGGCGCTGAGAGAAGAATTAATGGTTTCTGCCCAGGAAGAATCAGCATCTGTTGCCGGAGATGACGTTTTGGAAAAAGCAGTGGAAAATGCTACTTTTAACGGGTATCCCCAGTCATTATATGATGCTTGTTATAATGAAACTGTCGAACAGTACCAGTCTTATGCAGATATGTTTGGAGTAGAATATGAAGAATTTATGACTGATTTTATGGAAGAGGGGGATGTTGAGTCAGAAACTTTAAGCTGGGTAAACGAAATTTTGGTATCACAGGCAATTGCAGAGCAGGAAGGATTTGAGGTTACAGACGAGGATTATCAGGAGGAAGCAGAAGCGCTTGCGGTGGAATACGAATATGAATCGGTAGATGATTTTATATCAGATTATGGAGAATTATCTGTACGTGTGATGATTGTAAGGGATAAAGCAATTGCTTTTTTATATGAAAACGCTCAAATAAAAGAAGTATCAGAAGACGAGTATTATGGAGAAGACGAGGAAGAAGAATTATCCGATGATGATACCGAAGTAATAATTGAAGAAGATACAGAATAATTCTTGCAAAAGCAATAATATATGATATAATATATTAGAGTAATTTGCTTAAAGTGTAGCTGAATGGAGGTTGTTACACAATTCTTAACTGGAGAAAAAGGAACGGCAATGGAAGATAGTACAGCAAAAGGATTAAAAGAATCAAGAAAGAAACGCGAGCGAATTGCAAAAGTAAAAGGTACAATTGTTAGTATTATAGGCATTTGGCTGATGATTTCGATTGTGATTTGTGCCGTTTTAATGTGGAGAGTATCCCGTCTTGAGGAAAAGATGGATTATCTTTTGGATAATTTCACGGTAAGCGGCCAGATGGATGCAGAATCGAAGCAAACGCTGCCAAATACAGATGAAAGTATGTACTTTAATCTGGAAGATACAACAGAAGTTTCATTAATGGAAGAGATGGGCTACGGTATTGTTCCGGTGATGAACCAAAAAGAAAATATCGCGCAGGAAAATGACACACACAAAGTGTATTTAACATTTGATGATGGTCCAAGCAGTAATACTGCTCAGATTCTTGACATTTTAAAAAAATATGATTTAAAGGCAACATTTTTTGTGATTGGCAGAGAAGGCGAGGAATATGAAGAACTCTACAAGAGGATTGTGGAAGAAGGCCATACGCTTGCTATGCATTCATATACGCATAAATATAAAGTTTTGTATGAATCTTTGGAATCATTTGTAGATGATTTTTCCAGGATACAAAATTACTTATATAAAGTAACCGGAAAAGAATGTTTATATTACCGGTTCCCTGGAGGCAGCAGCAATCATGTCAGCAACACTGATATGACAGAATTTATTTCTTATTTGAATGAACAGGGAATCACATATTTTGACTGGAACGTATCGAGTGGGGATGCGACTTCCCAGGCGTATACGCCGGAAGAACTTGTACAAAATGTGACATCAGACATTGTAAAGTATAAGACTTCTATTGTTCTTATGCACGATGCAGAGACAAAAACATCAACGGTACAAGCGCTAGAGCCGATGATTTTGGCATTACAAAGTATGGGAGTTGAAATACTTCCGATAGACGAAAGCACCACTGTGGTGCAGCATATTGCTGCAACGAGTGTGGAACAATAACAAATAAAAAATGGAGGAAGTAAGATGGGTTTTTTTAAGGAATTTAAAGATGACTTTTCCCAGGCGGTGGATGAGTTGATGCTGGGGTCTGACGACGCAGCAAAGAAAACGGAGGCGCCAGAGAGTGAAGATATGGTAGTGAATACTCTGGATACAGGAGTTGATACACAATCAGAACTTTCCAAATTGGATGGATTGCTGGAACCTGTTCAACACGTACAGAGAGAACAAAATGTAGTGAATTCACAGCAGGTAGTAAATTTGGAAAAAGAATTTTCAGGAGAAGTTCAAAAAGCAGATGAAAGAACAATAATGGAGGAGAAAAAAGAGATGAACGAAGAAGTAATGACAGGAACAAATGTACAGCCGGAAATGGAAATGCGTGTGGACGAACCGATTTCAGACGAAGTGGCTGTTATTACAGAAGGCACAAATATCAAGGGTGATATTACATCAAACGGTTCTATTGACATCCGCGGCAGAATTGAAGGAAACGTAGGCTGCAGAGGCAAATTAGTTGTAACCGGTATTTTAGAAGGTAATAGTGATTCTTCTGAATTTTTTGCAGACGCTGCAAAGGTAGAAGGAGAAGTAAAGAGCAGTGGAACTGTTAAAATTGGTATCGGTTCCGTAGTGATTGGCAATATTACAGCTACATCAGCAGTAATTGCCGGGGCAATCAAAGGCGATGTAGACGTTCAGGGACCAGTTGTTGTTGATACTTCTGCAGTAGTTATGGGTAATATCAAATCTCGTTCTGTTCAAATTAATAATGGAGCGGTTATTGAAGGATTCTGCTCACAGTGTTATGCAGATATTGATGTTCAGGGTCTTTTTGATGAAAAGAAGGGAATTTAATTTATGAAGCGGGTTTTGTTGAAATTAAGCGGAGAAGCATTAGCCGGTGATAAAAAAATGGGGTTTGATGAGCCTACGGTAGAAAAAGTTGCACAGCAAGTGAAGGAACTGATTGACAGGCAGATTCAAGTGGGAATCGTAATTGGCGGCGGAAATTTCTGGCGGGGGCGTACCAGTGAAACGATTGATCGTACGAAAGCGGATCAGATTGGAATGTTAGCAACAGTTATGAACTGTATTTATGTTTCTGAGATTTTTCGTTCTGCAGGTATGATGACACAAATCTTAACACCGTTTGAATGTGGCTCAATGACGAAGCTGTTTTCAAAAGACCGCGCAAATAAATATTTTGCACATAATATGGTCGTGTTTTTTGCCGGAGGAACCGGACATCCGTATTTTTCAACAGATACCGCCACAGTTTTACGTGCGGTAGAAATAGAAGCAGACGGTATTTTATTAGCAAAAGCAGTAGATGGCGTCTACAATTGTGATCCGAAAGTAAATTCGGATGCAAAACGGTACGAAAGTATTTCAATCGAAGAAGTAATAAAGAAAAAGCTTGCAGTTGTAGATATGACAGCTTCTATTATGTGTATGGAAAATAAAATGCCGATGTATGTATTTGCTTTGAATGATGAGAATAGTATTATAAAGGCTATATCCGGTGATTTTAATGGAACAAAAGTTACAGTCTAATTGAGGGAGGACTTAGGTATGGACGAAAGACTGGAACCATTTCATACAAAAATGCAGAAATCTTTGAATAATCTGGAAGAAGAATTTGCTTCGATTCGTGCCGGGCGTGCGAATCCTCATGTGCTTGACAAACTCAAGGTGGATTATTATGGAACTCCGACGCCAATACAGTCCGTAGCTAATGTCAGTGTACCAGAACCAAGGATGATTCAGATTCAGCCGTGGGAAAAGGCCATGGTTAAAGAAATTGAACGGGCAATTATGGTTTCTGACCTTGGGATTAATCCAACGAATGATGGAACAGTCATACGGCTTGTTTTTCCGGAATTGACGGAAGAGCGCAGAAAAGATCTTGCGAAGGATATTAAGAAAAAGGGAGAACAGGCAAAAGTTGCAATTCGAAATATTCGCCGCGATGCGAATGATTCCTTTAAAAAATTGTCCAAAGAAGATATTTCAAAAGATGAGATTAAAGGATTAGAAGACGAGGCCCAGAAGATGACAGATAAGTACATTGGGCAGGTGGATAAAGCAGTAGATACAAAAACAAAAGAAATTCTTACTGTATGATGAATCTGAGTGGGGACACTGCATAATGCGTGTCCCCATTTTTACCATACAAAAGGATGCACACCAGTGCTAGTCTAAAAAGGAGAGTTTAATTTATGGTACCAAATCATGTAGCGATTATATTAGATGGCAATGGAAGATGGGCAAAGTCCAAAGGAATGCCGAGAAATTATGGGCATACAATTGGGGCAAAGAATGTAGAAGTGGTCGCAAAGGCTGCACATGATATGGGAATTCGCTATCTGACATTGTATGCGTTTTCAACAGAAAATTGGAGCCGTCCGGAAAAAGAAGTTAGTGCATTGATGCGATTGTTAGATTCTTATTTAAAAAATTGTATCAGGACAGCGAAAAAAAACGATATGCGTGTGCGTGTCATAGGAGACATCACACAATTAGACGAGAAGTTTCAGAAAAATATCAGAGATTTAGAAGTAGCTTCTGCGTCATATAGTGGACTGAATTTACAGATTGCAATCAATTATGGGAGCAGAGACGAGATGCTTCGTGCTATGAAAAAAATGATGAAAGATTATGATGAAGGAATTCTTGAGTTAGAAGATTTGAATGAAGTAAAATTTAGTTCTTATCTGGATACGGCCGGAATACCAGACCCTGATTTATTAATTCGGACAAGTGGAGAACAGCGTTTATCAAATTATCTGCTTTGGCAGTTAGCATACAGTGAATTTTATTTTACTGATGTACCTTGGCCGGATTTTAATGAAAAGGAATTAGAACGTGCAGTAGAAGCATATAGTTCCAGAGACAGAAGATACGGCGGCATCAGGGAGAAAGAGGGAGCAGATGTTTAAGACAAGATTGATTAGTGGAGTTGTATTGGTTGCGCTTGCGCTTGTTTTGATAATTACTGGAGGAGATGTGTTATTTGCAGCGCTTCTTTTAATTTCTTTTATTGGTATGTCTGAATTATACCGTATTTTTGAAATTGAAAAAAGTCTTGCAGGATCTGTGGGGTATTTATTTGCCGCATTGTTTTATGCGAATTTGCGGTATCCGTTTTTTTTGACGCTATGATTTTAGTGATTTCTTTTCTGGTAATTTTAATGTCGGTTTATGTTTTTACGTATCCGAAGTACAAAACAGAACAGATTCTGGCAGCATTTTTTGGTGTATTTTATACTGCTGTTATGCTTACTTATATTTACCAGACCAGAATGTTGGAGAAAGGCGTTTATATTGTATGGTTAATTTTCCTTTGCTCATGGGGAAGTGATACCTGTGCGTATTGCGTTGGCGTTTTAATAGGAAAACATAAAATGTCACCGAAACTAAGTCCTAAAAAATCAGTGGAAGGAGCGGTTGGAGGCGTTGCGGGCGCAATGCTATTAACATTGTTGTATACATGGATATTCCGCCAACCAATGCAGGTGGATATAGAGGAAATGCTTGTATTATCTTGTATCGGCGGTGTGGGAGCGCTGATTTCTATGGTTGGAGATTTGGCAGCCTCTGCAATAAAACGAAATTATGAAATTAAAGATTATGGAAACTTGATACCGGGTCATGGAGGAATTTTAGACAGATTTGACAGTGTGATATTTACTGCGCCGATTATTTATTACTTAGCAGTTTATTTGATAAAATAGAGGTACTAAGAGATGAAAAAAATAGCAATTTTAGGTTCTACCGGCTCTATCGGTACACAGACGTTAGAGATTGTAAGGGAACAAAAAGATATACAAGTAACGGCAATTGCTGCCGGCAGTAATATTGAGTTGTTGGAACAGCAGATACGGGAATTTCTGCCCTCGCTTGCTGCTGTATGGGAAGAAGAAAAAGCCAACGAATTAAGGATAAAAACAGCAGATTTGAATGTGAAGATTGTATCTGGAATGGAAGGATTGTTAGAAATCGCTACGGAACCAGAATCAGAGATTCTAGTTACCGCGATTGTTGGAATGTTGGGAATCCGTCCAACAATCGCCGCAATTACAGCAGGAAAGACAATTGCGCTGGCAAATAAAGAAACATTGGTGACGGCAGGACATTTGATTATGCCGCTTGCCAAAAAGCATCATGTGCAGATACTTCCCGTTGACAGCGAACACAGCGCAATTTTTCAGTCATTACAGGGGGAACAAGAAAATAGAATTCATAAAATCATCTTAACTGCTTCCGGAGGGCCTTTCCTTGGCAAGAATAGAGAGGAATTAAAGAATATTCAGGTAGAAGATGCGTTAAAACATCCGAATTGGTCTATGGGTAAAAAAATTACAATCGATTCATCTACGTTAGTCAATAAAGGACTAGAAGTGATGGAAGCAAAGTGGCTGTTTGATGTAAAACCAGAACAGATTCAGGTTACAGTGCACCCGCAGAGCGTTATTCATTCCGCAGTTGAATTTGAGGATGGGGCAGTGATTGCGCAGCTTGGTACACCGGATATGCGGCTTCCGATACAGTACGCTTTGTACTATCCGAACCGCCGCAGTTTAAGCGGAAAACGTCTGGATTTGTTTGAACTTTCCAGCCTTACCTTTAAAAAACCGGACACAGAGACATTTTGCGGACTTTCACTGGCGTTTACAGCAATGGAGCGGGGCGGAAATATTCCGACTGTTTTTAATGCGGCAAATGAAAAAGCCGTTGCGATGTTTTTAGACAGAAAAATATCTTATCTGGCGATAACGGATATAATAGAAGCATGTATGAATCAGATTGACATTATAAAACATCCAACATTAGAACAGGTTCTTGATACAGAACAGGCAGTATATGAATTTATAGAGAGCAGGTGGTAGTTTGAAATTTATCATAGCAATTTTAATTTTCAGCATGATTATTTTATTCCATGAATTAGGGCACTTCCTTTTGGCAAAAAAAAATAAAATTAAAGTCAATGAATTTTGTCTGGGATTAGGGCCGACATTGTTTGGGATCCAAAAAGGAGAAACGTTTTATTCCATTAAATTATTGCCGTTCGGCGGAGCATGTATGATGGAAGGGGAAGATGGAGAGAGTGCGGATGAATGTGCTTTCGGGAGTAAATCTGTTTGGGCGCGGATGAGTGTTGTAGCGGCAGGGCCGATTTTTAATTTTATTTTGGCATATGTGCTTTCTTTCATTTTGATTAGCTGTATTGGAGTGGATGTTCCCGTTCTATCCGGCGTCGTAGCAGGCTACTCAGCGCAGAGCGAAGGTATGCAGGCAGGGGACGTTATTGTTGAAATCAACAATAAACCGATACATTTTTACAGAGAAGTCAGCATGTATACGTATTTTCATCCAGGGGAAACGTTGGATGTTACGTATGAACGGGATGGCAAACGGCATCAGGCAGTGATAGAGCCGAAGTATGACGAAAAAAGCGGCCGTTATATGATTGGAATCCAGACCAAAAATGTGCGAGAAAAAAAATCTTTCCTTTCAAATGTAAAATATGGTATGTATGAGGTGAAGTACTGGATTTGGACGACGATTCAGAGTTTGAAAATGCTGGTAACTGGAAAAGTCAGCGCAAATGAACTTTCGGGTCCTGTGGGTATCGTAAAAAGTATTGGAGACACATATGACGCAAGTAAAAGCGATGGAATGTTTTATGTATTTTTAAATATGCTGAATTTTTCGATATTGCTGACTGCAAATCTAGGGGTTATGAATTTACTTCCGCTTCCAGCCTTAGACGGAGGCCGTTTGGTTTTTTTGATTATAGAAGCAGTCCGAAGGAAAAAAATTAATCCGGAAAAAGAAGGTATGGTTCATTTTGTAGGAATTATGATTTTGATGGGGCTTATGGTTCTTGTCATGTTCAATGATATTCGAAAATTATTTATTTGATGTAGAATGTAGGAGGATAAAATGGGAAGGATACAGACGAAGGCAGTTCAAATTGGCAATCGTGTGATTGGCGGCGGTAATCCAATTTTAATACAATCAATGACAAATACGAAAACAGAAGATATAAAAGCAACCATAGGACAGATTCAAAAACTTTCAGCCGCCGGATGTGATATTATCCGCTGTGCAGTTCCGACTATGGAAGCTGCCTTTGCATTAAAGGAAATTCAAAAGAAGATTTCCATTCCTCTTGTTGCAGATATTCATTTTGATTATCGTCTGGCAATTGCAGCAATGGAAAATGGCGCAGATAAAATCCGTATTAATCCGGGAAATATCGGAAACAGGGAACGTTTAAAGGCCGTAGTAGATGTTGCAAAAGAGCGTAAGATTCCGATACGTGTTGGCGTCAACAGCGGTTCTTTGGAAAAAGAACTGGTCGAAAAGTATCATGGAGTCACTGCAGAAGGTATTGTAGAGAGCGCTTTAGATAAAGTAAAAATGATTGAAGATATGGGGTATGACAATCTTGTAATCAGCATCAAATCATCTGATGTTTTAATGTGCGTATCAGCGCATGAATTGATTTCAGAGCAGACAAATTATCCGCTTCATGTAGGGATTACAGAAGCTGGAACTTTAATCAGCGGCAATATCAAATCTTCCATCGGATTGGGCTTGATTTTACATCAGGGAATCGGCGATACGATACGTGTTTCTTTGACGGGAGACCCATTGGAAGAAGTCAAGTCGGCAAAATTAATTTTAAGAACGCTTGGGCTTCGGTCAGGAGGAATTGAAGTGGTGTCCTGCCCGACCTGTGGAAGGACAAAAATTAATCTGATTGAACTTGCCAATCAGGTTGAAAATATGGTAAGTGATATTCCTCTTAATATTAAAGTGGCGGTTATGGGGTGTGTCGTCAATGGCCCGGGAGAAGCAAAAGAAGCTGATATAGGGATTGCCGGAGGAATTGGAGAGGGATTGATTATCAAACATGGAGAAGTATATAAAAAAGTCCCGGAACAGGAATTGCTCCCAGAACTTCGGAAAGAATTGTTAAATTGGAGTGAGTAATATGTCAAAGATGTTTTTTGAAGTATTTCCAACATTAGTCGTACAAGAGGATTTGAAAAAACTGATGACTGGCATAGAAGTTACAAAAGTAAGTGCGAATCGCCAGAAGAATGTGATTCGCATTTTTCTTTATGGTACGCATTTGATTCCCAAAACGGATATTTTTCGAATGGAAAAGGAAATTATCAGGCAGCTTTTTAAAGACCGGAAAATTGATGTTAAAATTATTGAGAAATTTCAGCTGTCTGAACAATATTCGGCAGAAAGCCTGATGGATATTTATGGGGAAAGCATAAAGGAAGAATTAAAGGCTTATAGCCTGCTGATTTATAATGTGTTTAGAACCGCAAAAATTACTTTTTTAGAACGAAACAGAATGAAATTAGTTTTAGAAGATACCATGATTGCAAGAGAACGTGCGGAAGAATTGATACGAATCTTAGAAAAGATTTTTTGTGAACGATGCGGTGTGGACTTTATTGCTGAACTTTCTTTTGAACTGCAGAAAGAAGATAAAAGAAAGAAGTCTGATTATATAATCAATCAGGAAATTCAAAATGTAATTCGTCAGGCTTCTTTTGAAGGAGAAATCGAAAAACCAGAACAACCAACAAAAATTGCCGAAAAAGAAAATCCTCCGACAAAAGAAACAAACAGACGCCAGTCAAAAGTACAAGAAAAAAGAACGTTCCGTTCCAGCAATCCAGATGTGGTATATGGCAGAGACTTTGACGAGGAATGTATTCCAATAGAAAAAATTACAGGTGAAATCGGAGAAGTTGTGATACATGGACAAGTCGTCAGCTTAGATGCAAGGGAAATTCGCAATGAAAAAACGATTCTAATTTTATCTTTTACAGATTTTACAGATACAATCGTAATAAAAATCTTTACAAAAAATGAAGATTTGCCGGATTTAAAAGAATCCATTCAAAAAGGAGCTTTTTTGAAAATCAAGGGCGTGACGACAATTGATAAGTTTGACAGCGAATTAACGATTGGTTCAATTTACGGTATCAAAAAAATTCAGGATTTCCGCAGCCAGAGAGTCGACAATAGCCCAGTCAAACGTGTGGAGCTTCACTGCCATACGAAAATGAGCGATATGGACGGCGTATCTGATGTCAAAGAGATTATCAGGCGGGCAAAAGAATGGGGGCATAGGGCAATTGCGATTACCGATCATGGAAATGTACAGGCATTTCCGGAAGCAAATCACGCGGTTTCTCCAAAAGAAGATTTTAAAATCATTTACGGTGTCGAAGCGTATTTGGTAGATGATATAAAATCTTTTGTAGAACATGCGAACGGACAGAGTTTAGAAGATTCTTTTGTGGTATTTGATTTGGAGACAACTGGATTTAATCCAAGCGTTAATAAAATTATAGAAATTGGCGCGGTAAAAGTAGAAAACGGAACGATTACCGGTCATTTTTCAAAATTTGTCAATCCCCAAATTCCAATACCGTTTGAAATCGAAAATTTAACTGGAATCAATGATTCTATGGTGATGGACGCGGGGACAATTGAAGAAGTTCTGCCCGAATTTATGGAATTTTGCCGTCATTCGGTTATGGTTGCACATAATGCTGATTTTGATATGAGTTTTATCAAACATAACTTACATCTTTTTGGAATGGAACGGAAATTTACGGTTGTTGATACAGTATCTCTTGCCAGAAACCTGCTGCCGGAATTGAACCGTTTTAAATTGGATACTGTGGCAAAAGCTCTGGGAGTTTCTTTAAAAAATCATCATCGGGCAGTAGACGACGCCGGCTGTACAGCAGAAATATTTGTCAAATTTATACAGATGTTAAAGGACAGGGGAATTGAAAATTTAGATCAGTTAGGAAAACTTAGCGTTTCGACTCCGGACGTTATAAAAAAACTGCCGACTTACCATGCGATTATACTTGCAACAAATGATATTGGCCGGATAAATCTCTATCGTTTGATTTCGCTTTCCCATCTGGCTTATTTTGGAAAACGGCCCAGAATACCAAAAACAGAATATTTAAAATATAAAGAAGGTTTGATTATTGGTTCCGCCTGTGAAGCCGGAGAGTTGTACCAGGCAATTTTAAACGGCCGTCCAAAAGAAGAAATCGTACGTCTGGTGGAGTTTTATGATTACTTGGAAATTCAGCCGTTAGGAAACAATCAGTTTTTGATTGAAAATGAAAAAACACCTGTGGAAAGTATCAGGGATTTACAGGAAATCAATCGGAAGATTGTAAAATTGGGAGAAGAATTCCATAAACTTGTCGTAGGAACGTGCGACGTGCATTTTTTAGACCCGCAGGATGAAGTGTACAGACGTATAATTATGGCAGGTAAAGGATTTAAAGATGCAGACAATCAGGCTCCTTTATATCTTCGCACGACAGAAGAAATGCTGGCGGAATTTGACTATTTGGGCAGTGAAAAAGCAGAAGAAATCGTGATTACAAATCCGAATAAAATAGCGGACATGTGTGAAAAAATATCTCCGGTGCGTCCGGATAAATGCCCGCCGGTCATTGAGAATTCAGACCAGCTATTGCGTGACATCTGTCACAATAAAGCGCATGAAATGTATGGGGATTCTCTCCCGAAAATTGTAGAAGAACGGCTGGAACGTGAATTGAATTCCATCATTTCGAACGGATATGCCGTTATGTATATTATTGCGCAGAAACTTGTATGGAAATCAAATGAAGACGGATACTTAGTCGGTTCAAGGGGTTCCGTCGGTTCGTCTTTTGTTGCCACAATGTCCGGAATTACAGAAGTAAATCCGCTTCAGGCACATTATCTTTGCCCAAACTGCCATTACAACGATTTTGATTCCCCAGAGGTAAAAGCGTTTTCCGGCAGGGGCGGTTGTGATATGCCGGATAAACGTTGTCCCGTCTGTGGAGAGCCGTTGTCCAAAGAAGGGTTTGATATTCCTTTTGAAACATTCCTTGGATTTAAAGGAAATAAAGAACCGGATATTGATTTGAATTTTTCCGGCGAATATCAGAGTAAAGCACACGCCTATACAGAAGTTATTTTTGGAAAAGGACAGACGTATCGTGCCGGGACAATCGGTACGCTGGCAGATAAAACAGCATTCGGCTATATCAAAAATTATTATGAAGAACGTGGAATACATAAGAGAAACTGCGAAGTCAGCCGGATTGTGCAGGGCTGCGTCGGAGTGCGCCGGACGACGGGCCAGCATCCGGGTGGTATTATCGTACTGCCGGTTGGAGAAGATATTGATTCCTTTACTCCGGTGCAGCATCCGGCAAATGATACGACGACAAATATCATTACAACTCATTTTGACTATCATTCGATTGACCACAATCTTTTAAAACTTGACATTCTTGGGCACGACGATCCGACGATGATTCGTATGCTTGAGGATTTGACAGGAATAGATCCGCAGACAATTCCGTTAGACGACGCATCTGTGATGTCTCTGTTTAAAAATACGGACGCTCTTTTAGTGACGCCGGAAGAGATTGGCGGCTGTCAGCTTGGGGCGCTTGGAATACCGGAATTTGGCACAGATTTTGCCATGCAGATGGTAATTGACGCGAAACCGCAGGAATTTTCGGATTTAATACGGATTTCAGGCCTTTCTCATGGTACAGACGTATGGCTTGGAAATGCCCAGACATTAATAGAGGAAGGAAAAGCAACAATTTCCACAGCAATCTGCACCCGGGATGATATTATGGTTTATTTGATTCATATGGGATTAGACAGCGAACTTTCGTTTACCATTATGGAATCCGTGCGGAAAGGAAAAGGCTTAAAACCGGAATGGGAAAAAGAAATGCTCGCGCATGGCGTGCCGGATTGGTATATTTGGTCCTGCAAAAAGATTAAATACATGTTCCCGAAGGCACATGCAGCGGCATATGTTATGATGGCGTGGCGGATTGCCTACTGCAAAGTTTTTTATCCGCTTGCATATTATGCATCCTATTTTAGCATTCGCGCCACTGGGTTTAATTATGAACTGATGTGCCAGGGAGAAGAGCGGCTTGCATATTTTATGCGGGATTATGAACAGCGGAAAGATAAACTCTCAAAAAAAGAACAGGATACCTACCGTGATATGCGGATTGTACAGGAAATGTATGCGCGGGGATTTGAATTTCTGCCATTGGATATTTATTGTGCAAAAGCAGACCGTTTTCAGATTATGGACGGAAAGCTGATGCCATCGCTTAGTACGATTGACGGATTGGGGGAAAAAGCTGCAGAAGCAGTGGAAGAAGCGGCAAAAGACGGCGCTTTCCTCTCGAAAGACGATTTTAGGCAGCGGACAAAAGCCAGTAAAACGGTGGTTGATTTGATGGCAGACTTAGGAATTCTAGCAGATTTGCCGGAATCGAATCAGTTGTCTTTATTTGATTTTGCCGGATAAATTCGTTGTTTATGAAATAAAAATGCACCGTAACGGTTGAAAGTTACGGTGCAGATAAAAAAAGAAAAGCCGATAGTCGGACTCGAACCGACGACCTACGCATTACGAATGCGTTGCTCTACCAACTGAGCCATATCGGCATTTCTGAACCACACTTGTTTAGTATATACTTTTTTGAAAAAAATTTCAATAGTTTTTTTTAAAAAAACAGGAAAATTTTAACAGAATCAAAAATAAAAAAATCTTGACAAGAATTCCCTTATCTTTTATGATATATGAGTATGCCGCACAGCGAGGCTTAAGTTTGTATCGTATGTTTCATATGATACAGCGCCGCAGCTGGCGAGTAATGATAATAGGAGGTGCCATATGTACGCAATTATAGCAACAGGCGGCAAGCAGTATAAAGTATCCGAAGGCGATATCATTACCATTGAAAAGCTTGGTGTCGAAGCTGGTGAAAAAGTTACTTTTGACGAGGTGATTGCAGTATCTGACAATGGATTAAAAGTTGGGGATGCAGTAGCAAATGCAAAAGTAGAAGCTTCTGTAATTAAAGAAGGCAGAGGCAAAAAAATTATCGTATATAAATACAAGAGAAAGACCGGCTATCATAAGAAAAACGGACATAGACAAGCGTTTACACAGGTGAAAATCGAAAAAATAGCTTTATGATTCAAGTGACAGTGTTGAAAAATTACAATGGGCAATTTACCGGTTTTAGCTGCTGTGGCCATTCGGGTTATGCGAATATAGGAAAGGATATTGTATGCGCGGGAGTTTCTGCTCTTGTAATTAATACTATAAATTCTATTTCCGCATATACCAATGAAAAAATTTCGGTAGAATCAGATGAAGATACAGGTATGATATTGCTGCGGTTTTTGCATCCGGCAGGACATGATGCAGAACTGCTTGTGAAATCTCTGATTTTAGGTCTTCAAGGAATACAGCAGTCTTATGGAGCCGATTATATTGACCTTGACTTTAAGGAGGTATTAGAAGATGTTTAATATGAACCTTCAGTTTTTTGCACATAAAAAGGGAGTTGGTTCTACAAAAAACGGACGTGATTCCGAATCCAAGCGATTAGGTGCAAAAAGAGCAGATGGACAGTTTGTAAAAGCTGGAAATATTTTATACAGACAGCGTGGTACTAAGATTCATCCTGGTACGAACGTAGGCATTGGCGGAGACGATACATTATTCGCTTTGACCGATGGTATATTAAGGTTTGAAAGAAAAGGAAGAGATAAGAAAAAGGCTTCCGTCTATCCAGTAGCCAGCAACGAATAAGAAGATTTGATAGACCCGACTTTTACGCCGGGTCTATTGTTACGTTAGCTGTAAGGTATCCTCCAAAACTTGCTTGTAGTAAGTTTATGGGGATTTTAATTGAGGTGAATACAATGTTTGCGGATCGAGCAAAAATTATTATAAAATCAGGAAAAGGCGGAAATGGCCATATTAGTTTCCGTCGTGAAAAATATGTTCCAAACGGCGGCCCTGACGGCGGGGACGGAGGTAAAGGCGGAGATATTATATTTCAGGCAGACGAGGGAATCAATACTCTAAGCGATTATCGTCATAAACGCAAGTTTTCGGCTCAAAATGGCGAAGATGGCGGAAAAAAGAACTGTCATGGGAAAAATGGCGAAGATTTAATTTTAAAAGTTCCTCAAGGAACTGTGGTAAAAGATGCAGCTTCTGGAAAAGTAATTGCAGATATTTCCGGCAAAAATCAAAGACAGGTCATTTTAAAAGGCGGCAGGGGCGGTCTGGGCAACCAGAATTTTGCGACAGCTACCATGCAGGCACCCAAATATGCCCAGCCGGGGCAGGAAGCAATTGAAATTGAAGTGATGTTAGAATTAAAAGTAATCGCCGATGTTGGTTTGGTCGGTTTTCCAAATGTAGGAAAGTCTACACTTTTATCCCGAGTAACAAATGCACAGCCCAAAATTGCCAATTATCATTTTACAACGTTAAGTCCCAATTTAGGTGTTGTCGATTTAGATGGTGGAAAAGGTTTTGTTATGGCAGATATTCCAGGTCTGATTGAGGGGGCTTCTGAGGGAATTGGACTTGGGCACGAATTTTTGCGCCATATTGAACGGACGAAGGTAATGATTCATATTGTGGATGCAGCTTCGGTGGAAGGAAGAGACCCGATCGAAGATATTAAAACGATAAATCAGGAATTAAATGCTTACCATCCGGATTTGTTAAAAAAACCTCAGGTAATCGCAGCTAATAAAATAGATGCAATTTATGACAAGAAAGATGATATTATAGACAAGCTTGCGGCAGAATTTGAAGAATCAGGCATAAAAGTATTTCCAATTTCTGCAGTCAGCGGCCAGGGATTGAAACAACTTTTATATTATGTCAGTGGTTTGTTGGAAGATTTAGGAGATACGACCGTAGTGTACGAAGCGGAATATAACCCTGCTTCCAGCTTATTTAAAGAAGATTCTTATACCATTGAACGGGCAGACGACGCTGCCTTTGTAGTCGAAGGGCCTAAAATTGATAAAATGTTGGGTTATACCAATATTGAGTCGGAAAAAGGATTTCTCTTTTTTCAGAAATTTTTAAAAGAACAGGGGATTTTAGAGGCTTTAGAAAAGCGGGGTATCCAGGATGGCGATACAGTCCGTATGTATGGGCATGAATTTGATTATTATAAATAGAAAGGGAAAAATATGTTGAATAGTAAACAAAGGGCATATCTAATGAGTCAGGCAAGCCATTTAACGCCGATTTTTCAGATTGGGAAAGCAAGCCTGACCCCGGAAATTATTACTGCTCTGGATACTGCATTAGAGAAACGGGAATTGATAAAAATATCTGTATTAAAGAATTGCTTGGATAATCCAAAAGAACTTGCAGAAACAATTGCCGGCAGGACACGTTCTCAAGTGGTTCAGGTCATCGGCAAAAAAATTGTATTATTCCGTGTTTCAAAAAAGAAACCTGTGATTATACTGCCAAAGTAAAATGGATATATGATTGAACGAAAATAAGGGAGCATATAGAATGACGAATACAATACAGCCTAGGAAACTTGGTATCATGGGAGGTACATTTGATCCAATTCATTATGGGCATCTGTTGCTTGCCCAGAATGCGGCAGAAGAATTTGATTTAGACCAGGTTTTTTTTCTGCCAACGGGAAAATCTCCTCATAAAGCAAACAGCCAGGTGACCAGGCCGGATATTCGTTGTAAAATGGTCGGGCTGGCAATATCAGATAATCCCAAATTTGAATTATCTATGATAGAGTCACAAAGTACAGATGTCAACTATACGTATCTGACCTTACAGAAATTTCATCAGATATATCCTGGTACAAAGTTTTATTTTATCATGGGTGAAGACTCTTTGGATGATTTTAAGAATTGGAAAAATCCGAAAGAAATCTGCCGTCTGGCATCGCTTCTTGTGGCAGTACGCAACGATCTCGGAAATACGATACAAAGGAAAGTATTAAATACAGTAAATGATTATTCTGCGGATATTCATATACTTCATACGCCAAATGTATCAATTTCATCCAGAGAAATTCGGAAACGTATTCAATTAGGAAAAACGGTACAGTATATGCTTCCAAAAGAAGTAGAAACATTTATTAGAATGAATTCTCTTTATTTAGGATAGGATGGGAACGATTATGACAGAACTTTTAAAAGATATGAAAAAACAATTGAAAAAAGAACTGGATAAAAATCGTTATCAGCATACACTCGGAGTCATGTATACGGCTTCATGCCTTGCTATGCGGTATGGCGGCGATATGCACCAGGCAATGACAGCCGGACTGCTGCATGATTGTGCAAAATGTATACCAGGAGAAAAGCAGCTTCATCTGTGTAAAAAGCACCATATTTCTATACGGGATGCAGAATACAAAAACCCTGTGCTTCTCCACGCAAAACTAGGCGCATTTTTTGCAAAAACAGCTTATGGCGTTAAAAATCCAGAAATTCTTCATGCAATTCTAGTACACACAACCGGAGCGCCAGAGATGAATCTTTTAGATAAAATTTTGTTTGTTGCGGATTATATTGAACCCAACCGGGAAAAAGCGCCAAATTTAGCAGAAATTAGAACGATTGCATTTGAATCAATCGATGAGGCGGTATTTCGTATTTTACAAGATACAATTCATTTTTTAAATCAGAAGAAAAACGCTATGGATCATACGACCTATGATACGTATAAATATTATAAAGAGTTGTTAGATAAATAATTTTTAAAAGAGGAGTACAATATGGATGCAAAAGAAATGGTAAAATTAGCTTATCAGGCATTAGATGAAAAAAAAGCAAAAGATATAAAAGTAATTGATATAAGCAATCTTTCTGTAATTGCAGATTATTTTGTAATAGCAGACGGAGAAAATCAAAATCAGCTTCAGGCTATGCAGGACTCCGTAGATGAAGTATTTGATAAAGCAGGGGTTTGCGTAAAACAAATAGAAGGCAATCAAAAGTCTACGTGGATTCTTATGGATTATGGCGATATAATCGTGCATATTTTTTCGAAAGAAGACCGTTTGTTTTATGATTTAGAGCGAATTTGGAGAGATGGAACAATCATTGATGTTGATTCATTATAAAAGAATAAAATTACTATGCTTCCCGCAGCAACAGATGCTGCGGGTTTTTACTATCTAAAAAAAGCGAACTACTCCAAATACAACGCCAAGAATAGATACTTCATTTACAATTATTGGTTCCATTTCGTCATTTTCTGGCTGAAGCCTATAATATCCGTCTTCTTTATAATATGTTTTTACTGTGGCAGAATCTTCAATTAATGCAACGACGATATCTTTGTCTAAAGCAGTAGACTGCTGTCTGACGAGAATCGTATCGCCGTTTAAAATTCCGGCATTTATCATACTATCGCCTTTTACGCGCAGCATAAATACATTTTGGTTTGGCATATATTCAGTAGGGATTGGAAAATAATTCTCAATATTTTCAGTTGCAAGAATCGGCTGGCCAGCTGCAACGCTTCCGATAATTGGAACATTTACGACTTCTCTTCTGGTTAGGTTAAATGTATCGTCTAAAATTTCAATTGCACGCGGCTTTGTTGGGTCTTTACGAATATATCCGTTCTTTTCGAGGGATTCTAAGTGAGAGTGAACAGAAGACGTGGATTTTAAATGAACTGCTTCACAAATTTCACGCACAGCAGGAGGATACCCTTTGTTTAAAATCTGCTGTTTGATATATTCTAAAATTTCTGTTTGTTTTGCAGTAATCTTTCCATAAGACATAATAAAACCTCCTTGTATCTATATGTTTGATATTATTTTTTCAGTATATCATATCCGGCTTAAAAAAGCAAACGGATATTCAGAAAATATGTTCTATTTTCATATTGACAAACATTAGTTCTGAATATATAATTGAACCAAACAAATGTTTGAGAATTTTTGTTCGAATAAAGAAGGAGAGCCGGATATGGAAAATAATAAAAAATTTTTAAAAAATAAGAGAATACGAGCAGCAGCATTTTTTCTGGCTGCTGTGCTGATGACGGGAGGCAGCATATCTGGTTTTGCCAGTTTAAGAAATGAAGAAGAGAAAATTTATAAATATTACACTAGTATTTCCATCAAAAAAGGGGATACTTTATGGAGTATTGCTTCTGAATATATGACAGCTGAATATGATAGTATAGAAGAGTATATAATGGAAGTTAAGAAATTGAACCATATAAGCGGAAACAAAATTTATACAGGAAAATATCTTACAATTCCATATTATTCGGCAGAAAGCACAAGCTTAAATTAGCAAAAATCATTATAAAAAAATAAATTTCATAAAAAACTTGTAAATAGTTAGCTGTTATGATAGTATAATAGACAGCTATTAGCGTTAGGACTTAATAAATTTTAAAAACAGATACTGTCTAAATCTGCTATCAAATTCACAATAGAGATTCTACCGTATCTGAAGTAGAAATGGAGGGAAATCATATGGGGTTATTTGATTTTATGAAAGGAAAAAAGGGTATTGTAATTTCTGCTCCAGTAAAAGGAGAATGTATTCCGATTAGCGAAGTGGCAGACCCTACTTTTGCAGATGAAATTTTGGGCAAGGGAATTGCGATTAAGCCGACGGACGGTAAATTTTATGCACCGGCTGACGGTACGATTACGACTCTTTTTCCAACAGGTCATGCAATCGGAATGCAGACTTCGGACGGGGCAGAGGTTTTAATTCACGTAGGATTGGATACTGTTCAGTTAAAAGGCCAGTTCTATGATACGAAAGTTGAAGTAAACCAGGAAGTCAAAAAAGGCGATCTTCTTTTGGTGGCAGACGTTGCTGAAATAAGTAAAGCCGGGTATGATACTGTAACGCCGATGCTTATTTGCAACAGCGACGCATATGCAAATATCGAATGTAAAAAAGAAGGCTTAGTAGAGCCGGGCGAAGATGTTATTACATGCGCGGTGTAAGGAGGAACAGCAATGGTTAAATGTACTGGAAAAGGTGTGTTGAAAGGCATTGCGATTGGCAAAATTTATGTATACCGTAAAAAAGAGTTTGCATTAGTCCGGACACAAGTAGACGATATAGAAGCAGAATTAAAGCGGTTTGACCTTGCGGTTGACGAAGCGAAAAATCAGTTGGAAACGCTATATCAGGAAGCTCTTGAAACGGTGGGGGAAAAAGAAGCTAAAATCTTTGAAGTGCATGGTATGATGCTTGAAGATGAAGGATATTTAGAAGACATCAAAAATATGATTCGGGAAAACTGCAATGCAGAATATGCAGTAAAAGAAGTTGGTTCGAATTATTCACAAATGTTTGCTGCAATGGATAATGAGTATATGCGTGCCCGCAGCGTAGATATTTTAGATATTTCTGATAAGGTGATTAATATTTTAGCCGGAGTAGGCGATGATTCCATCAAATCAGACGAACCAGTCATTCTTTTGGCAGATGATTTAACTCCAAGTGAGACAATATCAATGGACAAAGATAAGGTTCTTGCATTTGTAACGATTCATGGATCTGCAAATTCACATACTGCCATTCTGGCAAGAAGTTTAAATTTGCCGTCTTTAGTAAATACAGATGTGGCTCTTTTGGAGGAATACCAGGGTAAGACAGCAGTTGTAGACGGGTTTAATGAAGAATTTATTATTAATCCTCCGGATGATGTTTTGCAGGAATTGACGGAAAAGAGAGATAAATGGATCGAAGAGACGGAAAGTTTAAAGAAACTCATTGGCGAAGACAATGTTACTACGGATGGCAGAAGAATTAACGTCTACTGTAATATTGGAGGAGTTGATGATGTAGAGCGTGTGCTTGAGTCGGACGGCGGTGGAATCGGCCTGTTTCGAAGCGAATTCCTTTATCTTGGAAGAGATACTTGTCCCTCAGAAGAAGAGCAGTTTGAAAGCTATAAGGCAGTTCTTGAAAAGATGAATGGGAAGAAAGTGATTATTCGTACTCTGGATATCGGAGCAGATAAAAAAGCCGATTATCTGGGATTAGAACCGGAAGAAAATCCAGCTATGGGTTATCGTGCAATTCGTATTTGTTTGGATCAGCCGGATATATTCCGTACACAGCTTCGTGCGATTTATCGTGCAAGCGCCTATGGAACAGCTTCTATTATGTTCCCTATGATTATTTCTGTTGACGAAATCAGAAAAATCAAAGTGATTGTAGAAGAAGTAAAACAGGAATTAAGAGATGCGGAAATCCCAATGGGCGAAGTAGAACTTGGAATTATGATAGAAACTCCGGCGGCGGCCGTAATCAGCGACGAACTTGCAAAAGAAGTGGAATTTTTCAGTATAGGTACAAATGATTTGACGCAGTATACGCTTGCGATTGACAGGCAGAACCAACGGCTTGAAAATATTTGCGATACGCATCATCCGGCAATTTTAAGGCTGATACAAATGACAATAGAAAATGGCCATAAAGAAAATACATGGGTTGGCATTTGCGGCGAATTGGCTAGTGATACAAGACTGACCAAAACGTTTGTGGATATGGGAATTGATGAATTATCTGTTTCACCTACTTATGTACTTGAACTTCGAAAAAAAATTAGAGAGATTTAGGAGGATATTTATTATGAAATCAATTAATTATACAATTACAGATGAGCTTGGAATTCATGCAAGACCGGCAGGTCTTTTAGTGAAGCTGGCTGGTGGTTTCCAGAGTAAAATCACAATTGAAAAAGATGGTAAAGAGGCAGACGCTAAAAGAATTATGGCGATTATGGGATTAAGCGCCACAAAAGGAACTGCTATTACAGTTAAGATAGAAGGGTCGGATGAGTCTGAAGCTGCAAAAGCAGTAGAAGATTTTCTGAAGGCTAATCTATAAATTTTAATTTGAGTGTTGTTTCGGTGCTAGGGCGAAACTAAAAACAAGGGGGTAAATTTTTATGATGAAATATTTACAAAAGTTAGGGAAAGCTTTAATGCTTCCTGTGGCATGTCTGCCTATCTGTGGTATTTTGATGGGTATCGGATATGCACTCTGTCCTTCTACTATGCAGGGCGGTGATATGAACGGTTTTGCAAATATGTTCGGCTTTTTCTTAGTAAAGGCTGGTGGAGCATTAGTTGATAATATTCCGATTTTATTTGCAGTTGGTGTTGGTGTTGGTATGGCAGATGATACAGACGGAACTGCTGGTATTGCAGCTCTTGCTTCATGGTTAATGCTTCAGAACCTGCTTGGTATTGGAACTGTTACAGCATTAATGCCTTCTATTGCTGATGATGCAGTTAAGACTTTGGCATTTAATAAAGTAAACAACCCATTTATCGGTATTATTGCTGGTATCATTGGTGCATCCTGCTACAATAAGTTCAAGGGAACACAGTTGCCAGATTTCTTATCCTTCTTTAGTGGAAAACGTTGTGTGGCAATTGTTTCCGGTGTTGTTTCTATCGTTGCAGCTGGTATCCTTTTGTTCGTATGGCCAATTCTTTTCTCAGGCTTAGTTTCATTAGGAAACGCTATTGTTGGAATGGGCGCAATTGGTTCTGGTATTTATGCATTCTTTAACCGTTTGCTGATTCCGTTTGGTCTGCATCATGCTTTGAATAACGTATTCTGGTTTGATACCATTGGTCTTGGTGATTTGACTCACTTCTGGGCAGCTGAAACAAGTGCAGACGTTTCTTGGAGCCTTGGTATGTATATGTCAGGTTTCTTCCCATGTATGATGTTCGGTGTTCCGGGCGCTGCATTAGCAATCGTACATACTGCAAAAGAAAAGAAGAAAAAAATTGCTGTCAGCTTAGTAGCTTCTGCAGCTATCTGTGCATTTGTCTGCGGTGTTACAGAGCCGTTTGAGTTTGCTTTCATGTTCTTAGCTCCAGTTCTTTATGTAATCTATGCTGTATTATATGGTGTCTTTACAGCAATTACTACAATGGTTGGATTCAGAGCAGGATTCAGTTTCTCAGCTGGTGCAACAGACTTAATTTTCTCTGCTTCTTTGCCAGCTGCCGAAAAAACATGGATGATTATTCCTTTAGGTATCGCAGCATTTGTTGTATTTTACCTTGTATTCCGTTTTGCAATCGTTGCATTTGATTTCAAAACACCAGGTAGAGAAGATGATGATTTAGAAGCTGAGAAGAGTGTAGTTCTTTCTAACAACAATTTTACAGAAGTAGCTAAAATCGTATTAGAAGGACTTGGCGGAAAAGAAAATATTAAATCTCTTGACAACTGTATTACAAGACTTCGTCTTGAAATTAACGATTATACAAAAGTAGATGAAGCTAAGATTAAGTCTGCTGGCGTTGCTGGAGTTATGAGACCTAGCAAAAATGCTGTTCAGGTAATCGTTGGTACAAAAGTTCAGTTTGTTGCTGATGAGATGAAAAAGATGTTAAAATAAAAAGATTTTACAATATCTTAAGATATTGTTTGTCTCCCTAGCAGGGCAGAGGTTCTTTGGAACCTCTGCTTATTTCTTGTATTTTAGAATGGAATAGGATATAATATATTCCAAGGAGTGTTAATGAGATGTTAAGATTTATCTATGTTATTATTATGAATGTATTCCGCGCGCCATATATTGTTCCTAAAATGCGAAGAGAAGCAGAGCATCCGGAACGCTATACGGAGGAAGATCGTTATAATCTTGCCAGACATGTTGTACGTTTGATGAAACTTTCTGGAAAAATCCATACAAAAGCATATGGTATAGAAAATCTTCCGAAAGAAGGAGGGTATATTATGTATCCAAATCATCAGGGGAAATATGATGCGCTTGGAATTATTCATACACATAAATTACCCTGTTCTATTGTAATGGATAAAATGAAATCCAATTCATTTTTAGTAAAAGAATTTATGGATTTAATTCAAGGAAAACGTTTGGAAAAAGATAATGTTAGACAGGCGTTGATGATTATCAATGAAGTAGCAAAAGAAGTTTTGTCAGGAAGACGTTATATTTTATTTCCAGAAGGCGGTTATGAGTTTAATAATAAAAATAGTGTGACAGATTTTAAAGCGGGATGTTTTAAGTCGGCAGTAAAGGCAAAGGCGCCTATTGTTCCAGTTGCATTGATTGATTCTTATAAAGTATTTAATAGTTTTAATTTTAAAAAGGTATTTACACAGGTTCATTACCTAAAGCCTATTTTTTATGACGAATATAAAAATATGAAGACAAATGAAATTGCTTTGCTGGTGCGGGATCGTATTCAGAAAGTGATTGATGCTTATGCTGTATAAGTTATTCTTTTTCGCGGAGCCGAACAATTTTGGCGGCTTGTCTGCGCCGTTCGTCTGCTTGTGCTGCATAATGCTTTCTTGTTGTATTGACGTCTTTATGTCCGAGTACATCTGCGACAAGATAAATATCGCCAGATTCCTGATATAAAGTTGTACCATAAGTGCTCCTCAATTTATGGGGAGTAATATTTTTCAGGCTTGTGACTAATTGTGAATATTTTTTTACCAGATTTTCAACGGAGCGGACGCTCATTCTTTTTTTCTGCATGGATAAAAATAAAGCGTTGGCGCTTCCTTCGGCTGGAATCATTGTTTTTCGTTCCTGGACGTATTCTAAAAGAGCCTGTTCTACTTCTTCTCCAAAATATACAATAGATTCGTAACCGCCTTTCCGATGTACTTTAATTCCATTATTTTTAAAATCAACGTCTGTTAAATCTAATCCTACACATTCAGAGACACGAATTCCCGTTCCAAGCATTAAAGTGAGCATAGCAAGGTCGCGTTTTTTTGTTTGCGCATGGTATGCTTTTTGGCGTTTCGTTAAATTTTCACCAGATTCCACCTCATCTAATAATAAGGCTACTTCGTCGACGTCAAGCCTAACAATATTCTTTTCATGCAGTTTTGGCATTTGGACAAGTTCGGCAGGATTGGTTGAAATTCGTTCTGTCCGGAAAAAGAAATTGTAAAAACTTCTAAGACATGCGAGTTTTCTTGATATGCCGCGTTCCTGGTTCGTATGTTCTACATTATCCTTGATATAATACTTTAACCAGCTTAAGTATTCTTCAATATCCTGAGCTTTCACTTCATCTAAAAGTTCGAGTGGAAATTGGGAAATTTCCATTTTGCTGCAGACGGGATTATTGTCGTGCATATATTCAAAAAAAATACGTAAATCATAGGCATAGGCGATGCGTGTTCTCGAAGAAGTTGTAGGTTCAATTCCAATAAAGAAATCTTTGCAAAAATAGGGCAGTGTCTGGATTAATTCTCTGAGTTTCCGTTCATTGTCGATATTTATTTTTTCGTAATATGCTTTTTCTTTCATTTTCTTACCTGCTTTCTTTCCAGCCTGGGATATTTCCATTTAAAATAGCAGTGAACATTCTTTTTTTTACGCCGGGATTTTCAAGATTAAGCTGCTGCAAAAGATGTTTGACATATTCCCTCCGGGTAGCGCCGTCTACTGGACATGGATTTTTTTCAACTGGAAGTACGTAACGGTTCATAAATCCAATCACGTCGACTTCAGGTACATACATTAAGGGACGAATGACCGTTAAATCCATACGATCCAAATATGTAACCGGTGCAAACGAATAAAACCGGCCTTCATAAATGAGGGAAAGCAGCATAGTTTCGATGATGTCGTCTTTGTGATGGGCATAAGCTACTTTATTACAGCCTAAAGCTTTCGCTTTTTCATTCAAAGCGCCTTTTCGCATTTTAGCGCAAAGGGAGCAGGGGGAATGTTCTTTGCGTTCTTTGAAAATAATGTCGGCAATATCTGTTTTTACAATATGAAGCGGAACATCAAGCTCTTCACACAATACCTGAATTTGTTCTGTTTTAAATTCTTTGTAACCTAAATGCACCATAATTGCAGTTAAGCGAAATGCGTTTGGATAAAAACGCTGTAAATGTTTTAAGGCGTAAAGCATTGCCAGACTGTCTTTTCCGCCGGAAATGCCAACGGCAATCGAATCGTTTGGCAGAATCATCTGGTAATCATCGACTGCTTTTCTTGTATAACTTAATAGCTGCTGTAATTTCATGTAGAACCTCTCTTATGTTAAAATATCTGATAGTCAGTTAGTAGATACCTATTATAAACTATTTTGCAGTGAAAATCTATACTTTTACTCATGCTTTACACCTGCCGCGTAGTTTGATATAATGAAAAATAATTGTGGCTGCTGCCAAATCAGATGAAATCAAGGAGTAAACATATGAAAGAAATATCAAAATTATTGGATTACCGTCAGACAGTACGGGTTGTGGACGCGACGCTTAGAGATGGAGGATTGGTAAATAGTTTCTATTTCTCAGACGAATTCGTGAAAGATTTATATGATACAAATAAAAGAGCAGGCGTAGATTACATGGAATTTGGCTATAAGGCTTCCACAGAAATGTTTGATCAAAGTAAGTTTGGAAAATGGAAATTTTGTAAAGATGATGATATTCGCGCCATTGTAGGGGAAAACGATACAAATTTAAAAATCGCAGTAATGGCCGATGTTGGCAGATGTGATTATAAACATGACATTGTGAACCGGAGTGAAAGTCCGATTGATTTGATTCGCGTGGCAACCTATCTCAATACAATTCCTACGGCTGCAGATATGATAGAAGACGCCGTAAGAAAAGGCTATGAGGTCAGCTGTAACCTGATGGCGATTTCGAATGTGCAGGAAAGTGATCTTGTGGTCGCATTGGATATTTTAGGACAGACTCCCGTGGATGTATTTTATATTGTGGACAGTTATGGCGCGCTTTATCCAGAGCAGATTGCCAGAGTTGCAGACGTTTATATGAATTTTGCAGAAAAATATGGCAAAAAAATTGGAATTCATGCCCACAATAACCAGCAGCTTGCATTTGCAAATACAATTGAAGCAGTAGGAGACGGTGTAGACTGGCTAGACGGTACGTATTCCGGCATGGGGCGTGGAGCGGGCAACTGCGCTATGGAACTTCTGCTTGGATTTTT
Organism: uncultured Lachnospiraceae bacterium; assembly: GCA_910586355.1. Lineage (GTDB taxonomy): Bacteria > Bacillota > Clostridia > Lachnospirales > Lachnospiraceae > Roseburia_B. Next base: position 46,472 of record CAJUHJ010000013.1, read on the forward strand.
ACGCAATCCCAAATATAATATTGCGCCTGTTTTCCAGTTTATAGAAAAACATATCAATAAATTAAAAGAAAATAATGTTGTCTGGGGATATGATCTGCAGTATTTGATGACGGGATTATACAACCAGCATCCGAAAGCTGCAATTCAATTTACAAAAGAAAAACGGACGGATTATTATGAATTTTATAAAGAAGTGATTGAGCAGGATTAAGGATTCAATATTATGAGGATGTATGATCTGATTGAAAAGAAAAAGAATAAAAAGGCTTTATCTGCAAAAGAAATACAATGGATGATTCATCAGTTTACAAAGGGAGAACTGCCGGATTACCAGATGTCTGCTATGCTGATGGCAATTTATTTTCAGGGACTAAATGAACAGGAGACTTTAGATTTGACGCTTGCTATGCGTGACAGCGGGGACTGTTTGGATTTGTCTGGCATAACTGGAATAAAAGCAGATAAGCATAGTACGGGCGGGGTGGGCGATAAAATATCTTTGATTTTATCGCCAATTATCGCCGCGCTTGGAATCCCTATGGCAAAAATGTCCGGCAGAGGTTTAGGACATACGGGCGGTACGATTGATAAACTCGAATGTTTTCCGGGATTTACAACCGCTCTTGGAAAAGAGCAGTTTATCCAGAATGTGAATACAATCAAGCTGGCGATTGCAGGGCAGACAGCAAATTTGGCGCCTGCCGATAAAAAATTGTATGCACTGAGGGATGTGACGGCTACGGTTGACCAGATGTCATTGATTGCAAGCAGTATTATGAGTAAAAAACTGGCTTTGGGCAGTGATGTAATTGTGCTGGATGTCAAAACGGGTTCGGGTGCATTTATGCAGCAGTTTTCTGATGCGAAAGCTCTGGCGAAAATGATGGTGTCAATTGGCACGATGGCAGGCAGAAAAACATCTGCCGTAATTACAGACATGGACCAGCCTTTGGGAAATGCCGTTGGGAATTCATTGGAAGTTATTGAAGCAATCAACGCCCTGTCCGGAAACGGCCCGGCAGATGTAATGGAAGTTGTCTATGCTTTGGGCGCCGAAATCTTAATCTTGTCAGGAGCGGCAAAAAAAGATGACGCAGTAGAAAAAATAAAAACCTGTATTACCGACGGCTTAGCCATACAAAAGTTTTCTGAATTTATAAAAGCGCAGGGCGGGGATGCTTCTTTTGTATTTCACACAGAAAAGTTTTTACAGGCAAAATATAAAATGAAAGTGGCAGCGCCTAAGGAAGGCTTTGTGCAAAAGATTTGCGCAAAAGAAGTCGGCAGCGTTTGTATGATGTTAGGCGGCGGACGTGAGAAAAAGGAAGATGTGATAGACCCTTCTGTTGGAATTTATTTATTGAAAAAAAGAGGCTCTTTTGTTCAAAAAGAAGAAACGCTTGCTTATGTTTTTGCAAATGATAAATCAAAAGGAGAAGCGGCAGTCAGGGACATGATACATTCTTATACCATCGGAAAAGATGCGCCCGAACAAGAACAGATGATAAAAGCGGTGATTCATTCTGCGCAGTAAATAAATTTTCTCTATGAATATTACAGATTTTTATTACATATAGTACTATATGAGCAAAATGAATTTGGGAAAATGGAAGGAAGGTCTGGTAGAAAGCCTGGAACTTCCAAAAGATTTAATGTATGGGGCTGTATTGGTATCCATTACCGGACGGCAGGAAATGTTAATAGAGAATTATCGGGGAATTTTGGAGTATTCCCAAAATCATATTAGTCTGCAGACAAAGACATGCAGGCTGGTTGTACGTGGGAAAAATTTGAATATCAGTTATTATACCAACGAAGAAATGAAAATTACCGGAATGATTGATTCTTTAATCTATGAGAATTAGGAGGCAGTTTTGTTCCTTTCCCTAATTAAGTTTTTCCGAGGTTTTTTACTGGTGCGATTAAACGGTTATTCTCCAGAGCGTTTTTTAAATCTGTGCAGCAATCATAATATTTTAATTTGGAGTCTTTCCAATCGTGGAGATACTTATGAATTTTATATCAGCATTGCAGGTTACCGGAAATTAAAGCCCCTTCTGAAAAAAACAAAGACAAGAATTACGATTTTAAAGCGTATCGGTTTTCCATTTTTTTTATACCGGTACCGGAAACGCAAACTATTTTTTGCCGGAATTCTTCTTTGTTTTTGTCTGTTGTTGTATTTGACGACATTTGTCTGGCTGATTGACATTAATGGGAATTCTTCAATAACAGACGAAACAATTTTGTCTTTTTTGGAAAAAGAACATGCAACGTTTGGCAGCAAAAAACGTTCTGTCAACTGCAGCGCGCTTGAAGAAGCGCTTCGGACGAATTATGATGATATTATCTGGGCGTCTGTGCGTTTAAGCGGTACGAAAATGACAATTGATATTCAAGAAAACTTAATTTCCAAAAAAGATTCTGAAAATAATATCCGATTGGAAGGAGCTTTTGATATTGTAGCGGATAAGCCGGCGGTGATTACATCTATTGTTACCAGAAACGGTACGCCTCTTGTCAAGACGGGCAGCGAGATTGAGGCTGGTGATATTTTAGTAAGCAGCGAACTGGATATTTACAATGACAGCAATGAAATTGTAGATTATGTATATGTGGCGGCGGATGCGGATATTTATGGGCAGACACAGTATACATATCAGGATTCTTTTCCTATGGAGTATAATCGGAAAGTCCGTACGGGAGAGGGAAAAAGCGCTTATAGTTTAAGTTTATTTTCCTATCAGATTCAGTTTCCATCTGCTGTAAAGAAAAAAGAACCGTTTGAATCGTATACAGAAAGCAGGCAGCTTGCGATTGCAAAGGATTATTATATTCCGATTATCTTAGAAAAAACGACTTATTATAACTGTGATTATGAAAAAGTGACTTTATCAAAAGCACAGGCAAAAGAACGCGCCCAGGAAAATTTTTTACAATTTATGAAAAAATTAGAAGAAAGGGGTATTCAAATTACAGATAAAAATGTTATGATAGAATTTGCAGATAATACATGTCAGGTAAATGGCAAAATTACTGCGGTTGAAAAAATCGGCAGATATCAGCCTGCTGAAGAGAGGTCGACAGAACATGAGTCTGAATGAACAAAAACTTGATATTCCGCCGGAGCATCTCGCAAATGTATTCGGTCAGTTTGATAGTTATATGAAAAAAATTGAAAAAGCGTTTCATGTGACTGTGATCATCCGAAATGATTCTGTAAAACTCATTGGAAACAGTACGGATATGAAAAACGCCGCAAGTGTTTTTGAGGAACTTTTAAAGCTTTCTAAGCGAGGAAATACAATTACAGAACAGAATGTGAATTATGCCATTGCGCTCGCGCTCGAAAACAGGACAGAAGCGATTGTAGAAATTGATAAGGATTGTATCTGCCATACGATACAGGGAAAACCAGTCAAACCTAAAACGCTGGGACAAAAAGATTATGTGGATGCAATACGCAGTAAAATGATTGTATTTGGATGCGGACCGGCCGGAACGGGCAAGACATACCTTGCCATCGCAATGGCAGTCACAGCCTTTAAAAATGATATGGTCGGACGGATTATTTTGACACGCCCTGCAATTGAAGCCGGTGAAAAACTTGGATTTTTACCAGGAGATTTACAAAGTAAAATTGATCCATATTTAAGGCCCCTTTATGATGCGCTTTATCAGATTATGGGAGTCGAAAGCTTTATGCGCAATACCGAAAAAGGATTAATTGAAGTTGCGCCGCTTGCTTATATGCGCGGACGTACGTTAGATAACGCTTTTATTATTTTGGACGAGGCGCAGAATACAACACCGGCACAGATGAAGATGTTTTTGACCCGGATTGGGTTTGGCTCAAAAGTGGTCATTACCGGAGACGCCACACAAAAAGACTTGCCGGCTGGCACACAGTCAGGTTTGGATGTTGCACTAAAGGTACTCCGTAAGGTGGAAGATATTGGTATCTGTGAGCTGACAAGCAGTGATGTTGTGCGTCATCCGCTGGTACAAAAGATTGTAAAAGCCTATGAAGATTATGAAAATCGTCAGGGAAAAAGGAAAACAAGACAGGCGGTTAAACGATAATGGAAAAGAGAATGCCTTGGAAACGAGTTCAGAATTATCTCGTAATTGTAGCGCTGACCGTGCTGTTATCTATATTTTTTGCTTACCAAAACGGTATGCTGTTAGATGGAATTATCACCTATCTGATAATAGACGCGGTTTTTTTAGCAGTTTTATTATATATGCTTGAAAGTGGAAGGCTGTATTTACGGCTTGGAAAAAGCGGGTCAAACCGTTATGGAAGCATTGCCGTCTGCTTTGGATTGTTATGCTTTGTTGTCATAATCTGTTATTATTTACCGGAATTTACTTGTCCTGCTGAAGCGTTTGCTTTGTTTTTGGGTTTTACGGCAAATATAGAGATAGCGATTAGTTTGTCTTCGTTTTTGTGTGTGATTTTATGTACTGCTACGGGCGGGACGTTTTATGAGCTGGCTGCATATTGTATTTTGATTTTTATTGGCGCGCAGATGTCTCAGCCAATTTCTGAGAAAAGGAACCGTATCTGGGGATGTGTACTTTTAGCGTCAGTTTCGTTGTCTATACCGGAATTATTCTGCTATCTTGCTTACACAGAAAGTAAAATAAATATTTTGCTTTGGAAAGGATGTTTTACCGCCGCTTCCATTACGTTGTATTACTTTCTGGCAAAGAAGTTTTATGATAATGCAGAACACGATCAATTGCGGGCCTATGAAAAAATTATAAAAAACGACTATCCTTTATTTCAGGATATTAAAAATTATTCGAAAGCCGAATATATACATGCGATGAAAGTTGGGACAGTTGCGCTAAAGTGCGCTGCTGAAATTGGAGCAAATGAAATGCTTGCCGCTGCCGGAGGGTTTTATTATCGCCTTGGCGTGATTGAAGGAGAACCTTATATTGAAAATGGCGTTCGTCTGGCGGAAGAAAAGTGCTTTCCATTGGATGTGATACAGATTCTTTGGGAATACAATGGAGAACAGATGCTGCCGTCTTCAAAAGAGTCCGCTATTGTACATATGGTAGATGCCTGTGTGAAAAAAATAGAACTTTTAAGTTCACAAAAATTGTCCTCTTCATGGAATCAGGATATGGTAATTTACCAGACGTTGAATGAGTTGTCTGCTTCTGGAATATATGATGAATCGGGCCTAAGTATGAATCAATTTTTAAAAGTCAGGGAATTATTAGTACGTGAGGAGATTGGATATGACAATAACGATAGAAGAAGAAATTAAAGTAGATTTTGAGTTTGATTATCAAAAACTTGCAAAAGAAGTGATTCTATGCGCCCTTCAAGTTGAAAAATTTCCTTATGAGGCTGAAGTAAATCTGATTTTAACAGATAATGAATCCATTCAAGAAATGAATCATACTTACCGGAAGATAGATAAAGTTACAGACGTCTTGTCTTTTCCTATGTTAGACCTGAAAGCGTCAGGAGATTTTATCGTAATAGGACAAGATATAGAAAACAATTTTAACCCGGATACTGGAGAAGTCATGTTAGGGGATATTGTGATTTCTGTTCCAAAAGTCAGGGAACAGGCGGCAGAATATGGACATTCCACCGAACGTGAATTTGCCTTTTTAATCGTACATAGTATTCTGCATTTGCTTGGGTACGACCATATGACGTCCAAGGAAGCAGAATTTATGGAACATAAACAAGAGAATATCTTGAACAAAATGAATCTTTTCAGATTACAGGAGGATGAATGATGAGACGCGTAAGAGATGTATTGGTTCTTTCGGCGCTTTGCCTTTTTCTGATATGCTTTGCATATGTAAAATTAGGCTGGAGTACCGAAGGGGATACTGCACCAGAGACAGAAACGGAAACAGAAACAGAAATTGTGGCATTGATTCCAACGGAAACGCAGGAAGTGTTAGAACTTCCAACAGAAACGGAAGAAGAGGAACTTGTATTGGATACAGACAGGAATCCTTTAACGGGAGAACCAATGGATGAATCTCTGACTTCTCAAAGGCCTGTTTCTTTTATGATGGGGAACACATCAGATGCCATGCCGCAGTATGGGCTTGCGGATGCAGATGTGATTTATGAAGCTCCGGCAGAAGGCGGTTTGACAAGATTAATGACGATTTATCAGGATTATGCCAATCTGCCGACCATTATGTCAAGCAGAAGCTGCCGTCATTATTATTGTTATTTTTCCAATGAGTTTGAAGCTATTTATGTTCACTATGGACAGGCTGTTTATGCAACAGAAATGCTGAAACGTTTTGATGATTTGAATGGTTTAGACGGAGATTTGGAAAATGTGACTTTTTTCCGTGACCGTTCCCGGAGCGCACCTCACAATGCTTATGTAAACGGTGACAGTATTGTTGCCGGAATTAAAAAAAGAGAATACCGTACAAAACACGCAGACACCTATAAGAACCGTTATAATTTTGTAGAGGAAGAACGGGAACTGGAAGGCGGCGAACCAGCTATGGTTGTAGAACCTGGCTATTCGATTAATAAGCCTTGGTTTGAATACAACGAAGATACCGGATTATATAAGAGATACCAATACAGACAGGCACATGTCGACGGTGCGACCGGAGAAGCAATTGAATTTAAAAATATCATTTTTCAAGTATGTGACTATCAAGTGCTGCCGGATGGAAAATATCTGGATGTCAAAACAGCTTCTTATGGCGGAAAGGGAAAATATATTTCCAATGGAAAGGCAATTGATATTGCCTGGGTAAAAGAAGTAGAAGACGGAGTAGGCACTTATTATGATATGGATGGAAATGAACTGCTTTTAAATCCTGGAAAGACATTTGTTTGTATTGTATTAAATGACGAAGAAGACCGAATTGGGATTCATGCAACAAAAGAGGCGTTTGAGGCTTCCAGAAATTAAAAAACAGGTATAAATTTACCAAAAATGCGAATACTACGACTGGTGATGTATATGAATAAAGTCAATGGTATTCGTATTTTTTGTATTCTTACTGTGATGTTCTGCGTCTGCTGTTATCAGGTAGTATTCTGGAAAGATACGAATGAAACATTCGAAACAGAAGAGACTGAGAGTTCGGCCATTTGGGAATGGGAACCCGAGTCAGAAACACAAGAACACCTTCTTCCCGTAACTTCTACCATAGATTATAAATTTGTAATTGTGGAAGAAGGCGATTATCTGACTGTATATTATGCAGACAGAGAAACTGTATATGAATATACTGATATACGGTATTCTGATTTAGAGGATAACTTGCGGCAAAAAATCCGGAAAGGGTATTGTATTCAGGATGAAGCTGTATTATTTGGGTTTTTGGAAAATTACAGCAGTTAGAATTTAGTTCTATCTCCTCATTATGATTTCTTCAATTATGCTACTTGATATTTTGAAAAAAATGGTTTTATGAATGAATTCAAAATTATTGGAATTTTATGACCGCAGTCATTAATTTTTTAATTACTGTATTTGTAATTTTTTGTTTGATTAGAACAATCAATGTGCTCGGTAACAAGCTCAGCCGTAGAGAAGAGATTGCAGCAGAACCCGTGACAAAACAATATTCTTATTGTAAAAGTGAGCTATCTATTGCGGCAATCAGATGTCCGCACTGTACATCAGAATTGGAATAAAAGGCCATAACATAGTTGAATCTTATCTTTCAATATGTTAGAATAACAATCGTAAACAATGAACTTCCAGAATACGGCAGAAAAGGTGACGGCTTGAAGAGTGTTATAGTTATCGGCGGCGGAGCGTCCGGCATGACAGCTGCAATATCTGCAGCGCGCCAAGGCGCTAGAGTGACCATTATAGATCATATGGACAGAATTGGCAAAAAGATTTTATCCACAGGAAATGGAAAATGTAATTATACGAACCAAAAGCAGGGTGTTCGCTATTACAGGGGCGAAAACCCTGCCTTTGTATTGCCTGTTTTTTCCCAGTTTGGGTTAAAAGAAACACTTTCCTTTTTTCGGGAACTTGGTATTTATCCAAAAGAACGCGACGGCTATTTTTATCCGGCAAGCGGACAAGCCGCTTCTGTGCTAGAAGTACTTCGTATGGAATTAAAGCGGCTTTCTGTTGAAATTCGGACCAAATGTCATTTGACGTCAGTTCAAAAAACGAAAAAAGGATTTCTGCTTTCTACAACGTCCGGAAATTTGAACGCAGACAGCTGTATTTTTGCCTGCGGCGGCAAATCCTTTCCAAAATCGGGAAGTGATGGGAGCGCGTTTCCATATATAGAGCAGCTAGGGCATACATTTATAGATGTTGTTCCGGCTTTGGTGCAAATGAAGGCAAAGCAATCATTTTTTAAATCTATTGCAGGAATTCGTGCAGACATTTTAATTACATTATACACCAAAAACGATTGTATCAAAGAGCGTGGGGAAGTGCAATTGACAAACGATGGGATTTCAGGAATTCCTTCGTTTCAAGTAAGCCGTTTTGCTGCAAAAGCCTTGCGCCGCAAAGAGCGTGTATTTGCTGTTTTGGATTTTATGCCCGATTTGTCTAAGGAAGAATTGCAGCAGGAGCTCATTCGACGGTTTTTCCGTGATGATGGAAAAACCTGTGAAGAAGTGCTGATTGGATTGTTTTCCAAAAAATTAATTCCAGTGTTTTTGAAAGAAAATCAGATTTCTTTACATAAAATCGCCAAACAGGTGGATGTAATGAAACTGGAGAAATTTGCCAGTTATTTAAAAAATGTAAAAATAGATATTTTAAATACAAAAGGATTTGAATCATCCCAGGTAACTGCAGGAGGAGTCAGCACAGCAGAGTTACAGGCAGATACTTTGGAATCAAAAATTGTACCCGGACTTTTTTTTGCCGGAGAAGTCATTGATATTGATGGTATGTGCGGCGGTTATAATCTGCAGTGGGCATGGTCATCAGGTTATGTTGCCGGAATGAATGCAGCAAGGAGATAATATATGATACAGATTCAGCAGTTAAAACTTCCAATTACACATACCAGAGAAGATTTAGAAAAAAAGGTGCAAAAAGTTTTAAAAATTAAGCAGGAACAGCTTTTGTCCGTAAAAATCAAAAAACAATCCTTAGACGCCAGAAATAAAAAGGACATTTTGTATGTGTATACCATTGAAGCCGCTGCAAGAAACGAAGAAAAAATTGTCAAACGTCTGCACCAAAACAATATCTGCCTGTTAAACGAAAAGCCGTATCAGTTTCCATTATCCGGCAGCCAGACATTATCCTGCCGCCCAGTCATTGCCGGAAGCGGGCCGGCCGGATTGTTTTGCGCCTATATGCTTGCTTCTTACGGTTATGCGCCAATTGTATTAGAACGCGGCCGCACAATCGAAAAACGAACGTCGGATGTGGATAAATTTTGGGCAGACGGAAGTTTAGACACGCAGTCCAACGTCCAATTTGGGGAAGGCGGCGCGGGAACGTTTTCCGACGGAAAACTAAATACGCTGGTGAAAGACCGTTTTGGGAGAAATCAAAAAGTATTGGAAATTTTTACTGCTCATGGAGCGCCGGAATCGGTTTGTTATGAAGCAAAACCGCATATCGGGACAGATGTACTTGCAAAAGTCATACCGTCAATCCGGCAGGAAATCCTCTCAAAGGGCGGGACTTTTTTGTTTGAAACCTGTCTGACAGATATAAAAATAAAAAATCAGGCCGTAACGTCCGTTGAAATCAATCACGATACATGGATTGATACACAACTTCTTGTCCTTGCAATCGGGCATAGTGCAAGAGATACATTTGAAATGCTGCATCGCCATAAGATTCCGATGGAAGCGAAATCATTTGCTGTCGGGCTTCGTGTAGAACATTTACAGGAGATGATAAATAAGGCCCAGTTTGGAGAATTCGATTCCATGCTGAAAGCGGCTTCTTACAAAGTGACAGGCAATGCCTGCGGCAGAGGAGTGTATTCTTTTTGTATGTGTCCGGGAGGTTATGTCGTCAATGCTTCTTCTGAAGAAAAGCGTCTGGCAGTCAACGGAATGAGTTATCACAGCAGAAACAGTGCAAATTCCAACAGCGCTGTAATTGTATCGGTAACTCCAAAAGATTTTAGTGGAATGGGGCCCTTATCCGGCGTTGCATTTCAGCGCAGATTGGAAGAAAAAGCATTTTTTATGGGACAGGGAGCAATCCCGCAACAGCTTTACGGAGATTTTAAACGCCAGAACATGAGCCGTTCTTATGGAAGCGTAGCTTCGCTTACTTGTGGAAATACTCAGTTTGGCGCACTTCATACACTTTTTACAAAAGATATTTACGAAGCATTTTTAGGCGGAATGGAGCAGTTTGCCAGTAAAATTCCTGGTTTTAATCAGGATAGCGCAGTACTTTCCGGCGTGGAGAGCAGAACTTCTTCGCCGGTGCGTATTCAAAGAAACGAGTTTCTGCAAAGTGAAATTTCAGGGCTATATCCCTGCGGGGAAGGCGCTGGATATGCAGGGGGAATCCTGTCTGCAGCTATGGATGGCATAAAAACGGCCGAGGCAATTGCATCTGTATATCTGCCATACCAAGATAAAAAGTGATGTTGGAAGGAAGGAAGTATTGATTTGAGCAATTATACACCAATGATGCAGCAGTATTTGGAAATCAAAGAAGAGTACAAAGACTATATTTTGTTTTATCGGTTAGGGGATTTTTATGAAATGTTTTTTGAGGATGCAAAGCAGGTATCCAAAGAATTAGAACTGACACTGACTGGAAAAAACTGCGGAGCAGAAGAACGCGCGCCGATGTGCGGCGTCCCCTATCATGCAGTAGAAGGATATTTGAATAAACTTGTTGGGCGCGGATATAAAATTGCAGTCTGCGAACAGGTGGAAGACCCAAAGACCGCGAAAGGCATTGTCAAAAGAGAAGTCATCCGCATTGTTACGCCGGGAACAAATACAGACACGCAGGCTTTGGAAGAATCCAAAAATAATTATATTATGTGTATTGTTTATCTTGCGGATAAATACGGAATTTCGATTGCAGACGTCAGTACCGGAGATTATTTTGCTACTGAAGTTGATTCAGAACGCAAACTTTTAGACGAAATGAACAAATACAATCCGGCGGAAATTATCTGTAACGAAGCGTTTTTTATGAGCGGCGTAGATTTGGAAGACATTAAAAACCGTCTGAATATCTGTATCAGTTCTTTAGAAGCATGGTATTTTAGTGAAGATACGGCGATTGGAATTTTAAAAGAACATTTTCAGATACATAGTTTAGAAAGCATTGGATTAAACGATTTTGCCTGTGGAAGTATTGCGGCAGGCGCGTTGTTAAAATACCTCTATGAAACACAAAAAAATTCTTTGTCCCATATGTCTTCGATTCACCCATATGTGACCGGAAAATTTATGGTTATTGACAGTTCTACGAGAAGGAATTTAGAATTGTCAGAAACATTAAGGGAAAAATCCAAACGCGGCTCGCTGCTATGGGTTTTAGACAAAACAAAAACTGCAATGGGCGCAAGAATGATTCGTTCTTTTTTAGAACAGCCTTTAATTGAAAAAGCTGAAATTTTACGGCGTTTCGACGCAGTCGAAGAGTTGAAAAATCAAGTCATTACAAGAGAAGAACTGCGGGAATATTTAAACGCTGTATATGATTTAGAGCGGCTGATGACACGAATTACGTATCAGACTGCAAATCCAAAAGATTTGCTTGCACTGAAAAATTCGATTCAAATGCTTCCGCCGATTCAAAGCCTGTTAGAGGAATTTTCCTGTTCCCTGTTAAAAGAAATTAGAAACGATTTGGACTCGCTGGAAGATATTTACGGGCTTATTTCTGCCGGAATTGACGAAGATGCCCCAATCCTTGTACATGACGGCGGTATGATAAAAGCCGGATATCATGAAGAAGTCGACCGCTTGAAGCAGGCGAAGACTGAGAGCAAGACGTGGCTTGCCGAATTAGAGGCAAAAGAGCGGGAAAATACCGGGATTAAGAATTTAAAAATCAAATACAATAAAGTGTTTGGATACTATTTGGAAGTAACCAATTCCTATAAACATTTAGTGCCGGAATATTTTACCAGAAAACAGACATTAGCAAATGCAGAGCGGTATATAACGCCCAAATTAAAAGAATTGGAAGACGTAATTTTAGGGGCGGAAGATAAGCTGACCGTACTAGAATACGAACTTTTCCGTGATATTAGGGAGTCTATCGCAAAAGAAGTAATCCGGATTCAAAAAACTGCAAAAGCTGTTGCAAAGTTAGACGTATTTGCATCGCTTGCTTATGTCGCAGAACAAAATAATTTCTGCCGTCCCAAAATAAATGAAAAAGGTACGATTGATATTAAAGGCGGCCGTCATCCAGTCGTAGAACATATGATACAAAATGAGTTGTTCATTAAAAATGATACCTATCTGGACAATGGAAAGCACCGGATTTCGATTATAACGGGTCCGAATATGGCAGGAAAATCCACTTATATGAGACAAACTGCCCTAATTGTCCTGATGGCGCAAATTGGAAGTTTTATTCCCGCAGATTCTGCAAATATCGGAATCGTGGATCGGATTTTTACCAGAGTCGGCGCTTCTGACGACCTTGCCAGCGGACAAAGCACGTTTATGGTGGAAATGACAGAAGTTGCAAATATATTACGCAATGCAACTTCGAATTCACTGTTGATTTTAGACGAAATCGGCCGCGGGACAAGTACATTTGACGGACTTTCTATTGCATGGGCGGTTGTGGAGCATATCAGCAATCCAAAACTGTTAGGGGCGAAGACTTTATTTGCCACACATTACCATGAACTGACGGAATTAGAAGGAAAACTTGACAATGTGAGCAATTACTGCATTGCGGTAAAAGAAAAAGGCGACGATGTTGTATTTTTGCGTAAAATTGTACCGGGAGGGGCAGATAAGAGCTATGGGATACAAGTTGCAAAACTTGCAGGACTCCCGGAATCTGTGTTAAACCGCGCGAAAGTAATTGTCGAAGAATTAAGCGCAATGGATATTGCGGATATTGCCAGAAATATTCAGGTGGGCGTCGTATCCAAAAAGAAGCCGTCTAAGTTAGACGAAGTGGATTTAACGCAGATGTCATTATTCGATACGGTAAAAGACGACGCGATCATTGATGAAATCCGAGATCTTGACATTGGAAATTTGACTCCGATTGAAGCAATGAACAAATTATTTGAACTGCAGAATAAAATTAAGAACCGTTGGTAAGAAAGAGGAACTGATATGGACAAAATTGCATTGTTAGATCAGGCGACAATTGATAAAATAGCAGCGGGAGAAGTAATAGAACGTCCGTCTTCTGTCGTCAAGGAGCTGGTTGAAAATTCTATGGATGCGGGGGCAACCGCCATTACCATTGAAATCAAAGACGGCGGGCTTTCTCTTATAAGGATTACCGATAATGGCAGCGGTATTGAGAAAACACAGGTACCGATTGCATTTTACCGTCATTCTACCAGTAAAATCAAGTCGGTAGAAGATTTACTTACCGTATCTTCTCTGGGATTCCGCGGTGAAGCCTTGTCAAGTATTGCAGCTGTTGCACAAGTCGAGCTGATAACCAAAACGGCGCCGGAATTGACAGGAATCCGTTATCTGATTGAAGGAGGATTCGAAAAAGAAAAAGAAGAAATCGGCGCTCCGGATGGGACGACGTTTTTGGTTCGGAATCTTTTTTACAATACGCCTGCCAGACGGAAATTCTTAAAAACAGCGCAGACAGAGGCCGGATATATTCAGACATTGGCAGAACGTCTCGCTCTTTCAAGACCGGATATTTCTTTTAAATATATTGCAAATAATCAGATAAAACTGCATACATCCGGAAATGCAAACGTCAAAGACGTAATTTTCCAGATATACGGAAAAGAAATGGCGTCTTCTTTGATTGAAATTTCAGAAGAAAATGCACTGTTTACTGTTACGGGATTTATTGGAAAACCGACTGTTTCCAGAGGCAACCGGAATTTTGAAAATTATTTTATCAACCAGAGATATATCAAAAGTACATTGATTTCCCAAAGTTTAGAAGAAGCTTACAAAAATTTTTTAATGCAGCATCAATATCCATTTTGTGCGCTCTATTTTGGCTTTGACGGAAACATGCTCGATGTAAATGTGCATCCCTCCAAGATGGAACTGCGTTTTTTTCAACAGGAAAGCATTTATCAGAAACTTTTTGAATGTATTCGTGAAAAATTAATGCAAAAAGACCATATTAAATCTGTCTCTTTTGGGAAAGATACAAATAAGAACGAAAAAAAGCCAGAAAATATAAAAAAATCACTTCCGGAACCATTTGAAAAAAAACGGATAGAATACGAAAAACCAATTCCCAAAAAGGATTCTGAAAAACAGCCGGACTATGTGCAGGAAGAACTTGCTTACGAAAGGTTTTTATCAGACCAGGCGAAACCAAATCATAGAATTATTGGACAGCTTTTTCATACGTATTGGCTTGTGGAATACAATGAAACGCTGTTTATCATCGACCAGCATGCGGCGCATGAAAAAGTTTTATATGAAAAAACAATCCGTTCCCTGAAACAGAAAGAACATACGACGCAATTGCTCTCGCCGCCCATTGTCCTAACGCTTGACCCTCAGGAAGAGCGGGCGCTTATGCGCTTTAAAGAAGAACTTTTGCAGATTGGTTTTGAAATAGAGCCGTTCGGCGGAAAGGAATACGCCGTCTGCGGCGTACCGGGAAATTTATTTCATTTGGATGCAAAACAGATTCTGTTAGAAATTTTAGATAATTCTATGGAGATTCAGGCGTCTGTCACTCCGGAATCCGTATTAGAAAAAGTTGCTTCGATGTCTTGTAAAGCAGCGGTAAAAGGCAATCATGCCATGAATCAGAAAGAAGTGGAAATTTTAATTGCTGAATTATTAGAGTTAGAAAATCCTTATTTTTGTCCGCATGGCAGACCAACGATTCTATCTATGGACAAACAGGAATTGGAAAAGAAATTTAAGAGGATTGTAACATGAAAAAACCACCATTGGTTATTCTTGCCGGCCCGACTGCCGCAGGCAAGACAAATTTATCTATCCGGCTTGCTCAAAAAATCGGCGGTTCGATTATTTCAGCGGATTCTATGCAGGTCTACCGTTATATGGACATTGGATCTGCCAAGATTACGCCAACGGAACGGCAGGGTATTGTGCACTACATGATTGACGAACTTTTGCCGGAAGAAGAATTTAATATTGTCCGTTTCCAAACACTGGCAAAACAATATCTTAAAGAAATTTATACACAGGGAAAAATCCCAATGATTGTCGGGGGAACCGGATTTTATATCCAGTCCGTGCTGTATAATATTGATTTTTCAAAAGAAGA
Source organism: uncultured Lachnospiraceae bacterium (assembly GCA_910586355.1). Taxonomy (GTDB): domain Bacteria; phylum Bacillota; class Clostridia; order Lachnospirales; family Lachnospiraceae; genus Roseburia_B. The sequence goes on from CAJUHJ010000013.1 coordinate 61,843, forward strand.
AGGCTCTCTTTCCATTCGAAAAGAGCTAGAGGCAGCAGCCCAAAAAGAAGGAAACAAAGCGCTGCACAATAAATTAAAGGAAGTAGACGAGGTATCTGCAAAGGCCATTCATCCCAATAATATCAAACGGGTCATTCGCGCCCTAGAATTTTACAGGCAAAATGGTTATCCGATTTCAAAACATAATGAGGAAGAACGGCAGAAGCAATCTCCTTATAATTTTGCCTATTTTGTTTTAAATGAGGAACGGACGCGTCTTTACCAAAAAATTGAAGCTCGTGTTGACGATATGATAGAACGGGGACTTTTAGAGGAAGTGGCGCGTTTAAAAGAAATGGGCTGCCATAAGGGAATGAATTCTATGCAGGGATTAGGCTACAAAGAATTTCTTTCTTACCTGGATGGAGAACTGACTTTTGAAGAAGCTGTTGCTATTTTAAAACGGGATACCAGGCATTTTGCCAAACGCCAGATTACATGGTTTAAAAGAGAAAAAGACGTAATCTGGCTGAATAAAGAACAATTTGGCTATGATGAAACCAAATTACTAGACGAGATGATTTCTACATTAGAAAAAAAGGGGATTGTAAATCATGTACAGTGAGAAAATGCAAAAACAGTATGAACGCCTTGGAATCTGCAGGGAAGTATACGAGTTTGGCAGCAGGATAGAAGAAAAGTTAAAACCAAGATTTGATGATTTTGATGTTACCGCAGAATATAATCAGGCAAAAGTCATACGTGCAATGCAAAAATGCAGAGTTTCTGCAGAATGTTTTCATACCTCAAACGGATATGGTTATAATGATTTAGGCAGGGATACATTAGAAGCTGTTTATGCAGAATGTTTTTGTGGAGAAGATGCGCTCGTGCGTCCCCAAATTACCTGCGGAACACATGCGCTTGCGGTTGCGCTTATGTCGAATCTGCGTCCGGGAGATGAATTATTATCCCCGGTAGGAAAGCCTTACGATACGTTAGAAGAAGTGATTGGAATCCGGCCGTCAAAAGGCTCTTTGGCGGAATATCAGATTTCTTACCGGCAGGTAGATTTAAAACAAGACGGAAGTTTTGATTTTGAGGGTATCCGGCAGGCAGTGAATGAAAAGACAAAACTTGTGACAATTCAGCGTTCGAAAGGTTATGCCGTAAGGCCGACGCTTTCTGTTGAAAAAATCGGAGAATTGATTGCATTTATAAAAAAGATAAAACCTGACGTAATCTGCATGGTAGATAATTGTTATGGAGAATTCGTCGAAGAAAGGGAGCCGTTAGAAGCCGGCGCAGATTTGATTGTCGGCTCTTTAATTAAAAATCCCGGCGGAGGCTTATCTCCTGTGGGAGGTTATATTGCCGGCAAAAAAGAATATGTAGAACAGGCGGCTTACCGTTTGACTTCTCCAGGGCTTGGCAAAGAAGTCGGGGCATCTTTAGGGGTTATGCAGTCGTTTTACCAGGGACTTTTTCTGGCTCCGGTTGTCACAAACGCCGCGTTAAAAGGAGCTGTTTTTGCGGCCAATATTTATGAAGCATTAGGATTTGACGTTCTTCCAAATAGTACAGAAAGCCGTCACGATATCATTCAGTCAGTGACGTTTCATAATTCTAATGCTATGACAGCGTTTTGCAGGGGAATTCAGGCAGCGGCTCCCGTCGATTCCTACGTGACGCCGGAACCATGGGCAATGCCGGGCTATGACAGTGAAGTAATTATGGCAGCAGGAGCGTTTGTTCAGGGTTCTTCGATAGAATTGAGTGCAGACGGTCCCTTAAAACCGCCGTATTCTGTTTATTTTCAAGGCGGTCTGACATGGTATCATGCAAAATTGGGTATTTTAATGTCTCTGCAAAAACTTTATGAGCAAAAACTTGTTAATAGGGACGTAATATGTTAGAATAATATGAATGGCTTTTGGAATTTAACATCTATTCATACAGGCAGAAGAGTAGAAAGGATATTCCATGAATCATCATTTAACGGTAAAAGAATTGCCGGAATCCGAAAAACCTTATGAAAAATGTCTCCATTATGGGGCAGAATACCTCTCAGATGCAGAACTATTGGCAGTTATCATCCGTACTGGTATGAAAGGATTGAAATCAACCGACGTTGCGCAGAAGATTTTAAACTGCAAAGAAAAGAGTCTCCTCAATCTGTATTATCTAAGTATTCAGGAACTGACCGACATTCCAGGAGTCGGGATGGTAAAAGCAGTCCAGATAAAATGCCTGGCAGAAATTACAAAACGCATTACAAAGACTGTCAGGCTGCGTGAAGTGACACTAAACAGCGCTTCGTCCGTCGCCGCTTATTTTATGGAAGATATGCGGCATGAAGACAAAGAAAAACTGGTAATATGTATGTTTGATTCCAAATGCGTACTGCTTGGAAAATCGGTTATTTCCGTCGGGACCATTAATTCCTCACTGGTATCTCCAAGAGAAATATTCTGCTGTGCGCTGAAAAATCAGGCGGTATATATTATTCTGCTGCACAACCATCCAAGCGGAGCGCCCATTCCAAGCGTTCAGGATAAACTTGTAACAAAAAGAATACGGGATTGTGGAGAACTGATAGGAATTCATTTATCGGATCATATTATTATAGGTGATAACAATTATTTTAGCTTTAAAGAGGAAAATCTGCTGAATTAATAAATGTGGATTGAAGGGAGAAGTACAATGAACAACAATATTTACTGCATTGACTTAGGAACTTGTAATATAAAAGTGTTCTGTAAATCAACCGGAAAAATATTAAATGAGAAAAATGCAATTGCGATTGTCAATAAGAATCAGATGTATGCTTTTGGAAATGAAGCATATGCAATGTATGAAAAAGCGCCGGAAAAGATAAACGTCACATTTCCGATTATAAACGGCGTCATTGCCGACTTTAATAATGTCCAGAATATGATTTTTGAATTTTTAGAGTCGCGTGCAAAATGCAAAATTCATGGCGCTGAATATATTGTGGCAGTCCCTACGGATATTACAGAAGTAGAGAAAAAAGCCTTCTTTGATTTATTCTATAAAAGCAAGGCAAAGCCCAAAAATGTACAGCTTTGTGAAAAGCCGATTGCAGACGCGGCAGGTCTTGGGTTAGACGTCAATGAACCGACCGGGGTAATGGTGGTTGATATTGGCGCTGATACGACAGAGATTTCCGTAATTTCCCTGGGCGGTTTAGTGCTTAGCGATCTTTTGCATTTTGGCGGCAACCGGATTGATGAATCCATAATCAGCTATATCAGGCGCAATTATAATCTGGTTATCGGGCAGAAAACAGCAAAGTCGCTGAAAGAGCGTTTAGGCAGCGGGCTTCCCGGAAGAGAAGAGACTATGGTAATTGTCGGCAGAGATTTAGTCAGCGGACTTCCTATCGAACTGGAAATCAGCGCAGAAACCATATATGAAGCAATCAAAGACAATCTGAATTCTATTTGCAACTCGATTAAAATGATTTTGGAGAAGACTCCTCCTGAAGTTGCAAAAGATATTATCCATTCCGGGATTTATATTACCGGAGGCGCATCCCAGATACAGAATTTAGACGAGCTGTTTACCCAGATTACCAATATCCGTGTCAACACATGCGAAAAACCTGAAGAATCTGTTGTGCGCGGTTTGATGAAAATTATTGCGGATGAGAAAAATAAACATCTGATGTTCAATATGAAAACGAGAATTTTAAAATAATTGAGGTAGTTTATGAGACGGAAATCCAAATCCAAATTTCAGTTGCCATCTAAATATATGCTGATGATACTGACGCTTATCTGCGGGATTATGATTTATGTCAGCTTTACAATGAATCTTTCTGGAGGGCCTTTAAATACTGCAGCCGGATATGTCTTTATCCCAATGCAAAAGGGTATCAATTATATTGGGCTTTGGATTTCAGACAAAGCGGATAACTTAAATGATTTAAAAGACGTTATGAAAGAGAATCAGCAGTTAAAATCCCAGGTGGATGAACTGACGTCGGAATTAAACACAATTAAATTAGAACAATATGAACTTGATAACTTGCGGGAGCTTTTGGAATTGGATCAAAAATATCCAAGTTACAAAAAAGCGGCTGCCCATGTAATAGGAAAAGATTCGGGAAACTGGTTTTCCATTTTTACAATAGACAAGGGCAGCAAAGACGGCATTGAAGTCGATATGAATGTGATTGCCGGAAGCGGCCTTGTCGGTATTGTAACAGACGTAGGGCCTAATTATGCAAAAGTCCGCACGATTATTGACGATCTGAGCAAAACAAGCGGAATGCTTTTAACGACTTCGGACCGTTGTATTATACATGGTGATTTACAGGAAATGAATTCCAACCAGAATATTTTATTTACAGATTTAAAAGATTCTGACGACAAAGCAGAAATAGGGGATCCTGTGGTTACCTCCCATATCAGTGATAAATATCTTCAAGGCATTTTAATCGGATATATCAATACATTAGAAGTAGATTCCAATAATTTGACAAAATCCGGCACGCTTACCCCGGCTGTTGATTTTGAACATATTTCAGAAGTGTTGGTTGTTTTAGACAAAAAAGAAACCGGCAAAGAAGATTGATGGAGGATGCAATGAAACGTAAGATTACGGTTATACTAATAGTTATCATTTGTTTTCTGCTCCAGACAACATTGTTTCAGACGCTTTCAATTGCCTCTATTTCTCCGAATTTATTGATTATTGTGACAGCCTCCTTTGGTTTTATGCGTGGAAAAAAGGAAGGTCTGTTGACGGGATTTTTGGGAGGGCTGTTCATTGATGTTTTTTATGGCGGCACTCTTGGATTTTATGCTATGATTTATATGTATATGGGATATATCAATGGTTTTTTCCGAAAAATCTTTTTTCCGGAAGACATCAAACTTCCTATCATTTTGATTACAGCAAGCGATTTTATCTGTAATCTTTTTGTGTATTTTTTTCAATTCTTATTCCGCGGCCGATTTTCATTTGGCTATTACATGATACACATCATTATTCCGGAACTGGTATATACGATTCTTGCGACAGTATTTTTGTATTTTATACTGTTAAAAATCAATCAAAAATTAGAACTAAGTGAAAGAAAAAGGAGTGCAAGAAAATTTGTTTGAATCTGTAAAAGAATTTCTGATTAATTTTTTTAAATCGAGATTATTTGTATTGTCTGCCGTTATGTTTGTTCTGTTTGGCATTCTGCTTCAGCAGGTCTTTTTGCTGCAGGTTGTCAGCGGGGAAGAATATTTGGAAAATTATACGCTGACAATTGAAAAACAACGTGAGCTGAAAAGCACAAGAGGAAATATTTATGACAGAAATGGAAAATTGTTGGCTTATAATGAGCTGGCATACGGCATTACCATTGAAGACAACGGCAGTTATAATTCTCAGGAAGAAAAGAATCAGTCGATTAACCATGTATTAGAGCAGATTTTTTTGAGATTAAATGAAAACGGCGATTCCATTGACAATGATTTTGAAATTTCCATCGAGGAAGATGGAAGCTATTCTTATAATATAGAAGGCAATACCCTAAAACGGTTTCTTGCAGATGTGTATGGACACACATTGATAGACGATCTTGCTTATAATAAAAAACTTGGTTACAACGAAGCCAGGGCAACGGCAGATCAAGTTATGGAGTATCTTCAAAGCAGCAGGAAATTTGGGATTGCAGACGACTATCAAGGGATGATGGCGTATCAGATTACAGTCGTTCGCTATGCAATGTCAGAGAATGGATACCGAAAATATATATCAACGACAATTGCTTCTGACGTCAGCGAGGAAACCGTCGCTTATATCAGTGAAAACGCAGATATACTGCAAGGAGTAGAAGTTGGGGTTGATACAATCCGCAGGTATCTTGACAGTAAATATTTTGCGCAGATTATCGGTTATACCGGAACGATTTCACAGGAAGAATATGATGTTCTTTCGAAAGAAAGCAAAGAATATTCACTGACAGACGTTGTGGGAAAATCCGGTATTGAGCAGTATCTGGACTTAACGCTGCGCGGTACAAAAGGAACAGAAACGGTTTATGTGGATAATTTAGGCAAGGTAGTATCGACAAAAGAACGCAAAGAACCTTCTGCTGGAAAAAACGTCTATTTATCCATAGATGCAGATTTGACAAAATCAGTATATGATTTGCTGGAAATGGAAATCGCAGGAATTGTATACGACAATATTATAAATGTAAAAAATTATAAAGTTTCTTCTGAAAAGAGCGCATCGGATATTAAAATACCAATTGACGACGTTATGTTTGCTCTGATTCAAAACAACGTTATAGATATGAATCATTTTTCGAAAAAAAGAGCGAGCGAAACCGAACAGGCAGTCTACGCAGCTTTTTTATCGAAACAGGCTTCTGTACTTTCCGAAATAGAATCAGAACTTGTATCAGAAACTGCCGTACCATTTGGAGAATTAGACGAAGAAAAAGAAGATTACATTACGTTCATCATTAAGATGTTAAAGGACAAAAAAGTGCTTGTGTCTGACCGCATCGAAAAAGATGACGCTACTTATATTCAGTGGGCGGAGGGCACAATCAGTTTAAGAACTTACTTAAATTATGCTATTGCAAAGAACTGGATTGATATTACGCAGTTTTCCGTTGATGAAAAATATTCAGATTCTTTTGAAATATATTCTGCCTTAATCGAATTTATGAAAGAAGAATTATCTTTAGATAAAGAATTTTCAAAGATTATTTATAAATATATGATTCATCAAAATTTAATCAGCGGAACCCAACTCTGTTTAATTTTATATGACCAAAAGATATTAAAATATGATGAAGCCTCTGTTTTTGCATTGACAAGCGGCTCTATATCTGCTTATAATTTCATACGGGAAAAAATTAAAAATCTTGAAATTACCCCAGCGCAGCTTGCCTTAGACCCTTGTACTGGTTCCTGCGTCATTACGAATGTAAAGACAGGGGAAATATTAGCTCTCGTATCTTATCCGGGCTATGACAATAACCGTCTGGCAAATACTATGGATGCCAAGTATTGGGACAGCCTGAGAGAGGACCGTTCGAATCCGCTCTATAATTATGCAACGCAGGAAAAAACAGCTCCTGGTTCTACCTTTAAAATTGTATCATCTACTGCCGGAATGGCAGAACAGGTAATAGACACCAGCGTTCAGATTGCAGACGAGGGCAGATTTACCCGATTAGAAGAAAAAGGTCCTACTTGCTGGGCATATCCGTCCAACCATGGAAGTATAAATGTGTCGGAAGCAATACGGGATTCATGTAACTACTATTTTTATGAGACGGGTTATCGTCTCAGTTTAAACAATGGGATTTACAATGAAAAGAAAGGTATAAAGGCGCTTCAAAAATATGCGTCTATGTTTGGGTTAAATGATACGACTGGAATAGAAATACCAGAAAGCGAGCCGCAGGTTGCAGACGAGTATCCGATTACAGCTGCTATCGGACAGAGTAATAATAACTATACGACGGTGCAGATAGCAAGATATATTACGGCTGTTGCAAACCGTGGAACTGTTTATCAGGAAACGCTTCTAAAAGAAGTCAGGGATTCCAACAATGAAAATATTTTAGAAAGTTATGCGCCGACTGTGAAAAACCAGATTGACGTACTAAGCGAACAACAGTGGGATTCGATTCATTCCGGTATGCGTATGATGGCAGAAAACTCCAGCAGCTTTAAAGATTTCCAGGTGGAAATGGCTGGAAAGACCGGTACGGCGCAGCAAGTGAAAACCCGTCCCAATCACGCATTATTTGTTGGATTTGCACCTTACGGCAATCCGGAAATCTCGATTGCAACGAGAATCGCATATGGATATACTTCGCATAATGCGTCGGATATTTCCAGGGATATTTTATCGATCTATTTTGGCATAAGCAAACCAGAAGATTTAATCAACGGTCAGGCAAAAAATGTAAACGGTGCCACAAACACCTTTACAGATTAATAGATGGGAGGGTTATATGTCACAGCCGGTTATTATGAAAAGTAATAAATATGGCATAAATCTTATCTTAAACCCCAATATTCCGTTCGGGGAGCTTTTGGGTTATATTACAGATAAGTTTTTGGAATCTGAGAAATTCTTTAAAAATGCACATATTGCACTTTCTTTTGAAGGAAGGGTTTTATCAGACGAAGAAGAATATTTGATTTTAGACGCCATATCCAATCGGACAAGTATTCACGTAATTTGTATTATTGACAATGATGAAATACGTGAACAGTACACCAAGCAAAAGATAGACCAGTATTTGGAAGAGTCGTCCGGCAATACCGGAAAGTTTTACAAAGGAACCCTTCGTTCCGGTCAGGTACTGGAATGTGAGACAAGTATTATCATTATCGGAGATGTCAATCCCGGCGCTAAAATTGTTTCCACCGGAAATATTGTCATTTTAGGCGCATTGAAAGGAACTGCTTATGCGGGAACTTCGGGCAATGAAGAGTGTTTTGTCGTTGCGCTTGATATGAATCCCATGCAGATAAAAATTGGTGGAATTATTGGCAGATGTGAAGATAAGGGAATTCTTGCGTCGCTTCGTGAACGAAAGAGATCAGCAGCAGAACCTCAGGTAGCTACTGTTTTAGACGGTCGTATTCTGATTGAGCCAATCACAAAAAACGCATTTAATAATTTATAGAAATCAGGAGGATTGAAAAATGAGTGAAGTAATTGTAATCACATCTGGTAAAGGAGGCGTTGGCAAGACAACAACAACAGCCAATGTAGGAACCGGACTGGCACAACTGGATAAAAAGGTAGTATTGATTGATACAGATATAGGACTTCGGAATTTAGATGTCGTTATGGGCCTTGAAAACAGAATTGTATATAATCTTGTAGATGTAGTAGAAGGCAACTGTCGTATCAAACAGGCGTTGATTAAGGATAAGAAATATCCAAATCTTGCACTGCTTCCATCTGCACAGACAAGGGATAAGAGTTCCGTTACACCAGAGCAGATGAAAAAACTGACAGCAGAATTAAGAGAAGAATTTGACTACATACTTTTAGACTGTCCGGCAGGGATTGAGCAGGGATTTCAAAATGCAATTGCCGGGGCGGATCGCGCGTTGGTTGTCACGACTCCGGAAGTATCCGCAATCCGCGATGCAGACAGAATCATCGGCTTACTCGAAGCAAATGAAATTAAGCAGACGCAGCTTATCGTCAACCGTCTTCGTATGGATATGGTAAAACGCGGCGATATGATGACAGTCGAAGATGTATGCGAAATATTAGCCATCAACTTAATCGGCGTTGTGCCGGATGATGAACAAATTGTTATTTCTACAAATCAGGGAGAACCGCTGGTAGGGACAGACGCCTTGGCAGGAAAGGCTTTTGCGAATATCTGTAAAAGAATTATCGGAGAAGAAGTTCCATTTTTGGATTTACAGAAAAAAGCAAGTGTATTTGAAAAACTTGCGAACTTGTTTAAATAGGTTTAGAGGAGGATAAAATGTCATTAATGGACTTTTTTAAGAAAAAGAACTCCGGTGAGGTGGCGGTCGACCGTTTAAAATTGGTATTAGTATCTGACCGCGCAAATTGTTCGCCGGAAGTGATGGAAAAAATAAAAAATGATATTATCAAGGTAATATCCAAATATATGGAAATTGACGCAGATGGACTTGATATTCAGATTACGCAGACAGAATCAGAATCGGATAATGGGAAAGTTCCTGCATTATATGCAAACATTCCGATCAAGGAAATGCGTCACAGCTGATAGGACAGATGACATATGCTCAAACAATATAAGATTAGAAACTATAATTTCAGATTGGTTTTTTATGTGGTAACGCTGACAGTAATAGGAATATTAGTCATTGGAAGTGCAAAGGAGTCAGTACAAAGCAAACAAATTTTGGGGCTTTTTTTGGGACTAATTGTTATGGCTATTATTTCCATGCTTGATTATTCTGTTATATTGCGTTTTAGCTTTCTGTATTATTTTTTAAATATCGGACTTTTAATACTTGTAAAACTGATGGGAGATAATACAAATGGTTCCACCAGATGGATTGAAATCGCAGGTATCCGGTTTCAGCCGTCTGAGCTTTCAAAAATTGTAATTATTTTATTTTATGCCTTTTTCTTTATGAAATACCAGGAACACTTAAATTCCGTGAAAGTTTTAGCTTCTTCTTTTATATTAGCAGGTATTCCATTGTTTTTGATTAAAGAGCAGCCGGATTTGTCTACGACTATTGTAACGGCACTGCTTTTTATTGCGCTCTTATTTATTGCAGGCTTAAGTTATAAAATTGTTCTGACTGTTCTCGCAGTCAGTATTCCATCCTTCATTATATTTATCAGCTTGATTTTACAGCCGGATCAAAAAATTTTGGATCCTTATCAGTATAAACGCATTATGGCATGGCTTCAGCCGGAAAAATATGCGGATGCAGCTTATCAGCAGTTAAATTCCAAAATGGCAATCGGTTCTGGCCAGTTATGGGGAAAAGGATTGAATAACAGCGAAATTACTTCGGTAAAAAACGGTAATTTTATATCGGAGCCGCAGACGGATTTTATTTTTGCGATTGTAGGAGAAGAACTGGGGTTTGTCGGTTCTGTCATTGTAATTGCTTTACTCTTTTTTATTGTTTTAGAATGTATATTAATGGCTAGAAAAGCCAAAGATTTATCAGGCAGGCTCATTTGCTGCGGTATGGCATCACTAATTGGTTTTCAAAGTTTTGTCAATATCTGCGTTGCAACGGGACTTATGCCCAACACCGGGCTGACGCTTCCATTCGTCAGTTACGGACTGACATCTTTAGTTACTTTATTTATGGGCATCGGATTTGTTCTGAATGTGGGTCTGCAGCCTAGAAAATACGGAATGGGGGACACGTAATGAACATTGGGTTAATCGCACACGATTCAAAAAAGAAATTAATGCAGAATTTTTGTATTGCTTACCGGGGGATACTTTGCAAAAATGATTTATTTGCAACAGGCACAACAGGACGTCTGATTGAAGAGGTAACCAATCTCTCCATTCACAAATATTTAGCGGGCCATTTAGGCGGCAGTCAGCAGCTTGGTGCGCAAATTGAACACAATGAAATTGATCTTGTGATTTTTTTGAGAGATCCGCTGACACCAAAATCACATGAACCAGATGTGGACAGCGTCGTGCGTTTATGTGATACACACAATATTCCATTAGCAACAAACCTTGCAACCGCAGAATTATTAATTAAATCTTTAGACAGAGGGGACTTAGAGTGGCGTGAAATGTATAAGTAAGGCAAAACTGGCGTTGTGTATGGCAGCCAGCCTGTTTTTATTCAGTGGATGCGGCAGTTTAGAAAATGAAACGATTCCGATTTCCAATTCATATGATATTTATGAAACTTCCAGAGAATATCAGCTGATTTCATCTGATGATACGTCTCTGCAAAATACGATACCTTTTTTTGCAGCTGGCTACTGCATATCAGATGGAACCGACCTTGGTACAGAACACACTTCTTCTTATGTGGCAGAAGCTTCCGGCGTATTTAACTTAAATACAAAAGAAGTTACATATGCCCAGAATATGTATCAGAAAGTATATCCAGCTAGTACGACAAAAATTCTGACTGCTTATCTTGCTTTAAAGTATGGGGATTTGGACGAAATATTATCCGTCAGTGAAAATGCTGCGAATCAAGCGGAAGATTCTTCCATCTGCCATATTAACGCCGGAGATCAGCTGACACTTCGTCAGCTTCTTTACGGTCTGATGATGCAAAGCGGCAATGATGCAGCGATCGTAATTGCAGAGGGCATTTCCGGTTCCGTAGAGGCATTTGCAGATTTAATGAATCAGGAAGCAAGAGCGCTTGGCGCGATAGATTCCCATTTCGTAAATCCTAACGGCCTGCATGACAAAGACCATTATACAACTGTCTATGACTTGTATCTGATATTTCAGGAAGCGATTAAAAACGAGACTTTTGTTGAACTTATACATACGAAGGAATTTACCGTAGATTATCTGGACGCTGTGGGTATGCCGCTTCAGCAGGTTTGGAAATCTACGAATAAATATTTAATGGAAACCGAAACAGCGCCGTCAGGTATTGTTGTAATTGGTGGGAAAACAGGTACGACAAATGATGCGGGATATTGTCTAGTTCTTTTGAGTACAAATTCAAAAAAAGAACAGATTGTATCAATTGTTATGAAAGCAGACTGCCGGAATAATCTGTATTATTATATGAATGAACTATTATATGGTTTTGCAGGAAATCAGCATTAAAGAAAAATAAATTAGATTTACAGTTGAATGTTCTTTTCATTTCGAATATAATAGAAATTATAAAAGGAATAAAATATTCCTGAATAGACAGAATAACAGGAGGAGATTGCCATGGTTCAAATTATTGCAGGTGATAAGGGAAAAGGAAAGACAAAATATTTATTAGAAAAGGTGAATGATGCGGTTTTAGCGGCAAATGGTAATATAGTATACCTTGATAAAAGCCAGAAACATATGTATGAGTTAAATAATAAAGTTCGTTTAGTAAACGTAACAGATTATCCAATTACGAATTGTGATGAGTTTATGGGATTTATTTGTGGAATTGTATCACAGGATAATGATTTGGAAGAATTATATTTAGACAGTTTCCTCACCATTTCAAATATGAAAGACGATGAAATCAGCCATGCTATTGAAAAATTAGATATTATCAGTGAGAAATATCATGTAAAAGTAGTGCTTAGTGTGTCAAAAAATAGTGATGACCTTCCAGAATGTGCCAAAGCAAAAGTAATTCTTGCACTGTAATCAAAAGATTTCATTTATTATGACGCGGCTGTAAAAACAGCCGCGTATTTATGCGCAATCGCGCCATAGGTTTTATGCCTGGGAAATGCTTTTGATTCTTCCATAAGCGCTTAGCAAATATAAACCGCCGATTCCAACTAAAGCATAAATGATTCTTGACAGCCATGACATATTTCCAAATAAAAAAGCAACCAAATCAAAACGGAAAAATCCAACCAGCCCCCAGTTGACAGCTCCGATAATGACTAAAGTCAATAATGTGTAATCTAATATTTTTGAGCTCATAGATATTCCTCCTTTTTCTATATTAGTATTCCATGTTTTTTCATATTTATTCAGCCATTTGAATCCTTCCTCTGGCAAAGGACTGAATTTTTGATTGTTTTATTTTTTAAATCGTGTTAGAATGTAGCGTAGATTTATTTTAAGAAAAGGCGGTACAATTGTGGCAAAAAACAAGAAAGTGGTTCGCTACCGTAAACCATTTCATTTGAATATAGGATTGATTATTTTTGGAATCATCTTTATTTATATGATGTTTTATATTTTTTCTTACTTTACAACAAAACATACTTCAGTCTATGAGGTGATTTATGGAACCATTGTTGTCAATAATTCTTACCGGGGACTTGCTCTGCGCAGTGAAGAAATTGTTTTTTCCGATCATTCCGGTGATATTAATTACTACATCAAAGATGCTTCTAAGGCCGGCGTAGGGGATTTGATTTATTCTGTGGACAGCGACGGGGCAATTGCAAGTCAGATTAATCAGGCAAATGAAGATGCTGCCTCATTGGACAAAGAAAGTTTGGACAAGCTGGAGACGAAGATTTCTGAATATTCAAATTCTTACCGTTCGAACGCATTTTATGAAATTTATACATTTCAAGATGATTTGAATTCCGAACTCTCTGAAGTTTTAAGTATGGGAGCATTAAATTCCATTGCGGATGCAGTAACAGCGGCAGAAGGAAATTCTACCTTTTATAAAGGAACCGCTGCAAAAGACGGCATTGTAGTATATTATACAGATGGATTTGAAGATGTGACTACCGAGAATTTTACAGCAGATATGTTTGACGAGTCCAAATACAAAAAAGAAAATTTAAAGGAACGACAGAAGGTAGAGCAGGGAGAAGCCGCTTATAAATTAATTACAAATGACAATTGGAATCTGGTTATTCCTGTCAGTAATGTAACGGCAAGACAGTTTTTAGATGCTTCTACCATTTCGATACGTTTTAAAAAAGATGGAACGGAAATTCGGGTGCCTTTTCGCCAGATAGAAAAAAAAGGCGAACTTTATCTGGTTTTGGAACTTCCACATTCCATGGTGCGGTTTGCTACGGAACGTTATGTAGAAGTAGAAATTTTATTTGATGAAGAGAATGGGCTTAAAATTCCAAATTCTGCAATCGCTTCAAAAGATTTTTTTACGATACCTATGGAATATTTTCAAAAAGGAAATAATTCGGATGAGGAAGGCGTTATCGTACGAAGAACAGATAAAAGAGGAAGAACAACGGATGAGTTTGTTGCAGCAACGGTTTATTTTACGACGGAATACGCCTATTATGTTGACAATGAGTATTTGTCAGATGGGGATATTATTTTAAAACCCAATTCTAAAGAAACGTATACCATCCATGAAACGGCAAAGTTAGACGGTGTGTATTGTATCAATAAAGGTTATGCTGTATTTCGTCATATAGATGTGATATATCAAAGCGATGAATATTCTATCATACGGAATGGAACAGATTATGGAATTTCATTGTATGACCATATTGCATTAGACGGAAGTACTATAATTGAAAATGCTGTCGTAAACAGCCAGTAAATCAGAAAGGTAAATTTATGTTAGCAGAAAATTTAAAACAAGTAGAAGAAAATATTGCAGCTGCCTGTGAAAGAGCAGGACGTAAGCGGGAAGAAGTAACCCTTATCGCAGTTAGTAAGACAAAACCAATCTCTATGCTTTCCGAAATCTATGACTGCGGAATCCGGGATTTTGGAGAAAATAAGGTACAGGAGTTATGTGAAAAAAGAGAGCAGCTTCCTTTAGACATACGCTGGCATATGATAGGCCATTTACAGAGGAATAAAGTGAAATTTATCATTCGGGATACAGCGCTGATTCATTCAGTAGATACCTATCGTCTTGCTGAAGAAATCAATATACAGGCCAAAAAGATGAAACGAATTGTTCCAATCCTGATTGAAGTCAATATTGCAAAAGAATCTTCAAAGTTTGGAATTTTGCCAGAAGAAGCGCTGCTTTTAACAGAAGAGATTTCAAAATTGGACAGTTTGCGGATAGAAGGACTAATGACAATCGCCCCATACACAGAAAATCCAGAAGAAAACAGGCCGTATTTCCAGCAAATAAAAAATTTATCTGTTGACATTGCAAATGAAAAGATTGATAATGTATCTATGAACACTTTGTCTATGGGTATGACTGGAGATTATATGACAGCAATAGAAGAGGGTGCAACGATTGTTCGTGTTGGGACAGGTATTTTTGGTGCCAGAACGTATCATACTTAGTTAGGAGATTTATATTTCATGAGTGTACTTGATAAATTTTTAGATATTATGCGTCTGAATCCAGAAGATGAAGAAGATGATTTTTACGAAGACGATTTTGAAGAAGAAGAAGTTCCTGTTATCAAAAAAAGTTCCCGCCGAGAGCGAAAAGAAGCTGAATACGAGGAACCACGCTCTGTGAAAAAGGACAGGTCAAAATCATCATCAAAAATTACACCAATGCGCCCAGTGCGTAAACAGGGGAATGGTATGGAAGTTTGTGCAATTAAACCTACATCAGTAGAAGACGCCAGAGAAATTACAGAAACATTATTATCCAACCGTACTGTGATTTTAAATGTAGAAGGTTTGGATATCGGT
Organism: uncultured Lachnospiraceae bacterium; assembly: GCA_910586355.1. Lineage (GTDB taxonomy): Bacteria > Bacillota > Clostridia > Lachnospirales > Lachnospiraceae > Roseburia_B. Next base: position 77,561 of record CAJUHJ010000013.1, read on the forward strand.
ATCGCACAGCGGATTATAGATTTTACAGCTGGTTCCTGTTTTGCTATCAGCGGTAATCTTCAAAAAATTTCCAGTTATATTTTTGTGATTTCGCCGCCGTCAGTTGATCTTTCTGGAGATTTCCAGAATATATTGGAATCTTTTAATAACTCCGGCCTTCATATGGATTTATAAAAATCAATGGAAAGGCTTTACTCGTTACTATAAAGGAGAATTATGGAACAAAAGGAAGAGCTTTTGATTCAGAAGCGTTTTATTGATTTATCCCGACTTGCTGACCGGAAAAACAGAATTACATACAGCAATTTTTTGAATTTGAATGAATTGAATTTATTTTACCAAAGTAAAGCTGATATACCAACCGTTTACCAGCTTTCTGGAGGATATGAATTTGCAGAGCGTCAGATGATAGCATTTATCCCTGATGCTCTTTCCTATGCAGATTCTATTGAGTTTCCAATTATATGCCTGCATTTTTATCCGTCTCATCTTAAGTTTGCAGATAAGCTGACACATCGGGATATACTGGGAGCTTTGATGAATCTGGGAATAGAACGTTCGAGAATTGGAGATATACGACTGAAAGAAAAGGATTATTATATTTTTTGTGAAGAAAGCATTTCAGATTATTTGCTTGAAAATCTATGTCAAATTCGTCATACTATGGTGGAAGGTGAACGCACAAATCCAGATATTGAACAGTTGAAACAGCAGTTTGAGATTTTAGAAGGCATTGTAGCTTCAAAACGCATTGACAATATCGTTGCATTTGCCGTCAGAAAATCCAGAAGCCAAAGCGTTCCTTTGATTCGTTCTCAAAAAGTTTTTGTCAATGATTGTGTGATACAATCGAACTCCTACTTATGCAAAGCGGGCGATGTCATTTCGGTACGGGGCTATGGTAAATTTATTTATGTCGGCGATAATGGAGAAACCAAAAAAGGCCGCATGAAAGTTCAATTAAAAAAATATAAATAGCAAGGAGAACAATAGTATGTCAAGATTAATCTCGGTTTCTTATGAAGGAAAGCCATGTTATGATATTTTACTGGAACAGGATTTTCAAATGCTGCCGTCTCAAATCGCAAAGCTTTCGGATTCTTTTGCAAAAAAAGTATGTATTGTAACAGATTCCAATCTTGCTGATTTGTATTTAAAAGAGTTGGAATCTATTCTTTCGAATTCTTTTGCAAAAGTTATTTCTTTTTGTTTTCCGGCTGGAGAAGAACATAAGAATCTAAATACCATTCAGAAACTGTACGAAACACTAATTACGGAGCATTTTGAAAGAAGAGATGTACTAATTGCGTTTGGCGGCGGTGTGACAGGAGATTTAACGGGATTTGCCGCGGCCACCTATTTAAGAGGAATTGATTTTATTCAAATTCCTACGTCTTTATTATCTCAGGTTGACAGCAGTATCGGTGGAAAAACAGGTGTAGATTTTTCTAAATATAAAAATATGGTTGGGGCATTTTATCAGCCAAAGTTCGTATATATGAATTTATCGCTGTTAAAGACGCTTCCAAAAGAGCAGTTTATTTCCGGTATGGGAGAGATTATAAAGCATGGGCTGATAAAATCATCCGAATATTTTAACTGGTTAAAAGAACATGCGGATGCAATCCAAAACTTACAGCCGGATATTTTGGAAGAAATGATTTATAGGAGCTGCAGAATCAAACAGGACGTTGTAGAACGTGATCCAAAAGAAAAAGGCGAACGCGCGCTTTTGAATTTTGGACATACGATTGGCCATGCAATAGAAAGGCTTTCTGATTTTCAGCTGTTTCATGGACAGTGCGTTGCTCTTGGAATAGCGGCTGCCTGCCAAATGTCACGCGATTTAGGACAGATTTCAGATGAAGAATGTAACGATATTCTTTCAGTACTTACATGTTTTGGACTTCCTGTTTCGGTCTGTCATCTGTCAGCAGAAGACATTCTTGCCGTCAGTAAATCAGACAAAAAAATGACTGCCGGTAAAATAAAATTTATTTTATTAGAATCAGTCGGAAATGCGTATAGTAATACAGATATAACCGACGAACAGATCATGTCGGGCATTTCTTATATTTTAGAACGTTCTGACAGCAGAAGAGAAGAGGAGCAGGCAGATGCGGCAGGTTTCTAAAAAGAAATATTTTCAAATCATAAGCGGAGTATTTTGTATTGTCTTTTGTATTGTACTTGACCAGGTGACAAAATATTTTGCAGTCAGCCATTTGAAAAACTCTTCATCTGTCCCGATTATTCCAGATGTATTTGAATTTTTATATTTAGAAAATCATGGGGCGGCATTTGGAATTTTACAGGGGCAAAAAACATTTTTTGTAATAATGACGACTCTGGCGCTTGTTATACTTATCTATTTATTTATCCGTATTCCAGAAAGTAAACATTATTTTTATTTACGGTTGATATTGATACTGTTTATATCAGGCGCAGTTGGAAATTTTATAGACAGGTGCACGCATGATTATGTAATTGATTTTTTTTATGTGAAACTGATTGATTTTCCAGTTTTTAATGTAGCGGATATTTATGTTACAACAGCTGCAATTTTTTTGATTGTTGTATTTTCGTTTTATTATAAGGAAAAAGATTTAGATATTATTATCGAACAATTAAAGTTTTGGAAGAAGAAAGAAAAATCTTGATATGGAGACATTTACATTTATCGTTTCAGATAAAGACGAAAAAGAACGGCTGGACAAATATTTATCGTCTCAAATGCCGAACACCACGCGATCTTTTTTACAAAAATTAATAAAAGAAAAAAACGTTCTTGTCAATGGACAGGTACAAAAATCCAATTATAAGTTAAAATCTGCGCAAACAGTACTTGTTTCCATTCCTCCGGCAGAGAGTATTGCAGTTGTTCCAGAAGATTTGCCGTTAGATATTTTATATGAAGATGAAGATATTTTAATTGTCAATAAACCAAAGGGAATGGTAGTACACCCATCCGCGGGCCATGTGTCCGGAACTTTAGTGAATGCAGTTTTACATCACTGTAAAGACAGCCTTTCTGGAATTAATGGTGAAATAAGACCTGGAATCGTACATCGCATTGACAAAGATACTACTGGCTCACTGATTATCTGTAAGAATGACGTGAGCCATTTATCTATCGCAAAACAACTGAAAGAACATTCCATCACGCGGATTTACCGTGGAATCGTATCTGGGAAGATAAGAAAAGAACAAGGGCGTATCGAGAATAATATCGGCAGGCATCCATCAGACCGGAAGAAGATGGCTGTTGTGTCAAAAGCCGGAAAAACGGCAGTTACGAATTATAAAGTGCTAAAACAATGGAATCAAGCTGCTTATGTGGAATTTCGTCTGGAAACCGGCAGAACGCATCAAATCCGCGTCCATATGGCAAGCATTGGCCATCCACTGCTGGGAGATACTGTATATGGCAACTCAAAAAATCCATATAAACTAACAGGACAGACGCTTCATGCAATGACGATTGGATTAGAACATCCAAGAAGCGGAGAATATATAGAAGTTTCGGCGCCTTTACCAGATTATTTTCAGTCATTAATCAAAAAATTTGATAATATTCAATAATTTGTATATACTTATTCTGCAAAATTTAGTATAATTTTGATAAGAAGAAAAGAAAGGTGGGATTTCTATGGGAAATCATATTTATACAATTGGAAGGGAATTTGGCAGCGGCGGAAAAGAAATTGGAGTGGCGCTTGCAAACCGTTTGGGTGTGAAATGTTATGATAAGGAGTTGTTAAAAGAAGCCTCCAAAGAAAGCGGTTATTGTGCGGAAATCTTTGAAAACCATGATGAAAAACCAACGAACAGTTTTTTATATTCTTTGGTTATGGATACATATTCTTTTGGAGGATATTCTTCAGCTCCGTTTATGGATATGCCGTTGAATCATAAAATATTTTTAGCTCAATTTGATACCATTAAAAAACTGGCTGAAAAGGAATCCTGCGTAATTGTCGGCAGATGTGCAGATTATGCGCTTGAAGACTATAAAGGCTGCTTAAATATCTTTATACATGCAGATTTAAGTTCGCGTATCAAACGAATTTCGAAAAAAATGAACCTATCCAGCAATAAAGCGCGCGATCTCATTCAAAAAACAGATAAACAACGCGCAAGCTATTATAATTATTATACGAGTAAAAAATGGGGAGATTCAAAGAGTTACGACTTGACATTAAACAGCAGCCGGATGGATATTGAAGGATGTGTGGATATTATTTTAGCTTATCGGGAACGGATGAAAAAAAGATAGCGAAACAACTATTCGCAAAAGACAAGTTTAACGAATAGTTTGTGTGGAATCTTTTGAGATTTCGTGTTCTTGGGCAAACTAGTTCGTTAAACTTGTGGGCGATGTTTCAACTTCATTCTTAAATATTTATATCTTCAAATCAAAATAATTCTTATAAAGAATCGGAATCTAAAATTATGGTAAACGGCCCGTCGTTTTCCAGTGTAATTTTCATATCAGCCCCAAATTTTCCGGTTTGAACCGGAAATCCGGCAAGGGTACATTGGCTGATGATGTATTCATACAGTTCATTTGCTAAGTCAGGTGCGGCTGCATGTACAAAAGCTGGCCGATTTCCTTTTTTGCAGTCTGCATAAAGGGTAAATTGCGAGACTAATAATAAGCTGCCGTTTACGTCTTTTAATGCTAAATTTGTTTTTCCTTCTGTATCTTCAAAAATCCGAAGGTTTAATAATTTTTTGATTAATTTGTCTGCTGTTAATTTTGTATCGTCTTCTGATACGCCAATAAAAACTAACAGTCCTTTGTGTATCTGCCCAATAATTTCTGTTTCTACTGAAACTTTGGCGTGATTTACGCGTTGTATCAAAAAGCGCATAATAGCTTTCCTCTTCTCTCCTGCTTTGTGCTTTTATAAATTAATTTAATATATCAGATAAATTATTTATTATCGCTCCTGCAATATCTGGTTTATTCATGGTATAAATATGGACATGATTCACGCCATTTGCGATTAAATCAATAATTTGTTCTGTTGCATATGCAATGCCTGCCTGCCGCATTGCCGCCGGGTCATTTGAAAAGCGGTCGACAATTGCTTTAAAACGCGGCGGAACCATATTTCCAGAAAGAGAGATAATCTGCTTTATCTGTGAACTTCTTGTAACTGGCATAATTCCTGGTATTACTGGAACATTTATATTTTTCTTTAAAAGTTTGTACATGAAGTTGTAGTAAATATTGTTGTCAAAAAACATCTGCGTAGTTAAAAAATTACATCCAGCTTCCACTTTTTCTTTTAAATGGTCTAAATCTTCATTTATTGTAGCCGCTTCCGGATGTCCTTCTGGATAACAAGCTCCTCCAATACAGAAATCCCCCTGATTTTTTATATCATTAATTAATTCGCTGGCAAATTTATATTGATTCGGTAACGGAAAATCTACATTTTGGGGTATGTCGCCACGAAGCGCCAAAATATTTTCAATCTGATTTGCTTTCAGCTGTTCAATGACAGAATGTACTTTTTCCCGCGTGGAAGATACACAGGTCAAATGTGCAAGCGCTGGTATATGGTTTATATTTTGTATTTCATTTGCAATATCAACTGTATACTCGCTCGTTCCGCCGGTTGCTCCGTATGTAATACTCATATAAGACGGTTTCAGCAGCGCCATTTCTTTTACAATGTCTCTTACATTGTTCAGCTGGCTTCCTATTTTTGGTGGAAATAATTCACAGGAAATTCCCACTTTTTCACTTTTTAAGATGTTTGATATTTTCATTTGTTTGCCTTTCCAAAAATAGATTTATGATTTAACATGAATTTTATTTTATCATTTTTTTTGAATTTTTACAATGAAAAATTTTATTAGTTGAAATAGAATTCATTTTATTATATATTTTTTATGTACGAAAGATAAAATTGGAGGGAATTATGAAAACGACAAATGAGTTATTAGAAGCTGTAAATAGTTATCAAAACGGAAAAACGGAGTCTTTCCATATTATTTATGAAAACTCTGTGAGGTATTTGTATGCCTGTATTAAAAAAATTGTAGGAAAACAGGAAGATGCGCAGGATATATTACAGGAGACTTATACAGAAATTATAAAGTCGATTGCTCAATTAAAAGAACCAGAACGATTCCTCTCATGGGCAGGAATGATTGCAAACCGAAAGTGTTTTGCTTTTATCAATAAAAATAAAAGAGATGTTTTGATTCATAAAGAAGACACTCTATTTGACGATTTACAGGAAGATGAAAATTTAATCCCGGAAAATGTCATGCAGAATAAAGAAATGCAGAGGCTGGTGCGGGAAATGATTGATAATCTCAGTGAAATGCAGAAATTGTGTATTGTTGCCTATTATTATAATGAAAAAAAGCAGGAAGAAATTGCACAAGAACTTGCTATTCCCTTAAATTCCGTAAAATCACATTTATATCGGGCAAGAACAAAGATAAAAGAACAAACTCTGGAATTGGAAAAAGAAGAAGGAACACGTTTATACGCGATTACTGCCCTTTTGCTGCTCTTTCTTACAGAAGATATGGCTGACTGTAAGATACCGGAAGAACTTACTAAACGCATCCAAAATTGGACAGAATGGTGATTTTTTATAACAAAGAGGTGATACAATTTTATGAAAAGATTTCATTACAACAAAGCGATCTATTTGATGCTCATTACTGTTTTTTTGTTTTTTGGTTTTGGCTGTACTTTGCCGTCAAAGTCGGAACCTTTAACTAAAACTGGATTTTATTTTGATACTGTAATTACGATTACACTCTATGACAATGCGGATGAAACTCTGTTAGACGACTGCTTTTCTATGGCAGAAACATATGAAAATATGTTCAGCGCTACGATTTCTGACAGTGAAATTTCGGAAATCAATCAAGCGAAAGGACTGCCTGTTACGGTAAGTGAAGAAACCGTTGCATTACTGAAAAAAGGACTGGAATATTGTGAATTAAGCAAAGGAGGATTTGACATTACAATAGGAAAACTCTCTTCTCTTTGGGATTTTTCCGGTAATGAAGAAGGCGTTCTTCCAGAATCTGATGCACTTGCAAAAGCAGTTTCCACTGTAAATTACCAAAATATCAATATTTCGGGAAATGAAGTGAAACTTTTAAATCCCGAAACAGCTATTGATCTAGGCGCCATTGCAAAAGGCTATATTGCAGATAAAATGAAAGCTTTTCTAAATGAAAATGGAATCACTTCTGGTACGATTAACCTTGGAGGAAATGTATTATGCCTTGGTCCAAAATCAGACGGCTCTCATTATCGCATTGGTATCCAAAAACCTTTCGATACGCAGGGGACAGCGGCCGCAGTTGTGGAAGTACAGGAAGAAACTGTTGTTTCATCAGGAATATATGAACGGTATTTCGAGCGTGACGATACTATTTACCACCATATTTTAAATCCCAAAACCGGTTATCCTTACGACAATCAATTGTTAGGCGTTACTATTATCTGCAAAAATTCGGTTGACGGCGATGGGTTAAGTACGGTCTGTTTTTCCCTGGGTTTAGATAACGGCATGGAACTTATTGAATCTATAAAAGATACGGAGGCTGTTTTTATTACCAAAGATTATAAATTCCATTGCTCTTCCGGAATCGGAACCTCCATTCCATTTGAAGAACTGAATTAATATTCTTTTTCAAAATGCTGATAATCCTTTACACTGTTCCAATTTCCGCCCCATGTAAAACCCGCCTGGGTAAACAGCTTGTATGCAAGATCATTTGTATCAATTTTATAAGAAAACTCTTTCGTACGGTCTGCATATTCTCTTCCGCTCTCCGGCTGGCATACAACGCTTCCGTCAGAAGCATTTTTTACATAAGGGTTATACTTTGGATTTAAGTCAATCGCTGTACCGTAACTATGATTTGAAAGTTTACTGCTGCCTGAAATCGTCCGATAATTAAATGCAGACGTATTATTTTCATTCATAGAACTTTCGTCGTCTGCTCCATATTCATCAATCAATACCATTTTTTCAATTGGATACTGATTTTCATATAATGATTGAAAAATACGAAGGACATCATCTGCAATCTTTTGATTTACAATCATTTCCCCTACATAAGTATTTCCATCAAATCCATAATACAACATTCTTAAATACGAAAGCTCTGTAAGTGAAATATGTTCATTTTCCGTAAAAGATTTTCCATTTATCCTTCCGAAAATCCCCTCATCAATTTCATATGAAGTAAACAAAGAAGAAAGAATTTCTGGCTGTATCATACCTTCCGCTGCTAAATCACCAGCAGACAAATTTAAAATTCGCTGTTTTTCCTGTCCCATTGCCATTGCTTCGGTTATCTTCTGTTCTGTTTCTTCCATTCTTATATCTTCTGTTTCTATTCCATTATTTTTTGTCTGAAATATAATTTCTTCTGTTTCCTTTGATTCTTCTAATTCCTCTTGAGAAACAAACAAATCTGACCAAAATAATAATGCCCCGACTGCAGCGATGACTGTCAGACTTAAGATATACCGCATAAAATTATTCCGCATTGAATTACTCCCAATAGATAATTATTTAAATATATACTGCATGATTCCATATTCCAATTCATCAATACTATAAATTGTATCCATTACATCAAATATAACTTGTTCTTTTTCAGTAGAAGACAACAAATATTTATCTTACGCTACATAAAAAGCCCCCACCACCCCATTAACAGCGTAGTGAGGGCACTTTTATATCATCAACGCCCTTACGGCACAGTCTCTTTCTGCAGCCGTTTATCACAAAATAATTTTCTTTGGACACTTCTGCGCACATACGCCGCATCCGGTACACTTATCCTGATCAATATAGGCAATATTGTCCGATACGTGTACTGCGTCCGACGGACAGTTCTTCTCACAAAGCTTACATCCGATACAACCGACGGAACAAGCTTTCATTACGTCTTTTCCTTTATCTTTTGAGTTACATTGTACAATATGTTGTGCATCATACGGTACTAATTCAATTAAATTCTTCGGACAGGCTGCTACACATTTTCCACACGCTTTACAAGCCTCTTTATCTACGACTGCAATTCCGTCTACAATATGTACCGCATCAAACGGACATGCCTTTACACAGCTTCCGTATCCAAGACAGCCATAATTACAAGATTTGGAACCTCCATTCGGAACAAAAGCCATTGCTGCACAGTCTTCAATTCCTGTATATTCATAATCCTGTTTCGCTTTTTCACAAGTGCCGGCACATTTTACAAAAGCTACTTTCTTTGCACCGTCTTCTGCCGAAACACCCATAATTTCACCGATTTTTGCCGCAATCGGCGCGCCGCCTACCGGACATTGGTTGACTGGGGCTTCCCCTTTTACAATTGCTGCCGCAAGTCCCGAACAGCCGGCATATCCACAGCCGCCACAGTTGTTTCCTGGAAGAACGCCGCAAATTGCTTCTTCTCTTTCATCTACTTCTACTTTAAACTTCTCCCCAGAAATTCCGAGGAAAAATCCAATAAAAATACCAACGCCGCCGACGATAACAGCGGCAATAATGATTGCCTGTATACTCATCTTCTCTTTCCTCCTAAATTATTCCTGAGAATCCCATAAACGCAATCGACATCAGGCAGGCAGTAATCAATACGATTGCTGTGCCCTGAAATGGTTTCGGAATATCATTATATTCGATTTTCTCACGAATTCCAGCCATAATGCAAATTGCAATAAAGAATCCGGCTGCTGTTGCGAGTCCATTGACAACGCTTTCTAAAATTCCGTATTCTTTCGTTACATTTGTAAGCGCAACGCCAAGAACTGCACAGTTTGTTGTAATCAAAGGCAGGTAAACACCAAGACTTTCATACAATGCCGGCATAGATTTTTTCAAAAACATCTCAACAAACTGTACCAGCGCCGCAATGACAAGAATAAATACGATTGTCTGCAAATACTGCGTATCCGTAGGCATCAGGATAAATTTGTATATCAAAGCCGTTACAAAAGAAGCAATACCTATAACAAAGATAACAGCCCCGCCCATTCCGGCAGCAGTTTCCGTTTTCTTTGATACGCCTAAAAACGGACAGATACCTAAAAATTGACTCAATACAACGTTATTTACAATTGCTGAACCAATTGCGATTAATAATAATGTTTTCATCCGCTAACCTCCTATTCTGCTTTTTTACCGGTACACATTGCAGACTGGCCGCAATGCGCACAATCGCCGGTCAGACAGCCTGACGGTGCGGCAAGCGGTTTGCCTTTTGCTTCCATCTTCTCTCTGACAATGTTCATGATTGCAACTAAAAACGCAAGTACAAGGAATGCTCCCGGAGCCATAACAAAGATTGTAATAGGAGTAAACCATTCTAAAGAAAGAACTTGAACGCCGAAAATCTGTCCAGCGCCTAAAATTTCACGAATGATTCCAATACATGTCAGACCAAATGTAAATCCAAGCCCCATGCCGATTCCGTCAAAAATAGACGGAATAACCGGATTTTTCGAAGCATAACTTTCGGCACGTCCAAGAATAATACAGTTTACAACGATCAAAGGAATATATACTCCAAGCTGTACAGCCAAATCCGGCGTATATGCCTTCATTAAGAATTCTACAACTGTAACAAGCGAAGCTACAATTACAATAAATGCCGGCATACGCACACCGTCAGGAATTACTTTTCGGAATGCAGAAATTAAAAGGTTGGAAAACACAAGCACTAACGTCGTAGAAAGTCCCATGCCAAGCCCATTCATTGCCGCTGTTGTTACAGCAAGCGTCGGACACATACCAAGCATCAAAACAAATGTTGGATTCTCTTTTATCAATCCATTCGATAAACGTTCCATATTCTTATTCATTATTCTGCTCCTCCTTCCAAAACATTCCGGAAGTATGTAATACAAGCATTGACTCCGTTTGTCATAGCTTTTGATGTAATCGTAGCGCCGGAGATAGATTCAATTTCAGATTCCGATGCCGGCGCAGACTTTACAACGCTGAAATTTTCTGCCTGCTTGCCTGCAAATTGAGAGGAAAATTCATCATTTTTTGCTTTATCTCCAAGCCCAGGAGTCTCGGCAATGCTTGTAATCGAATATCCATTTACAATACCGTCGTTTGTAATTCCTACGGAAAATGTAATATTTGCCTGGCTGCCATCTTTTGCCGTTACTGTCACAACATAGCCCATAGGAGCCCCGCCGCCGTCTTTTGCAATCTGAACGTCTGTAATTTCATCTGCAAATCCGTTTTCTTCCATTAAAGACGCAGCAGCTTCTTTATCAAAAGATTCATATGCCTCAAAACTATCGGCGTCTGCAAAAACTTTCTGATACGCAGCCTGTGCAGTTTTCGCATCTGCTGCCGCAATTGGTTCTTTTGTAATGTCGTAGACAAGTCCTAAGACAAAGCCAAGTACTAAGGTAAATGCTGTTAAAATCAATGCATCATGCACAATTTTTTTATTCATATCATTTTCCCTCCTTTACCTGTCCAAATGCTCTTGGAATCGTAATTTTTTCAATCATAGGAACAAGAAGATTGCTCAAAATAATTGCAAACGACACACCTTCTGCATTTGCGCCGAACAAACGGAAAAGCCCGGTTAAGATACCAAGACATATCCCAAAAAGAATTTTACCATTTGGAGTAATTGGAGAAGTTACGTAATCCGTCGCCATAAAAAATGCGCCAAGCATCAGTCCGCCTCCGCAAAGCTGTGCTGTAATATAATTCCAGTCAAATCCATGACCGCCAAAAATCAAAATAAAAAGAACAAATGTTAAAATATAAGAGCCTGGAATTCTTAAATCAATAACCCCCATCAAAATCAGGAAAATCGCTCCAATTACAATCGCTATTACAGAAGTTTCACCAATTGTACCCGCTGTTTTTCCGATTAACATATTGAACGTATTGACAGCCTCTCCGTTGCGCATAGCTGCAAGCGGGGTTGCGCCTGTATATTCATCAATAACAAAATTTGTCATATCAGCTGCAAATGCAATCAAAAGAAAACATCTTGCGCCAAGCGCCGGGTTCATAAAGTTTTGTCCTAATCCGCCAAACATCATTTTTACAATTACAATTGCAAATACACCGCCGAGTACAGCTTCCCACCATGGCAGTGTGGCTGGAAGGTTTAAGGCCAGCAACAGTCCCGTCAATACAGCGCTGTAATCATTAATCGTACTTTTTTTATGTATAATCTTTTCAAAAATCCATTCAGAAGCAACACAGGTTGCAATTGTTATTAGAATCAACATCAATGCACGAATTCCAAAGTTGTAAACTCCAAAACACGCAGTCGGCAGCAAAGCAATAATTACATACAGCATAATCCGGCTGCTGCTGTCTTTGGAACGAACATGCGGTGATGATGATACATGATATAAGTCACTCACAAAAATACACCTCTTTCTCAATTATTTTTTTCTCTTTGCCGCTAATACCTGCTTTTTCATGGTTTTAACAGACTGTGCCAACGGACGCCTTGCCGGACAGACATAGCTGCAGCTTCCACATTCTACACATTCCAGCCCATGCCAAGTTTCAAAAACATCGCTTTGCCCGCGTTCAGAATAATCTGCAAGCCTTGACGGCACTAAGAGCTCTGGACATGCTTCTACACAACGGCCGCAGTTAATACATGCAGTTGTTTCATATGCCGCCACTTCATCTTCTGTAAAGCAAAGAAGCGATGACGTCGTCTTTGTCGTTGGAACGTCTAAATCAAACATGGCAAATCCCATCATAGGACCTCCGGCAATCATTTTTTTACAGTCTGTTTGAAATCCTCCGGCTGCTTCTAATAATTCCCGATAATTTGTCCCAATGCAGACAAAAAAGTTCTGCGGATCTGCAATCGCATTTCCTGTCACTGTGAAAATCCGGTTCATAAGCGGCTGTCCAAGTATAACGGCATTGTAAATTGCCACTAATGTCTCCACATTATCTACAATACAGCCTGCATCTGCCGGAAGCATTTTCGAATTAATTGAACGTTTCGTAACAGCATAAATAAGCTGACGCTCGCCGCCCTGCGGATATTTGGTCTGTAAAGGCACCACTTCCATGCGGGATTCATTTTTCACCAGTTCGGAAAGTTTTGCAATACAGTCCGGCTTATTATCCTCTATACCAAATACACCTTTTGCTTTCGGGAAAAGCTGTAATACAACTCTCATTCCAGCAACCAGTTTTTCCGGCTGCTCTATCATTCTACGGTAATCAGAGGTCAGATACGGTTCACATTCTGCACAATTGGCAATAATATACTCAATCTTGTCCGGTTCTTTCGGAGATAATTTGACGTGAGTAGGAAAACCTGCGCCGCCCATTCCCACGACTCCGGCTTCTTTAATTTTGCCTATGATTTCTTCATTGGAAAGAGATGAACTATCCGATAATGCCGTATATTCCACTTCTTTCATTTCACCATCGCTTTCAACTACGATTGATTTAACCATATCACCAACAGTTACACGGCGAGGTTCAATCGCTTTGACAGTTCCGGATACCGATGCATAAATCGGTGCAGATACAAAGCCGCCTGCTTCGGCGATCTTTTGTCCACGTAAGACAGTATCCCCGACAGCGACAATTGGATTTGCCGGCGCTCCGATATGTTGTGACAGCGGATATACCAGCTCTCCCTTGGGTAATAATTCACGGATTGGCTTATCTTTCGATAAGTCTTTGCCATCATATGGATGGACGCCGCCTTTAAATGTCATTAAACCCATGTTTCGTGCCCCACTTTCTTCTAATATTCTTTTAGTTTTATTAAAATACATGAAAACCCTATTGTTTTATTATAACATAATTTGTCGATTTTTACAGAGGCTTTTTGTATTTTTTTAAGTAAAATATGCTATTATATAAAATATCACTTAAAAAAAGAAAGGATTTTTCTATGAAACAAATACATAACACAATACCATTGCCGGATGATCCTTATGTACAACGTTACTTTTCCGATTCCTGTGCTTTTTTTGATATTGAAACGACTGGATTTTCTGCAAAAACTGCTTTCGTTTATTTAATTGGGATGGCAGTAAGAAGAGGAGATACAATACATATCTATCAGTTTTTTGCACAAAACCAGGCAAACGAGGCAGAACTAATAAACTGCTTCTATCAAAAGCTATGTGAATTTTCTACAATTATTACATTTAATGGAAAAGGATTTGATATTCCCTTTTTAAAAGCCAGGGAACAGGTTCACGGATATTCGAATAACTGGGAACAATTTGAATCTTGGGATTTGTATAAAACGACAGGAAAACTAAATAATATTTTGAAACTGCAAAATAGAAAACAAAAAACAATCGAACGGTTCCTTGGAATAGAAAGAGAAGATTTATATAGTGGCGGCGATTTGATTCCAGTCTATTTTTCATATGAAAAAAATCAAAATGCTGATTTGGAAGAATTGCTGCTTTTACATAACTATGAAGACGTTTTGGGGATGACTAAACTGCTGGCGCTGCTTTCGTATCTGGAATTTTTAGAAACTCCCATTCATATATCCCATATTTGCGTTCAGGAACATACGAAAGGACAAGCACTTATGCTGGTACTTTCTTCACCAATACCTTTTCCAAAGCAGACGCTTTACCAAAAGGACTTTATTAACTTAAAGTTTAGGCAGAAAGATGTCTGTTTGTATATAGACATTCTTCACCATGAACTTCGATTTTATTTTGAAAACTATAAAGATTATTATTATCTCCCTGATGAAGATATGGCAATCCATAAAAGCGCAGCTGCATTTGTCGATTCTTCCCATAAGAAAAAAGCGACTGCCGCCACCTGCTATACAAAGCGCACAGGCGACTTTCTGCCACAGGCAGATACATTATTTACGCCATGTTTTTATCCGGAAAAGAAAACAAAAAATTCTTATTTTGAAATGCAGAAAAATTTTATTACAGATACAGATTCAGTCACGGCATATGCAAAGCATCTGTTAGAAATCTGTTATTCTAATTAAAATAAGAATATATTTCAATATAAAAACACCGCCCTATCACATCCATAGGGCGGATATTGTTCTTCTTTACTCTTTGGAAAAAAAGAACGCATTATTCCTGTTATAATGTAATTCTTTATAATTTAAAATCTGTTCTGTACTGCCAATGAATAAAATTCCATCTTTTGTAAGAGCCTGGTTAAACTTTTTGTATATGTCTTCTTTTGCCTCTTCTGTAAAATATATCAAAACATTCCGGCATACAATTAAATGACAGCCAGACGGATAGGAATCTTTTAACAGATTATGTTCTTTGAACTCTACGCGGGATTTAATCTCTTTGGAAATCTGATAAGAAGCTCCTACTTGTGTAAAATATTTTCGTTTAAATTCATCGGGTACAGAAGCAATGCTTTTCGCATTGTAAAGACCTCTGCGAGCGGTATCAATGACCTGTTTATCAATATCTGTGGCAATAATTTTAATTTGATTTAAAGGTAAATGTCTGGAAAACGCCATCACAAGCGAATACGGCTCATCTCCAGTAGAACATGCTGCACTCCAGATTTTTAAATTTTTGCCAAATCTTTGAATCAAATCCGGAATCACTTTGTTTTCTAATTGCTTCCACTGCTCCGGATTGCGATAAAACTCAGACACATTGATAGTCAGGAAATTCACAAACTGCTCGAATTTCTCTTTATCCTGCTTGATCAAGCTTACGTATTCATCATAGGATGTAATTTTATTCTTGTTAATCAGAGTATCAATTCTTCTGCGCATCTGGTTTTCTTTATAAGAACTCAAATCAATCTGCGTTAAAGAAAAAATACTTTTCTTAAATTTTTCGTAATCGCCAAGCATATATTATCCTCCGCTTTTTTATATTTTATAACAGTTTATTCCATCTTATTCATCAGATTCCGGTGTTTCTTCAAGTTCTGGTTCGTATTCCGGCTCGTCAGTGGAATTTAAAAGCGCTTTCATGCTCAGACTAATTTTTTTCTCTTCTTCATTGAAATCTACAATCTGTGCTTCAATCTCCTGTCCAATCGTCAATACGTCGGATGGTTTTTCAATATGTTCTCTTGCAATCTGAGATACATGAAGCAGTGCATCTACTCCCGGAGCAAGTTCTACAAAAGCTCCAAAATCTGTCATTCGGGCAACTGTCCCTTTTAAAACGGTTCCTACTGCAAATTTAGAAGCTGCATCATTCCAGGGATTTTCTTCTGGGAATTTCTTGCTTAAGGCAATTTTTGTCTCTTTAATGTCTTTAATAAATACTTTTACCGTCTCACCAACTTTGAATACTTTTTTCGGGCTTTCTACTCTGCCCCATGACATTTCTGAAATATGAAGCAGGCCGTCAGCGCCGCCCAAATCAATAAAAGCTCCAAAATCTGTGACATTCTTGACAGTTCCTTCTATTACATCTCCAACCGAAATCCGTTCAAATAAAGCTTTCTGCATCTCTGCTTTTTTAGCAACTAAAAGCTGTTTTCTATCACCAATGATTCTTCTGCGGCGTGGATTGAATTCTGTGATTACAAATTCGATTTCCTGGTCTTTGTATTTGTTCAAATCCTTTTCATATGTATCCGATACAAGGCTTGCCGGGATAAAAACTCTTGTTTCATCTACAGAAACACTTAAACCTCCGCCTAATACCTGAACGACTTTTGCCGTTAATACAGTATGATTTTCAAATGCTTCTTCTAATTTTTTACTGCCCTTTTCTGCTAAGAGACGTTTGTGGGAAAGCAGGACTTGTCCTTCACCATCGTTTACTTTAATTACTTTAGCCTCAATCGTGTCATCAACAGATACCATAGCTGTCAAATCCACATTTGGCTCATTGGTATATTCACTGCGTGTAATAATACCATCAGACTTATACCCAATATTTAAGACGATTTCATCTGGTTTCACATCGATAACAGTGCCTTCGACTACCTCTCCATTTCTTATTGTTTTAATTGATTCTTCCAGCATTTGCTCAAATTGTTCAACGCTTACTTCTGACATTCTTTTGAACCTCCTCAATAATATTGTTTGGGGTCGAAGCCCCTGCGGTAATACCTACGTTATCAATCGACCAAAACTGATTTAAATCTAAGTCATCAAGTGTCTGTATATAGTAAGTATTTTCACATTCTTTTTTACATATTTCAAATAACTTCTGTGTATTGGAACTATGGCTGCCGCCAATGACAATCATCGCGTCTACATTGGCCGCAATCTCGGCAGCTTCCTTCTGCCGTACCTCAGTCGCATTACAGATGGTATTTAAAACAATTATATCATAACCTTTTTTTTCAATAATTTCAACTAATTCTTGAAATTTGTTGTAATTAAATGTCGTTTG
>CAJUHJ010000014.1:0-40684 GCA_910586355.1 uncultured Lachnospiraceae bacterium
CATGGAACTGTCATATCTTTTTGCCTATCGGCATTATAGCATATGCAAAAACTTTTTTCAATATGCTTTTGGCAATCTAAAAACTATCCTTATCTGGTATCAGTCAATAGCCAATTGGCAATAAATACAAAATCTTTTCGGATCATATGATAATAGCTAAAAAATTGTCAAATCAGATACCCAACGAACTCAAGGACAATTATTTATAAATGATGTAATGGTTTGGGGTGAGGCACTTTTGAAATCATATTATTTAGAAGATAAAGTTGCAAATTATCCAAGAATAATTATTGATAAAGATATTGTGAACGAAATTATTCAAAACAATGTACTATGTGAATATTTAAGAAAAGATTTTGATGATTTATATTTTTTAAACTTTCTGAATGATTGTCATTTTTGTGGCAAAATGTTAATGAATGGATTTCAAATCATGCAAGAAGAAGCTGGTATAAAAATAGATGAGAAATTGTATCAAAAATTTAGTTGACATATAAATTTGTAAATGCTGAATTAGATAGAAAGAATGAAAAAGTAGCCTGCATAAGTATATATGTCAATACTGTTATAATGAATGTTGTATGTTGTATAAATAATATTCATTCTTATTTGCTCTTCCTTCTATAAAATTTTTAAAAGCATTTTAATCAGTTGACCATACCTGTTCATTTTGTGTTATAATGTTTCCTGTGATTTTGTTTCCTTCATTTTTCCTTTATCAGGGTTCGTAAAGTTCTGTTGGAATATATAACACAAGGGAAACGATAAGGGAAAGTTCGCCAGCGATAAACTTAGTGTTTTAAAGGGCTGGCGGGGATTTTAACAACAAAATATAACAGCTGATAGTTCCCTTTAAAATCCTCAAATCACAATCGGGATTTGAGGAGGTAAAGCAGATAAAAAACGGATTGACATTGAAATATCATTATGTTAAAATTTATACAGTTTTAGGAATAAGAGAAATCGAAGATCAAAGAGAGTACCATAGAAATGTTCTTTACAGAGAGCCATTGTTTGCTGGAAGATGGCAGGAAAGTTTTATGGGAATGGGTTTGTGAGATGCAAAGTGAATCATAGTAGCGGATGCCGTGTTCCTCACGTTACAGGGGTCAGATATGGGAACAATTTAAAAATTGTTTAGTATCAAGTAATGAGGCTATGTGATAGGTGGCAAGTATTTTCTGTATCTGGAAGATACTTTTTTTGTTTTAGAAGCGGAAACATATGCAGACTCCTTACGTTTTTTATTCTGCAGATAGGAGCATTGATATGGATTTGTACGCGTAGTTCTGAAACGAAGAAACTGTACATATATATCATAGTGAATATCGGGTGGCACCACGAGAGTATCGTCCCGGACATTCTGGAAATGAACTGGAATGTCCGGGATTTTTTTATCAAGTTGGAAAGAAAAGTCTTGGAAAAGAAAGGTGAAGAAAAATGAACAGTAAAGCATATTATGGAAGGTTTGGAGGGCAGTTTGTGGCAGAGTCTTTGATGAATACGTTAGAGGAATTAGACGAAGTATTTGAAAACGCCATCAAAGACCCTGAATTTATCAAACAATGCCAGTATTATTTGAAACAGTATGTTGGACGAGAGACGCCGCTTTACTATGCGAAACGTTTAAGCGAAACATATGGAACGAAGATTTATTTGAAACGGGAAGATTTAAACCATACTGGAGCCCATAAAATCAATAATGTAATCGGGCAGATTTTGCTGGCGAAGCGTATGGGGAAAAAGAAAGTAATAGCAGAAACGGGAGCCGGACAGCATGGTGTGGCGACTGCGACGGGCGCGGCGCTGTTTGAGCTGGAATGTACGGTGTTTATGGGCGAAGAGGATATGAGGCGGCAGGAATTAAATGTGATGCGCATGAAAATGCTTGGGGCAAATGTGGTATGTGTCCGTTCCGGCAGCAATACGTTAAAAGACGCTACAAACGAGGCAATCCGAACATGGGCGAAATCGGCGGAAGATACATTTTATGTGATAGGTTCTGCAGTAGGTCCGTATCCATACCCTAAGATTGTCAAAGAGTTCCAAAGTGTCATAAGTCGTGAAGCAAAGCAGCAGTTTATGGAGACAGAGCACAGGCTTCCTGATGTTGTGATGGCATGTGTGGGCGGAGGATCAAATTCAATCGGAATGTTTGCAGAGTTTATCGAAGAAAAAGGTGTGGAATTGATTGGCGTAGAGGCGGCAGGAAAAGGAATTGAAACCGGAGAACATGCAGCTGCTATGGCATTAGGGGAAATTGGTACGCTTCATGGTATGTGTTCGTATCTTTTGCAGGATGAAAATGGAAATATAAAACTGGCACATTCGATTTCAGCGGGGTTGGATTATCCCGGCGTAGGACCGGAGCACGCCTATTTAAAAGATATAAAACGAGCGGAATACGTTTCAGTTACCGACCAGGAAGCGATGGATGCATTGATGGAGCTTTGCAGATTAGAGGGAATTATTCCGGCAATTGAAAGCGCTCATGCGATTGCATATGCGATGAAAAAAGCAAAAACTATGACAATGAATCAGGCAATGATTGTCTGTTTATCTGGAAGAGGGGATAAAGACGTACATACCATTGCAGATTATCTTGCCCAAAAAGAGTATATGAATTAGAAGAGAGGGAGAAGAATGAACCGAATAGAACAGAAAATGGCTTTACTGAGAGAAAAAAATGAAAAAGCGCTGATGACGTATATTATTGCAGGACTGCCTGGCATAGAGGAGACAAAGGAATTGGTGAAGGCACAGGAAAAGGCGGGCACAGATGTGATCGGGCTTAAAATCCCATTTTCCGATCCGGTGGCAGACGGGCCAGTGGTGCAAAAGGCATCCTATCAGTCGATTTGTCTTGGCACAACGGTAAAAAAAGTATTTCAAATGACAAAAGAACTTCGAAGCGAAGGAGTTTTCGTTCCGATTGTCTTTCTGCTTTACTATAATACAATACTGCATTATGGGATCAAAGAGTTTGTAGGAAAATGTAAAGAATCCGGTGTGGACGCGGTGATTGTGCCGGATTTACCGTTAGAAGAACAAGAAGAGCTGCAAAATGCTTTAAAGGAATCGGAGCATACCATTCTCATTCAGATGATTTCCAAAGTTTCCAAAGAGCGGATACCATCTATTTTGGAACATGCGAAGGGATTCGTTTACTGTACATCTTCTATGGGAACAATAGGGCAGGCGAAAACGGTGGATATAAAGGAAATCTCAAAGATTCCTGTTTTGGCGGAGTTTGAAGAACATAATATGGGACAGATTAAAATCATAAAAGAAGCGGTTGACGGCGTCATTGTAGGAAGTGATTTCATACAGTTATTGGAAGAAAATGATTACTGCATTGAGACAGCTAAAGAGTACTGCAAAAGTTTGAAACAAATTTTATAAACAATCTTATCTTTTCTGTTGGTTGCCAGATGATTTTATTTGCAGTATAATAAAAAAAATGCGATTTTGATTAAAAACTAGGAGAGAAAGATTATGAGAGCGAGCGGTATTTTAATGCACATATCATCCCTTCCGTCAGACTATGGAATAGGAACTTTGGGGAGGGAAGCCAGAAAATTTGTAGATTTTTTGGAAAAGGCAGGTCAGGCGTATTGGCAGATTCTTCCAGTTTGTCCGACCAGTTATGGGGATTCTCCGTACCAGTCCTTTTCAAGTTTTGCAGGCAATCCATATTTTATTGATTTGAAAATGTTGTGTAAGGATGGGTATCTCACAAAAAAAGAATGTGATTCTTATGAATGGGGCAGCAAGGAAACTGAGGTGGATTTTGGGATTTTATATGAAAACCGTTATGAATTGTTAAAGAAAGCGCATATGCGTTTTTTGAAAAAAGAACCGGATGATTTTTGTGCGTTTTGTGAAGAGGAAAAAGACTGGCTGGAGAGTTATGCTCAGTTTATGGCGTTAAAAGACGCCCACGGAGGCGTTGCATGGAGCGAGTGGGAGAGTGAAATCCGATTCCGCAATGCGGACGCCATGCAGTCAGTTGTAACAAAGTATTTGGATGAAATTCATTTTTATAAAATGCTTCAATATCTGTTTTTTAAGCAGTGGCGGAGTTTAAAAAAATATGCAAATGAAAAAGGAATTCAGATAATTGGGGATGTGCCGATTTATGTAGCATATGACAGCGCGGATGTATGGGCAAATCCAAATCAGTTTTATCTGGATGAAAATCTGCGTCCGATAGAAGTGGCCGGATGCCCGCCGGATGCATTTACAGAGGATGGACAGCTTTGGGGAAATCCGCTGTTTCGTTGGGATGTTATGAAAAAGGACGGTTATTGTTTTTGGACGAAACGTATTCGCGCCATGTCAAAACTTTACGACGTAGTCAGAATAGATCATTTTCGTGGGTTTGATTCTTATTATGCAATCCCAGCAAACGCCACGACTGCCAAAAACGGCGTTTGGAAAGAGGGGCCAGGCATAGATTTATTTCATGTGCTGGAAGAAAAACTTGGAAAATTAAATATAATTGTTGAAGATTTGGGATTTTTAACACCATCTGTAAAAAAACTGGTAAAGGATTCTGGATTTCCAGGTATGAAAGTTCTGCAGTTTGCATTTGATCCTAGGGAAGAGAGCGATTATATTCCCCATACTTACCACAGCCATTGTGTTGTCTATACGGGAACTCACGATAATGATACAATTTTAGGATGGATGAAAACAGCTCCAAAAGAATGTATGGATTATGCAAAAAAATATTTGAAACTGACAAAAGACGAGGGATACCACTGGGGAATGATGCGCGGCGCATGGGCGAGCGTCAGCGACCTTGCAATAGTAACGATGCAGGATGTGCTTGGATTGGGCAGCAGCGCACGTATGAATACACCGTCCACACTTGGATGTAATTGGAAGTGGAGAGCGAAAAAAGAGGAAATTACAACACAGCTTGCAAGAAAGATTCGAAAGTATGCAGAATTATATGGAAGAGTGAAGAAGTAATTGATAAGTGGTTCGTGGATTTATTTAATCTGCGAAATAAATAGTAACGTCATGAAATCATCAGTCTTTAACGGATGTCTGACCCATATCTTGACCCATAATAGAATTTTTAGGAAACAAAAAAAGCGTTCAAATGTGCATTTTTTTGTACATCTGAACGCTTTTTGGCTGACCACTTTTCTGACCCACTATATTCTTTTTTCTATTTGAAAAAGCCCTAATTTTGAGAAAATATTACTTTCTCCTGGAACATTTTAAGATGGATATTGCTGGCACTTTTTGAAAATGGATTGACAAACTGCCATCATACCCATATAATAAATATAATTTTTAAATATTTAGACTAAAACTAGTTTCGCAGATTAAATAAATCCATGAAAAATAATAGGGATAGTCTGTGGCATAGGTGAGTGATGAGTTTATGGAGATTGAATTGTTCCCGCATAACCGAACTGCATATGAGGCCGCTATGGATATGATTGCAAAATATGGGAAAGCGGCGGTGATACATCCTACCGGGACAGGGAAGTCTATGATTGCATTCCAGCTTGCTTTGAAACACCCAAATGATAAGATTTGCTGGCTGGCTCCAAGTGAGTATATTTATCAGACACAGGTGCGCAGCCTGGCAGACGCGGTACCGGGGTTTGAGCCGCAGATGCTGTCGCATGTATTATTTATGACGTATGCAAAACTTATGATGCATGAAAACGAGCTTGAGGATTTAGAAGCGGACTGGATTATCTGCGATGAGTTCCACAGGGCTGGCAGCCGGGAGTGGGGCAGGAGCGTGCGGAAATTATTGGAACTTCATCCTGATGCTGGGGTTTTGGGGTTATCTGCTACAAATGTGCGTTATCTTGACAATCACAGAGATATGGCAGAAGAATTGTTTGATGGAAAAATCGCATCAGAAATCTCTT
This sequence comes from uncultured Lachnospiraceae bacterium, assembly GCA_910586355.1. Taxonomy (GTDB): domain Bacteria; phylum Bacillota; class Clostridia; order Lachnospirales; family Lachnospiraceae; genus Roseburia_B. The sequence continues at coordinate 5,901 of CAJUHJ010000014.1, forward strand.
TAGGTGAAGCGATTGCGGGGCAAATTCTGCCGGCTCCGACCTATGTCGTTTCTATGTATGGGTATCAGCAAAAACTGCAGGATCTAAAACGCCGTATCCAGGCGTCGGGAAATCCGAAAATGCAGTTTGAAAACGAAAAATTACTGGAACAGTTAAAACGTGCATTAGAGAAATCCAAAGGTTTAGACCAGGTATTTGAAAAGCATATGCCAGATTTTCATGGAAAATATCTTGTGTTTTGTGCAGGGAAAGAGCATCTGGAGGAGATGATGCAAAAATGCAGGGAGTGGTTATATCTGGTGGACAAAGAGCCGCATTTTTACCGCGTGGTCTATGGGGATTTGGAGTCCTCCCGAAATTATGAGGCATTTTTGGAGGATAACAGCGCGCATTTGAAACTTCTTTTTTCAATTGACATGCTCAATGAGGGCGTCCATGTCAAAGATGTAGACGGTGTGATCTTGTTCCGGCCTACTGTTTCACCGATTTTATACCAGCAGCAAATAGGCAGGGCATTAGAAGCTGGGAAACAGAAGACGCCTGTTATTTTTGATATTGTAAATAATTTTGAAAGCCTTTGTTCCATTGACAGCATACGTTCTGAGGCCAATGAAGCGTTTTCGGCTGGTCTAAACCAAGAATATGAAAAGCTGCGTTTTGAAGATTCTTTCCGGATTATTGACGAGGTTTTGGACTGCCGGAGCATTTTTGCAGAAATCAAGAAAAATCTTTTGGCAGGGTGGGAATATTATTTTCAGGAAGCAAAGGCATATTATACGGAACATGGAAATTTAAAGATCAAAGGAAACTATGTTACATCCGAAGGCCTTGCGCTTGGCGCATGGCTTATAACGCAAAGGCGTGTATATGCCGGGAAAATATCCGGGACTTTGACAAAAGAGCAGGTATCCCTTTTGAATGGAATTGGTATGGACTGGAGCAGCGGGTTAAAACAGAGCTTTGAGAGAGGATATGAAGCGCTTGCAAAATATTATGAAAAATACGGCAGTTCCGATGTAAAGGCGTCTTATGTAACAAAAGACGGTTATCCGCTTGGCAGGTGGATTGGAAATATCCGCAGGAAAAACAAAGGGGAATGTGGAAGGGCGCTGACCGCGGAGCAGAAAAAACGGCTGGATGAGCTGGAGATGATCTGGGATAAGTCAGAATACCAGTGGGAGAAAAATTTTGCGGCAGCCAAAACCTATTATGAAACCTATGGGAACTTAAAAGTCCCGCGCCAATATATCACAGAGGATGGTTTTGCGTTAGGAGTCTGGCTGGATAATCAGCGTGCTGTATATGAAGGGCGAAAACCACAGGCTGTACCTTTGACAGAAAAGAAAATCCGCCGTTTGGAATCGGTTGGTATGGACTGGGTCAGAGGAAATGACAAACAGTGGAAAGAGCGTTACTGCAGTGCAGAACGTTATTATAAAACGTATGGAAATCTCAAAATTCCAGTTACTTATGTAACAGAAGATGGGCTTTTGCTTGGCAGGTGGGTCGGCAGGCAGAGAGAAAAATACAAAAAACATGCCTTGAGCAGGGAGCAGAAAGAGCTTCTTTTGAAAATCGGGTTTGAAGGGGACATGAATCAGTATGGAAGATAAAAAAATTACGAATACGGCTAAATGGCTGATTCGTATATGGAATATCGGGTTATTTGCTGCTGTATGGTTCGGGTATTACAATTCAAAAACCTATGATGAGCATTGGCTTTATGGAGGTATTGCTTCCTGCATTGCTTATGTCGTGGTATATAGCTGGTTTTGCAATACTTACCATGTTTTTAGGCTTGCATCATCGTCTGTGTCGGATTCTGTATTTGGGCAGATTGTTGCAATTGGTGTGTCAGACCTCGCATTGTATTTGGAAAGCTGTGTCAGCAGACATGATTTTATCAATGTCCTTCCGGGACTTTTGGTTGCGGTGGCACAGATATTGGGATCTGCATTTTTCGTTGTTCGTGTAAAAGCGTATTTTACCAAATACCTTGCGCCGCAGAAAATGCTTATGATTTATGGCAGCAGTATAAAGCGGGAAGAAGCGGGAAGATTCTGCAGTCTTTTGGAAAGAAAATATCCTTACATATTTGAATTTATTTGCCTGAAACAGGAAGAAATGACGAAAGATGAGTTTTTGTCTGTATTAAAAGAATGTGATTCCGTAATGCTCTATGAAATTTCCCACGGCCTGAGAGGGGAATTTATGAAGGTATGTACAGAGGAGAAAAAAGGATTCTATTTTACGCCAAGGATTGAGGATATTTTCTGCCAGGGATCAGAAGAAAAGAATCTGACGGATACGCCGCTTTTAAAATATAAATATGTATACGAAATGAAATCCGGTTATTTTGGGAAGAGGGCTTTTGATTTGGTTTTATCCGCATTTTTCTTGATTGTAATGTCCCCTGTGTTTTTGGTTACGGCGCTGTGCATTAAGTTAGAGGACGGCGGGCCCGTGTTTTACCGGCAGGAGAGATGTACAAAGAATGGCAGAGTATTCGAAATTTTGAAATTCCGTAGCATGGTTGTCAATGCAGAAGAAGATGGCGCGAAACCATGTACAGAAAATGATGTGCGTGTGACAAGGATTGGAAAATTGATTCGCGCAACCAGAATTGACGAACTTCCCCAGATAATCAATATACTGAAAAATGATATGAGCTTCGTAGGCCCAAGACCGGAGCGGGTGGAGCATGTAGAAAAATATTCTAAGGAAATGCCGGAGTTTTCGTACCGCTTTCGCGTCAACGGCGGTTTAACAGGCTATGCGCAGGTGTGGGGGAAGTATAATACTTCTGCTTACGATAAGCTGCGTTATGACTTGATGTATATCGAGAACCAGTCGTTTTACCTGGATTTTAAAATTCTGGTGCTGACATTTCGGACGGTGTTTAAGTCGGAAAGTACGGAAGGGTTTGATAAGAAGGAGAATAGCAGCGACATGCACGTAACGACAAAACCATCAAGGACATTGCAGAAAGTTAAAGGAGTCTAGCTGTCAAAATGAAAAGGAAAAAAATAGCCATATTTCAGGCAAATCTGAATGTTGGAGGAATCCAGAGATCCTTGGTGAATTTACTTTCCAGCGATATTTTAAATGAATACGAGGTGGATCTCTATTTGTTTTCCAGGGATATTTTTTATGATATTAGCAGGTTTAAAGAGAATATACATATTTTCTTTCTGAAACCGTTTCCATACTGGTTTCGTTTCATTCCATTTGGCATAATAAAAAAACTGTCTTTTTATAAAAATATTCCAGACATATATGATTTTGTTTTTGACTTTGATAGTTATCGGCAGGAGTGTGCTTATTGTACTACCAAAATGTTAAAACCTAAAAAGATTCTTTGGATACACAATGATATGGAACAGGAACTTCGTTTTAATAAAAAATATCGTGTTTTATATTTGTTTATGAAAGGAAAATTTCAATTTTATGATACATTTGCGGCTGTTTCGAAAGGAGTTGTGAATCCGTTTCGTTCTTACAGTGGACAAAAAGAAGCTCCGATTGTAATAATTCCCAATATTATCAATACAGAAGAAATTTTAGATAAGAGCAGTGAAGTTACAGATATTACAGTGGATCCAATGTGTTGTAATGTTATTTGTGTTGGCAGGATTTACGTGCAAAAGGGTTACGATTTTTTGTTGAAAGATTTTTATGCAGCATATCAGAAAAGAAAAGATTTGCGGTGCTATATAGTAGGGGATGGACCGGACGCTGATTACTATAAGAAATGGGTAAAGAATTATGGATTATCCAATGTAGTGTATTTTTTGGGAAATAGGAAAAATCCATTTTCTATTATGAAGCAGATGGACGCTTTTTGTTTAGAATCCCGATACGAAGGGCAGGGTTTGGTTTTATGGGAAGCGAAATGTCTTGGGCTTCAGTTGATTTTTCCAAAGAGGTTAGAGAAGTATAATAGTTCTTTGGCTGGAGTGGATAGTGTAGTTGAGGCACTGGTGAAATTAGAGAAAAAAGAAAAAAAACAGAATCATCTAATAGAATATCATGAGAATATTGTGAAACAGTACGGAAATCTGCTTTGGGATTCGTTTGAGAACAGGTGTAATATATGAGATTAAATAGGGAAAAGAGAAAGCCAAACATATGTTTTGTTGCTTCATCAGGCGGACATTGTGAAGAACTTAAAAATTTAGATACTTTAAAAGAAAAATATAGTGGGTTTTATGTTACGGAAAAAACAGATTTTCATTATGATGCAAAGTATTTATTGCCGTCGACAGGATCAAACGATTTGCGGGTGGTATTTAAAATGATGTTTTTATGTATTCAGGCGCTTATAATTTGGATAAAAGAAAAGCCTGATTTAGTAATTTCAACAGGAGCGTTGATCTGCATACCGTTTTGGATGCTGGCTAGAGTATTTGGCAAAAAAGTTATTTTTATTGAAACTTATGCCAGGGTCAGAAATGGATCAAAAACAGGGAAATTTATGTATAAACATTCGGATTTATTTATTATCCAATGGGAAAGTTTAAGAGAAGTATATCCTAATGCAGTTTTTGGAGGTTCAATATTTTGATATTTGTTTGTACTGGTTCAAGGAATTACCAATTTAATCGTTTGATTAAAGAAATAGACTGTCTGGTGAAAGAGGAAAAGATAAAGGAACGTGTTTTTGCACAGATTGGAGAAACAGATTATATTCCACAGTTTTTTGAATATAGAAAATATATTGATGCCGATGAATATGAGGTGTATCAAAATTATTGTGATATATTAATTACTCATGGTGGGACAGGGTCAATCGTAAAAGCATTAAAAAAGGGGAAAAATGTAATTGCTGTTCCTCGTTTAAAAAAATATGGCGAACATATAGATGATCATCAATTGCAGATAGTTCAGGAATATGTTGATAGAAAACAAATTAGAGGAGTATGGGAAATCAAAGATTTATGGAAAGAAATAGTTTTTTTTCAGGAAGGAAATCAATTAAATTCTTACCATTCAGAGCACAAATTAATAAAAATTGTAGATAGATATATTCAAGATAATTTTGGTGGCATGAAATGTAGATAAAATACAAAATTTGGATACACAATGATATGGGACAGATCTCAAATTAGATTTATTACTGGAATATCAAAAATATATAGAAAAAAATATTGCCGGTTATTGGATATTTAAAGGAATATAGAAGGTGAATACATGGAAAATATAATGTATATACTTGAGAGAATTTGCATTAAAAATGCAGATGAATTTTATATAATGGTAAATGAGGCATTAGAGAGTCAGAAAAAAAAATTTATAGTGACTGCAAATCCTGAAATAGTAATGATGGGGAAAAAAAGTAATACAATGTTTCAAATTTTATCAAATTCAGAAGTTGAGATTATTCCAGATGGCATAGGTTTAGTAAAAAGTTTAAGGTGGATTTTTAAAAATAAAGAAATTCAAAGAAATACTGGAATTGATTTTGTTGAATATTTATTAGAAACTGCGAATCAAAAAAGAAAAGCAGTTTTTATTTATGGTGCAAAAGAAGAAGTTTTGCAAGACTTTTTAAAAATGTGCAGACAGAGATATCCGAATATTCAATTTGTAGGCTGCTATAATGGATATTCGTATAGCGAAGATGATGTGCTAGAAATTTTAAAAACAATTCATGCTGATATTTATTTTGCAGCCTTGGGAACGCCAAGACAGGAACAATTTTTAAATAAGTTTTATTCTACGAAACAAAAAGGTATTTTTGTTGGAATTGGAGGGAGTTTAGATGTTTTGAGTGGAAACAGCAGAAGAGCTCCGAAATTTTTCTTAAAACATAATATAGAGTGGCTATATCGAATTACTAAAGAACCTAAAAGAATAAAGAGATTTTTGAATAATAATGTATGTTATATATTTGCGTTTTGGGGAGATTATCTGCGGTGGAATAGTTATAAAAAAAGGATAAAAGAGATGGATTATGAGGAGAAATAAAATCAGTGAATAAAAAGATTATGCTTGTTTTTGGCACAAGACCAGAAGCAATTAAAATGTGTCCGCTTGTGAATGAATTAAAAACCAGAAAAAGTTTTACGACAATTGTATGTGTTACGGGGCAGCATCGTCAAATGTTGGATCAGGTTTTAGAAGTATTTCAGGTGAAGCCGGATTATGATTTGTCGATTATGAAAGATAAACAGACGCTTTTTGATGTGACTATTAATATATTGCAGAACATAAAACAAGTACTGGAGAAAGAAAAGCCGGATATGGTTTTGGTACATGGGGATACAACGACTTCATTTGTTACAGCGCTTTGTTGTTATTATCTGCAAATACCCATTAGTCATGTGGAGGCTGGGTTGCGTACATATGATGTTTTTTCTCCATTTCCAGAAGAATTTAATAGACAAGCCGTCAGCCTTATTTCGTCTTTTCATTTTGCTCCTACGGAGTTGTCCAGACAAAACCTTTTAAAAGAAGGAAAAAACAATCAGATGATATATGTGACAGGCAATACGGCAATCGATGCGCTTAAGACAACAATTCGAGAAGATTATGTTCATCCACAGTTAGATTGGGCGTCTGACAGTAGATTAATTTTAATTACAGCGCATCGCAGAGAAAATTTAGGTGTTCCTATGCGAAATATGTTTCGGGCTATCCGTAGAATTGTAGACGAAAATAGTGATGTAAAAGTTATATATCCAATACATATGAATCCTGCAGTACGTGAGATTGCTGATGAAATTTTAGGTGGAGATGAAAAAATACGTATGATAGAACCTTTGGATGTTTTAGATTTTCACAATTTTTTATCACACAGCTATTTAGTTTTAACAGACAGCGGAGGAATTCAGGAAGAAGCCCCATCACTCGGAAAGCCGGTACTTGTTATGCGTAATACGACTGAACGGCCGGAAGGAGTTGCAGCAGGAACTCTGAAATTGGTTGGAACGGATGAGGAAACGATTTATCATAGTTTTAAAGAATTGTTGGAAAATAACAATATTTATAAAAAAATGAGTCAGGCAGTAAATCCTTATGGCGATGGTTGTTCTTCTAAAAGAATTGCTGATATTTTGGAAAAAAATTTATAATACTTAGGGTTTTGGTGGGATAAATGAAAATAAAATATAATAATTTTTTGATGTGGCTTTTAATAATCAGTCCAATATTAGATAATATCAATGGTTTTTTATTGTTGATTGATAAAAATGTAAATATCAGCAGTATATTTAAAACTATAATTTTTTTGTTCTGTATGTATATTATAATTACACATTTAACAAATAGGATATCTGTATATATTTTTGCTATTTCTTTTTTCTTTATTGTACAGTTTATATTTTTTTCATTTTTTGATAGCGGCGGTTTTGGTTATAATTTATCAACTCTTATTAGATTGCTTATTCCATTTACAATTATTTTAGCTTTTCAGAGATTATCAGTTAAAGATAAAACTACCGTAAACTGTATCATTAAAGTAGGAAAGTTTTATTGCTGGTTTTTTCCTTTATCACTGTTGTTTCCGATGATGTTTGGATTTGGATTTAGTACATATGTGGGTGATTTAGGGTACAAGGGATTTTATTATGCCGGTAATGAAATTAGTGTATTAATGATAATGATTTTTGCTATATCTTTGCAATCATTAAAGGCAGAAAAAAGTTGGATAAATCTTTTGAATTTAATATTAAATATAATTAGTATATTTTTAATTGGCACAAAAACAGTTTATATTGCTGTAATTATATTATTGGTGACAGCTTTGTATGTTGGACGAATTACAGATAAAAAAATATTAAGTATCATATTGTTTGTCCCTGTTGGAATTTTTGGTATATGGTATGTTTTTACAAACTTAAAATTTTTCCAACAGATTATTGCCGCATGGAGATGGAGGTATGTTTATCAGGGAACGGGAATCCTGGACTTTTTGTTATCTGGAAGAGGTGAATATTTAGAAAAGGCTCTTCATTCGGCATATAGTGAAAAGGCTTTTTCTCATTTTGTAACTGGTCTTAGTCCTAATCTGGTAGTAAACCAAATGAATAATTTAGTAGAAATGGATATAATAGATTTAATTTTATGGTTTGGAGTAATTGTTACGTTTTTTATTATTGTTGTATATGCATCTTATTTAAAAAAGGCAATTCAATTGAAAAATCCTATTTATATAATAGACATTTTTCTTGTCTATGGAACTTCTATAATGGCGGGTCATGTAATCTTCGCTCCTATGGTAACACTCGTGTTTGCTGTAATGTATTTAAATATTGAATTTACAGAGAAACCAAAAATGAAAGAGGAGATTGTAAAGGAGAGGATTTGGAGGAAATCATATCATGGATAACAGTATGATTAGCGTCATTGTCCCTGTATATAATACGGAAAAGTATCTTTTTGAATGTGTGGAAAGCCTTTTAAAACAAACATATCAAAATTTTGAATTGATTTTAGTAGATGATGGTTCTACGGATAATTGCGGAAAGATATGTGATGAGTATTCATTGAAAGATGAAAGGATAAAAGTAATCCATAAAATAAATGGAGGTTTAAGTTCAGCACGGAATGCAGGAATTAAAGAGGCTAAGGGTAGTTATTTATCTTTTATAGACAGTGACGATTATGTAGATAAAAAGTTTCTGGAAAGTATGTATCATTGTTTGATGGAGAAGAAGGCAGATATTTGTGAGTGTAGTTTTTTTTATTTAAAAGATAACAAGAGGATACCAGAAAAGTTATTTCGTTATGAAATTCTTGATAATGTGACCGCTGTAAAATATTTGTTTACTGATTCATATGGTAGTTATGTTGTTACTTGGAACAAACTTTACAAGAAAAAGCTGTTTAATCAAATTCGGTTTCCGGAAGGAAAATTGCATGAAGATGAGTTCACTACTTATAAGCTGTTATATGAATCAAAGCAAATAGCATATTTAAACCAACATCTTTATAATTATCGTATTCGAAAAGGCAGCATTATGACTTCGGGATTTTCTATGAAAAGAGCAGAAATATTGAAGTGTATTGGTGAGATGAAAAATTATTTTAAATTTCATAATGTTGATATGCAAAATGAAATAGGATTTCATGAATTTTCGTTGCAAATACTGCTTTTAAATACGATGATTGAGTCAAATAATTATAATATCGAACTCTGGAATAATATCAAACATAATCTAAATAAAAACAGAAAAAAATTATTTCGTTCTCCGTATTTAAAAAAACACCATAAAATTTATTTGACGACACTGCTGTTAGGAAAGAATATTTATATTGTATTTTGGAAAAGTGTGAAAATAATTAAAGAATTGAAAAGAAATATTTTTAGAGGATCGATATGAAAAGTCTAAAAAGAAAACTATATTTTATTTATAAAAAATGGAAGTTCTTACGTTCAGAGTACTATAAAATATTTAAGCAGAGTACGGATAAAAAAAGAATTCTATTAATTGATACGCCCACACATGGTAATTTAGGCGATCAGGCGATTGCGATTGCAGAACAGAAATTCATATCTGAAAAGTTAGAATGTAATTATTTTGAATTTACCCAAATGGAATACATAGTTGGAAGAAATGAACTGGTAAAATCCGTACAGGAAGAGGATATTATTTTGATCCATGGAGGGGGATTTATTGGAACCATTTGGCAGAATGAAGAAGATATTTTGATCTCAATACTAAAAGATTTTAAACATAATAAAATCATTATTTTTCCACAGACAGTTTTCTTTGAAAATACAGAACATGGGATTTTAGAGAGAAAGCGATTATACAACGCAATAAAAGAATGTGTGGATGTCAAGATTTTTGTGAGGGACAAGTTATCTTATCAGATTTTAACGAAGGAAATGAATCTGCCCAGACATCAGTGTTTTTTAGTTCCTGATATTGTTACATATATGAATGGTTTAGAGGACGAAATTAAAAAACTAAAAAGGACAAAAATTTTGTTTTGTATGAGAAAGGATAAAGAAAAAAATAACGATGATAAACAGATTTTAAATATTTATCAGTCTTTGATGGAATCTGGAGAAGATGTTTCATTTACAGATACAGTTGTAGAAGGAAAAATCGAAAAAATAGAACGTGAAAAAGAGGTGGAACGCAAACTTTTAGAATTTTCTTCTGCCAAAATTGTTATAACAGACCGTATTCATGGAATGCTTTTTGCAGCAGTGACAGGGACGCCGTGTATTGCCATGGACAATATCAGCAAAAAAGTATCAGGCGCGTATGAATGGATACAGTATCTAGAGTATGTTCAGTTTATAAAAGATAAAGAACTTACACTAGATATTATCTTGGCTGTATCAGATAAACGGAACTGCAATTATTCAAATATAAAACTGCAAAAGTATTATGAATTGATGAAAAAGGAGATATTATCTTAATGGGAACTAAAAATAAGATTGAAGTAACGGAAATATTTGTCCGAGAAAATACAGTATCATATTCCTACCGTATTGAAGGGGATTGGATAAAATATTTCTGTCTTGAAAATAAATTGGAAATCTCATATTCATCTCCTGTTGCCACAGTTCCAGAAAGCGTGCTTGTAATACCGTTTCTCTGTAATGTGCTGCCGATTGCATGGTTGTGTGACGCGCAAGTCTGTACAAAAGAAATTGACAAAGATTTTTATGAAAATTTAGAACGGGTAAAAGACGGATACCGTATGATGTACCCAATGTTATCTTTTGAAGGGGAGATTCAGGCAGAAATAACGGAAAATATTCCAATACATAAAAATGAATCCGCCTGTTTTTTCAGCGGCGGAGTCGATGCGTATACGACATTATTCCGCCATATGGAGGAACAGCCCGCATTGATTACAATATGGGGAGCGGATGTAAAACTGGCAGATGAAAAGGGCTGGCAGAAGGTGAAAACGCATACTATAAATACAGCAGAAGAGTTTGGCCTGGATACGGTTTTTATTAAAAGTAATTTTCGGCAGATGATAAATGAAAGCGGTCTGTGCGCTCTCGTCAAAGACAGCGGGGATAATTGGTGGCATGGTTTTCAGCATGGGATTGCCATAATTGGACATGCAGCTTTAATTTCATATGTGTATGGGATAAAATTCATTTATATTGCGTCATCTTATCCAGAGAAAATGAAAGGGAAATATACCTGTGCAAGCGATCCTGCGATAGATAATCATATTCATTATTGCGGCTGCCATACAGTCCATGACGGTTATGAATTGGACAGGCAGGAAAAGGTGCGTTATCTGGTTTCACAGAAAAAAGACTATGGAAGGAATTATGATTTGAGGGTTTGCTGGGAGTCCATGGGCGGAGGGAACTGCTGCCATTGTGAAAAATGTTATCGTACTATTTTAGAGATTGTTTCAGAAGGTGGAAATCCAAACGAATGTGGGTTTTTATGGGGAGATGATGACATAAAAAGATGTAAAAAAGATATGCAGCATAAAATTATTCAGCCCAAGTTTAATATTGACCAGTTCTATCCGTCAATTCAGGAGGCAATGGAAAAAAATAAAGACTTAATTGACGGATATAAAAAATACGACTGGCTGTTGCAAATGGATTTTAATAAATTTAATGATACTCCCATAAAAAAGCTGCGGCAGAATTTTTTTGTGCGTAAAACCATAGGGTTGTGCAGGCGGATTTTGGCCTGGGGGGGGGTATTTAAACATTGATATTAGAGTGTATAGGAATGATGGAATAGGAGAGATAGTAAATGTCGGAGTCTAGGGCTGTAAAAGTGCAGAGAAATGTTACAACCTCCATTCTGCAGAATTTTGTAAGTATTATAACCAACTTTGTTTCGAGAATGATTTTTGTCAGGATTCTTGACGAAAGTTATCTTGGAATTAACGGCCTGTTTTCCAATATACTAAGTATCTTGTCTTTGGCCGATTTAGGCATGGCAACGGTTATGATGTACAGTTTATATGCTCCAATTGAAGAGGGAAATACGGAAAAAATATCTGCCCTGGTGTCATTTTTTCGGAAAATATATTTGAGGATTGCAATGACCGTGTTATTGTCAGGTCTTGCTTTCCTTCCATTTTTGCATTTGGTTGTCAATCTCAAAGAGCCGGTGCCTTTTTTGGAAGGGTATTATGTGCTTGCGCTGCTGAATGTAGTGGTATCCTATTTATTTGTTTATCGAACAACACTGATATGTGCAGACCAAAAAATGTATATTTTAAATAAATATATTATGGTCTTTAAAGTAATTACGTTTGTTGTACAGAGTATCGTATTGATTTTATGTAAAGATTATTTCATTTACCTGGCTGCAGCTGTTGTAATTAGTTTTATCAGTAATGTATTCCAGAACATGGTTTCTTTGAAAATGTACCCATTTTTAAAAAACAGTGTAGTAAGATTGGAAAAAGAAGAGAAAAATAGGATTTTTAGAGATGTAAAGGCAATGTTTTTATATAGGATCTCTGGAACAGTCCAAAGCAATACAGATAATATTCTAATCTCAGTGTTTGTAGGAACTGCTTCAGTAGGTTTTTATTCGAATTACGCAATGGTAGTAATGCAGATTACAGGGATTGTTTCACTCATTTTTAATTCTATAAAAGCAAGTATTGGAAGCTTGATTGTAAACAGAGCAACACAAAATGAAGAAAAATATTATTTTTTTCGAGTGAGTGAAATGGGTAATTTCTGGATTGTCGGTTTTTGTTCCATCTGTTTTATGGTATTGTTCCAGGATTTTGTCCATATTTTCTTTGGTGCAAAATATGTCGTGGATTGGATAGTGGTAATTGCAATTGTATTGAATTTTTATATCAGTAATATACGGCAGTCTGTCTGGATGTTTCGGGAAGCCACTGGATTATTTCAAGAAACAAAATATATTACAGTCGTGACTGCGGTTTTAAATATTATATTTTCTTTATTGTTTGGCTATTTCTGGGGCATGGCTGGGATTTTAATGGCAACCGTACTGGCAAGTATGCTGTATGCCTGGTGGAAAGAACCCGTTGTGCTGTACCGTGTTTTTTTCAAAAGAAGCGCAATTTCTTATATTGTTAATTATATCAAAAACGCTGCCGTATGTATTTTAACATGTGCAGCTACTTATTTTTTATGTGAGTGGGTAGTATTGAATAATCCTTATATGGAATTTACCGTCCATATGCTGATCTGCGGTATCGTTCCGAATGTCATTTTTCTTTGTGTATTCTGGAACACAAAAGAATTTCAGTATATCAAAGAAAGGCTGCTGTTCCCAATGGTGCAAAAAGTGTTGAATAAAAAGTTCAATTAATCTTCTGGATATTGTTCCGATAAAATGGTATACTATATGCCAAATTGGAGGAATCGTCTATGTTTATGACAGTAAAACAGGCTTCTGAAAAATGGGGCATATCGGATAGAAGGGTTCGTGTTCTTTGCTCCCAAGGAAGAATTCTTGGAGCATACCAGGATGGGCGGAGTTGGAAAATACCTGTCGATGCGGGCAAACCAGACGACGGCCGTTACAAATCGAAAGAAAGTCTCTTACGGCAAATTGACCGCAAAAAAAAGGAATTGGACGGCATAAGACCTTTCACAGAAGGTGAAGCAGCAAGGCTCAATGAAGAGTTTATAGTACAATACACTTATAATTCCAATGCAATCGAAGGCAATACACTTACCTTGCGAGAAACAGATTTAGTACTTCAAGGACTTACCATTGTACAAAAACCGTTAAAAGATCACATGGAAGCAGTCGGTCACAAAGAGGCATTTGAATTTATAAGTGAACTTGTGAAAGAGAATGTTCCGATGAGTGAAAGCATTATCAAGCAGATACACTACTTTGTTCTTGCTGATAAGAAGGAAGATCGAGGTGTATACCGAAGGGTTCCGGTGCGTATTATGGGGGCGCAGCATGAGCCGGTGCAGCTATATCTTATAGAGCCAAAAATGAAACAGCTGTTACATGATTTTTCTGAAAGCGCTGAACATATTATAACGAAAACGGCTCGTTTTCATATAGAGTTTGAAGGCATCCATCCTTTCATTGACGGCAACGGCAGAACTGGGAGATTGTTAGTCAATCTTGAATTGATGAAAGCAGGCTATCCAGCTATTGATATTAAATTTACAGATAGAATTGCTTATTACAATGCCTTTGATGAGTATTATGTAAAAAATAGTCTTTCCGCAATGGAAAATCTGTTTGCAGGATACATTCATGCAAGATTAGATATGTATTTGAACATACTTAAGGATGAATGAATCTGCTTTAAAATAAATAAGGAACTTATCAAAACCGGGCATAATTCTGCCCGGTTTTTAAAGCGCTCTATAACATTACAACTTTCGTCGCAATTTTCTCCCGAAAGACACCGTCATGCTCCACAAACAGCATAGTCGGCGAAAATTCAAGTATGAGCTGTTCAATCTGCATACGAGAATAGACGTCGATGAAATTAAGCGGTTCATCCCAAACATATAAATGCGCCTGTTCGCAAAGACTTTTGGCAATCAGGACTTTTTTCTTCTGCCCTTCGGAAAAATCTTTCATATCTTTTTCGAACTGGATTCTCTCAAAATCCATCTTCCGCAAAACTGCTTTAAACAGACTGTCGTCAATATTGTGTTTCTCAGAAAACTCTGACAGCGTACCTTTTAAGAATGACGTATCCTGTGGCACATATGAAATGATAAGGCCGGAACCTATGGATATAGCGCCCGAATAGGTAAGCGCCTCTCCTGTTAAGAGCTTTAAAAGGCTGCTTTTCCCAGAGCCGTTTTTGCCGTCGAGCACAATGCGTTCTTTCTGGCGTACAGTAAACGAAACCGGAGGGCATATGGCGGTACCGTCATATGAAATAGAAACCTCTGAAAAGGCTGCAAGCGTGTCGGTATGGTAAGACAGTGGGAAAAGTTTCAAAGGTTGTGCAGTTTCGACATTTTTCAGCAAACCGGATTTTTCTTTTATCGCCTGTTTTTGCCTTGCTTCAATATTTTTAGAACGTTTCATCATCTTGGCGGCTTTATGCCCGACAAAACCTTTATCAGCCGCGCCGATTTTTGAGGCTTCCACGCGGTCAGACCATACGGCGGATCGTTTTGCTGCCTGCTCTAAGCGTCCAATATCTTTTTTCAGGCGTTCGTTTTGCGCAATTTCAAATTCCTGCTGACGGTTAAAATTTTCCATAAAAGAAGAAAAATTTCCGCCCTGGATTTCTGCGCCTGTTTTATTCAGCGAAAGAATATGGTCAATACAGCCGTCTAAAAAGCGGCGGTCATGGGACACCAATAAAAAGCCTTTTTTCTTTTTTAAATAGGAGGATACCAATTTTCTTGCATTGGTATCTAAATGATTGGTCGGTTCATCAATAAGCAGAAAGCGCTCTTCATTGAGAAAAAGAGCGGCAAGCAGGACTTTTGTCTGTTCTCCATTCGAAAGCGTTTCATATGGGCGCCAAAGTACGTCGGCGTCCACTTTTAGATACGAAAGCTCCCGCATAAGTTCCCAGTCTTTGGCCAGCGGACAGATTTTTCTTAAAATCGTTTCTGTCAGTTCGGTTTTATCGGTTACGGAATAGGGAAAATAATCAAATTTTACAGAGCAGATCATGTTTCCGCTGTATTCATACATTCCCTGTAAAAGTTTTAAAAGCGTTGTTTTTCCTCTTCCATTTCTTCCGATTAAACCAAGTTTCCAATCGGTGTCGATTTGGAAACTGACGTCATCAAATATTAAGTCCCAGTTTGACGGATAGGAAAATGAAAGGTGTTCTATTTTTATCATCGACATAATTGCACTCCTCCTTTTTTATACATAAAAATAAGCTGCAGAAAAGTAAATTTCTTCAGCTTGCCATGGCATAAACGACCGCTTAGCCAAGCGGTCGTAAAACTGGTATAAAAATAGACAAGATGAATCACTTTTCTGCATTGGGCGCAATGCTGCCATAGAAACAGCAGCCTGCATATTCTGTTTTATCTGCAGGAAATGTGATACATCTTTTCACCTCTTTCTTTTTCATATAAATGTTATATCGGGCTAACCATATCACAGAGTTATGATTTAGTCAAGATATTGTATGAAATCCTTGAAAGTTATTTCAGAATAGTATAGAATAATATCGACTTAGGAATAGAAAAAAGAAAAACAGGAGATTAGGAAATGAGAAAAACCAAGATTATATGCACGTTAGGGCCTGCGACGGACAGGGATGATGTGCTGGAAAATTTAATTGTTTCTGGAATGAATGTGGCAAGATTAAATTTTTCACATGGAAGCTATGAGGAACATTTAAAAAGAATTGACACAGTAAAGCAATTGCGGGAAAAACATCATGCTCCGACAGCAATTATGTTAGATACAAAAGGGCCTGAAATCCGCCTGGGTCTTTTTAAAGAAAACGGAATCGTGCTGGAGGAAGGCCAGAAATTTGTACTTTATGCAAAAGAACGGGAAGGCGATAAAGACGGAATTTCAATTTCATATCCCGATTTGTACCAGGATGTTGCAGTAGGAAATACCATATTAATCGACGATGGATTAGTGGAAATGGAAGTCGTGGAGTTGAACGATACGCAGATTGTCTGTCAGGTGAAAAACGGCGGAAAGGTTTCAGACCGCAAAGGCGTAAACGTACCGAACGTCAAATTGTCTATGCCGTTTTTGAGTGAAAAAGATAAAGAAGATATATTATTTGGTATTAAAAATGATGTGGATTTTGTCGCAGCTTCTTTTGTACGCCGCGCAGACGACATCAACAAAATGCGTAAATTTTTAAACGACCATGGCGGATATGACGTGCATATCATTGCTAAGATAGAAAATAATGAAGGCGTTCAAAATATAGACGAGATTTTAGACGCTGCGGAAGGCGTTATGATTGCCAGGGGCGATATGGGCGTAGAGATTCCTTATGAGGAAGTTCCTGTGATCCAGAAAATGATTATCAAAAAAGGTATGGAAGCTGGAAAACAGATTATTACGGCAACGCAGATGCTTGATTCTATGATGAAAAATCCACGTCCGACAAGGGCGGAGACGACAGACGTTGCAAACGCAATTTATGACGGAACCGGAGCGATTATGCTTTCCGGCGAGACGGCGGCGGGAGCTTATCCGGTGGAATCTTTAGAAACAATGGTTCGGATTGCAGACCGGACAGAGCAGGATATTGATTACCGCAAACGTTTCTTTGCAAGAGACCGAAAAGCCAATCCGGACATTACAGACGCAATCTGCCATGCAACTTGTACTTCTGCGCTGGATTTAAGCGCTGCTGCTATTGTAACAGTTACAAAAAGCGGATATTCTGCAAGAAATATTTCAAAATATTGTCCGGCATGCAATGTAATATGCGGTACGACAGACGAAAAAGTAGCGCGCCAGCTGAGTATGGTCTGGGGTGCGATTCCAGTGATTTTAGAGAATAAAAAAGATGTGTTTGAATTATTCGACCATGCGCTTGAGGCGGCGGAAGAAAAAGGCTATCTGCACAAAGGAGACATTACCGTAATTACATCCGGAGTTCCAATCGGAGTTTCTGGTACGACCAATATGATAAAAATACAAATGGTATAGGATAATAGTTGTCATAATTTATACCCCTTTTCATACAATGTATAAAGTATTTTCAAGACGAACATTGCAGGAAAGGGGTTATTTTTATGGAAATGGCATCAGGAAATAAAGAATTTAATCTTTATAAAGACATACAACAAAGAACCGGCGGTGAGATTTATATCGGAATCGTAGGACCCGTCCGTACGGGAAAATCCACATTTATCAAGCGGTTTATGGATCTTATGGTGCTCCCGAATATGGAAGATGAAAATATCAGGTCAAGAACTGTTGATGAACTTCCGCAGTCCGCGCAGGGCAAAACAATTATGACGACAGAGCCAAAATTTATACCAAAAGACGCGGCAAATATTCATTTGGACGGCGATACACAAGTAAAGGTGCGTTTGATTGACTGCGTAGGCTATATGGTGGAAGGCGCTGCCGGGCATATGGAGGGAAATAATAAACGGATGGTAAAAACACCATGGTTTGATTATGAAATCCCCTTTGTGGATGCAGCTTCAATTGGAACGCAGAAAGTAATTAAAGACCATTCCACAATCGGAATTGTAGTGACGACAGACGGTTCTTTTGGAGAGCTAAAACGCGACAATTATATTGCGGCGGAAGAAAAAACGATTACTGAACTAAAAACGCTTGGCAAACCGTTTGTAGTCGTATTAAACTCTGAACGTCCATACAGCGACGAGACAGTAAAACTGGCCCAACAGATGTCAGAAAAATATCAGACGCCCATTGTTCCGGCAAACTGCGAGCAGCTTCGCAAAGATGATATAAACCGGATTTTAGAAAGTATCTTATATGAATTTCCAATTATTAAAATGGAGTTTTTTATTCCAAAATGGGCGGAAATGCTTCCGGCTTCAAACCGGATGAAAGAAAGCATGATAGAAAACGCCCGCATTATTTTAAATTCTGTCACAAAAGCAAAAGATATAAAGTTAATTAAAAAACAGGATAATTCTGAATATATTGCAGATATTCATTTAGATAAAATGGATTTGGCGCAGGGGCTTTTGAAGATAAAGATTGAGATGGAAGAAAAGTATTATTATGAAAACATCAGCGAGCTGACCGGAGTGCCAATTCAAGGCGAATATCAGTTGATTTCATTGATAAAAGAATTATCGGCGCAAAAAAATTCGTATGCAAAAGTTGCGGACGCAGTCAATGCCGTACAGATGAAGGGGTATGGCGTCATCCATCCGCAGTTAACTGATATTTCGTTAGAAGAGCCGGAGCTTATCCGTCATGGAAATAAGTACGGCGTAAAACTGAAAGCGACGTCACCGTCAGTACACATTGAAAGGTACAAAAAGAAATTTGAATTTTGTGAGAGGGGAAGATACCATAAACAAAAAATGTTATATAGTTTTTGGGATAGCTAAGGCTGTTCTGATACATGTTTAGGACGAAATCTTAAAGCGACTGCTTGAAAGACTTAGTCTTTTTTATTTACACAAAAATAGGAGGTTTTGATTAGGAACAGTATGAAAATTGTCTTGGGAAACTTTAAACTGCGCGTAAAAAAATTTTACTTTTTACATTATGCATCTGGAGAAGTATTTTAATTATGTTTGTGATAAAAAGCGATAGAATAAGTTCCATTTTTTTATAGGATTAATTTTATACGCTATAATTATTGATTTGCCATGGGTTAAAAACTGCACCAATGAAAAATGTGTGAAAGATACAGGTACAGAAATATGTATATTTGATTCTGTTCGAATGAAAATATAACTTTAAAGAAAGGTGATTTTAATAATTTATTACAATTATTTAAGAATATGAAACAGTAAGTGATGAGGATATATTATAATTGAAAATAAGAGATATTTTATAGTGAAAATATTTTTGCAAAAGAGGAACACGAGACGTTTTAATATGAGAAATATTATGTAAAGAGTTGCTCGCTGAAAGATTGAATTTGTCGTAAAAATATAGTACACTAATAAAAGAAGAAGGAAAATTAGATTGGAGGGAGTAATATGGTTGGTGGAAAAAATTTCTTCAAAAAGGTTTTGTGTCTGTTTCTTACATTCATATTGGGCATTGGAGTGATACCATTTCCAGAACAGAAGGTAAATGCAGCAGAAACGAGGGAATATACCATTCTTAGTACGGCTACGACAGGAGAATTGGATGTGTTTGCCTACTTTCCGTCATCGGGTTGGAACAGGGGAAAGCAGATGGACGAATATTTTACTAGCAGCCCCGTACAGACACAGGTATCTAACGGCACAAATGCATCGGATATTTATTATACGGTTAAATTTTCTGGAACTGGAATTGTGCTGTATGGATACAAGGATCCAGGGCATGGGGCTGCGGTTAAGACTTTTGTAGATGGGGAAGAAAAAGGAGAGTTTGACAGTTATGCGCAAAGCAGAAGCGCCAGCGACGTCAGTCTCTGGAGTATTGAAGGGCTTAGTAATGGGGAACATACGTTAAAAGTCCAGGCAACCGGAGGCAAAAACGCTTCGGCGAATAACAGTCATATAGAAGTGACGAAAGCAGTCGTGACCGTTCCGATTGAGAAGGTTCCGGCAACGGATTTCTTCTTTACAGAAGAAACCTGTACAGTCCGGGTGAGTGAGTCAAGGGATCTTCCATACCGCTTTGCTCCAGAAAATTCATATGCCCCGGAGGATTTGCAGTTTGTATCCGACAATACATCTGTGGTATCCGTGGATTCTTCCGGAAGGATTACAGCAATGAATATCGGCACAGCACGCATTACTGCGTCTTCAGAAAGCGTTGGTTTTTCAAAGAGCATAGAAGTAACAGTTCTGGAGAAGAAAGATGACATTGACGCGACATACGTAGACAGCGGGGATCAGTATCAGCAGAAGGCTTACGGCGGCCTTTTAGGCGGAAACAGAAAGCTTAGCGAGCAGGTCTGGGCATGGAAAAATGACAAGGCGTCTGCAGAAATTGCAGTAATGAGCAAGCAAAAAGCGCTGGAAAACGTTTCGGTGAGCAT
Organism: uncultured Lachnospiraceae bacterium; assembly: GCA_910586355.1. Lineage (GTDB taxonomy): Bacteria > Bacillota > Clostridia > Lachnospirales > Lachnospiraceae > Roseburia_B. Next base: position 26,403 of record CAJUHJ010000014.1, read on the forward strand.
AACGGATTTAGAAGGGATTGGCGCGGTTATTCCGGCTTCTTCGGTAAAGCTTTCGTTTGTCAGGGAAGTAAAGGCGTATACCGGCCATGCTGGATGGTACGCGCAGAATAAAGCGGGGACAATGCCGTCCGGGCCAAGGGAATATTTCCCTGAGGTCATTTATTCCGACGAGCCGGTTTCCATGGACAGCGGGAGGTTACAGCTTGTATGGGTGGAAGCTTCCGTTCCAAAAGATGCGCTTGCCGGCATTTATAAGGGGACGATTACCGTTTCGGCTTCAAACACTGCTGAAACCATTTCATTGGACTACACGCTTGAAGTTTTAGACGCGGTACAGCAGGATCCGCAGGATTATGATTTTGACGTCGAGTATTGGAGCCATCCGTATAATGTGGCTTACTATTATGACGTAGAGCCGTTTTCAGAGGAACATCTTAATCTGTTAAAACAGCATATGGAACTGTATAAAAGCCTTGGAGGCCATGCGGTTACGGCAAGCATTGTAGAGGAAGCATGGGGCGGACAGACGTATGGCGGTGGAAATAGCGTGCATTATCCGTCTATGATTAAATGGATTAAGAATACGGATGGGACATGGGAGTTTAATTATACGGATTTTGATAAATGGGTTGCCTTAAACAAGGAAATCGGAATTGCAGACAAGATAATCTGTTACAGCATGATGCCTTGGGACGGCATTGTGAAATATGAAGACAGGGCGACAAATACGGTCAAATCCATGACGGCCAACTCGGCGAATTCCACGCAGTACGCGCAGGTATGGCGGCCGTTCTTAGAAGATTTTGTGACGCACCTTGACAGCAAAGGCTGGTTTGAGCAGACTTACATAGGCTTTGACGAACGGTCCAATATGGGTACGGCATTTGATTTGATTGATTCCGTAAAAAATAAAGATGGAAAGGCATTGAAAAAATCGGCTGCATTCAATGATTTTTCACACAATCAGGCGATCTTCAACAGGCTTGACTATGCTTCTGTTGGTCTTCAGCAGATACGTGACAACCTGACGCCGTTTAAGCAGCAGATTGTGACAAGAAGGGAAAACAGCCAGGATCTTACGATGTATACGGCGACGGAACATGTGCCGAACAGCTTTACGAAGTCAAATCCGGTGGAAAGCTACTGGACGATAATGTATGCCGGTTCGTTAAATACGACAGGATTTTTGAGATGGGCATACGATGCATGGGTCGCAGACCCGCTGGAAGAGTCCACACATTCTTCATTCCCGGCAGGCGACTGCTTCCTGGTATATCCGTCTGAACAAGACGAGGAAGTAAAAGAAAGCAAGTTTTCCCTGCGTCTGGCAAAACTAGACGAGGGCGTCCGCGACGTCAATAAGCTTTATCTCATGCGGGAAGCTTCACAGGACATGGAAGACGGAGTGGCAGATATTTTGAGCCATGTGAAGGGCGACAGAATAGAAGATTATGAATACAGTACAATGGAAAAGACGGACAACTGGGGGCGGCAGGCCAAATGGCTGACCGAAAGCGGGAAAGAATCAATGCTATCAGATATGGAAGCAGTCAAACAGGGGATTTATGATCTGACAAAGGATTATATTACGCAGGAATATCCAGACTGTGTCCAGCAGATAGAGTTGACAAAGCCAGACAGAACAGAATTTGAATCAGGTGAAGTGATAAGATTGCAGGCTGCAGTACAGCCGACAACAGCGGCAGGTTCTGTACAGTGGAGCAGCAGCAATGATGCGGTAGCTTCCGTAGATGAAAACGGACAGGTTACCATGAAAAGTGAAGGAAAAGCGACGATTACGGTTTGTTCTGCGAAGAACGCCAACATTGGACAGCGCATAGAATTGAGCGTTAAACTACCGGAAGAGAAGGGGATGCTTTTTGAGCAGGTAGAAGCCGCTTCCAGGCTGGAAGAGGAAGACTATACTGCGGAAAGCTGGGCTGTTCTTGTGGAAGCGCTGGAAGAAGCGGAGAGAGTCCTTGGCAAAGGATCGTCCGCCACCTCAGAAGAAATTCAGTCTGCGAGTACTCGGCTTGAAAGCGCAATTTCCGGATTAAGGGCTCCGGAACTGACGCAGGTGAAAAAAGAACTGGAAGCGGTTCTTGCGCAGATAACAGATTATTCTCAGGAAGATTATTCTCAGGAAGGCTGGAACTCGCTGCAGGAGGCTGTTCAGGAAGCTCGGAGCGCTTTGGAAGCCGATACTGTTAGAACGGTTACAGAGGCGAAGAAAAAGCTGGAAACGGCAATTGCTTATACGAAAACGGAGGAGACAAGACAGAAAAAGGAACAGCTGAATAACCGTTATGAAGAGTGCTTGGAGGAGTATGACGAAGCAGACTATACTGCGGAAAGCTGGGCTGTTCTTGTGGAAGCGCTGGAAGAAGTGGAGGAGGTTCTGGGTAAAGGAACGTCGGCTGCCCTGGAAGAAATCCAGTCTGCAAGTACTCAGCTTGAAAGCGCAATTTCCGGATTGAGGACTCCGGATGGAACAGTTCAAGAGCATGACGTAACGTTTCATTGGAATTTTAATCAGGGAGGAAGTGTGACGAAGCGCGTGCCGGACAAGGAATATGCAGAGCCGCCGACGCAGGCGCCGAAACGGGACGGTTATACATTTACCGGAAAATGGTACTTAGAGCCGGAGTGCACAAAGGAGTATGTGTTTGACAAAGCTCCTGTTACTAAAGCTCTGACGCTCTACGCTGGATGGAAGAAAGAAGAAGCAGTCAAACCTGGCGTCAATGACAAGGATACTGCGGAGCAGAAGAAGAAAGAAGAGGCTAAGCAGGCAATTTTAACTGCAAAGAAAAAGGCAGACGCAGTCGTAAAGGCCGGCAGGGGGAATTATACGGTAAGCAGTTGGAATGTGTTTATATCTGCCTACAATGCAGTGAAGAACCTTACAGAAGCGCAGAAAAACAAGATGAAAGCGGACGCTTTGAAACGGCTTGCAGATAATCTGACAAAGGCGCAGGCAGCGCTGAAAAACGAGAATAAGGTACCGAAGATTTCCAGCCTGCAGTTTTCTGCAAAGACGTATCAGATTGCAAAAGGCAAGTCCGTTAATTTGAAAAATGAGCTTACAATTCTGCCGGAAAGCGCCGCAAATCAGAAGCTTATTTGGAAAATATCGAATGTGAAGTTTACGAAGCTAAACAGCGATACGGGCGTTGTCAAAGCGTTAAAGAAGGGCATTAAGAAATCGGTTACCGTAACGGTAATGACGGAGGACGGCAAAGTCTCTGCAAAGGCGACCGTTAAGGTGATGAAGGGACGCGTTTCAAAGGTTACGGCGAAAGCTGCAAAGAAAGTTAATGCAAAGGCGGGCAAGTCTGTTACGCTTAAGACAAATGTAAAGACGACAGGCGGAAAACCGGTGAATAAGGCCTTGAAGTGGACGTCTTCGAACCCGGAGATTGCGATGGTAAAAGGCAATGGCAGGCTGGCGGCCAATGCAAAGGTTCAAATTGTGAAAGGTGCAGTGAAAGGAAAGAAGGTCACTATTACCGCAGTATCGACAGACGGCACGAACAAGAAACTGAAATTCACGATTACGGTGAAGTAGAGAAATACAGACATAGATGAAAATAAAGAATCAGAAATACCGGAGGAGTTTACGGCTTCTCCGGTATTTCTAATTTAAAAATTGTTTTGTTTGTTATCCTATCTGCATAATTTCTCTCTCCCTCTCTTAGGGTCTGCTTTGTTGTCGATTCTGCCGTTGGCTCTCGTTTTAAAGACCTCTCAAAGTTATTCTTAATTATAGTTGCATTTATTTGGAGAAGCTGAATAAAATGTAAAAAATAAAAAGAGGTGGGAAGAAGGATTGACGGTTGGACGGAAAAATATCATGTATGAATATGAAATTCAGGTGAAGCTTCATATTAATGAACGACTATACACCAAAGGTCTTATTTCGAAAGAATTGTACGATAAGGCAAAGAAAATGATTATAAAAAACCGTTGACGAAAAAGTGTACAAAAAGATATTTAAAGGAGCAGCAGAGTATATGGATTTGTATAATATAAGAAAAGAACTAAACAGCGGAACATCAATTTATGATATTCCAATGCGAGTCACTTACTATGCAAGAGTGTCTACGGAAAAAGATGAGCAGTTACATTCCTTATCGGCGCAGATAAAATACTATTCGGATATGATAAATAGCAATTCACATTGGGAATTTGTAGAAGGATACATAGACGAGGGTTTAAGTGCAACAAGCGTAAAAAAAAGAGAGAGCTTTCTAACTATGATTGAAGATGCGAAGTTAGGAAAATTCGACTTTGTGATTACGAAAGAGATTTCTCGTTTTTCCAGAAATACGGTAGACAGTATCCAGTATACACAGCAGTTGCTTACTTATGGCGTGGGCGTATTGTTTCAGTCGGACAATATCAATACCTTATTGCCGGACAGTGAGCTGCGCTTAACAATTATGAGCAGTATTGCGCAGGATGAGGTACGCAAAATTTCAGAGAGGGTGCGTTTTGGATTTAAACGGGCAATCGAAAAAGGTTCTGTCTTGGGCAATAATAAAATCTGGGGATATAAAAAAGATAATGGAAGGCTTGTGATTGTAGAAGAAGAGGCGGAAATCATCAGGGAAATCTTTGATATGTATGTGAATCAACATTTCGGCATGCGTGTTATATCAAGAATTTTAGGAGAGCGGGGCGTTAAAAATTCTAAGAATAATGATTTAGCTACTAGTACCATAAGAAATATAATTGCAAATCCAAAGTATAAAGGTTATTACTGCGGAAATAAGACACAGAAATATGATTACAGGCATAACGCCAGAAAATATATAAATCCCGAAGATTGGGTTGTATATGAGGATAAAGAGAATGTTCCGCCGATTGTGTCAGAAGAATTATGGGATAGGGCAAATAGGATTCTGAACAAAAGAGGAACTGCCATAAAAGAATCTGCTTCCACAGGATCATACAATAACAGATACCAATACAGTGGTAAGATTATATGTATGGATCATGGAACTTCTTATCATCATAAAATATATAGGTACAAAAGCGGCGCAAAAGAAGCTTGGCAATGCAAGGTTTATTCTCAAAAGGGAAAAAGCGCTTGTGATTCGCCGACAATCTATACAACAGAACTTGATGAAGTGATGAAACAGATTTGCAGAGAGTTCATTGCGGATAAATCAAATATGATACATGATCTGATAAAAATCTATACGGATGCCGCAGGGCAGTCCACATTAGAGCATGATATAGCAAAATATAAATTGGAAATTAATGATGTATTGAAAAAAAAGGACAAGCTGTTAGATTTAAACATAAAGGATAAGATTTCTGATGATGAATTTGAAATGAGAAATAATCTGTTCAATGCCCGGATTGAAGAAGCGAAAGAAAAAATCAAGCAGTTAGAGGAGGACAAGGAGAAGAATAGGAGTGTTGCTGATACAATCAATTCATTTCGGGAATTAATTTCTAACGAGCTTGAGTTTGAAGAATGTATCAGTGATGGAATGGCAGATACCATTCTTGACCGGATAGAGGTAGAGAAAACGGATAAAAGAAATACAGTTAAGTTAAATGTATATTTAAAAATGTTAGATGAAAAAAAACCTTTTCTGGTAAAACGGAAACGTGGTACTGAAACTTCTGTTTGTGCCGAACCATACATTTAATCCGCGCTAACATTGAAACAGAAATTGCGCCGATCGTCGGAAGTGAAGAACAGGCAAAAGACCTAATCGCCTATATCAAAGAAGGGCAGAATACAGAGAGCGGCGTTTGGGATACGAATATTTTTGGGAAATCTGTTGGGGAGCTGATGGAGGACGGAATTCGCAGTAAAATCTCCATGATGGACGATGAATGTCAGATGAAATTACAGGATACCATGCAGAAAATAGTAAACGACAGCAATGGAGGGCTGGTCTGCATTATTATTTAACCTATGAAACATAAATGAAGCGCATTTTCCCTTGTTTTTGTGAGCAGCAGAATCAAGGGAAAATTTTTTGTAAAATTGACATTTTAAGAAAATAGAGATATGCTAAATATAGATAAAAAGATAAATTCATAAAAAACAATTTAAAAGAGGAAGAATATGAATGAAATTTATGCAAAACTACAAAATTGTTATGAGAGTATATGGGAAAAAATAGATTTTAAGCCCAGAGTGGCGCTGGTATTAGGTTCCGGCCTGGGAAGTTTCGGTTCGGAAATTGAGGTTTGCGAAGTTTTGGATTATTCAGAAATCAAGGGATTTCCGGTTTCCACAGTGGAAGGGCATCAGGGAAGATATATTTTTGGGTATATTGGAAATGTTCCGGTAGTATGTATGCAGGGAAGGGTGCATTATTATGAAGGATATTCCATGCTGGATGTTGTCCTTCCGGTTCGTTTGATGGGAAGAATGGGTGCAGAAGCATTAATTTTGACAAATGCAGCCGGCGGCATACAGCAGGGAATGCAGGCGGGGGATCTGATGCTGATTACGGGGCAGATTGCTTCCTTTGTACCGTCTCCGCTGATAGGGGAAAATATGAAAGAGCTTGGCGTGCGGTTTCCGGATATGAGTCAGATTTATGAGAAAGAATATCAGAAAATCATTCAAAAAACAGCATTGGATTTGGAAATAGATTTAAAGCAGGGCGTTTATTTACAGACAAGCGGCCCGCAGTATGAATCACCGGAAGAAATTTCTATGTTTCGTACTCTTGGCGCCGACGCCGTAGGAATGAGTACGGCATGTGAAGCGATTGCAGCAAAACATATGGGGATGAAAATTGCCGGAATTTCCTGTATTTCCAATTTGGCGTCAGGAATCACAAAAGAGGCTCTTTCCCACGAAGAAGTCAAACAAACGGCAGAACGGGCAGAGCAGAAATTCCAAAAACTAATCTATGCTTCGGTGGAAAAAATCGGAAAACATGACATGAAACCAGGGGGGACAGTGGGGGAATAGAATGAACATTAGATTTTACCATGCAAAAATATTGATGCTCCAAAAACAAAAATCATTTGTTTTATTGGAAGGCGAATTATGGGTTTTGGGAAACAGAATCGCATATATTGGAGATGGGACAGATAAAAATCCGGCAGAATATGTTTGGGAGAGAGAAATTGATGCGGCAGGGACGGTTATTATGCCTGGTTTTAAAAATGCCCATACGCATACGGCAATGACTTTTCTGCGTTCCTATGCAGACGATCTTCCACTGTTGGAATGGCTTCATAAACAGGTCTTTCCAAAAGAAGCTCTTTTGACACAGGAGGACGTCTATCATCTTTGTAAACTTGGGATTATGGAATATTTAACAAGCGGAATCACCTCTAATTTTGATATGTATTTTGCGCCGCTTCCATCAGCAAAAGCTTCTGTGGACTGCGGCTTTCGGACTGTTTTTACAAGCGGTTTGAATGATTTTTGCCAGTCTTTATCTGAAGTGGAAGAACTATATTATCAAATTGGAGAACTGAGTGACAGGACAAGTTTTTATATGGGATTTCATGCAGAATATACGACGTCTTTAAAATTAATGGAAGGGATGAGCGCGCTTGCCGCAAAAGTAAAATCCCCCGTATGGCTTCACAATTCCGAAACGGCGCAGGAAGTAAACGAATGTTTGAAGCGATGGGGAAAGACTCCGACAGAATTGACGGATTCGCTTGGAATGTACGCTTATGGCGGAGGCGGATACCATTGTATTTATTTCAATGCAAATGATTTTGAGATATTTCGAAAAAGAAACTTAACAGCCGTTACGAATCCGGCTTCTAATTTAAAACTGGCGAGCGGAATCGCTCCTGTCGCGCGTTTTTTAGAAGAACAAATCAACGTGGCAATTGGTACGGACGGGCCGGCAAGCAATAACTGCCTTGATATGTTCCGGGAAATGTTTTTAGTCAGCGGTTTGGCAAAAGTCAAAGAACAGAATGCAGCCTGTGTATCCGCTGACGAAGTCTTATATATGGCAACGGCAGGCGGTGCGAAAGCCATGGGGCTTACGGATTGCGACTGCCTTGCAAAAGGAAAACTTGCAGATTTGGTACAGATTGATTTAAACTGGCCCAATATGCAGCCGGAAAATAATTTTGTGAAAAATTTAGTTTATTCCGGCAGCAAGCAGAATGTAAGATTAACCATGGTAAATGGAGAAATATTATACGAGGACGGGAGATTTTTTATCGGCGCAGACCCAAAGGAAGTTTATCGCTGTGCAAATGAAATTATTAGGAGGATGGAGACATGATTGTTACTTTTGTGCATCATAGTTGTTTTGTCGTAGAAATGAATGAACGTGTGTTGATATTTGATTATTTCAGGGACGGAAGGGTAAAAGGGTATCAGTTCACCGGGGTATTGCCCGAATTTGACAGCGAAAAGCCCGTCTATGTGTTTGCCAGCCATTTTCATCAGGATCATTTTGACCTTGAAATTTTAAGGTGGGCTCAAAACTACAAAAAGATTCATTATATTTTATCCAAAGACATCCGGTTATCGAACCGTTACTTAGAGCGCAATGGAATTTCAGCAGATGTGAAAAATAATATCACATTTGTGCAGCCGTTAAAAAAATACAAAATAGAGGATATGAATATCCGTACGCTGCGTTCTACGGACGTCGGCGTAGCATTTTTAATTTATGCCGAGAACAAATATATTTACCATGCCGGAGACTTAAATCTTTGGAAATGGGACGGCGCCGGGGAACTTGTCAATGGAAAAGAGACGCGCGCCTATAAACATGAAATCAATAAATTGTCGGATTATGAGATTGACGTTGCCTTTGTCCCATTGGATTCAAGGCAGAAAAAATATGCCGGGGAAGGACTTTTGTATTTTATGGAACATGTAAATGCAAAGGCAGTATTTCCAATGCACATGTGGCAGGATTACAGCCCGATTGCCGCGTTCAAATCTAAGATTTCAAATGGGTCGTTTGCAGGAAGGCTTGTGGATATATCGGGAGAAAATGAGTCTTATGAAATAGAAGAGAGATGATACTGGTGTCAAAAGAAATATATGAGATTATGCACAAAGACAGAAAAGTAGCGCGCATAGATGAAAAAGGCTATTGTAAAATTTACTATAAATCATTTATGCCCTATAATTTATATTTAGAAGAAGATGATGATATTGACTCCTTAGTGAATAATATCACAAATTTCAATTATTGGTGCGCTACGAGGGTTTTAACATTAGACAGGCAGTATGCAAAAGAAATTTTAAACAGTATCGGTATGCTTCAGGCTGTCACAGACAGGGAGCGCGCGCGGATTGCCCTGTCCTACCGCTGCGCATCGCTTACTGATGTATTTTGGGTCAGACGCAAAGATGAAAAGATATATTTTAATGAAATTAACCTTTATGAAAATCATTTGGACAATACCTTTATTGACATTGCTTTAAAAGGAAAGCAATATACCGTTGAGAACGAGTATTTGGCGAGAGACTTAGCGACAAACGGCTGTTTTCCAAAGGCATGGAAGAGGGTGGACGACGGATTTTTGCTCTTAAAAGACGGCGGAAGGGACGCCGTAGAACGGGAATTGCTTGCCAGCCGTATTTGCAGGTGCTTTGATGTTTCACAGGTATTGTACGAAGAAGGATGGTTTGATGGTGAAAAAGTGAGCGTAAGCGTAAATCTGACTTCCAGAGAATATTCTATTGTGTCAATGGAGGCGTTTGAATTATATTCGCAGAACCACAACCGGGATACGAAAAAATATATTTTAAGTCTTGATCGTAAAAATTATTATATGATGAATATTGTAGATTACTTAATTGGAAATACAGACCGGCATTGGGGAAACTGGGGCGTTTTGGTTCATAATTCCAATAATAAACCGGTATGTCTGCATAATTTAATGGATTTCAATCAGGCGTTTCATGCCTATGACTCTATTGAAGGCGCAAATTGCCAGACATTATTCCGGATTCATCAGTCACAGAAGGAAGCGGCTCTTCATGCGGTAAAACGGATTGGCCTTAATCAAATAGAAGAAATAAAGCCTGGGATATTTGCCTATTTTCCGCAATATTATGAGATGTTTGAAAAACGTTTAAACATATTAAAAAAATCTTGTGATTAGAGGCAGGTGGTATTATAATAAAATCAGAACTTGATAACAGTAAAATATAAGATGGGGAACTTGTTATCAGAAAGAATAAAAGAGAAGGAGAATGAGTATGAAACAAAAATTAAAGAGGGGAATCGCTTGTATCGTATCGTTTTGTATGATATTTAGCATACTTGAGGCAACGGCATGGAATACTGTCTATGCAGCGGAAGACGGCGCGGTAGACGAGTCGCAGGAAGGATTCCAGACGGTCAGGTATTTGACTTTAGACGCGGGGAAGCAGTTTACCGATTCGTCGGAATCACCAGAATCGCATACAGATAGATTAAGTGATTTTTTTGCAGAAACAACGAGTATGACATGGTCGGTAGATTTTCAGACGACAAATACGAAATTGCAGGCGCTAATGGTATTGGAAAATGCAGATAATTACTTAGCTTTTTATGTCAAAGATGGAAATAAACTGGGATTTGAATTTAAAAATCCGGCTCAGTCAGGCGCGGCAGACAATATCAGCTATACAGATGGAAACTGGCATAATGCAAAATTGCAGATAATAAAAGACGAAGCGATTATTTTAAGCCTGGATGATACGGAAGTAAAACGGGTAACTGATCCAAAATGTATCAAAGATCTCACATGGACTCCGGAAGCATTTACGCTTGGAGGTATGAATCATTATTCTAGTAAAGGCGGGTGGAGCTTTGATGGAAAACTGCGGAATGTAGTCTGTACGAGACCAGTCTCCACAGTAAAACGCCCGGTATGGGAAAAAGTGAATCTGCCGGAGGATAGTATTTCGACTGGACAAAATTTAGAAATTGGCAGTATTCAGATGACATACCGCTTAAAAGAAGAAAAAAATACAAAGACGACATTGCTGAAAGTCGGCAGTGCAGAGATTTATGCAGATGCTTCCAGCAATAAAATTGGATTAAAGCAAGGAGGTTCTTTCGCAGAAACGGAAGCTTCCGAAATAGATTTGGGGATTACGAAGTGGCATAATTTAACGATTGTAAAAGATGAATCACAGATTTTTGCTTATTTAGACGGTACGGTTTTGGGCAGTATAGAGGATTCGAGTACATTAGACACTTCTACAATCCAAAAAGGAGCAGATATTCACTGCTCAAACGTACAGTTATATGATAGTATTTTAACGGAAATTCAGGTATCAGAACTTCATGGAACTACAATGCTTTCCAATTATCCGGATCCGACTGAAAAGCTTGAAGGGTATTATAAAGGAGATAACAGGGAAATTTTCAATGCGGGTTTTGATGGTTCGGTTGCATACCGTATTCCGGCAATTGCAACTTCTAAAAAGACGGGAACTGTCATTGCGTCTATTGATAAAAGATGGGTCACAAGTGCGGATACAGGGATTAATGATACAGTTGTGCGCAGAAGCGAAGATAATGGGAATACCTGGGGACCTGTAATCCCGGCGATTGATATGGAGGACAATTCTGCATATACGATTGACCCTGAAATTGTAGTGGACAATGATCCGGACAGCCCGCACTATGGAAGAATCTATATTGTGGTTGACATGTCCCGCCGCGGCGTAAGTCTTTGGGATGCCAAAGTAGGTACCGGGTATGAGGAAATTGATGGAAAACAATACCAGATTTTATATAAAGGCGATGGAAAAGACGAAAATGATGAAAAATATACCATTCGGGAAAATGGGTTTGTCTATGACGACGATGGTAATTTGACGGAATATCAGGTGGAGACAATGGCAGAGGCTCCATATACAAATTTGGGGAATCTGTATAAAAATGGCGTTTATATTGGTAATGTATACAGGGGAAATGCAGAGCTGAGCACGTGGAATACATTCTATGTCTGGATGACATATAGTGATGACGATGGGCTGACATGGTCTTTACCAAAGGATTTAAGCCCAATGGTAAAAGCAGATTGGATGACGTTTTTCGGTACCGGACCAGGTGCGGGCGTACAGCTTCAGGATGGACGGCTGATTTTTACGATGTACTGTATGACAGAAGAAAATTCTAATTCGCATTTCAGTTCTTATAATATTTATACGGACGACCATGGTGAAACATGGCACAGGGGCGGTTCGCCAAATGATAAGTCAGATACAGACAATGCCCAAAACAGTACGCGGGAGTTAAACGAAAGCTGTATTGTCGAGCTTGATAATGGGCATTTGATTCAGTTTATGAAAAATTCTACACAGAATGTGGCAATTGCAGTCAGTGAAGACCAGGGAGCGACATGGGGAGAAGTAACCCATGCGGAAGGTATCCGTGAAGTTTACTGTGAAATGTCTGTGGTACATTATGGAGATTTATATGATCCCAAAGATAAACAGACAAAAGAAGCGATTATTTTTGCAAATCCAACCGGTACTACGGGAAATGGAAGGAATCACGGAAGGGTAAGGATTGCATTTGTCAATGATGATGATACATTAGATTGGGCGTATGATAAACTGATTGAGGAACATAAATTTCTCTATACCTCTTTGACCGTTATGGAAGATGGAAATATTGGTTTGATTTATGAAAATGAGAAAGGAGATTCCACAGCGGCAGCATTTACTTCTTTCAGTCCTCAGTATATTATGGATGCAAACAGGTATGAAAATACGCCTCAGCCATCTGCAATAGAAGCAGAGGTGTTAGACACAAACGGCAGCGCGACGGAACGGTTAGAGGCAGGGAATCAGGTACATATTGAAGTGACATTTGACGACGTCATTTTTGCAGCGGGCAATGTAACATTAAACCTTCAGATGGGGAATCAGGTCAAAGAAGCTGAATTAATTGGAAATGTGAATGAGAATACCCTTGCTTTTGAATATGAAATCAAACCAGAAGACAAAGGTGTTTTAAAAGTTATGGCAGAGGTGAATATAGGCGACGACGGCGTTGCAGAAACGATTTATAATGTAAGGCTGACGGATAAACCATTTGTTACAAAAACGCTGACATTAGGGAAAATCGGTTTTGCAGAGCTTCCTGTAACAGGTATGTCTGCAACAGCCGGAAGCTGGCACAGCGACGGTGCGGCTTCCAATGTACTAGACGGCAATCCTTCGACGCTTTGGCATACGAATTATAATGGAGACGACGATAAAGCAAGCAATGGCGGCAGACCCAAACATTGGATTACAATTAATTTGGGAGGCTCTTATCTGGTAGATGGTTTAAAATATCTGCCGCGGTCCGGTGCGAATACAAATGGAACAATTACAGAATATCAAATTGAAATCAGTACAGATGGACAGACGTTTTATCCTTATGAACGGGGGGAATGGGCAAAAAGTAATGCTGAGAAAACGTGTGAATTTACATATGGTCCAATCGTAGCTTCTCATGTAAAACTGCGTGCGCTTGAAACAAAAGATGATTTTGCATCTGCAGCAGAAATTCGTATCATAGGAAGCAGCCAGACGGCGGGAATTCCAAATCGTTTGAATTTGGTTCAAGAGCTGATGAAATATGATGCGTATGAAAAGTTGCTTCCAGGTATATATCCACAACTTGCAGAGGCGGTAAAGGCGGCACAAGAAGCGCTTTTGTCTTCATCTGTCACTCAGGCGCAGTTAGATGAAGCATTAACAACTCTGCAGGGAGAAGCAAATCAGTCTTTGCAGGATATAGAAGCAGATTTGTCTGCAGCAATTACAGAAGCAGAAGGGAAAAATGCAGTTGATTATTCCATATCTTCATGGACTGCATATTATACAGCTTATACAGCAGCAAAGAATATTTCAGATAATGCATCACAGGCAGAATTGGTTGAGGCATACTTAAATCTGAAAAATGCAGAGAATAAGTTAAAAGAAGTAGGGGGCAATCATCAAATATTAGTGACTGAGATTACAGTGACAGCAGAAGATGGCCAGACAGAGATAGAAGTTGAAGAGACATTGCAGCTAACCGCAGCCGTAGAGCCGCAGAACGCAGCAAATAAGGAAGTTAGATGGAGCAGCAGCGATACAGCAAAAGCCACAGTCAGCCAGACAGGTGTTGTGACGGCAGTTGGAGAAGGCGAAGTAACCATTACAGCGGCGGCAAAAGACGGCAGTAATGTAACAGGGGACATAACACTGACAGTCAATCCAAAATCAACGACAGATACAGAACATCCAGTGACGGGCATAACGGTGACAGCAGAAGACGGCCAGACAGAGATAGAAGTTGAAGAGACATTGCAGCTAACCGCAGCCGTAGAGC
>CAJUHJ010000014.1:40784-78775 GCA_910586355.1 uncultured Lachnospiraceae bacterium
GATGGAGCAGCAGCGATACAGCAAAAGCCACAGTCAGCCAGACAGGTGTTGTGACAGCAGTTGGAGAGGGTGAAGTAACCATTACGGCGGCGGCAAAAGACGGCAGCAAAGTAACAGGAACTATCAAATTAACAATAAAATCCAAAACTGTTCCGGATACGTCGATACCAGTAGAGAGCGTTACAATTACAGCAGCAGGCAATAAAACAAGTCTTTCAGTAAAACAGACATTACAGCTGACGGCAACTGTGAAACCAGAAAATGCCACAGATAAAGCAGTGACTTGGAGCAGCAGCAGTCCAAAAATTGCGTCTGTAACTGCAAATGGAGTTGTGACGGCACATTCTGCAGGTAAAGTGACAATTACGGCAAAACCGTCTGATGGAAACGGCGGTTCTGCGGGAACGATTGTATTAAATGTTCTGTCAGAAAATAAAGCGCTTAAAAAAGTGACTAGTGTTACAGTAACGGCGGCAGGCAATAAAAAGGCGTTGTCAACAGGAGAATCTGTGAAACTGACGGCAGTTGTAAAACCGGCGGATGCAGCGAATAAGACAGTGACATGGAGCAGCAGTAATACAAAAGTTGCAACCGTAGATAAAAATGGCATTGTAAAAGCAGTTGGGGCAGGCACAGCAGTTATTACGGCAAAATCTGCTGATGGTAATGCAAAAGGAAGCATTATCATTACGGTATCTGTTAAGTTGCCGGGCGTATCAGAAACCAAGACCATCAATGACAGAAATTATAAAATTACAGCGTCTTCTGAAACAGAGAAGACAGTAAAACTGTTAAACGTACTTAAGAAGAGCAAAAATGTAGTAATTGGGCCAAGCGTGTCAATTGAAGAGTATCCATATCTAATTACGGAGATTAATGACAAAGCGTTCCAAAAAAATAAAAAGATTAAGAATGTTACAATTGGGGCAAATGTGAAAGTAATTGGAAAGTCTGCATTTGCAAATTGCAGCAAATTAAATAAGATTATAATAAAATCAAATAATATTACGAAAATCGGAAAAAATGCTTTTAAGGGAATTAAGAAAAATGCAGTTATTATTGTTCCTAAGAAAAAATTAAAGGCATATAAACGATTATTAAAGAAAGCAAACACCCCAAAAACAGTAAAAATTAAATCAAAATAATGCGTTATGCTTTAGATTGTATAAAAGTCGGTGCATAGACATAAACGCGGCAGGGCAAATAAACCCTGCCGCGTTTATTTGAAAGATAAGACTTTTAATTCTAAAGAAAAAATAAATTTCAAAATAAAGGTTGACAAAAAAAACAGGTGGTGCTATCTTATCAATAGATGTTAGCACTCCCATCAATTGAGTGCTAACAAACAACCGATACAGAGGTGAAGCTATGGACGGATTGGACGATAGAAAGATTAAAATATTAGAAGCTGTTATCCGGACATATTTAGAAACAGGCGAGCCGGTAGGTTCCCGCACCATTTCAAAATATGCTGATCTAAATTTGAGTTCTGCGACGATTCGCAATGAGATGTCAGATTTGGAAGAACTGGGTTATATTCTGTCACCGCATACTTCTGCCGGGCGGATTCCATCTGATAAAGGATACCGGTTTTATGTGGATCATCTTCTTACGAGCAAAGATAAAGAAATTTCTGATATGAAAGATTTTGTGATTGAGCATACAGAGAAAATGGAACAGGTTTTAAAGCAGGTAGCGAAAATGTTAGCGCAGACGACAAATTACGCAACAATGATTTCTTCCCCTAAGTACAGCGGCAACAAAGTCAAATTTATCCAGCTGTCTCAATTGGATGAACATCAGCTTTTAGCAGTTATTGTGATGGAAACAAATGTGGTGAAGAATAAAATTATTCCGCTTGCACAGCCTTTAAATAACGAAGAACTGTTAAAACTAAATGTGCTTTGTAATTCAACGTTAAATGGCTTATCCATACCGGAAATCAATCTTGTTACAATCAGTAAGATGAAAGAACAGGCAGGAATCCATAGCGACATAGTAGAAATTGTTTTAAACGCGGTAGCAGAATCCATCAGTCAGGAAGAGTTAGAGATTTATACCAGCGGTGCAACCAATATTTTTAAATATCCTGAATTGTCAGATTCAAGGAAAGCAAGCGAGCTTATTTATACATTAGAGGAAAAGCAGCAGCTTAAGACACTGGTATCTGACAGCCTAAACAGCGAAAATGAAACGGGTATTCAGGTTTATATAGGAAATGAAAGTCCGATTCAAACGATGAAAGACTGCAGTGTAGTAACAGCAACATATGAACTTGGCGAAGGTGTAAAAGGTACCGTAGGAATTATTGGGCCAAAGCGTATGGATTATGAAAAAGTCATGGACAGTTTAAAAGAGTTAAAAATGCAGTTAGATGGTATTTTTAAATAATAAAGCTGTCGTTTCCGCTGGAATGAAGGCATGAGAAAGGTGGTAGGAAAGTGGAAGAGATGAAGAAAGAAAAAGAAGAATTAGAAACTGAATTAGAGGAATCAGACGAACCGACGGCAGAAACAGAAGCCGAAGAAACCGACGGCGCTTTAGCCGAAGAGACAAACGAAGGACAGGAGAAAGAAGGCGAACCGAAAAAAGGTCTTTTTAATAAGAAAAAAGAAAAGAAAAAAGACAAAAAAGACGAGCAGATTGAGGATTTGACAGATCGTTTGAAACGCCAGATGGCAGAGTTTGAAAATTTCCGCAAACGGACTGAAAAGGAAAAATCACAGATGTATGCAATGGGAGCAAAAAGCATTGTAGAAAAAGTCCTTCCGGTAATAGACAATTTCGAACGCGGTCTTTTTGCTGTGCCAGAAGAGCAAAAAGAAGATCCTTTTGTTGACGGTATGAATAAAATATACAAACAAATGATGACAATGTTAGAAGAGGCAGGCGTAAAACCAATTGAAGCAGTCGGCGCAGAGTTTGATCCAGAGTATCACAATGCGGTTATGCACATAGAAGACGATTCATTAGGAGAAAATATTATAGCAGAAGAACTCCTAAAAGGTTATATGTACCACGACGCTGTTGTGCGTCACAGCATGGTTAAGGTAGCAAACTAAGTTTTATATAAAATTTGAAAGATTCAGGAGGAAACAATCATGGGAAAAATTATAGGTATTGATTTAGGAACTACAAATAGTTGTGTAGCAGTTATGGAAGGCGGAAAACCAACCGTTATCGCAAATCAGGAAGGTGCAAGAACGACGCCGTCTATCGTTGCATTTACAAAAAATGGCGAGCGTTTGGTTGGAGAACCGGCAAAGCGTCAGGCAGTTACAAATGCAGAGAAAACAATTTCTTCTATTAAAAGGGATATGGGAACAGACAACGGCAGAATGATTGATGAAAAAAAATATTCCCCGCAGCAGATTTCCGCTATGATTTTACAGAAGTTAAAAGCAGATGCAGAAGGATATTTGGGAGAAACCGTAAACGAGGCAGTAATTACCGTACCGGCTTATTTCAATGACGCGCAGCGTCAGGCTACAAAAGATGCTGGTAAAATCGCAGGTCTTGATGTAAAGCGTATTATTAACGAGCCTACTGCAGCGGCGCTTGCATATGGGCTTGACAATGAAAAAGAACAAAAGATTATGGTATATGACCTTGGCGGCGGTACGTTTGACGTATCTATCATAGAAATTGGAGAAGGCGTTATTGAAGTTTTGGCAACAAACGGCGATACCCGTCTTGGCGGTGATGATTTTGACGACCGCATTACACGCTGGATGATAAACGAGTTTAAGAAAGCAGAAGGCGTAGATTTATCTGCAGATAAAATGGCGCTTCAAAGATTAAAAGAAGCAGCAGAAAAAGCAAAGAAAGAATTATCTTCTGCTACCACAACAAATATCAATCTTCCGTTTATTACAGCAAATGCAGAAGGACCGAAGCATTTTGATATGAATTTGACAAGAGCAAAATTTGATGAATTGACACATGATTTGGTAGAAAAGACAGCGATTCCGGTACAGGCTGCAATGAAAGACGCCGGGCTTACAAACGCAGATTTGGGTCAGGTGCTCTTAGTTGGAGGTTCTACACGTATTCCAGCTGTTCAGGATAAAGTAAAACAGATAACTGGAAAAGAGCCGAGCAAATCTTTAAATCCAGATGAATGTGTAGCAATCGGTGCATCTGTTCAGGGTGGTAAATTAGCCGGGGACGCAGGTGCAGGCGACATTCTCTTATTAGATGTTACGCCGCTGTCACTTTCCATTGAGACTATGGGCGGTGTGGCTACAAGGTTAATCGAGAGAAATACCACTATCCCGACAAAGAAGAGTCAGGTATTCTCCACAGCGGCAGACAATCAGACAGCTGTAGACATCAATGTTGTACAGGGTGAAAGACAGTTTGCAAGAGACAATAAATCTTTAGGACAGTTCCGTTTAGATGGAATTCCTCCGGCACGCCGCGGCGTTCCTCAGATTGAAGTTACGTTTGATATTGATGCGAATGGTATTGTAAACGTATCCGCAAAAGATTTGGGAACAGGAAAAGAACAGCATATTACGATTACAGCAGGTTCGAATATGTCAGATTCCGATATTGAAAAAGCAGTTAAAGAAGCAAAAGAATTTGAAGCGCAGGATAAGAAGAGAAAAGAAGCGATTGATACGAGAAACGATGCAGATTCCTTTGTATTCCAGACAGAAAAAGCATTGGAAGAAGTTGGCGCGGCAATTGACCCGGCAGATAAATCTGAGGTAGAAGCAGATATTAGCGCAGTAAAAGCAATTTTGGAAGCGAATCCAAATGCAGAAGATATGACAGAGAGTCAGATTGGCGAATTAAAGGCAGCCCATGAAAAACTGACGGAAAGCGCACAGAAAGTATTTGCAAAGATGTATGAACAGTCTCAGGCAGCGCAGCAGGCAGCAGGCGGTGCAGGCCCGGATATGGGAGCAGACGCACAGAGCGCGCCGGAAGACGACGTAGTAGATGCAGATTTCAAAGAAGTATAATGGTTTCATAATCATAGGGTTTTAGAACATTTCTAAAACCCTATGATATGTCTTATAAAGAGGGAATAGAGTATGGCAGATAAGAGAGATTATTATGAGGTATTAGGCGTTGAAAAGAGCGCAGATGATGCCGCAATTAAAAAGGCGTTCCGTCAGCTTGCCAAAAAGTATCATCCAGATATGAATCCAGGGGATAAAGAGGCAGAACAAAAGTTTAAAGAAGTGCAGGAAGCCTATGCTGTGTTAAGCGATTCAGAAAAAAGGCGTCAGTATGACCAATTTGGCCATTCGGCGTTTGACGGTTCCACAGGCGCCGGAGGCTTTGATTTTTCCGGTATGGATATGGGGGATATATTCAGCGATTTGTTTGGAGATTTCTTTGGAGGCGGCAGAAGAAGTTCGGATAATGGGCCGAGAAAAGGCGCAAATCTGCGTGCCAGCGTGCGTATTACATTTGAAGAATCCATATCCGGCTGCGAAAAAGAATTGGAAATTGTTTTAAAAGACGAATGTAAAACTTGTCATGGTTCCGGTGCAAAACCGGGGACAAATCCCCAGACTTGTACAAAGTGCGGCGGAAAAGGAAAAGTTATGTACAGCCAGCAGTCCTTGTTTGGCATGGTGCAAAATGTCCAGACCTGTCCAGAATGTAATGGAACAGGAAAAGTTATAAAGGAAAAATGTTCGGATTGCAGAGGAAGCGGTTATATTGCTTCTAAAAAGAGAATTAAAGTGACGATTCCGCCAGGAATTGACAATGGACAAAGCGTGCGGATTCGGGACAAAGGCGAACCGGGCAGAAATGGCGGGCCAAGAGGCGACTTGCTGGTAGAAGTTATGGTTACAAGACATCCGATTTTCCAAAGACAGGATATAGATATTTATTCAACAGCGCCGATTTCTTATGCACAGGCAGCATTAGGCGGAGAAGTGCGTATCAATACAGTAGACGGAGATGTGCTTTATGATGTAAAAGCAGGTACGCAGACGGATACCAGAATCCGCCTGAAAGGGAAGGGAGTGCCTTCTCTAAGGAATAAGTCAATACGTGGAGATCACTATGTCACATTGGTGGTTCAAGTACCTACCGGGTTAAATGAAGCAGCAAAAGAGGCGCTTCGCAAATTTGATGCAGAGACAGGAAATTCTTTGAAATCAAATGCGCCGAAAACGGAAAAACCAAGAAAAAAGAGCTTTAAAGAAAAAATAAAGGAGTCTTTTGAGGACTTATGAAGATAATGCCCAATTACATGACTAGTACCATTTTCCTATTGTTGCTTATCCCTAGATGTTGTATCCTAAGTGAAACTGGTGACTGATAAGACGCCATATCTTGATGGATGCGGCGAGAAAGGAAGCAGGATAGATGGATCAGGCATATACAATGATGGAGGAAGCCGTAAACGTTTTATCAGACTGGCGCATGAAAAAAGCAGCACAGGAAAAAACGGTCAGTCCAAAATATGTAGATGAAAGTGTAGAAATCAGGCGGCAGCAGAGGCTTTTAGAATATGAAAGACAGGAATTTTTAAGAAATAAAAAATTCGAAGAAAAACGTTTGGAGCGGGAAAAGCATATATTTGACATGGAATGGAAAATGTTAGAGGATGGATGGCGTAAATTAGCTGCCGAGCGGGAGCAGTTAGAGCGTGTTTATTCTGGATTTAACAATGACGAGGAGCGGATTTCATTCAGCAACGTATCCGCATCCGTCTTTTTTTCCGGTGTGAATAATATGCGCTCATTGAAAAAACGTTACAAGGATTTGATTAAAATTTTCCATCCGGATAACGCAGAAGGAGATACCGACGTCATCCAAAAGATTAATGAGGAATACGAGGTCTTGCGTAAGCGTATAGGCATGGACAAATAAAGTGCCGTTGCACAAAAGTGCAGCGGTTATTTTTTGAATAGGAGAAGCATAATGAAATGGAAGAAATATACCATACAGACGACCACGGCAGCAGAAGATTATTTGAGCGCTATGTTGGACGAGCTGGGTATACAGGGAGTGGAAATTGAAAACAATATTCCGTTGACAAAAGCAGATCAGGCAGACATGTTTATTGATTTTCTGCCGGAGCTTCCTCCAGATACGGGCAGCAGCGCGGTTAGTTTTTATTTGGAATACGGCGCAGACCATTCCAAACTTTTAGGAGAGGTCAAAAAGGGAATTGAACTTCAACGGCAGTTTGTAGACGTAGGAGAGGGGACGGTTACATCCAGTGAGACGGAAGATATTGACTGGATGAATAATTGGAAGGCCTATTTTCATTCTTTTAAGATTGGCGATATTTTGATTAAGCCCACTTGGGAAGAATTAAAAGATGACAACTCAGCCTGCGTGATTGAAATAGACCCCGGCATTTCTTTTGGTACGGGAAAACATGAGACGACGCAGCTTTGTATCCGCCAGCTTTGCAAATATATCCAAAAAGAGAAGCGCATGAAGGTGTTGGATATAGGCTGCGGGAGCGGTATTTTGTCAATTGCAGCTTTAAAACTAGGCGCTTTTCGTGCAGTTGGGACAGACATAGATGAGAATTGTATGAATTCCGCAAGGGAAAATACCGCTATGAATCATATTTCAGAAGATAGGGCGCATTTTTACAAAGGAAATCTGATTGAGGACGCCGTATTACAGGAGACAGTTGGAACCGAATGTTATGATATTGCAGTTGCAAATATTTTAGCTGATGTGATTATTCCAATGGCTCCGGTAGTTTTTCGGCATGTGAAAAAAGGCGGTATTTTTATTACGTCTGGAATTATTGATTTTAAAGAAGAGGAAGTAAAAGAAGCAATTACCGCAGCCGGCTTTCATATACTTGAAATCAACCATGAAGGCGAATGGGTGAATATCACCGCCGTAAAGGAGTAGCCATGTATCAGTTTTTTGTAGAGGAATCGCAGATTGGCAGGGAATTTGTGACGATTACAGGTTCAGACGTCAACCATATAAAAAATGTGCTTCGTATGAAAACCGGAGAAAAGATACGTGTCAGCAGTAAAAGCGGCCAGGATTATTTTTGTGAAATTGCAGAGATTGCAGAACATTTTATACAGGCAGATATTTTAAAGGAAGAAGCGCAAACGACGGAACTTTCCGGGAAAATTTATCTGTTTCAGGGGATTCCAAAGGGAAACCGTATGGAATTTATCATAGAAAAAGCGGTTGAACTGGGCGTGTTTGAAATTATCCCTGTGGCAATGAAGTATTGTGTCGTCAAATTAGATGAAAAAAAAGAAACTTCACGGATTAACCGTTGGCAGAAACTTTCAGAAGCGGCAGCCAAACAGTCCAAGCGCAGCATTATTCCTAAAATTCATCCGGTAATGACGTTTGCACGGGCGCTAGAGTATGCCTCCCAGTGTGACGTGCGTCTTGTTCCCTATGAAAATGCACTGGGAATGGATTCTACAAAACAGGCGTTTTCTACTATTTTAAAAGGAAATTCCGTCAGTATATTAATTGGGCCGGAGGGCGGTTTTTCAGAAGAGGAGATTGCCCTGGCAAAAGAGTCTATGCAGGCCGTTTCTTTAGGAAGGCGGATTTTAAGAACAGACACAGCAGGCATTGCCGTCTTATCGGCGCTGATGCTTCGTATGGAGATGGAGTAGATTTTATGAAAGTATACCTTGATAATGCTGCGACAACAAAGTGCAGCAGCCGCGCCGCAAAACAGATGATCCGGCTTTTAGAAGAGGATTATGGCAATCCGTCTTCTTTGCATAAAATGGGCGTCGATGCAGAAGAAGAGATAAAAATTGCCAGAAAGAAAATTGCAAAGACATTAAAAGTGCAGGAAAAAGAACTGTATTTCACGTCTGGCGGGACAGAATCAAATAATCTTGCAATTTTTGGGAGTGTGAACGCAAATTGTCGCGCCGGAAATCATATTATTACGACGTCAATGGAACATGCTTCCGTGCAGCAGCCTATGCGTCAGTTGGAAGAACAGGGATACCGTGTCACATACCTTCCAGTGGATACGGACGGAATTTTAAGGCTTGACGCATTAGAAGAGGCGTTAGACGAACAGACAATTTTAGTTTCATTGATTTTAGTAAATAACGAAATCGGTTCCATGACGCCTATGAAAGAGGCGGCAGAATTCATTCGGAAAAAAGCGGCAAATGCTGTAATACATGCAGACGCAATTCAGGCATATGGAAAAATGCGTCTTCTGCTGAAAAATTTAGATATTGATTTGCTTTCTGTCAGCGGCCATAAAATCCATGGACCCAAAGGCAGCGGATTTTTATATATCAAAGACAAGACGAAAATAAAACCAATTCTTTTTGGCGGCGGGCAGCAGAAAGGGATGCGCTCTGGGACTCAGAATGTTCCAGCAATTGCAGCCCTTGGGGAAGCAGCGGCAGAGATTTATGAAAATCTGGATGAAAGCAGAGACCATATGTATCAGCTGCGTGATTATTTTATTCGGGAAGTCACCCGGATAGACAGTGTTTTTGTCAACGGAGTAAGAGGGACAGAAAGAAGCAAAGCGGCGCCTCATATTGTAAGCGTCAGTGTAGAAGGCGTCAGAAGCGAAGTCCTTTTACATTCGTTAGAAGAAAAGGGAATTTATATTTCAGCAGGCAGCGCATGTTCTTCTAATAAGCCGTCTGTCAGCCAGACACTTTTATCGATTGGCTTAAGGCATGATTTGTTAGAATCTACGGTTCGTTTCAGTTTTAGTGGAGAAACGACAAAAGAAGAATTGGATTATACATTGGAATGTATGGCAGACATCATCCCATTTTGCAGAAAATTTACAAGAAAATAGCTATGGAGGAAACATCATGTACAAATCTTTTTTGATTAAATATGGTGAAATTGCAATCAAAGGAAAGAACAGGTATTTGTTTGAAGAAGCGTTGGTAAAGCAAATCCGATATGCGCTGCAATATATAGATGGAACATTTAAAGTGCGCCGTCTCCAGGGACGGATTTATGTCGATACGTTAAGCGATTATGATTACGACGAAGTCATACAGGCGCTTTCCCATGTCTTTGGTATTGTGGGAATTTGTCCAGTTGTATTAATTGAGGATAAAGGATTTGACGATCTTGCAAAAGCAGTCATTGATTATCTAAACCAGGTGTACCCGGATAAAAATCTGACTTTTAAAGTCCAGGCCAGAAGGGCCAGAAAAAATTATCCAATGGATTCCATGGAATTAAACGCTGCTTTAGGTGAAAAAATATTAGACGCATTTCCGGAAATGAAAGTAGACGTCCATCATCCGGATGTTCTTTTGTGCGTAGAGATTCGAGAAGAAATCAATATTTATTCCAAAGAAATCAAAGGCCCGGGAGGTATGCCAGTTGGTACGAATGGTAAAGCAATGCTTTTGCTTTCCGGCGGCATTGACAGTCCAGTAGCGGGGTATATGATTGCAAAACGCGGTGTTGGTATTGACGCTGTTTATTTCCATGCGCCGCCATACACAAGCGAACGTGCAAAACAAAAAGTCATAGACTTAGCAAGAATTATATCCAGATACGCAGGGCCTATTTTGCTTCATGTCGTTAATTTTACGGACATACAGTTAAATATTTACGAGCATTGCCCGCATGAAGAACTTACAATTATTATGCGCCGTTATATGATGAAAATTGCAGAGCATTTTGCACTTGAAAATAATTGCCTTGGACTAGTAACTGGAGAAAGTATTGGTCAGGTTGCAAGCCAGACAATGCAGTCTTTGGCAGCGACAAACGCAGTCTGTACACTTCCCGTATATCGTCCGTTAATTGGTTTTGATAAAAATGAAATTATAGAGATTTCAGAAAAAGTTGACGCCTATGAAACAAGTATTCAGCCGTTTGAAGACTGCTGTACGATTTTTGTTGCCAAACATCCGGTGACAAAACCGAATGTGCGGGTGATTGAGCGTTCAGAGAAGAAATTGGATGGGATAATTGAAGAATTAATGAAAACAGCTTTTGAGACAGCGGAAGTGATTAAGATTGAGCCGGAAGATTAAAGGATAGAATAGAAAAAAGAGTTCCGAAAAATGGAACTCTTTTCAAAAACATATTATTTTACAAGGTATGGATCTAAAGCTTCTAAAATATCAGCTTCATCACTTTCTACATGGATAGCTAAATCAATAGGTTTAGATAAATCCAGACTAAAAATGCCCATGATAGATTTTGCATCAATCGTATATCTTCCGGAGATCAGATCAAAATCATAATCAAACTGGGTCACTGTATTTACGAATGCTTTTACCTTATCAATAGAATTTAAAGAAATCTGAACGGTTTTCATGTGTTGTATCCTCCCTTTGTTTCGTTATTGTTTGTTTATATAGTACTTGTTTTATTGGGAAAAGTCAATGCTATTTGCGTGAAATCTTGGGAGGAGGGGGAGCGGTGAAGAGGGGGCGTCCGTCGGGGAACTGTTGCGACAGTAGGTGTTTGTTTGTTCCGGGGTTTTGGGATTAAGATATTCTAAGCAGTTCGCCTTAAACTTATATGGCAGACAGACGGAACCATCCTCAACACGCCCTCCATGGCGTGGTGAGGATTTCCCCTGCCGTCCATGGCAGGGGATTCCTGAATATGTTCGACTGCTAAGAATATCTAAATCCCAAAACAAGTCACAAACCCAAACACCCACTGTCACAACAGTTCCCCGACTACGTCATCGGCTCCGTGGAGTAGTGTGCGGTCACGATAAATATTGGGTGTGGATGGTAATGTGTGGGCATGACAAAAAGTGGCTCTGGAAAGTAGCATGCAAACGCGAGAAAAGTTGTAAGTTTACAGCTGCCATCTACGGGCGAATGAACGCTTCTGGCATTATGAAGATTCGGGGACGATATGCAGTCAGGGACAGGCAGGGGAAATCCTCACCGCGCCATGGACGGCGTGTTGAGGATGGTTCCGTCCGTTTGCCAGCAAACAATTCTATGGGACTGCTTAGTATCGCTTAATCCTTTCCCACAGTCCAAAGACGATACCCACATCCCCTGCCTGTCCTTGACGTCCCTTCCCTCACCCACCAATTCATAAGGAGGAAACCCGTGAATCGAAAAATCAGAAAAACTGCGGCGCTGCATAACTTGGGCTGCAAGGTCAATGCTTATGAAACAGAAGCCATGCAGCAGATGTTAGAAGAAGCCGGATATGAAATTGTTGATTTTAATGAAAAAGCAGATATTTACGTAGTCAATACCTGTTCTGTTACAAATATGGCAGATAGAAAATCAAGGCAAATGCTGCACCGGGCGAAAAAGAAGAATCCAAATAGTATCGTTATTGCAGCCGGCTGTTATGCACAGACTAAGACAAATGAAGCCCGTTTGGATGAATCGGTTGATATTCTCATTGGCAATAATCAGAAACAAAATTTGATAGAGGCAGTCTATGCCTATGAAAAGAATAAAAAACAGACAGAATCCATTGTAAATATCAATGACAAACAGCCGTATGAAACCTTAAGCGTCAACCGGACCGCAGAGCATACAAGGGCGTTTATAAAAGTACAGGATGGCTGCAACCAGTTCTGCAGTTATTGTATTATTCCATATGCAAGAGGAAGGGTGAGAAGCCGTTCTTTTGAAGAAGTACTTTCAGAAGCCGGAAAACTTGCAGAAAATGGTTATCAGGAACTCGTGCTTTCAGGAATTCATTTGAGTTCTTATGGAATAGATAGGGGAGAAAATCTGCTTCATTTGATTCAGGAAACGGCAAATATCAAAGGAATAGAGCGTATCCGTTTGAGCTCTTTGGAGCCTAGAATTGTGACAGAAGAGTTTGTGTCTGCGATTTCTCAAATCGGCAAAATCTGTCCGCATTTTCACTTGTCGCTTCAAAGCGGATGTGATGAAACTTTACAGCGGATGAACAGAAAGTATACAACGGCGGAGTTTTTACAAAGCTGTGAGCTTTTGCGGCGCTATTTTTCACATCCGGCGATTACAACAGATGTGATTGTTGGGTTTCCTGGAGAAACAAATCAAGAATTTGAAAAAACAAAAGAATTTTTGAGAAAAGTACATTTTTATGAAATGCATGTGTTTAAATATTCAAAACGAGAGGGTACGAAAGCCGCTTCTATGCCAAACCAGGTGCCGGAGCAAGAAAAAGCAGTTCGGAGTGAACAGTTGATTTCCCTTGCAAATGAAATGTCGGAAGAATTTTGTTCTTATTACATGGGAAAAGAAGTAGAAGTTTTGATGGAAGAACCGTTTGAATTTGAAGGCAGAAATTATTTTTTGGGTCATACAAAAGAATATGTGAAAGTCGCAGCCGAAACGAAGACTGATGTTACCAATACATTTGTGAGAGGCACAGTGTCTGGACAAATCAACGGCATTTATCTTATGGGTTGAATTTTGGGACATAATATATTACAATGAGTACAGCAATGCTTTTGCGTGCAGAAAACAAAAGAGCAGAATAAGGGCGTGGAATTATGCAGAATGTAACGAATACACAATTTTTTAAAGTAGAAAAAGAACCGGAGATGCAGGTCAAAGATGTACTTGCGATTGTTTATGAAGCACTGACGGAGAAAGGTTATAATCCGGTCAACCAGATTGTTGGATATATTATGTCAGGTGATCCGACGTATATTACCAGTCATAATAATGCAAGAAGTCTGATTATGAAGGTGGAACGTGACGAAATTGTAGAGGAAGTCTTACAGGAATACATTAAAGAAAAAATGTAGTTTTTGCTTATTTGGGGAAGATTCTTCTCAGATTTGTGCGGATGGCAGCAAAAAACAAGTAGATATGGAGGCAGGATATGCGGATACTGGGACTGGATTTTGGCTCGCATACTGTGGGAGTCGCAGTCAGTGATGCGTTAGGGCTGACAGCACAGGGCGTAGAGATTATCCGGCGGAAGTCACCCAAGAAACTGCGTCAAACTCTGGCAAGAATAGAGGATCTTGTCTCTTCTTATGATGTTGAAAAAATCGTTTTAGGTTATCCAAAACATATGAACAACACAGAAGGAGAACGCTGTGAACTGACAAGAGAATTTATGGAAATGTTAGAAAGAAGGACAGAGCTTTCGGTTGAATTGTGGGACGAACGCTTAACAACTTCTTGGGCAAATCAGATTATGTCAGAAAGCAAAGTACGGGGACGAATGCGTAAAGAATATGTGGATGAGATTGCAGCGATGCTGATTCTGCAGGGATATTTGGACTCTCTGCAAATGAAAAAAGAGGAATAAAAAACAGACATGGAAAAAATTAAATTTACATCTCCTGATATGCAGGAGGTTATTGAATTTTACTGTTTAGAACAAACACAAATTAACAATCAGAATTATCTGCTGGTCACTCAAGATGAAGACGGTGATTCAGAAGCATATATTTTAAAAGAAACATTTTCAGAGGAAGAAGAGACGTTGTATGAGATGGTAGAAGAGGATGCGGAATTTGAAGCCATTGCCAAAGTCTTTACGGAATTGATGGAAGATGTTGATTTCGAATACTAAAAAAACGGAGGTAAACTTTTGAAACAGAAAACAACAGAACATGCGAAGCTGAAAATCATTCCATTAGGAGGATTAGAGCAGATTGGAATGAACATTACTGCCTTTGAGTATGAAGACAGTATTATTGTCGTGGATTGCGGAATGTCTTTTCCAGAAGATGATATGCTGGGAATTGATTTGGTTATTCCAGACATAACTTATCTGAGGGAACATGCGGATAAGGTAAAGGGATTTTTTATTACACATGGGCATGAGGATCATATTGGGGCGATTCCTTATGTATTAAAAGAATTGAATGTACCGATTTATGCTACAAAGCTGACGATCGGAATTATTGAAAACCGTTTAAGAGAGCATAATATGCTTACGAGTGTGAAGCGGAAAGTTGTCAAATATGGGCAGCATATTAATCTTGGTAATTTTCGGGTAGAATTTATAAAAACGAACCACAGTATTCAGGATGCAGCGGCGCTTGCCATTTATTCTCCGGCAGGAATTGTTGTGCATACGGGAGATTTTAAAGTGGATTATACCCCGGTGTTCGGAGACGCCATAGATTTGGCAAGGTTAGGGGAAATCGGAAAAAAGGGTGTATTGGCGTTAATGTGTGACAGTACCAATGCAGAGAGGCCTGGTTTTACAATGTCAGAGCGCTCGGTTGGAAAAACGTTTGATAATATTTTTTCTGAGCATAGAAACTCCAGAATTATTATTGCAACATTTGCATCCAATGTTGATCGTGTACAGCAGATTATCAATTCTGCATGTAAATATGGCAGGAAAGTTGTAGTAGAAGGACGCAGTATGGTCAATATTATTGCTACGGCAACAGAGCTTGGATATTTGGATATTCCAGACAATACTTTGATTGATGTAGAACAGCTTCGGGATTATCCGGATGAGCAGACAGTATTGATAACGACGGGAAGCCAGGGAGAATCTATGGCGGCATTGTCCCGTATGGCTTCTGGTACGCATAAAAAAATTGCAATCAAACCAAAAGATACGATTATTTTTAGTTCCAATCCGATACCCGGAAATGAAAAAGCAGTATCCAATGTGATTAACGACTTGTTTATGAAAGGCGCAGATGTGATTTTTCAGGACGCTCATGTTTCAGGACATGCCTGCCAGGAAGATATTAAACTGATTTATTCTCTGGTACGTCCGAAGTATGCAGTTCCTGTGCATGGAGAATACCGGCATTTAATGGCGCAGGCGAAAATCGCTGAAGAACTGGGATACGATAAGCATAACATTTTTATTTTATCGTCCGGAGATGTACTTGAGCTGGGGAATGACAGTGCGAAAGTAACCGGTCATGTCCAGACGGGAAATATTATGGTGGATGGACTTGGTGTTGGGGACGTTGGCAATATTGTACTTCGGGACAGACAGCATTTGGCGGAAGAAGGCATTATTATTGTAGTACTGACGTTGGAGGCAGGCTCCGGTCAGGTGCTTGCCGGGCCGGATATTGTTTCCAGGGGATTTGTCTATGTCAGAGGGTCTGAGTTTTTGATGGACGAGGCAAAACACATACTCCATGATACCATGGAGCAGATGATGGAGAAAAATATTACAGACTGGACGAGGATAAAGACGGAAATCAAGGAAGCTTTGGGCGAGTTCGTCTGGAGAGAGACAAAGAGAAGACCAATGATTATACCGATTATCATGGAGGTTTAATGCGGAGGAAAGAATATGGGCCAGGTACAGGAAGCAATTGAAGCATTAATTTCTGCTATAAAGACAAGTGATGAATACTTGGAATATCAAAGGGCAAAGCAGACGATTTTAAAATATCCGCCTTTAAAAGAGAAGGCAGATGAATTTTTAAGGCGAAATTATGAAATGCAGAGGAAAAGTTCAAATTTATATGAACATGGAGACCATTTGCAAAAAGAATATACTGCTGCCGCCAGCAATCCGATTATCCGGGATTATTTGAATTCAGAAAATGCGTTATGCCGTATTTTGCGGCGGGTGGATTACTCTCTTTTGGAAGAGTTGGATTTTGAGGTCGCTTTTGAAGACTATTAGTATAGCATACCAGTGTATATCATACGGAGGAAGAGATGAACGCCAGCAAAATTGTAATGAAAATTGTAAGTATCTGTTTTGGTATATTAATTACCGTATTGTTGGTGATTGGTTTATACCAGGGCGGGAAAAAGGCTTATAATTTTGGACATCGTGTGTTTACAGAAACAGCAGTAGATTTGCCGGAAGAAGGCGAAGAAAAGGTTGTGAATGTGACTTCTGGCATGGGAGCGAAAGAATTAGGGGATTTATTGGAGAAAAAAGGTTTAATACGTGATGCAGAATTGTTTTTTGTGCAGTTGAAACTTTCTTCTTATTCCGGTAAAATGAAAGAAGGAACCTATACGCTTTCAACATCCATGACAGCATATGAAATGATGCAGATTATGTCTGCATCGGATGTGGAAGAGACCGAGACAGAGGAGTAAACGGATATGATTTTAAATGAACGTCTTTTGACGTATATGAACTCCTTAGAGTCTGGTAATACAGATTATTTAAACAAAATTGAAAAAAAGGCGCTGGAAGATTTTGTGCCTGTCATACGAAAAGATACCCAGCAGTTTTTGAAGCTGCTGTTATCTGTAAAAAAGCCAAAAAGAATTTTAGAAATCGGAACGGCAGTCGGATTTTCTGCGCTGCTTATGGCGGAGTATAATCCCATTGCCTGCGAGATTGTGACGATAGAAAATTATGCAAAGAGAATTCCCATTGCCAGGGCGAATTTTAAAGAAGCGGGCAGGGAGAGCCAGATTACACTATTAGAAGGAGATGCACAGGCGCTGTTACCTTCTTTAGAAGAACCGTTTGATTTTATTTTTATGGATGCGGCCAAAGGGCAGTATATTTATTTTTTGCCGGAGTTAGTCCGGCTTTTAAAGGCGGAAGGAATTTTGGTTACAGATAATGTATTACAGGACGGAGACATTATAGAATCCAGATTTGCAGTTACCAGAAGAAACCGTACGATTCATAAACGGATGCGCCGGTTTTTATATGAAGTTATGCATCACGAAGAATTTGTCAGTTCTATACTGCCTATTGGAGATGGCCTGACAGTCAGTTCTAAAATTGATAGAAATACGAAAAAGACAGCGGGGGAAAGCAGATGAAACGTCCAGAATTGCTGATTCCGGCAAGCAGCTTAGAGGTTTTGAAAATTGCGGTTGTATTCGGAGCGGATGCGGTATATATTGGAGGAGAAGTATTTTCTCTTCGTGCCAAAGCGAAAAATTTTTCCATAGAAGAAATGAAAGAGGGAATTGCATTTGCCCATGAGTATGGAACAAAAGTATATGTTACGGCAAATATACTGGCGCATAATGCAGACTTAGAAGAGGTCAGAACCTATTTTGAGGAGTTAAAAGAAGTGCTGCCGGATGCGTTGATTATTTCTGACGCCGGGGTGTTTTCCATAGCAAAAGAAGTCTGTCCCCAAATCGAAATTCATATCAGCACACAGGCAAACAATACGAATTATGCGACGTATCTGTTTTGGCATAAACTTGGTGCGAAGAGGATTGTCTGCGCGCGGGAATTATCTTTGGAGGAAATTACAGAAATCAGGCGGCAGATTCCAAAAGAGCTTGAAATTGAAGCATTTATTCATGGAGCGATGTGTATTGCCTATTCTGGAAGATGCCTGCTTAGTAATTATTTGGTGGGAAGGGATGCCAATCAGGGAGCTTGTACGCATCCCTGTCGCTGGAAATATTCCGTAGTGGAAGAGAAACGGCCGGAGGAATCTATGCCTGTGTACGAAAATGAAAGAGGCACGTATATTTTCAATTCTAAGGACTTATGTATGATAGAATATATTCCGGAGTTATTTCAGGCTGGAATTGATAGTTTAAAAATAGAAGGAAGGATGAAAACGGCTCTTTATGTAGCGACGGTTGCAAGAACTTACCGGAAGGCAATTGACGACTATATGGAATCGCCGGAAAAGTATAAGGAAAATATGCCATGGTATTTAGAGCAGATTTCAGGCTGTACGTACCGGAAGTTTACGACGGGATTTTTCTTTGGAAAGCCTTCTTGTGAAGCGCAGATTTATGATAATAATACTTATGTGACAGAGTATATTTACCTTGGGATTGCAGAGCAGAGCGAAAAAGAGGGATTTTGCCAGATTCATCAGCGTAATAAATTTTCTGTCGGCGAGCAGATCGAAGTTATGAAACCGAATGGAGAAAATATAAAAGCTGTGGTACGGCAGATTTTGGATGAAGAGGGAAACGCTATGGAGAGCGCGCCGCATCCAAAACAGAAACTATTCATTGATTTAGGCATACCAGTTGCGCGTTACGATATTTTGCGCAGAAAAGCAAAGGAGTGTTGACGATGAAACAGGAAAAATATGTTGCATATGTAGGCACCTATACCTATGAACATAGTATAGGGATTCACATTTATGATGTAGATATAGAAAAAGGAAGAATGGAAAAGCGCCGGGTGATTGATATTTCAAATCCCTCCGACTTGCTTGTGTCCCATAACCGGAAATATTTATATTCGATTACAGATGATGGTGTAAAAGCATTTCAGATACTTCCGGACGGAGATTTAAGTCCTATGAATGAGAAATGGATTGGCGGTATGCGGGGCTGTTATCTGGATGTTGATGATGAGAACCGTTTTGTATTTGTCGGCGGATACCATGATGGAAGAGTTTCCATGCTGCGTTTATGTGAGGACGGCTCGATTGGTGAAATTGCAGACGGAGTATTTCATAAAGGGGTAGGAAGAAGCGCGGCTGACAGAAGTTCCAGGCCGCATGTCAATTGTGTTAAAGTAACTCCGGATCAAAAATATCTTTGCGCGGTAGACGGCGGGCTTGACCATGTGAAAGTTTATAAAATTGATTATGAAAATGGAAAGTTAAAGTTAGCCGATATTATCCACAGCGATTTAGAATCTGCGCCGAAAATGATTCGGTTCAGTAAAGACGGCAGAAATGCTTATGTGTTAAATGAATTGGAAAATACTGTCGACGTATATACCTATCAGGTAGGCAGGCATGGGGCAGAGTTTGAGCGTATCCAAAAAGTATCGACACAAAAGAAGAAAAGCGAACACTGCAGCGCGCAGAATATGGAATTTTCTTCAGATGGCAAATATCTCTACTGCGCAAATGCAGGTACGACGGAAATGGCTGTTTTTGAACGTGAAGAAGAAAGCGGAAAGTTAGAAATGGTAAGCGTTATTCCAATCAGCGGCGATTTTCCCAAAGCGCTTGCAGTTTTTCCAGGAAATAAATATTTTATCAGTTTAAACCACGAATCGAATGAAATATGTACGTTTCGGATGGATTATGAGAAAAAGTATGCGCTGATGGACGGAAAACCGCTCAAGATTGATAAGCCCAATTGCGTGTATCTTTTAAAGTTAGAAGAAGTTGCGAAAAGCAACTAGTCTTAGTCAGGAGAAGTTCGCCTTAAAATTGATATGGATTAGGGGTTTCATTGGAAGAATTATTTTGGAATATGTGAGCCTAAATGTAAACTTTTCGATAAAATTAGCAGGAGGATGCAAATAATGTATATAGAAGATCAATTATCTCAGTTTAAAGATTCAATCGAAGAAGCCATTTTAACAGGTGGTTCTAAAGGGAAAGAATCTATGATAAGGTCTTCTTATTTAATTAACTTGATTCACGATGCAGTAAAGTATGAGTTTATAGACGCTGGTGTAAAAAAGGATAATATTTATCCTGGTTTGGGAGATACCAAACATGAATTAAAGCTTGCTGGATTTTTAAAACAGAAAAAACAAGATATTTGTATTGTACCTTCTAATATAAAAAAAGAATCTGTTCTAATTGACTGGGGTCCGTTAGCTTATCAAAATAAGATAGATAAATATGGATATGATTTTTCAACAAATACGCTTGTAATTAATGTACGAAGCCAAATGAGCAGTCTGGCTAAAAATTCGGATACTCTATTTGAGAGAACTTTTGCTGAGGCACAGAATCTTCATTTGCGCTGTCCCAATATGGTTATGGGTGAAGTATATTTGATTCCCGTCCATGAGTACGACGATGAGTTGGTAAAAAAGAAAAAAGTTGCTTTTCGGAAGCATCCGACAAATATTGAAAGATATATTAGTTTTTTTGATGCTATCAATAATCGAGAAAAAGGAGGGAAAGATTATTTATATGAAAGGTGTGCTCTGCTTATTGTAGATTTTAATCGTTCCAGGCCATATCTTTTTGAAAATAGCCAACAATTAAAAGAGGCGGGTTATATCTCAAAAGATTTTGATATTGAATATGCGTCTTTGAATTTTCAAAACTTTGTACCTGATCTTTTAAAGATATATGCTAAAAGATACGATATTAAAAATATAATGGAATAAGAAAAAACGTTCTTACAGATATAGAAAGTAAGAACGTTTTCTCATACAAGGGAGTAATAAGTCCATAGAAAATTGTCTAATTCATTTTTGGAAGCATGTCGTATAAAATCTATTTCTTTGGGTGTAAAACATGGAAGTGAAAACCGTTCAACATATTTTTTTTGATAACAGTAGTAACCGCCTTCAATCGAATAACTTGTATTGCTGACATAATAATCCATGAGTCGGGAATTTAGAATTTTTTGTAAAATATCAAGTTCAAATGTATCATTTTCAAAAACGGCATATCCGTTACAAAATAAAGATTCTTCATTATCTATAAAGATAAATTTTGGCTTATTGGAAAATGTAGGAAACAGTAGTTTTTTGCCATACTTGTTCAAACCCTGTGTTCTGCCATAGGCATACCAGGCATGTGCTGCGCCTTTGCCATTATCTCTGGAATCAAGATTTGCTTTTTGGCTTTTTAAATAAAAATAGGTATTCGGGTATTTGGTTGTGAAGGTTTCTTCATCTATCAGTATATAACCGTTTTTACTTTTTACGTATGGGAATATGATGTATCTCTTCGCATCTTCAATATTATCGTGCAGTTTTAATTCCGGAATTTTATAAATGGGTTTTACAAGGCCGGATTCAATATATATTTTCTCACCGCCAGATTCTTTAAAATATCCAGTCTGATCTTTATCTACTAAATATACGTTATCCCGTAAAGTTGCAATACCAGTACGAATAAAGTCTTTTATTGAAATCATTTGCGATTCGATTTTTTGCAAATTTTTGAAAGTAATTTTATCAACAAGTTTCCAGCCATTTTTGTCCAGACGTTCAAAAGGTATTTTATAATATGATATGGATGATAACTGTAATGAAATATCATTATGCTTTGGTATTGTACAGTATTCAAATTCCTCCTTTTTTTCTTTGGAAAGAATAAGAATGCAATTATAGGTACGGACAGGTTTAAAAATCATATTGTCACCGAAATCCAAAATGCGGAGCAAATAACGGCGTTCTTGTAAAAGTTTTCGCAGTTCAAGGGCAGATTTAATCGTGAGAAAATTGTTTGGGACAATATATCCTAACATACCTTGTAAGCTAAGATGCTCCATAGCATATTCAATAAAAGCATAAAATAGATTAAATACTCCGTTTTTTGTTGTAACAAAATGTTTTTTGAGATATGTTACAGTATCTTTATTTAGAATATGTGGATTGACATATGGAGGATTGCCAATGATATAATCAAATGAATCGATATGAAATTCCTGTGACCAATTGCATTTTAAGCTGTCGCGGCAGATAATATGAGTTTTTATTGTAGTATATGAGCCGTTGTGTTTAGCGCTTAGAAGTTGTAAGATTAAGGAACAACGGCGTACATTATTTTCATCTATGTCGATTCCATAGATGTTATTTTCAATCACAGTATCAATATCGACGTTAAATTTAGAAGCAATATATTCGGCGGCAGTGATTAAAAAAATGCCGCAGCCGCAACCAGGATCGATAATGGAAAGCGTGGAATCATAGGTATCTAAATTTGAAAAAATGTTCTGAGTGATATAGTTAGCAATGTATTGAGGGGTGAAAACAATTCCATTTCCATCTATATCATTTTCTTCAAGCAAAGATTCAAAAAATTCAATAATGGATTCAAAATCAGTAGACAAATGATTGTCTTTTAAAATATCGGCTATTTTTTCGGTAAACGTATTTTTATAAAGTTCTGTTTTTTTTCCAAAGCTTGACAAACAGTAGAACATAACGCCATGTTCAATTTGTTCGTTTGTGTATCCAGAAAGTTTTTTCTTTAAATCTGCGTAAAGTGGAAGTCTGTCAATTTTTGAAATTTCCATATATATTTTTATATTCCTTTCTTCTATCATATAGCATTTTGCAATGCTGGATCTTTTGATTAGAGTTTACCGTAAAAATTACAGATAGACTCTAATTTTGCAGTCATATTTAAAAGAAGCGCATCTGCGATTGTCAGCATTGCCATTGCTTCTATCACGACAACTGCGCGCGGAACGATAATTGGGTCATGCCGTCCATGGATGGAAATTTCAATTTCTTCACCGGATTTTGTAACGGTTTGCTGGGAGGCGGCAATAGAAGGGGTCGGCTTTATGGCTGCACGAAAAATAATGTCTGAGCCGTCGCTGATGCCTCCAAGTATACCGCCGGAATGATTGGTGGTTTTTTGGACGGTTCCGGTTTGGGTCATATAAAAATTGTCGTTGTTTTCGCTTCCTTTTGTATATGCTGCATGAAATCCGCTTCCGATTTCAAAGCCTTTGACAGCGCCGATAGAAAAGATGGCTTTTGCAAGGTTTGCGTCTAATTTTTCAAAGACGGGGTCTCCGATTCCGGCTGGAACGCCTTTTATGGTACATTCAATGATACCGCCGGAAGAGTCTTGTTCTGCCATGCAGGATTTTAGATATTTTTCTGCTTTTTGGGCAGCGGATAAATCCGGCATATAAAATGGATTTTTATCAATTTCATCAGCGTGAAAAGAGGATATTGCAACCGGGCCTATGGCTGTTGTATAGGTGAGGGAGGTAATGCCAAGCTGCTGCAAAAATTTTGCGGCAACTGCGCCTGCGGCGACGCGGCCAATCGTTTCTCTGCCAGAAGAACGCCCTCCGCCGCGGTAATCCCGAAATCCATATTTGGCGTCAAATGTAAAATCAGCATGTCCGGGACGATAATATCCGGCAATATCGCTGTAATCTTTTGATTTCTGATTTTGATTATACACAATCATCGAAATAGGAGTTCCTGTTGTTTTTCCTTCAAAAACGCCGGAGAGGATTTCTACGGCGTCCGTTTCTTTCCGCTGCGTCGTATAGCGGGATTGTCCTGGTTTTCTGCGGTCTAAATAAATCTGAATATCCTCTTCGGATAAAGCAAGCCCTGCCGGGCATCCGTCAATGACAACGCCAATGCCTTTTCCGTGCGATTCTCCCCAAGTAGTAATTTTAAAAATTGTTCCAAATGATGAACCAGCCATATCCTTGCCTCCTAATGTGATTTGTAACCTAATATAGCATAAATTGTACTATTGGACAAGAATTTTATACTTGAAAAAACGACATTAATGTCGTATAATAAAAAAGACAAAGATGTCGTTTTTTGAAAAGGGAGGAAATAAAAATGGAATTTCAATTGCGGGAATGGCAAACAGAAGATATTGAAGAAATTGTAAAATCGGCGGATAACCCAAATATCGCAAAGAATTTGCGGAATGTGTTTCCAAATCCGTATACAAAAGAAGATGCGAAATGGTATGTAAAGGACTGTATATTACTGGAAGGAAAACATCAAATGACAAGAGCCATTGTGGTGGATGAAAAAGCGGTTGGCAGTATTGGGATTTTTGTGAAAGAAGATATTTTTGAAAAATCTGCAGAACTGGGATATTGGCTGTCTGAAAAGTACTGGAATCAGGGGATTATGTCACAGGCAATCGCTCTTATCTGCAGGGAAGCGTTTGAGAAATTTGATATTATCCGTATTTATGCAGAACCCTTTGATTATAATAAAGGTTCGCGGAGGGCGTTAGAAAAAGCAGGCTTTACTTATGAAGGCACAATGCGAAACGGCGTTTTTAAAAATGGAAGCGTCTGTTCTTATTGCATGTATTCTCTTTTGCGGGAGGAGATTGAATTGTCAAATGGGAAATAAGGCAGAAAAGACAAAAGAGCATATCAAAAAAGAAGCATATCGTCTGTTTGCAGAGAAGGGGTTTAAAGAAGTGACAATGACAGACATTTGTAACAAGACGGGTTTGAGCAGAGGAGGATTGTATCGGTATTATTCTGGCACAGACGCAATTTTTTCTGAAATATTATCAGAAGAATATGCGTCTGCCGAACGGATATTAAGCGGCGAAAGCGCAAGGCTGATTTTAGAAGATATGTTAAAAATAATTATGTTTGAAATTATGGATAAAGAACAGTCTTTAAGCCTTGCGATTTATGAATATGCAAATCTTGGGAACGAAGATTTCTTTGTGCAAATCCATGAAAATGCGAAAAAAAGATGGATAGATTTGCTTGAGTATGGGATAAAAACAGGTGAATTTAAAAACGTCAACCCAAAACAGGCGGCAGATTTGATTTTATATTATTATCAGGGGCTTAGAATGTGGTCGCGCGTGATTCCGTTTGAAAAAAGTGAAGCAGAGTACTATGCAGATACGATTCGCAGGATGTTGTATTTATAATCGGTCTGGTGCTAAAAGCCCTGTTTTTATTTCTGCATTGTTTCTAGTTGAAAAAATAATAGATTTGTTCTATAATTTAAGCTATATTTCGGATTCAAAAAGAATGGAGGAATAGAAATGGCATTTTTAGCAAGTTTTTTGCAGTATTTAGGAAAATTTATTTTGTATGCTGTTTTGGCAGTCTGCGGTATTTTTGCAGGAAAGAAATTAAGAGACCGTAAGGATGCAAAAACAAAAGAATAAACTAGAGTTTGTGGAGGAAACAGTTGTGAAACAGAAATTTGGAGTAAATGAGCTGCGCAGAATGTATCTGGAGTTTTTTGAAAGCAAAGAGCATCTTGCGATGAAAAGCTTTTCTTTAGTGCCGCACAACGACAACAGCCTGCTGTTAATTAACGCTGGTATGGCGCCGTTAAAACCTTATTTTACGGAACAGGAAATCCCGCCAAGGAGGCGCGTGACGACATGTCAGAAATGTATTCGTACCGGAGATATTGAAAATGTTGGAAAGACAGCCAGACATTTGACATTTTTTGAAATGTTGGGAAATTTTTCCTTTGGAGATTATTTTAAGCGGGAAGCAATCGCATGGTCTTGGGAATTTTTGACAAAAGTTCTGGGGTTGGAGGAAGATCGATTGTATCCGTCGATTTATGGGGAAGATGAAGAAGCGTTTTTGATTTGGAACCAGGAAATAGGAATCCCGGCAGAAAAAATTACAAGATTTTATCGTGACCCCAAAACGGGCAAATGCGATAATTTCTGGGAGCATGGAGCAGGTCCCTGCGGGCCTTGTTCTGAAATATATTATGACAGGGGAGAACGTTTTGGCTGTGGCAGCCCAGACTGTAAAGTCGGCTGTGACTGCGACCGATTTATGGAGGTCTGGAATAATGTCTTTACGCAGTTTGACGGCGACGGCAAAGGCGGTTATGAAGAGTTAGAGCAGAAAAATATTGATACTGGAATGGGCTTAGAGCGTCTTGCAGTCGTAATGCAGGAGGTGGATTCTGTATTTGATATAGATACAATGAAAGCTATCCGGGATAAAGTCTGCGCATTATCCCATAAAACATATCAGACAGATGCAGTGGATGACATTTCAATTCGTTTGATTACAGATCATATCCGCTCCTCTACGTTTATGGTATCAGACGGCATTATGCCAAGCAATGAAGGACGCGGTTATGTGCTGCGCAGGTTAATCCGGCGTGCTGCAAGACATGGGAAAATGCTTGGAATAGACGGGGTATTTTTGGCAGAACTTAGTGCGACAGTTATTGCAGAAAGTAAAGACGGTTATCCGGAATTAGAGGAAAAAAAGGATTTCATTTTCCGGGTTTTAACACAGGAAGAAGAGAAGTTTCATAAAACAATTGACCAGGGACTTACTATTTTAGCGGATTTGCAGAAAGAAATGGAAGATAAAAATGAAAAAATTCTTTCTGGTGAAGAAGCCTTCAAACTTTATGATACGTATGGATTTCCAATTGATCTGACACAGGAGATTTTAGAGGAAAAAGGCTTTTCTATTGATGAGGCCGGATTTATGGCGGCGATGGAAGCGCAGCGGACAAAAGCTAGAAAAGCCAGAAAAGCGACGAATTATATGGGGACAGACTCGACCGTATACGAGTCAATCGATCCGAAAATTACAACCGAATTTGTCGGTTATGATAATCTTGTTTATACGTCGAAGGTGACAGCCCTGACGACGGAAACAGAGCTTGCAGAAGCATTGCCGGATGGTGAAAGCGGTACTATTTTTGTAGAACAGACGCCGTTTTATGCGACGATGGGCGGACAAAATGCGGATACCGGAATCATCCGTACAAAAGATTTTGAATTTATCGTTGAAGATACTGTTTCCATGTTGGGCGGAAAAGTCGGCCA
This sequence comes from uncultured Lachnospiraceae bacterium, assembly GCA_910586355.1. GTDB lineage: Bacteria > Bacillota > Clostridia > Lachnospirales > Lachnospiraceae > Roseburia_B. The sequence goes on from CAJUHJ010000014.1 coordinate 67,756, forward strand.
TATCGGAAAAGTTACAAAAGGTATGGTGAAAATTGGCGATACCGTAGAACTTATCGTAAATAAAGACAAACGTATGGCAATTGGGAAAAATCACAGCGCGACGCATCTTTTACAAAAAGCGCTTCGTGAGGTACTAGGGAGCCATGTAGAACAAGCAGGATCAGATGTAAATGAAGATCGCCTTCGATTTGACTTTACTCATTTTTCTGCCATGACCGAAACAGAGCTTGCAAAAGCAGAAGAAATTGTCAACAAACAGATTTCTGCTGCATTAGACGTTGTAACTGATATTATGACGTTAGAAGAAGCCAGAAAAACAGGGGCTATGGCATTGTTTGGTGAAAAATACGGCGATACCGTTCGTGTTGTGCGTATGGGTGACTTTTCTACGGAATTATGCGGCGGTACGCATGTAGCAAACACTTCTTCAATCACAGCGTTTAAAATAATCAGTGAATCAGGCGTTGCCGCGGGGGTCAGAAGAATTGAAGCTTTAACAAGCCAGGCAGTATTTGCATATTATGACAAAATGGAAAAAGAACTGGAACAGGCAGCAGCACTACTTAAAACAAGCCCCGCAGAAGTGATTGGCAGATTAGAGCACTTGTTAAGTGAAGTAAAATCCCTACAAAGTGAAAACGAGTCATTAAAGAGCAAAGCAGCAAAAGAAGCTTTGGGAGACGTAATGAACCAGATCATAGAAGTAAATGGCGTCAAAGTACTTGCAGCACGTGCTGACGGCATCGATATGAACGGCCTAAGGGAACTTGGCGACCAGTTAAAAGAAAAAATCACAGACGGCGTTGTTGTATTAGCTTCCGAGAACAGCGGCAAAGTAAATTTAATTGCGATGGCGACAGACGGCGCTATGAAAAAAGGCGCACATGCCGGAAACCTAATTAAAGGAATTGCAGGTAAAGTTGGCGGCGGAGGAGGAGGCCGTCCAAACATGGCGCAGGCCGGAGGCAAAAATCCTTCAGGCATTGCAGACGCAATCGCAGAAGTGAAAATAATTTTGGAAGAACAAATAAAATAGTATGTGGCATACAACGGAAGTGAAATGATATTTTTAGAAAAAACTGCCTTTCGCGAAATATGATTTCCCTTCCGTATCTTTACACATACGAATCAAATTACTATAAAAAATTTTCGAAAGGCAGCTTTATAGTAAAACATTCTATTGTTTATAGGAATGCGATATTAAACAAATTAAATGAAAATAGATAAAAAAGATAGATGTGAAGTCTGAAACTTATTCTTTGATGATGTCTAATTCTGTAAGATTAACACTTAAACTATTTAACAATGTTTTCAAAACAGTATACTGCCGTTTCAATTCCACATATGTTTCAGTGGCATTTTCTTGTTTTGCCAGTATCATCCATTTCTGAGTTTTTCAAAATCTTCTAAAGCATTTTTTATAATTTCGCCGTTATTCATTTCTGTGTATTCCTCCATTACAACTACCACCTTTCAATGAAAATTCATATAGTACTATAAATTTAATAATAAAATATTTAAAAAATGTAAAGCTCATAATCAATAAAGAATAAAAATTTATTTTTTGTTTTACAAAATATCCCTCTGCTTCTGCCGTCTTCCACTAAAAAAACAAATCTCAAAAACAAACATAAAAAACGTTGACTCTAACGTTATGTCATACTTTATACTGTACTAGGAGGTGAAAAAATGAGGACTGTAAAAGAAGTCAGCAAGCTGACGGGTGTAAGCGTACGCGCCCTGCATCATTATGATAAAATTGGACTGCTTGTGCCCGCTCATACGACAGAAGCGGGATACCGGCTGTATGATGAGAAATCATTGGAGCGGCTTCAAATGATACTGCTGTTTAAGGAGTTAAAATTTCCGTTAAAAGAGATTAAAGAAATTTTAGAAAATCCCTCGTTTGACAGGAGAAAGGCGTTAGATGACCAGATTCAGCTTTTGCTGCTGCAAAAAGAACACATTGAAAATTTAATTGATTTAGCAAAAGGAATACAGATGATTGGAGTGAAGAAATTGTTGGATTTTGAGGCATTTGATACGAGAAAAATAGATGAATATGCAAAAGAGGCAAAGGCGCGCTGGGGTAAGACGGAGGCTTACCGTGAATTTGAAGAAAAGGCAAAATACAGGACGCCGCAGGAGGAACAAATGATTAGTGAAGATTTGATGGAAATTTTTCGCGAATTTGGCGTGATGCGCGGCAGACAGCCAGAGGAAGAAATGGTACAGGCGCAGGTACAAAAGCTAAAAGATTTTATTACTAAAAATTTTTATCAATGTACGGTTGAAATTTTAATATATTTAGGCGGCATGTATGCAGGAGGCGGCAGCATGACAGACAATATCGACAGGGAATCCGGGGCAGGAACGGGGGAGTTTGTGGAACAGGCAATTTTAGTTTATGCTAAAAACCTAAATTTTCCCCAATAAGCAGTACCTTTATCCTTCCTTTTGTACCGCTTCTTCGTGTGATGACAATTTGATTGCAGATACAGTCCGGTGACAAGCAGTCGTCACAGGTCCCCGTAACAGAACACGGCGTCTGTTTGTTTAGGCGGATACAGTTTGGAGGGGTTGCGGTATTTCTGACGCGGCGGACGGCTTCTTTGACAGAAGGCACGATTTTATTCATTCCGGCGAGAATGACGACATCTTTTGGCCCATAGATCAAAGCTGCCGCGCGGTTGCCTCGGCCGTCAATATTGACGAGGACGCCGTCTGAGGTAATCGCATTGCTGCTCATAAAATATGTGTCGGCAGACAGGCTGTTGTGGTAGAGAGCTTCTATTTCATCAGCCGTTTTTGCCGTACTGCGGTCTAAAAGACGGATCGCCGGATTGGATTTTAGGGCGTCATACATTCCGCTTTGTACAAGCGTCATAGAGCCGCCAAAACTAACAAGAGCGTTTTGGGGTAAAAAGGAAAGCGCAAGGTCAACCGCTTCTTTTGATGTTTTTACATAATATCCTTCCATTTGGCGTTTTTTTAAGTTGGAAATAATGGTATCTGCTAGTTTTTCATAATAAATTTGGATTGCGTTCATGTTGGCCTCCTGAAAAAAATGTATTGACAAAGTTAAGGAAAGTATAATATAAAAATATAAAAAAAGGAAGCGGATTATGAATAAGAATTTAAAAAAGATGATTTCATATTATAAGCCATATCGGAACGTATTTGCAGCCGATATGTTTTTTGCGGTAACGGCTTCGGCAATTGCGCTTGCATTGCCGCTTATTGTCCGTTATATCACATCGGTAGTGATTTTTATGGAAAAAGAAGAAGCGTTTTACCGAACAATTCTGCTGGGCGCTCTTATGGCGGCGCTTGTGGCTGTTTCTTGTTATTGCAATTATTTTATATCAAATTATGGGCATGTAATGGGCGCTAAAATTGAATTTGATATGCGTGCGGAAATCTTTGAACATTACCAAAAACTTTCGTTCGCTTTTTATGATAACCAAAAAGTCGGGGCGCTGATGTCAAGAATTACGACAGATTTATTTGATATTACAGAACTTATGCATCACGGGCCGGAAAATATTGTGATTTCCGCCATTAAAATTCTTGGCGCATTTGTGATAATGGTATCCATAAGCCCTATTCTGACTTTTTTTGCATTTATCCTTGTTCCGGTTATGTTTGCATATGCTTATTTTTTTAATGGCAGAATGAAGCGGGCATTTCGCAGAAACCGTGAAAAGATTGCAGAAATCAACAGTCAGATTGAAGATAATCTCTCTGGTATCAGAGTTGTTAAATCGTTTGCAAATGAACAGATTGAACAGGAAAAATTTGCGAAGGGGAACGGCGGTTTTTTGGCGGCAAAAAAGAACAGCTATTTTTATATGGGCGGATACCATGCCGGCTTAAGTTCTTTTTCTCTGTTGATAACAATTTTTGTTTTGGTGGCCGGGGCGATTTTTATTTCAAACGGGATTGTGGAAGTTTCGGATTTAGTGACGTTTCTTCTCTATATTAATGTGTTGACAGAGCCGATTAAGACATTGATTGATTTTACGGAGCAGTTTCAGAATGGATATACTGGATTTGAACGATTCTTGGAGATTTTAGCGATTGAGCCGGAAATTCAAAATGCAGTGGACGCGAAACCGTTACAAAATGTGAAAGGCGTGATTGATTTTGACAATGTTTCGTTCCGTTATGAGGAAAACAGCGAAAAGGTATTAAGCCATGTCAGCCTTCACGTAGAAGCTGGGGAATATGTGGCGGTTGTAGGTTCTTCCGGCGCTGGAAAAAGTACGCTTTGCAGTCTGATACCGCGGTTTTATGATGTGACGGGAGGGGCAGTGAGGATTGACGGCACAGACATTCGCCAGTTGGAGTTGAAAAGCCTGCGCAGTCAAATTGGGATTGTCCAGCAGGATGTTTATTTATTTGCAGGCAGTATTTTTGACAACATCCGATACGGAAAACCAAATGCGAACCGTGAAGACGTCATTTTGGCGGCGAAAAATGCAAATGCACATGAATTTATCATGTCGCTGCCAAATGGATACGATACAGACATAGGACAGCGTGGTATGAAACTTTCCGGAGGGCAGAAACAGAGACTTTCCATTGCAAGGGTATTTTTGAAAAATCCGCCGATTTTAATATTTGACGAGGCAACTTCTGCGCTGGACAATGAAAGCGAAAAAGTAGTCCAGGATTCTTTGGAAAAATTAGCCAAAAACAGGACGACATTTGTCATTGCCCATAGACTGACAACGATTCAAAATGCAAAGCGGATTCTTGTTTTAACAGAAAACGGAATTGCAGAAGAAGGGACGCATGAAGAGCTTTTGGAGAAACGGGGGATTTACGAAAAATTGTATCATGCGAAGTAAATCACATATACTCAGTTTATTTCTCTATTTTGTATTGACGAATGGAAAAATTATGTTATAATATTTGTTAGTGCAGTAAATTTTACCCATACAGTTGAATATGCACAATACGCAACTGGAGGGAGGTTAGGTGTGAGACTATGTCGAATGTAATCGTAAAAGAGAATGAGACTTTAGATAGCGCTTTACGCAGATTCAAGAGAAACTGTGCAAAGGCTGGCATTCAGCAGGAGATTCGTAAAAGAGAACATTACGAAAAGCCAAGCGTAAGACGCAAGAAAAAGTCCGAAGCGGCAAGAAAACGCAAATACAATTAATATGGACGGTGCAGTAGGAGAAGTTCTTTTGAACTTCTTCTTTTTTTGCTCGTTTTTTTGTATTTTTATTGGAATAATTTATTAGACAAGTCATATATTAGACTAGGAGTTGAGAAAAGATGAGACAGGAAATTATACATATTATGCCGATTCGATTGCGCAGTTTTGTGGAACAGAGTTTGAGGGAGGAATCCGATGCAGAAGAAATCCGTATCCGTATTGGACAACCACTTGAAATTCACTGTAAGGACAAAAGCGTCTGGCTGACGGAGAAAGTTACTGCTTCCGATATTGAGGAAATGCTGACGTTTATCAGCCGTTATTCAATGTATGCCTATGAAGAAGAAATCCGTCAGGGATATTTAACGATAGAAGGGGGCTGCCGGATTGGATTTGCGGGGCAGGCGCGGCTGAAAAATGGACAGGTAGAACGGATGACCAATATTCGTTTTCTCAATATCAGAATTGCAAGAGAAAAGAAAGGCTGCGCAAAAAAATTGCTGCCATGGATCTGCCCAAATGGGGATTTTGTCAATACGCTGTTGGTTTCAAAGCCGGGTGTTGGTAAAACAACCTATCTCCGGGATTGTATTCGTTTGTTGTCAAATGGAAATCCAGAAGGAAACGGCAGAAAAATCTGTGTCATCGACGAACGCTCTGAAATAGCGGCATGTCACCTCGGGATACCGCAGAATGATTTAGGGAGGCGTACAGACGTATTGGACGGCAGCCCAAAGCAGGAGGGGATGCGCATGGCGCTTCGCAGCATGTCTCCGGAAATTATTGCCGTAGACGAACTTGGGGGAAGTGCGGATGCAAAAGCCGTAGAAGAAATGATACTTTGCGGCTGTGGGATTTTAGGCTCGGTACATGGGGATACAATGGAACATCTTACAAAAATGGCGGAGATTGGGCAGATGTACCAGAAAAAATTAATCCAAAGATATGTTTTTTTAAAAAAGAGGGAAGATGGGGAGAGAATATTTTATGTATATGATAAGGATGGCAGACAGTTATGTTGAAGTATGCAGGGATTCTTTTGATTGTAACAGGCGCCGGAGGGTTTGGAACGTATTTTTCTTCTTATTTAAAAATGCGTTTGGAACAATTGGTAGAATGTAGGGAAATTTTTGCAGAATTAAATGCAGAACGGGAATATCTGCGTCTGCCGTATGCACAATTGCTGAAAAAAACGGCAAAAGGGAAGAGCTTTCTATTTTACGATATTTTATCAGAGGTGGCAAAAGCGATGGAAGAGAACAGCCAGGCAGATGTAGAAAGGCTTTGGGAGAAGGCGTTTCATAAGAGGGCCACGCAGCTTCTGCTAAAAGAAGAGGAGCTGGATCTTTTGCTGGCTTTGGCAAGAAGCTTGTTATTAGAAGGAAATCATACACAGGTGGCAAAATTATATTTTATACAGTTGGAAGATAAGATTCTGCAGGTGATGCAGGAAAAAAAAGAAAAACAGAAATTATATGGGACAATCAGTGTCCTTGGCGGCTTATTTTTAGTGATATTGCTGTTGTAAACAACAGGACAAAGGAGAATCCATGAGCGTAAATTTAATTTTTAAAATAGCTGCGGTAGGAATTATCGTCACCGTACTAAGTCAGGTTTTAAAACACAGCGGGAGAGAAGAACATGCGTTTTTGATAAGCCTTGCAGGATTGATTATCGTATTGTTTTGGATTTTACCCTATATTGTTGAATTGTTTGAAACAATGCAGAATTTATTTGCTTTGTAGGAGGACGGTATGGATATTTTAAAAATCAGTATATTTGGGATTTCGGCTGTTCTTTTTGCATTAATTTTAAAAAGCTATCGTCCGGAGTATAGTTATTTTATCAGTATTGCGGTCTGTGTCTGCATATTTTTGTTTGTTGCAACAAAACTTGAACAGATTATCGGATATGCGGAAAAAATGCTTGATATGATACATATAGAAAATTCTTATATTACCATGATTTTAAAAATGGTCGGGATTACTTATGTAGCAGAATTTGCTTCCGGTATCTGCAAAGATTGCGGGTATCAGACAATTGCCGGACAGATTGAGCTGTTTGCAAAGTTGTCTATCTTAGTCGTTGGGATGCCTGTTATGCTTGCTTTTATGGAGACGATAGGGGAAATGTTATGAAACGATGGCTGGCAGGAGGCGTAATTTTTTTTCTGGTTTATTTTCATGGAGTAACTGTTTTGGGTTCTTCTGCAGAAGAGATGATGGGGGAATTAGATTTTACTGAAATCAGCAGTTTTTTAGAAGAAAATGACGAGGTAACCGTTACATTTGAAGAATTGATGCAGTCGCTGCTTAAAGGAGGTGAAATACCCTATGAAACAATTGGAGATTTGGTAAAAGAATTTCTTTTATCCGGGTTTGCAGAAAACAAGCAGCTTGTACTTATGCTCCTTGTGATATCCCTTGCGTTTTCTATTTTAAAAACATATGCAAAGAGTTTTACAAATTCCTATGTGTCTGAAATCTGCTTTTTCTTATGTTATTGTTTTATGATGGCGGTTTTGTTGGAGTCGTTTTCCGTAATGAATGAAACTGTGGCGGCAACAGCGGAAAAAATGACGGGTTTTATGAAGGTTTTGGTGCCTGTGTATTGTACTGCAATGTCGTTTTCGTTAAACTTTCATTCTTCAGCAGTAGCATATTCCCTGATTTTTACGGCTATTTATTTGGTGGAATGGATGATACAGTATATTTTATCTCCTTTGGTTCAAGTCTATGTCATTATGGAATTTTTGAATTTTTTGATGGAAGAGGAACGTTTCCGCAGGCTTTCGGAATTGGTCAGCGGGGCAATACGTTTTCTTTTAAAGGCAGCCGTCACATTTATTCTTGGAATCAATATTATCCAGGAAATGATTGCGCCGGCAGTTGACCGTCTGGCAGGAAATACAGTGGCAAAAACAATTCAGATGGTGCCTGGGATTGGAAATGTGGCAAATGGAATGGGACAAATTTTTTTTAGTTCCGGACTGGTGATTAAAAATTGTGTAGGCGCGGCGGCATTGGTGATTTTAGTTTTTTTATGTGCAGTTCCGTTTTTGAAAATGGCGCTTTTAGCAGTATTGTATAAATTTATGTCTGCCATATTAGAGCCAATTGCAGATAAAAGGCTGTCAGGAGGAATGAATGGGATTGCAAACGGAGGGATACTGTATTTGAAAATCCTAAATACTTGTTTTATGCTCTTTTTTTTGACGATTGCGCTGATTACGACGGCAACTGGATTCGGGATGGGAGGTTAAAATGTCTGAAATTGTGGAATGGGCGAAAAATTACAGTATGGTCTTTTTTCTGATGACAATATTGACGACTGCAGCCGCCAAAAAGGAATACCGGAAATATATCCAGCTTTTTGTGGAAATTATTCTTGTCATTACATTGCTGAATCCATTGCTTGGCTTAATGGGAAAATCAGAGGATTTATTTGAGAAAATTTCTTATGACAGTTTTTGGCAGGGACTTGAGGGAATGAAAATGGATCAGGACAAAATAGATTTTTTAGATGAAGGGCAGTATATTGCGTATTATGAAGGGGCAATAGAAACAGATGTAAAATTACTGGCAGAAAATTCCGGGTATGCTGTAACAGATGTTGCTGTGATATTAAATGAAAAGTATGAAGTAGATTATATGGAACTTGAAGTGGCAAAACAAGAGTTGGAACCAGTGATTATCGGCACTTTAGAGAAGAAGGAAAATTCAGAAATTACCGCGTTAAAAGAGAAGGTCGCGAAATATTACCAGATAGATACATCTCAGATTTCGATTCGCAATTAGGAGGAACGCCATGAAATTGAAAGAATTTATTCAAAACAAGGCATGGAAGAAATGGGACAAAAGCCAGTGGACGATTATCATTTTAACCGGAGTTTTACTGATGATACTTGCAATACCGACAGAAAACAAGAAGAAAGAAGCAGAAACGCAGAAAAAAGAGGAAAAAGAAGCTGTAAAAGAGAGCAGTTCAGATAAAAAGAGTTATGTACAGGAGATGGAAAGCAGATTAGAAGAAACGCTTTCGGCAATTGAGGGGGCGGGCAGGGTAGAGGTTATGATTACATTAGAAGATATGGGAGAAAGCGTTGTAGAAAAGGATACAGCCAAAGAATCTTCAGATTTGCAGGAGACAGACCGGGAAGGGGGAATACGAAAAGACAGTACAGTACAGATAACGGGAGAAACGGTATATGAAGAAAAAAGCAGTGAAAAAACGCCTTTTGTAGGAAAAGAAATATCACCAAAGATTGCGGGAGTATTAGTCGTTGCACAGGGAGGAGAAAATACTGTGGTGAAGCAAAATATTTCTGAGGCTGTAATGGCATTATTCCAAATAGATGTGAATAGAATTAAAGTAGTTAAGATGAATATTCAGGAGGAAAAATATTGAAAAAGAAATTGAAAAAAAATCAAATTATTATTACAGCATTGGCACTAATGATTGCAGTTGCAGGATACGTCAGCTATACAAGAAGCAACTTAGACAGCGACGCGGCAGCAGAAGCAAGCGCGGGAATTTCAGAAGATTCTTATGAAATTTCTGACGACCCGATTATAGAGGGGAATATTTTTACAGATACGGGCGACGGCCTTGATGTGGCGGCAGCAACAGAAACGGCTGGAACAGACGTGGCGCAGCAGGAAGCCGCCGCAGAAACGGAATTAAATCCGGGAGAAGCTGTTTTAACCAGTTCTACCGTAGGAAATGTAGACTTTGCAGCAGAGATGAAACTGACAAGAGAGCAGGTAAGGGCAAAAAATAAAGAAACGCTGCTTGGCATTGTCAACAGCACGACGCTTACCGATGAGCAGAAACAGGCGGCAGTAGATCAAATGATTGCTCTAACAGAAACCGCAGAGCGTGAAGCAGCGGCAGAAATGCTTTTAGAAGCAAAAGGATTTACAGACGTCGTTGTCAGTATTACAGACAATGCGGCAGACGTTGTATTAAATATGGGAGACGTCACTGATGCAAAACGCGCGCAGGTCGAGGATATTGTAAAACGCAAAACGAGTATCAGTGCAGAAAATATTATTATCACGCCGATTGATACCAGCGTTTCTACACAAACAGAAAGTGAAACACAGGCAGAAAGCGAGACGCAGACGTCCTCTGTTCCAGAATCAACAGAGACGGAAACAGCGGCAGAATAATATAGAGGCAGAATAATAGATAGAAAATAAAGTGTGTAAGGAAACTTGCCTCATAGAAACAACGAATGAAGAGAAGTCCAAACATTCTTTCCAACGAGAAATTATCGGGGACTGCAGGGCGGTTATGGAAGTCCTGTCAGCCTGCGGTTTCATTGACACAGAGATGGAGGCGGTCAGCAGCGAGATGGAGGTGACTGTGGGGCTGATCCAGAAGTTGGTCGATGAGAACGCCACCCAGAAACTTGACCAACACGACTACCGCAAAAAGTATGACGGGTATGCAAGCCGGTACGCCGCCCTTGAGAGCCGGATGGACAGACTGGAGAAAGAGCGGGAAAGGAAGGAAATTCAGTATGACATTTTCAGCGGCTTCCTTTCAAGGTTTAAGGAAGTGCAGGAGATGCCGGTGAATTTCAGTGAAAAGCTGTTCCACAGGCTTGTGGATTACGCAACAGTCCATTCAGATGGAAGGGTGGTGTTCACCTTCCGCAACGGAGTGGAAGGCAGCACGGAAAAATAAAGGCAGTGGGCGGGTTCCGGGTGATTTCGGATATCCTGCCCGCTGTTTTTGCGTGTGTCAATGAAAAAAGATGAAGGACAGAGTAGAAATCTACAAAGAATAGAAGTATAATGTAACGGCAGATGAATACTCGAAAAACAAAAAAATTTTGGAGGTGAT
>CAJUHJ010000015.1 GCA_910586355.1 uncultured Lachnospiraceae bacterium
TAAAACCTACGTTGTAAGAACTTTATTGTCACGAACAGTAAAACCCCATGGAAGCACACACTCCCATGGGGTTAAAAATATAACTCTTATTCTCTTTCACCCTTACTTATGATACGGCTCGTGATTTATAATTCTATAACTCCTGTAAATCTGTTCAAGCAGGATAATCCTCATAAGCTGATGTGGAAATGTCATGTTAGAAAAACTAAGTCTCATATCTGCCTGTTTTAAAACCCTGCTTGACAATCCTAAAGAACCGCCAATTACAAATGCCACGCTGCTTTTCCCAGAAATACCAAGCTCCTCTATTTTCTGAGACATCTGAAGAGAATCCAAACTTACGCCGTCAATTGCAAGCGCAATCACATACATATCATCTCTGACATACCGCAGCAAACGCTCCCCTTCTTTTTCTTTTATTTGTTTTTCTAAGGCAAGGCTGGCAGAATCCGGCGTTTTTTCATCGGAAACTTCAATTATTTCTAATTTACAATACCTTCCCAAACGTTTTACATACTCACAAACCGCCTTTTTATAAAAATCTTCTTTTATTTTTCCTACGCATAAAATTGTAATCTTCATCGTTTCCCTTATGGCATGTACACGTAATTCACCCGATATACACAGCTTTTTAACCCAACAGAATTTACTAAAATAACAGACAGCACTTGATTTCCCTGCGGCATTTCTAAAGGCGCTTGATATTTTAAAGACGCCTCCGTAGGATCGCTTCCATCCCAGGTATAATAAGCTGCACAATCCATTGGAACCTGAATTGTAATCATCTGCGGTTCAGTATACGTTCCGCCGGCCGGCATAACGTCCGGCATTTCCGGTGGCTCATACTTTATTGTATACTCTGCCCGTGCGATTTCGCTGTAAATGCCTTTTTCATTACGGGTCACTGCAGTAAGAATTGTCGTCCCTTCTTCTGTGAAAGAAATAGAACCCTCATAAAGCGTGCCCTTGGATACAGGATCGCTTCCATCTGTTGTATAAAATATATCATAATCTTTTACAGAAGAAATCTCAATCTTTAATGGACGAAAGTAAGTGCCTGATATATTACTAAATGTTGGTCTTTCAACTAAATAATCTGCAAACAAATCTCTCCATTCGCTGCTGCCGATTTCTTCATACAGCGTCAGGATTTTATCGTATTCCTCTTCCTTTGCATATAATTCAATAATCGCCTCAAGCGACTCCTTCTCTACATTCCCATCTGAAATAAATTCCTCCAACAATGCAGTGGCTGCTTTGTAATTTTCTTCTTTCAGATACAAATCATAGAGCTGTTCTTTCACTGCCTTATCGTTTGGCTTTAATTTTAAAGCCTTATGAAAATATTCAATTGCTTCCTTAATATTTCCTTCTGCGGCAAACTCTTTGGCCTGCTGATACTGATAAGTATAACTATTTTTATGCTTATATTGTATCGCCTCATACATCACAAACAATGTTAATACGGCAGCCAGAATCACTGTACAAATACCGCCCCAGATATATATATTCTTTCTTTTTTCTGTTTTTGTACCAGATATTACAGTCTCTACTTCTTGTTTCGATTCTTCATCTTCTTTTAATTCCCCCTGCACAATGCTTCCTAAGAGATCCTCATCCAAAAAATTATAATCCGGAACAAGCTGTACTTCAGATCCGCAGACGCTGCAATATACATAACCCTGTGGGATATTGGCCCCGCATTTTTCACATTTCATAAACAACTGCTCCAACTGTTATTTCATCATTGATTCTACGCAATTATGCATCAGCATAGCGATTGTCATTGGCCCGACGCCGCCTGGAACGGGCGTTATCAAAGACGCTTTTTGGCTTGCTTCTTCGTATTTAACATCTCCAAAAAGTTTATTATTTTCATCCCTGTGAATTCCAACATCAATTACAACGGCGCCTTGTTTGATATAATCCCCCGTAATGAATTCTTTTTTTCCGACTGCAACAATTAAAATATCCGCATTCTGGCAGATTTCTTTTAGATTCTTCGTATGGGAATGTGTAATCGTCACCGTTGCATTTTCCCGCAGCATCAAAAGCGCCATTGGCTTTCCTACAATATTGCTTCTGCCTACAATCACACAGTTTTTACCATCTATTTCCACACCGGAACGTTTTAAAAGCTCAATAATCCCCGCCGGAGTACACGACACAAAACCCTGCTGTCCAATTGTCAGGGAACCGACGCTTTCCGGATGAAACCCATCCACATCCTTCTGCGGGGAAATAGCATTGATAATTTTCTTTTCATCAATATGCGCCGGAACCGGAAGCTGTACCAAAATACCGTTCACTTCCTTATCCTGATTCAAATCAGCAATCAAATCGAGCAATTCCTCCTGCGTCGTCTCTTCCGGCAGCTCATACGACTGCGAGCCAATTCCAATGTATTCACACGCCTTCTTCTTATTGCGCACATAGACGCTTGAAGCCGGGTCCTTACCGACCTGAATTACTGCAAGCGTTCCTTCTATTCCTTTTTGTTTTAACTCTGCCGTCTTTGCCTTCAATTCCTCTTTAATTTCTGCTGAAATCTTTTTTCCGTCTATAATCTGTGCCATAATATCCTCCCTATATTTTTCTAAAATAATCCTGTAATACAGCCGTCTTCCTTTACATCAATGCGGTTTGCCGCCGGAACTTTCGGAAGTCCCGGCATCGTCATAATATCACCCAAAACGGCAACGATAAATCCTGCCCCGGCAGATACATAAAGCTCCCTGACATGAACGGTAAACCCTTTTGGCTTTCCAAGCCTGCCGGCGTCATCTGACAGAGAATACTGCGTCTTTGCAATGCAGACCGGAAATTCCTCTACGCCAAGCTCTGCTATCCGCTTTAACTCCCTTTGTGCCGCTGGACTGTAACTTACACCGTCAGCGCCGTAAATTTCTTTTGCAATCGTTTCTATTTTTTTTGTTACGCCTGCATGATCCGGATATAATACCTGAAAATGACTTTCCTTTTCTTCTAATGTTTCAAGCACTTTTTTTGCAAGATCAATACCGCCTGCTCCTCCAAGCTCCCAGACATTGGATATGGCAAATGCACATCCATGCGCTTTACAGAATTCAGACACAAAATCGGTTTCTGCTTTTGTGTCCGTCACAAAGGAATTTAACGTTACTACTACCGGAACCTGATACTTCTTTAGATTTTCAATATGTTTTTCCAGATTGACAATTCCAGCCTTTAATGCCTGGATATTTTCGTTTGAAAGGTCTGCTTTTGCAGCGCCTCCGTTATATTTTAACGCGCGCACCGTAGCTACAAGCACTACGCAGTCCGGATGAAGCCCCGCTTTACGGCATTTAATGTCAAAAAACTTTTCTGCTCCTAAATCTGCCCCAAATCCTGCTTCTGTTACAACAATATCCGCCAGTTTTAATCCAGCTTTTGTCGCACGAATACTATTGCAGCCATGCGCAATATTGGCAAACGGCCCGCCATGGACAATTGCCGGCGTATGTTCTAATGTCTGAATCAAATTCGGTTTCATTGCGTCTTTTAAAAGCGCCGCCATCGCCCCGGCCGCCTCTAAATCTGCTGCTGTAACAGGTTTACCGTCAAACGTATAAGCGACAATGATTTTTGAAAGACGTTCTTTCAAATCTTTCATATCCGAAGCCAAACAAAGAATCGCCATAATTTCAGAAGCTACTGTAATGATAAAATGATCCTCTCTTACCATTCCATCCATTTTATTTCCAAGCCCTATGACGATATTTCGAAGCGCCCGGTCGTTCATATCCATACAGCGTTTCCATACGACCTGCCTTGGGTCGATATTTAACGCATTTCCCTGCTGAATGTGATTATCCAGTAATGCAGCTAAAAGATTGTTTGCCGCAGTAATTGCATGAAAATCCCCAGTAAAATGCAGATTCAAATCTTCCATTGGAACCACCTGCGCATATCCGCCTCCGGCAGCCCCGCCTTTGATTCCAAAACATGGGCCAAGAGACGGTTCTCTGAGTGCAAGCACTGCTTTTTTATTCAAACGTCCAAACGCCTGGCCTAATCCAATGCTTGTCGTCGTCTTTCCTTCCCCTGCCGGAGTCGGGTTAATCGCTGTCACCAACACTAATTTTCCATCCGGATTGTCTTTTGTTTTTTCTAACAGTTCATCCGAAAGTTTTGCTTTATATTTACCATAAAATTCTAAATCTTCAGCTGAAATGCCAAAACGTTCTGCTACCTCTTGAATAGGCATAAGTTTTGCTTCCTGTGCAATTTCAATATCCGTTTTCATGCTCAAACCTCCTGTAAATACGTTTCAAACTCTTCTTGTGACATCAGTATTTTTCTGGGCTTTGTCCCTTCTTCCGGCCCTACCAGCCCTGCCTCTGCCAACTGATCCATAATACGCGCCGCGCGGTTAAAACCAACCTTAAATTTACGCTGGATAGATCCGATAGATGCTTTTTCGCTTTCTGCCAAAAATCTGCCCACTTCAGCAAATAAGACGTCTCTGTTATTTCCTGAATCTGCTCCGTCTGAAATCGACATTGTCAGATTTTCCGACTGCTCCATTTTTTCCTGGACTTTTGGGTTGTATGTCACAACGCCGTTTTCATTTTTCAAAAAGTCCACGACGTCCGAAACTTCTTTATCGGATACAAAAGCGCCCTGCACGCGAAGCGGTTTTTGATAATTCTGTGGGAAAAACAGCATATCACCCTTTCCCAATAGTTTTTCCGCGCCGACCATATCTAAAATCGTCCTGGAATCTACGCCGGAAGTAACTGCAAACGCAATACGCGACGGCATATTTGCCTTAATCAATCCGGTAATGACATTTACAGACGGCCGCTGTGTCGCAATAATCAAATGAAGTCCTGCCGCTCTTGCAAGCTGTGCCAGACGGCAGATAGAAGCTTCTACTTCATGGGAAGCAACCATCATCAAATCTGCGAGCTCGTCTACAATGATAACAATCTGCGGAAGGCGCTGCGGTTTTTCTTCTCCCTCAATATTTGATACAGTTTCAATTTTTGCATTATATCCTTTTAAATCCCGAACGCCGTATTCTGCAAACTTCCGGTAGCGTTCGTCCATCTCTGCAACCGCCCAATTTAAAGCGCCTGCCGCTTTCTTGGGATCTGTGACAACCGGAATCATCAAATGAGGAATCCCATTGTAAACACTAAGTTCTACTACTTTTGGATCTACCATAATTAGTTTGACGTCATCCGGATGTGCTTTATACAAAATACTCATAATAATTGTGTTAATACAGACTGATTTACCGGAACCGGTGGCTCCGGCAATCAATAGATGCGGCATTTTGGCAATATCTGTTACAATAACCTGCCCTCCAATATCTTTTCCTGCTGCAAAAGCAATTTTAGATGTATTTTCCTGAAATTCTTTCGATTCAATCAGCTCACGAAACATAACCGTTACATTTTCTTTATTCGGAATCTCAATACCAATCGCGGCTTTGCCTGGAATCGGCGCCTCCATACGAATATCCGCGGCCGCAAGATTTAGTTTGATATCGTCTGTTAAATTCACAATCTTGCTGACCTTTACTCCCATTTCCGGCTGAATTTCATACCGCGTTACAGAAGGCCCGCTGCTGACATTCGTAATCGTTACGTTTACGCCAAAATTTTTTAACGTCTGCTGCAGTTTGTTTGCCGTCGCCATCAAATGTGCTTTTGAATCCCCAACAGCTTTTGAATCTCCTTTTTTTAACAGGGAAACCGGAGGGAACTGGTATTGTTTCGGCTGTATGGCCGCCATCGCTTCGTCCATTTCTGACGCAATATCTGCCCGCTCTGCTTCATCCCCAGGCTCTTTTTTCTTTGGTTTTTTCGTATCCGTTAAATCTGCCGCTCTCCCATCCGAAGACGGATTCATTTCGGTCATTTCCTGATGAAACGGCTGCGGTTGATACGATTCCGGTTCTAATAAATCCGATTCAAAAGACACCGGTTCAATCATACTGCTGACATCCCCTAAAAGCTGTTCCAACATTCCAGAATCTTCATAATCCTCTAACGGCTGTTTTTGCTCTTCTTCCACAGACTCAATAAAAATTTCCGGCAGCGGCGTTTCTTCCTGCGGCTCTTTTGAAACTGCAGCAACAGGAATATGTTCCGTTTTTTGTACTTTTGGAAGTTTCCCATCCAACTGTGCGTCCGGCTCAATCTTCATCTCGCTGATTTCATCACTTTTTGATTTTCCGGCGCTCTTTAGGCTGGTATCCACTGCAACGCCCGCAACTTTCTTTTCTATACGGCGCAGTTTCCGTTCTTCTTCTCTGCGCTGTTGATTGTCATGGTAACGTATCACATCTTCTCTTGCCGTTTCATATACTTTCCGGCCTCCATGTCTCATACCGCGTAATATAGAACGCTCTGTAATCAATACCATGGATATCATCATCACAATAATATCAATGACAAAAGAGCCAAATACGCCAAAATTTGGCACGCACAGCCATACAAAAAAACCACCAAAGCCGCCTCCGCCTGCTTTATAAAGAGATGAATACAGATACGCCTGTTTTATGGTTCCCGACGATACCATATCCCGATCCTGCACCAAAAGCTGTAAGAACATACAAAGCGCACAAAACAATAAAATACTTGCAACAAATTTAAAAATTGCAAAATGATTTCTTTTATTGGAAATCAGAAAACAAGACCCAATAAATAAAAGAATTGGAAATACATAGGCCATTAAACCAAACAAGCCAAAAATAAAGGTGCTCGCAGCGTTCCCAACTTTACCGCCAATCCCAAAATTGCTGACAAAAAGTAAAATGGATACCGCAAGCAGAATCCAAAGCAGAATTTCACTTTCAAAAGCAATTCCCTGCGCCTTTTTACGTGTATTTTTTTTGCGTGCTCCCTTCTTAGATGCAGCTTTTTTTGTTCTGCCCTGTACCAAAGCAGTTCTTTTCTTTGTTGCCATAAGTCCTCCATATTATGCTGCATAAAAATATCCGACAATGGAAACGATTCCCACAACCAGACAATAAACTGCAAAAAATGTAAATTTCTTTTCCCTGACTGCGACAAGCATTGTTTTAATCGCAATATATCCGACAACTGCCGCACAAGCAACGCCTGCCAGATAATATCCAACCTCTGCCGTCGTCACTTTCACACCGGATAAATCCGTAAGTTCCAATACCAATGCTCCAAGTACTGCCGGAATGGACATAATAAAAGAATATCTGACTGCAAAACTGCGCTTAAATTTACTGAACAAACATGCGGTAATTGTCGTACCAGAGCGGGATAAGCCCGGCAGTGTCGCAAATCCCTGACAGATACCAATAAAAAACGCATTGGAATATGTAACATTTTTCGGCATCTTTTTCCCATCGGCAATACGGTCTGACACAAACAGCAAAACAGATGTAAGTATCAAACAGCACCCTGGAACAATTAAAATCTCTGAAGCCGCCTCTACAACATTCGCCGCTGCAAACCCAATAATCCCAGTCGGTATTGTAGAAACAATCACTAACATGACAAATTTCCGGTAACTGTTCGAAATTAACATATGGTACGGTTCGTCCGCCCCCTGAAACACATTTCCCGCAAAAATTTTTACATTGCAAAAAAAGTCTCCAATAATTGCAAATCCCTCTCTTATCATACGAAAAATATCTTTATAAAATACTGCAAATATTGCAATCAGCGTGCCAACATGCAAAAGCACATCAAATAACATTCCCGTTTCCGTATCCACATCAAACAATATTTTAAATAATGCCAAATGCCCAGAACTGCTGACTGGCAGGAATTCTGTTAATCCCTGTATCACTCCCATGATGACTGCTTTTAATAACGACATATCTGCCTCCCATAACATATTTCAAATTGATTCTTTTTAGTCTAACATATTTTGGAAAGATTGTCATTATTTTTAAAAAATAAGGACGCTAACTATCCCAAATGATAATTAATGTCCTTTATTTTTCGCATAGATTATCTTTTTTTCTCTTCAATCAGTTTGTGCAGCTTACTTACCGCATCATGGATTCCTCCCACCTCATTGATCAATCCTTCTTTGACCGCCTCTTCTCCTACAAGAATCGTCCCCAAATCTTTGGACATCATATCTGTATTCATCATCAATTCTTCTAAACGCTTCTGCTTCGCCCCGGAATGGCTTTCAATAAATCTTAAAATCCTGTTCTGCATCTGTTTAAAATAATCATACGTCTGCTTCGCGCCTATCACTGTGCCGCTCATGCGTACCGGATGGATTACCATTGTACCGCTTGGCACAATAAACGAATAATCTGTGGATACCGCAAGCGGGACTCCAATGGAATGGGAACCTCCAAGCACAAGTGAAACCGAAGGCTTATTGACAGACGCAACCATTTCTGCAATCGCAAGCCCACTCTCTACATCCCCGCCAACGGTATTTAACATCAATAAAATCCCATCAATTTTGTCACTGTCCTCAATGACTGCAAGCTGAGGCAGCACATGTTCATACTTTGTTGTCTTTGTCGTTGACGGCAGACATTCATGACCTTCAATCTCTCCAATAATATTCAAAAGATGAATCTGATGGTCTGTATCCTGATTCGATAAAACCGCCTGGCCATACTCTTTGATATTATCCATATCCATTTCCTGATTTTTTTCATTTTTTGTATCTTCCATACATTTACCTCACAAAAACAGAGGGTCATATGACCCTCCTTTTTGTTTAGTATGCGCAATATTTTCATTAATATCCAAGCAGGTAATTATAAAGGCCCTGATATTTCTCTTTCGAAGATTTCCAGGAATAATCTTTTGACATCCCTCTGTCTACCATCTGGTTCCACTGGCGTTTCCTGTCAAAATAAATATGTTTGGAATAATTAATAATGCCAAGCATTTCATCTGCATTGTAATGTGTAAATGAAAAACCTTCTCCGGTATTGTCATATTCATTAAACGGCTGTACCGTATCTCTTAAACCTCCCGTTTCCCTGACAATCGGAACGGTACCATAGCGGAATGAAATCAGCTGTGTCAAACCGCAAGGCTCAAAACGGGACGGCATCAAGAATGAATCTGCTGCTGCATACAATTTGTGCGCCAAATCATCCGAATAACAAATATTTGCAGAAATACGGTCCGGATACTTCCACGCATAATGACGGAACATATTTTCGTACCGGACATCCCCTGTTCCGATAACAACAAGCTGTGTAAACTCGTCTGCAATATAATCCATCATATAATTAATCAAATCCAGTCCCTTCTGGTCTGTCAGACGGGAAATCAGGCCGATCATATATTTCTTTTTATCGACTGCAAGGCCAAGATCCTGCTGAATCCTTGTCTTGTTCTGTATTTTTTTCTGCCGCCAGCTGTTTTTATCGTAATTACTGTAAATTTTCGGATCGGTAGCCGGATTGTAAACATCATAATCAATACCGTTTACAATACCCTGCATATCGAAATGCCTTGCGGAAAGAAGTCCGTCCAATCCTTCTCCATATTCGCCGGTCTGTATTTCATTTGCATAAGAATCACTGACTGTCGTAATATAGTCGGCGTATACAAGACCGCCTTTTAACATATTCGCATCTTTTTTATATTCCAATTTATCCGGGGCAAACAATCCATTCGCAAAGCCTGTCAAACCGCGCATAGTCTGAATATCCCATACGCCCTGGAATTTCAAATTGTGAATCGTCATAATCGACTTAATTCCCCAGAAAAATCCGTCTGCACTAAACTCATTTTTCAGATAAACCGGAATAAACCCAGTCTCCCAATCATGGCAGTGAATCAAATCCGGTCTGAAATTAATCAGCGGCAGCATCGAAAGCACCGCCTTGTCAAAGAAACAGAACTTTTCAATATCATAACGGATATTTCCATATGGCTGAAAACAATTAAAATACTCTTCATTATCAATGAAATAGTATGTAATGCCGTCTAACTCATATTTCAAAACACCAACGTATTTGTTCTGAATATAGCTGCCCGTACTCATATAAAAATGAGTCACATATTCAAACTGGCTTCTGAAATGCTCTGGTATACAACTGTAATTTGGAAGTACCACTCTCACATCCCACTCGTCGTTTGAAAATTCCTTTGGTAATGCGCCGCATACATCTGCAAGACCACCCGTTTTAATAAATGGAACACATTCTGATGCAGCAAAAAGTATTTTTTTCATAGGAAATCCCTCCTTTATTATATGGCTGTTATACAGCCGACAGTGCCTGTTTCAAGTCTGCTATAATATCTGCGGCATTTTCAATGCCTACGGAAAACCGAATCAAATCTGGAGCTACACCGGCTTCTAACAACTGTTCATCTGTCATCTGGCGGTGGGTATGGCTTGCCGGATGAAGCACGCAGGTCCTTGCGTCCGCAACATGCGTCACAATCGCCGCCAGCTCTAACTTGTCCATAAATTTTACGGAAACATCTCTTCCTCCTTTTAACCCAAACGAAATCACGCCGCATGTACCGTTCGGCATATATTTTTCCGCCAGTTTATGATATTTATTATTGCTTAAGCCAGCATAATTCACCCATGCAACCT
The DNA here is from genome assembly GCA_910586355.1 of uncultured Lachnospiraceae bacterium. GTDB lineage: Bacteria > Bacillota > Clostridia > Lachnospirales > Lachnospiraceae > Roseburia_B. The sequence continues at coordinate 10,546 of CAJUHJ010000015.1, forward strand.
TTTCATTGCTTTCTAAAAATTCTGCAACTTTCATTGCATTTTCACAATGCCTTGGCACACGCAGATGAAGCGTCTCAAGTCCTACATTTAAAAGAAACGAATTCTGCGGAGACTGAATGGAACCCAAATCACGCATAAGCTGTGCAGTCGCTTTTTGTATATAAGCCATTTTGCCAAACTTCTGTGCGTATATAATTCCATGATAAGACTCATCCGGCTCTGTTAATCCCGGAAATTTCTCCTTATGCGCCATCCAGTCAAAATTGCCGGAATCGATAATCGCGCCGCCTACGCTCATTGCGTGGCCGTCCATATATTTTGTTGTGGAATGTGTCACAATATCCGCACCCCATTCAAACGGCCTGCAGTTAATCGGCGTTGCAAACGTATTGTCAATAATTAGTGGAACCCCGTGTCTGTGCGCGATATTTGCAAACCGCTCAATATCAAGCACTACCAATGACGGGTTTGAAATGGTCTCTGCAAACAACGCTTTTGTATTTGGCTGAAACGCCGCCTCAATTTCTTCGTCAGAAGCATCCGGATTCACAAACGTACAGGAAATTCCCTGCTTTTTCATCGTCGTGCCAAATAAATTAAACGTACCGCCATACAGTGAGTTCGAACATACAAAGTGATCTCCGGCTTCGCAGATATTAAAAACAGCATAAAAATTCGCCGCCTGGCCTGACGAAGTCAGCATCCCGGCAATACCGCCTTCTAACGCAGTAATTTTAGCGGCCACCGCGTCGTTCGTCGGATTCTGCAGCCTTGTATAAAAATATCCGGCGTCCTCTAAATCAAACAAACGACCCATCTGATCGCTGTTCTCGTATTTAAAAGTCGTGCTCTGATAAATCGGCAGCACTCTTGGCTCTCCTTTTTTCGGCTCCCATCCCGCCTGAATACAAACTGTTTCCGGCTTATAATTTTTATTCATACTATATTCTCCTCATCCGGTAATTATTCATCCCAGTTATGAAAAACTTCCTGGACGTCATCATCTTCATCTAATAAATCTAAAATTTTCTGAATATTATTCAAATCTGCTTCTTCTGACAATGTCACATAAGTCTGCGGCAGCATTGTTACCTGTGCATCCGCCATCAAAATCTGCTCCTGCTCTAACGCCTCGCGTACTCCGGAAAAATTCTCCGGAGCCGTCAAAATCTCAAAACTATCCTCTTCTTCTGCAAAATCATCGGCTCCTGCGTCTAATGAAAGCATCATCAAATCATCCGCATCCATCTCACATTCATCTTTTGCAACAATAATCTGTCCCTTTTCATCAAACATATAAGACACGCAGCCCTGCGTTCCAATACTTCCATTTCCCTTTGTAAAAGCATTGCGGACATTCGCTGCCGTACGATTTTTATTGTCAGTCAAAGCCTTTACAATAATCGCCGTTCCCGACGGCCCGTATCCTTCGTATGTAACCTGCTCGTAATTGACATTATTCGTATCTCCGGCTGCTTTTTTAATCCCGCGTTCAATCGTATCATTGGGCATATTATTTGATTTCGCTTTCGCAATCACATCCCTCAGCTTACTGTTATTGGCTGGGTCCGGACCGCCTTCTTTTACTGCAATCGCAATTTCCCTGCCGATAATCGTAAATATTTTACCTTTTGCCGCATCATTTTTCTCTTTCTTATGTTTGATATTGGCAAACTTGGAATGTCCTGACATAATTTATCCTCTTTTCCTATTTATTTCTTTTTTCTATTCTAACATTCTTTTAAACTTATGACAAGCAGATTTCCTTACTGTCAGGGAAATTAAAAAACGACCGGCACAGACATAAAAGAAAACTACCCTCTCTTAAATCTGCGCCAGCCGCACCTCTTAAAAATTCAATAAATATGTTCTAAGCCTGCTTCGTAAGCCGCGCCGCCCTAACTTTCTGTATCATCTTATTTTTAATCAATAACACTTTAAAACAATATCCATACGCACAAACTTCAATCCGTTCGTGCTCTTCCGGAATCTTATCAATCCTGGAAATCAAAAACCCATTTAACGTATCAAAATCATCTTCTTCTGAAACCTCAAAATCCAACGCCTTCGCCACATCTTCAAAATCTGCCATGCCATGTATGAGAAAACTTCCATCCGTCTGTATTTTCAGCATGTCCTCGTCTTTATCATGCTCGTCTAAAATATTTCCGACGATTTCTTCTAATATATCTTCCATTGCCACAATCCCTGCCGTTTGTCCATATTCATCCACAACGATTACCATATGGCTCTTTTCTTTCTGCATTTCTTTAAACAATGTATTGATATTTCTTGTTTCCGGAATAAAATCAATTTTGCGCACCAGATTTTCGATTTCGCAGATTGGCTTATCATAATATTTTTGTTCTGTACAAATCTGCAGCGCTTCTTTAATATGTAATACCCCGGTAATATTGTCTATATTATCTATGTATACGGGGAACCGGGAATTCACATGCTTTTTGATAAAATCCATTGCTTCTGAAAATGTCATATTTCCATCTAATGCAATGATATGTTTCCTATGTGTCATAATATCTTTTGCTTCTTTATCGTCAAACTCAAAGATATTGTGAATCATTTCCGCCTCGTTTGCCTCTAACACACCCTGTTCATGCCCTTCCTTCACCATTGAAATAATTTCTTCCTCTGTTACATCTTCTTTTTCCGCCGCTATCCACCGTTTCCAAATCATATATAAAAGAACTACTGCGGCTGCCGCGCATAATACAATCAGTCCTATCTTGGGACTCGCACCATCATCCATATTCATTTCTCCTTTGATTTGACATGGTATATTTCAGATTTCAATTTGAAACATCTGAAATATACCATTATCTCTACCATTCGTCAAGGTTTTCTCTATACACTTTATGTAAGCAATTCTAAACTTACTTCAAGCGCTTTGTCTACTTTAAACAGCATACTGTTATCCAAATGACACACTTTATCTTTTAATCTTTTTTTATCGATTGTCCGAAGCTGTTCTAAAAGTATAACGGAATCTTTTACCATATCATATTTTGCACTGTCTAACGCTACATGCGTCGGCAATTTTGCTTTGTGCATCTGTGAAGTAATCGCTGCGCAAATCACCGTTGGTGAATGACGGTTTCCTACGTCATTTTGGATAATCAGTACCGGACGGATTCCGCCTTGTTCTGATCCAATGACAGGACGAAGATCCGCATAATAAATATCTCCTCTTTGAATCGCCATAATTTACTCACTCCATTTTTTATTTGATAGAAAGAGTATTTCCGGTTTTAGGCGTTCTATTCAGTTTTCAGATTTAAAATTTTTATTTCAAATCATAAATACGCGTCACCCGTTTTCCAATATCGCAGGCAAATTCATAATTAAAGCGGCCGGAAATTGCGCTTAGTTCTTCCATACTTAAAAAAAACGCCCCATCCCGCCCCAAAAGCGTAACCGTATCAAGCACTTGCACATCTTTAATATCCGTCACATCCACCATAAACTGATCCATACAGATTCTGCCCAAAATAGGAGCTTTTTGGCCGCGAATCAAAACATAGCCTTTATTTGAAAGGCTGCGCGGATAACCGTCTGCATAGCCAACCGGAACCGTCGCTACTTTTCGCGGTTCCTTTAGACAGTAAGTGCCCCCATAACTAATACTCCTGCCCGCTTCCAGCGTCTTTATATGGATAATCCTGCTTTTTAATTCCATAATGGGTTTTAAAGCAATCGAATCTTTTTTTACCTCGTCGGAGGGCCAAAGCCCATACAGGATAATTCCGGCGCGCACACAGTCCATGTTTGCCTGCGGAAGTTCTGCAATTCCCGCGCTGTTTGAACAATGCTTTATCGGAATTTTTATCTGCCTTTCTTCTAACATCCCTATCATACTATGGAACTGCCGAAGCTGTTTTAACGTAAACGTTTTGTCTGCTTCATCTGCCCTTGCAAAATGAGTAAAAATCCCCTCAATATCAATCCCTTTCAGCGTACTGATTTTTGCAATTTCATCTGCAGATTCTTCCGTCGCCTGATAGCCAATTCTGCTCATTCCCGTATCAATTTTAATATGAATCCGGGCAGTAACGCCTGCCGCTTTCGCAGCCTTTGCAATCTGCCCTGCCATCTCATAAGAATAAACCGTTAAACGCACCTGGTTTCGAATCAATTCCTCATAATCATCTTCAAACGTATAACCAAGAATTAAAATCGGTTTATCAATTCCACTTTCCCTTAATTCATCCGCTTCCTTTGCCGTAGCTACGGCAAAGCCGAACAATTTGTCAAACCCTTCTAATGTTTTTGCAATTTCTAACGCTCCATGGCCGTATCCGTCCGCCTTTACTACCGCCATAATCTTCGTATCCGCGGAAAGCTTTTGTTCTATGGATTTAAAATTAAATACAACTGCATCTAAATCAATTTTCGCATAAATTCTTTGATATGTTTTCATTTTCCCTTACTTTTTCTTATCCAAAATAAACTGCTGCCCATACTATTTGCTACCACAACGAAAAGAGAGCGGAAGTTTTTCCAAAATATCAGAAGCTGTCATACCATAAGCCCCTTTTTCTTCCGCCGCCAAATCTCCCGCCGCGCCATGTAAAAATACGGCCATTGCCGCCGCGCTGCATGAAAGATTCTGCGCTAAAAACCCTGCAAGAAAACCAGCCAGCACATCACCGCTTCCTCCAGTCGCCATTCCATGATTGCCGGTCAGATTCACATAAAATCCTCCCTCTGGAATTCCAATCACCGTCCTTGCATCTTTTAATATGCAAACAGCCTGATACTGCTTCGCAAAAGACTGTGCCGTCTGCACCAAATCATCTAAAATCTCCTGGACGCTTTTATGCACAAGACGGCTCATCTCTTTTACATGCGGCGTCACAATACATTCCCCCGGAAAGTCTTTCAAAAGCTGCATATTATCCGAAAGTATCGTTAAAGCATCCGCATCCAATACAATTTTTTTAGCAGTAGAAACAAGAAGCTGTTTCACAAGGCTTCGCGCCGTATCATCTGTCGAAAGGCCGGAACCAATTAAGAAAGCGTCCGCCCATGGCTCATATTCTTTCAAGGCTAAAATTGCTTCGCTTTCATTTTGGTAAACCGTAATCAGCGCCTCCGGCAGCTTCACAGAAAGAATCTCACGATTTTCCTCCGCTGTCAAAATCCGTACCAGCCCGCACCCGCTGTAATACGCCGCCTTTGCCGCAAAATACGCCGCCCCTGCCATCTGCCCAGAGCCAGCGATAATCAACACTTTTCCATAAGTTCCTTTATGTGAACGCGCAGCCCTCTTTGGAAGAAGAGACGGTATACTGTCCGGTTTCAAATACCTGCCCTCTGGCTCATCCCCCAAAAAACTGTGCAGATCAATACCAATATCAAAAACCGCTAATTCCCCGGTATACTCCGCCCCCGGAAACAAAATCTGACCCACTTTTGCAAATCCAAACGTCACCGTCAAATCTGCACGAAACGCTGTCCCCAATACCGCGCCGCTGTCCGCTGAAATACCAGAAGAAATATCCACAGCAATTTTATAAGAATTCGTGTGATTTAACCTATTTACCAATCCGCCAAGTTCTCCCTCCACAGCCCTCGATAAACCAATGCCAAACAAAGCGTCTATCACAACTGCATAAGAATCCAAAATAACATCAAAAACTATGGAAATCCCATACGCTTTTACAATTTGATACTGGCGCGCAGTCTCTTTTGTCATACGCTCTTCTTCCATCGGAAACAAGATTTCTACATCATATCCACGCAAATACAAAAGTCTTGCAGCTGCAAATCCATCCCCGCCGTTATTTCCTGCGCCGCAGACAACTAAAATTTTCCCATCCGCCGCCAAAAAACGATTCGTCACTACATCAGCCACCGCCAATGCCGCCCGCTCCATTAAGACAGAAGAACCAATCCCAAAATATTCAATGGTATTTTTATCATACTGCTTCATTTCCCGGCTGTTTACCAAAAAATACATCCGCATCACCCTGTCTTTTTTTCTTTTTTATTTTTCACTATATTATAAGACAACTGCATCAAACTGTCAGAAAGATGCACATTCTCAACCATTACATTTTTATCCGACAACTCCAAATCCACATTTGCAAAATTCCAAATTGCCGGAACTCCCAAATCAACCAGATGATTCGCCATCGTATCCGCCTTTGCACGCGGTATCGTAAGCGCCGCAATATCCACTCTTTTCCTGCGCACAAAATCATCCAATTCCTCCGACATAAAAACCGGAATCCCCCGAACCGTAGAATCCTTTAAATCCGGATTAATGTCAAACAAAGCAATAATTAAAAAACCAAATTTTTCAAATTCAATATAATTTGCCAGCGCCTGCCCAAGATTCCCCGCTCCCACAATAATAATATTATGCTCTTCATTCAGTCCCAGTATTTTTCCAATTTCTTCATAAAGGTTATTGACATTATACCCATATCCCTGCTGTCCAAAACCGCCAAAATTATTCAAATCCTGACGAATCTGGGAAGCCGTCACATTCATGCGGGCGCTTAAATCATTCGAAGAAATTCGTTCAATCCCCGAATCAATTAATTCCCCCAAATACCTATAATACCTTGGCATCCTCCGAATTACTGCCTGCGAAATTTCCTTCTCCAATTCGTTACACCCTCCAAAAAATCCTATCTCTACCAATTTTTATCATTATACCTAACTTCTTACAAAAAATCTACTCCCAAACAACTGCTTCATACCCAAATACGATTCAAAAAAGAAAGGAAGCCCCTTACAGGCTCCCCTCCCTTTTCACTACTTCTTAGCAGAAGCTATTGCCGCATCCGCCGCAGCAAAGCAGTAATAAGATAATCCAGATACAGCTGTTGCCGCCTTCGCAGCCGTTGCCGCATCCATTGCCGCATCCGCCGCCGAAGAATCCGCCGCCGTTACCATTGCATAAGCACAACAGAACGATAATCCAAAGAATAGAACCACATCCTCCATCATTGCTGCATCCACAGTTTGTTGCTGCTAAATCACTCATATTGAGTACCTCCATTTATTGATTGATTACAATTCATCATATGTCGACAGCTTGTAAGTGTTTCCAGTGGACAAAATGAAAAATAAAATTATTTCTTGACACCTCCTAAATGACTGTTATTATAAAATAAGAAACTTTTCAGATATGACTTTTATTTTCAGGAGGACAAAGAATATGGATAAAATTCAAATGACAACACCGTTAGTAGAGATGGATGGAGATGAAATGACCCGGATTCTATGGTCTATGATTAAAGAAGAACTTCTGCTTCCATTTATTGATTTAAAAACGGAATACTATGACTTAGGATTAGAGCACAGAAACGAAACAGATGATCAAGTCACCGCAGATTCCGCCAATGCCACAAAAAAATACGGCGTCGCAGTAAAATGTGCGACCATTACGCCCAATGCTGCACGAATGGATGAATACCACCTGAAAGAAATGTGGAAAAGCCCAAACGGAACGATACGCGCAATGTTAGACGGCACCGTATTTCGTGCGCCGATTATTGTAAAAGGCATTGAGCCCTGTGTAAAAAACTGGAAAAAACCGATTACAATTGCAAGACATGCTTATGGGGACGTTTACAAAGCCTCTGAATTAAAAATTAAAGGCGCTGGAAAAGTCGAACTTGTCTATACGGCAGAAGACGGAAGCGAAACCAGGGAATTGATTCACAATTTTACAAATGCCGGTGTTGTACAAGGACAGCATAACTTAAACAGCTCGATTGAAAGTTTTGCAAGGAGCTGTTTTACATATGCCCTAGACGTTGGACAAGACTTATGGTTTGCAACCAAAGACACGATTTCCAAAAAATACGACCACACATTTAAAGATATATTCCAGGAAATTTTTGATGCTGAATATAAAGACGCCTTTGAAAAAGCTGGTATCACCTACTTCTATACGCTGATTGACGACGCCGTAGCACGCGTTATGAAATCAGAAGGCGGTTATATTTGGGCATGCAAAAATTATGACGGAGACGTTATGAGCGACATGATTTCTTCTGCGTTCGGCTCTCTTGCCATGATGACTTCCGTATTGGTATCTCCAAGCGGCTACTACGAATATGAAGCAGCCCACGGAACCGTCCAAAGACATTATTACAAGCATTTAAACGGCGAAGAAACTTCCACAAACTCTGTCGCTACCATTTTTGCATGGAGCGGCGCTCTGAGAAAACGCGGAGAAATCGACAACAACCAGCTTCTTATGGATTTCGCAGACAAATTAGAATCCGCATGTATTCAAACAATTGAAGACGGAAAAATGACAAAAGATTTGGCTTTGATTACGTCAATTTCAAATCCAACCGTATTAAACAGCCAGGACTTTATTCGTGCCATCCGTCAAAAACTTGAGGAACTTTTATGATATTAGATTGTCAAAACATTTCAAAATCATTTGGGACAGATGAAATATTAAAAAATGTTTCCTTTCATATTAATGATAATGAAAAAGCCGCTATTGTCGGCATTAACGGCGCTGGAAAATCTACCCTGCTGAAAATTATCATGCAGCAGCTTACCGCAGACGATGGAAACATCATTCTGTCTAAAAATAAAACCGTTGGCTACCTGGCTCAATATCAGGATGTTTCCGGAACAAACACCATTTACGAAGAAGTGTTGTCTTCAAAATCAGATCTTATCCAAATGGAAGCGCAGCTTCGCGAAATGGAAGAAAAGATGCCTTCTTTAAAGGAAAAAGAACTAGAACAGCATTTAGAAAAATATAACAAACTGCACCATACATTTGAGCTGCGGGACGGCTATGCCTTCCGCAGCGAAGTAACCGGCGTGATTCGCGGGCTTGGCTTTTCACAAGAAGATATGTCACGTCCGGTCCAAAAACTCTCCGGCGGCCAGAAAACAAGAGTATTCCTTGGCAAATTGCTCGCCTCTAAACCGGATTTTCTGATTTTAGACGAGCCCACGAACCATTTAGACATGTCCTCGATTACATGGCTTGAAACATTCCTCTCCAACTACAAAGGAGCTGTCCTGATTGTCAGCCATGACCGCTATTTTTTGGACAAAATTGTAACAAAAGTGATTGAAATCAGCTGCCATAAAGCCAGTGTATACCTTGGCAATTATTCTGACTATGCTGTGAAAAAAGCGGCCGTCAGAGAAGCTGAACTAAAAGCATGGTATAACCAGCAGCAGGAAATCAAACACCAGGAAGCCGTAATAACCAAATTAAGATCCTTTAACCGCGAAAAATCCATAAAACGTGCGGAAAGCCGCGAAAAACTTTTAGATAAAATAGAACGTCTCGAAAAACCCATGGAAGAACATACAGACATGAAAATTCGCTTAGATCCAAGTATTACAAGCGGAAACGACGTCCTCACCGTAGAATCCCTTTCTAAGTCTTTTGGGAATCATCTGCTTTTTTCCGATATTTCTTTTGAAATCAAACGCGGGGAACGGGTTGCATTAATCGGAGACAATGGTACTGGAAAAACAACGATTTTAAAAATCATCAATGAACTGCTTCCATTTGACTTCGGCCAAATCACGTTGGGTGTAAACGTAAATATTGGTTACTACGATCAGGAACACCATCTGCTTGGTGAAGACAACACATTATTTGAAGAAATCTCAAACGCCAATCCGGCCTTAACCAATACGCAGATACGTACTCTTTTGGCTTCATTCCTTTTTACAGACGACGACGTATTCAAACGGATTAAAGACATCAGCGGCGGTGAAAAAGGCAGATTATCCCTTGCCAAATTAATGCTCTCTAAATCAAATTTTCTGATATTAGACGAACCGACAAACCACTTAGACATCACCTCCAAAGAAATCTTAGAATCTGCACTAAACCAATACAGCGGAACAGTCCTGTTTGTATCCCATGACCGCTATTTTATCAACAAAACAGCAACCAGGATTTTAGATTTAACGAAAAAAACACTCGTCAATTATATCGGAAATTATGACTACTATCTTGAAAAGCATGATGTTTTAATGCAGCATATGAAAACTGCTGATAGTACAGAAAATTCTTCCCCCAAAAATGAAACTGCCAAATTAAACTGGAAACAAAAAAAAGAAGAGCAGGCAAATATTCGAAAAAAGGCGGCAAAACTAAAAAGAACGGAAGAGGAAATTGGTGAAACGGAAACTAAGATAAAAGAACTCGAAGAAGCATTAAATTTACCAGAAAATGCTACCAATTCTTCAAAATTAAACGAAATACACAAAGAAATGACGGAATTATCCTCCGAGCTTGAGAAACTCTATGAAATATGGGAAAACCTTGCAGAAGATAATTCCTAAACTTTCCTACATGCAAAAATCCGGAAGGGCTCTTTTTATTTGAGTGCCTTCCGGATTTTTTAACCTATTTCACAGTTTTTATTTTCATTGTCTTTTTATAACCGACTGAACTCTTTAACAGTCTTTTATATGCTTTCTTTTTACTCTTCGGAATCTTAATTACCGCTTTTTTGTTAATACCAGCGATAGCTTTCTTTCCTATTGTTTTGACTTTCTTTCCCTTTAACTGTATATTAGACAGTTTTCGGCAGTTTTGAAACGCATTTTTTCCGATTTTTTCTATATTCGCTCCCAGTGAAACATTTTTCAGCTTCTTACAGCCTTTGAACGCTTTGTTTCCAACAGCCGTAATCCGAAATTCTGTTCCGCCAATCGTAACTATATTTTTTACCTTTAGAGAAGAAATCTTTTTATTAGACGTACCTGTCAGCATAACCGTCGACGTGCCTGTAACCTTGTATTTCAAACGTTTAATCGTATAAGTCGTTCCCAGAGGTATAAAAACGCGAAAGCCCTTAGAAACAACTGCTGTATAATTGCCTTTTCCAGTAATTGATACAGTATAATTTCCAATATCCGCGCTTTCTTTGGGATAAACGACAATATAATCCGTTCCTTTTTTCAGCGTTTTATTTCCATCCATCAAACTTATTACCGGAGTAATCTGCCTGCCGTTCTCCCATGTGAATTCACTTTTCATTTTCACCATAGAAGCCGTCAGAGATTTTTTTCCAATAGAAAACTGTACAATCCTGCTTCCAGTATAATTTCCATTTTTCGCAGTAATTACCGCCTTTGCCTCTTTGCCCGCATTCGTATTATTCTGATAAGCCACATTGTATTCTGTCTGAGGCACTATTTTCCCCCGATACGTTACTGTAACAGTTGGCTGCTGCGGCTTTCCATTATAAACAAGGGATTTGGGATTTAATGTCACTATACAGTCTTTTAAATTGATTTTTACAGATTCCTGTTCTTTTTTTATCTCGAATTCTTTCGTCACTGTTCCTTTATATCCGCTTCCGACCGCTGTTATTGTTACCGTTGCCGTCCCTGGTTCTGTATTATTGGCGTACTCTGTCTCATATTCTGATTCCGGTACCACCTCACCCTCGTATTCCACAGTTACTTCGGGACACTGTGGCTTGCCATTATAAATACAGGTTTCGGGATTTAATGTTATCGTACAATCTTTTAAATCAACAGACTCCGATACCTGTTCTGTCTCAATTTCAAACTCTTTCGTTACCGTTCCTTTATATCCGCTTCCGACTGCTGTTATTGTCACTGTTGCCGTTCCTGGTTCTATATTATTGGCGTACTCTGTCTCATATTTTGATTCCGGTACCGTCTCACCCTCATATTCCACGGTTACTTCGGGACACTGAGGCCTGCCGTTATAAATACAGGATTTGGGATTTAATGTTATTGTACAATCTTTTAAATCAACAGACTCCGATACCTGTTCTTCCTCAATTTCAAATTCTTTCGTTACCGTTCCTTTATATCCGCTTCCGACTGCTGTTATTGTCACTATTGCCGTTCCTGGTTCTATATTATTGGCGTACTCTGTCTCATATTCTGATTCCGATACCACCTCACCCTCGTATTCCACAGTTACTTCGGGACACTGTGGCTTGCCATTATAAATACAGGTTTCGGGATTTAATGTTATCGTACAATCTTTTAAATCAACAGACTCCGATACCTGTTCTGCCTCAATTTCGAATTCTTTCGTTACTGTTCCTTTATATCCGCTTCCGACTGCTGTTATTGTTACCGTTGCCGTTCCTGGTTCTATATTGTTGGAATACTCTGTCCTGTATTTTGCTTTTGGAACCGTCTCACCCTCGTATTCCACGGTTACTTCGGGACACTGTGGCTTGCCGTTATAAATACAGGATTCGGGATTTAATGTTATTGTACAATCTTTCAAATTAATAGACTCCGATACGATAACGCCTGCATTTTCCAATTCTGTTTTCAGCCGTTCATTAGCGGCGCCAATCTCATCCTGTGAAACCGCCTCTCCTCTTTTCGCACTCTCCCATAATGCTTCCGCCTCTGAAACCGCCTGTAAAACAGCCTGAACTTGTTGGGATGTACAAATCGTAAAATCAATTCCATTTGCCTGAATAAGCGACCCTGCTAAATCCGATACGTCTGCCGATTGCTGCGGTTTATCTGCAAATGATAATGACAGCTTCATCTTTGCCCAGTCCGCATGGGCATCCCAATTATTACTTTGTTGAATTACTTTTAATGTAACAACGTCAACGTCTGTAAGATCCAGTAAAATTTCTTTTTGCGGCGTTGAACCATTCATTACGCCGCTTGAAAACAGCGCTGTTCCATCCTCTGCTAATACAGAAAATTCCAGTGCAGCATGTTCGCTGCCATGTTTTTCATAATCTACTCCTACCGCGCCATGAAGAACTTTGGAATCGAAAGCGCTTATATCATAAGTTATTTCAGAATTTGCATGTGTGCCAATTCCTTTTTCATAAACAACAGGATTCCCATCCGCTCCGGTAAGACGGATTGATTTTCCTGACGAAGCTTTATCCCGCATGATAGAACCATATCCAACAGTCGAATCCGGCTCATATCCTAAGTCTGACAAATAAACTTCTTTCTCACAAATCATACGATAGTTTTTCGTTTCTTTTCCATCAAACGACGTCACCTGAACGAATATATCCAAACTTCCCTCATATAAATTAATCTCTTTCTCAACGCTGCCCTGCTGCGTCTTACGTTGTGTATTCGTCTGTAAATTTACAATTGCCCGGCTATCTTCTGCAACAGCCTCAACCGTCAACTGCTCTTCGCTTGGAACCCATGAAACTGCCCCATCCTTCATAGCGCCAAAAACACTCTTGCCATTGATAGACAAATCTAAAAGCTCTGCATTAGAAACATCAGGAACAATTAACAGAACTGTATACTCCAGACGCGTCCCGTCAGATGCCTTTGAAATGATACGAATCTCATTACCCCCAGGTATTAAATCGTCAATTTCTATATTCGTTCCTTGTATAACCCTGTCGCCTGACAAGATACAGACATCTGCCGCATTTCCTTTCTCCACCTCTATCTGCGCTGTAACGCTTCCTTCATCTAAGGTTTTTATCATACGATTCCCCTCATGGTTGAAATCCTCCAGAGAAACATGATCCACCTTAATACCTGCCAGTTTCGCATCGGTAGAAGCAGCATGATTGATATGTACCATATACTGTTTTACTGTAATTCCATCTTTTGCCACTGCCCGTATATAATAGGAATTGATACCATTTACCAGACGAAGTCTTGCCGTTAAGACGTCTCCACTTCCTGTCAGCGCTATTTCCTTACGCCCAAATCCACCTAAAAGCTCAACTTTTCCAAGCCGCTCGTCTGACATTATCTCTAATTCTACTTCCGGCATGCTGCCGTCTGCGTTTAAAAACCAACTGTCTTCTGACAGCAAATCCGGTTCAAAAGATAAACTCTCTATGGAAATTCCTTCCAGTTTAGCATAATTATCCTCTACTGCATGTGGGTGGATAAGGAATATCTCTTCGCCACATGCTATACGAATTTCCTCCTGGTTTTCTATGTTTACAACAGCAGGGCTTAATACAGAATCGCCATTTATTGTTACTTCGCCGGCAATCGTCTGGTATCCTATCACTGCTTTCGTAAGTTCCGCCGGAAAATATACGTCAAATTCTTTCTGTGTCTGTCCCAACTGATACAAAACATTGCCATTAAACGTTAATTCCGTAATTGCATCTCCATTTTCCGAAGCGCTTACCGCTGCTGTCTGACTGCATACAGGTTCCCCTACACAGCCCATTTCGTCCACAGGATAAACCGTACATGTCAAAGTACCGACACCCATGACTGCAGCAGATGGTGATTCGCTTATTGTTTCCCAAATTTCTAAGTTTTCGTCCACACAAGTAAATCGATATAAAGATGTACCCTGCGCGTCTCCATCATCATCTTGAAAATCAAATGTTACATTTACATTTTCTCCCACCTGATAAGAAGTTTTATCCAATGACACATTCTCTGCAGTCGGGAGCTGATTATCAAATTGGCAGAAAGGAATTGCTTTTTGAGCGCATAACTCATCATAGGAAATGTCGCCGGAACCTATATGAAGCTCTGAAAACACCAAATCTTTTTCTCTAATATTTGTCACCCAACCGGCAAATCCTACTTGAAAATCCTGCCCGAAATTCATATCGGATATATCTGTAAGATGCGTCCATTCTGCCGTCCCATCTAATTTATAGTCAACCGAAATACTGCTTCCCTTTTTGCAAAAACCGAAGGTTGCTTTTGTAACTTGATTATTCGCTTCGTTACTCTCTCCCGTCTCTGTGGCATGGGCATTTGTTTCTTTCACCACAGCAATACCGTTCATATGCGATTTCTTCCCTACTGTCACGTAATTATCATCATCTTTGTAAAGAATGAAAGACGCTGTATCCCACTGTCCTGATTCTTTCACCGGAAGCCTGTCTATTGTAAGCGCCATTCGCAAATTATCCTTATCCGCATTTTGGGGAATTTTATACAAGAACAGGTTTTTCACAGTGTTTGTTCCTTCATACAAATCTCCCCGTTCCATATCAACCGTCACCTGATTTTTTTCCAACTGGTACTTTGGGGCATTTTCCCTTGTAACCGTTAATAACGGATTCCTTCCTACCACTTTGGGAATGGCAAGTATCACTGCTTTTTTATCCGATTTTTCTCCCACGGAAGCTTTTACCCAGACCACTCCGTTTCTGTTTGCGGTCAATGTGCCGTTCTCATCTATCTGCGCTGCATCTGTTTCCTCTCCGGTCAAAAAATCTTTTACAGACCAGTCAACCGCCTCGCTTTGCGAACCAGCGACAGTAAATGTATGGGTAGCGCCCACACTATTTAAAATAATATTATCATCTCCGGAAATTTCCACATCTTCCTGCGATGCCTGACTGGCTAAAACTGTCACTGTTATCCTATTTGACCGCACAATTGTATCATTCCATTCATAGTAAGCCAAAATCTCTGCGGTTCCTTCTTTCACTGCAGTATAGCGTCCAGAATGATCCACATAGACAATCCCAGGATCCGTACTTGCATAACAAATCTTTCCTACTGGCGCCGACGCCTCCTGCCCGCGGTCAGAAACAACCGCTATATCAGAATCACGATTTGTCAAATTCCCTTCCTGCATTCCACTTAAAACTGCATAACGTTTCAAACCGTCATCGTATGTATTGCCTTCCAAAACAACATTTTTACATTTTGTAAACTCATAAACATTATCCGTAGCGCCGTTATTTACGTCTCCATCCGCTTCTGTCTGCAAACTTCCTGTTTCTCCAATTCCTAATTGTGTATTGGATGCAGAAATTTCCAGTGAAATATCGGGATTCGTCCTGACAATCGTATTATTGCGGATGGTTAAGTTTTCCACGCTCTCCGCCTTCACAACAGTATCCACATCCATATGGAACGTATTGCCTTCAATCAAAATATTTTTATGGATTGGATTGTCCTCGGATGGCAGTCCTCCGCCTTTTGTCACTGGATGGACATAAACGGCCGGCGCATATTCCCAAGACGTCCTTCCGATTGTCTTTACATAAAACGTATTATTACGGATTGTCATATCCCTAATAGGCCCGGATTCATACCACTCGTTGGAATCATTTGACAAAAATATCGTAGCCATCGACATATTTAAAAATGTGTTGTCTTCAATCACAACAGGATTCCTGGTTGTACAAAGAATTCCTCGGGTTGGAACATTTTTAAAAGTACAGCCCCGAATTTCAACTGACGGCGCAAACGTAACATTTTCTGCCACATATTTTGGCTCATTTCCTATCTTATCACTCAGATTCTCCGGCAGTTCCTCCGTAAAGCGAATCTCCATGGTACGCAGATCGTTACCAGACTCTCCAGGATTTGAAATCACTTCTTCTACGGTATAAAGCGTCTCACTGTCTGTTGATTCTAAGGTATCCCTTGTAAAAAACGCTACTTTATCCCCTGCATGGTACTGTGGAAATCCGCCCTGCTGCGTATGGATATATTTTAATTTAAGAGTATGCGCATCCTTTCTTTCCTCCACTCTGGTAAATGTCCCATGTAAGTTAATCGGATCGTCGTGTGTATTGGAAAAATTACAGTTTTCAATTACCAAATCTCCCGCGGCTCCAGACGCGTGAATACCATCCGCATAACTTACAGTAATATGCCCTGAATTTTCTCTAGGCATCAAATTGCAATTGTAATAATAGACATCCCTGCTCATTTGTACCAACCAGCCAAAACCATGCATAAAATGAACGTTGACGTTTCTTGCAGTAACGTTTTCACTTTCCCATGTAAAAGCTCCCGCCGTTTCTCTGTATGTGCTGCTGGCAAGCTCTAAAATCATTCCCTTTTTCTGCATTTGCGGACGTGCGCTGTTATAGGTAACCCGAACCATCGTCCCATCTGTTCCATCCAGCGCACGAATATTTGATACTCCATTAAAAGGCGTATCTGATGTAAAATAGGCTCTTGTCATTTCATCATCCGGATGATATACCACAACCGAATACGCCCTGTGAATTCCTTCTTCAGTCCAATAATATTCACCCGTATACGGACTTGGTTCACTGTGCCATTGGATTGTCGTACCCTGTATTTCATAAGGGAAGCACTTTGGAATGTAAAAATCCGTATATGGTTTCCCATTTTCTTCTCCCATAGCTGCAATTGTCATCTCTGAAACGGTTGGAACTGCAAAATCCCATGAAAAGTCCTCTAACGTAACATTACTGGAATTTACAACTGCAAGCGCCATCATATTCCCATGCATTAAAAATAAAGAACCATTGCCCCGCAGTGTAAAATCGTGCTGATCTTCAATTAAAAGCCCAATCGTCTTTTCAGGACTTTCAATACTATTTGTATTCGAAGTATGATACTCCCTTTTTTCTGCATAATCTTTATAAATATGGTATTCTCCTTTTGGAAAATCTACTACTACTTCTGCGGCGCCTGCTTCCTTGGCTTCTTTGGCAGCCTCAAACGCCCTCTGGATTGCCTGCGTACTGTCTTTTAAACCATTCGGATCTACTCCATACTCTTCTGCATGAATAACGGTTACCTCTGTCCCCTCTTTACTTTCTTTTGCCCAAACAGTCAATGACACAGGCAAAAATAACTGTAAAATAAGCGCCATGGTTACAAGGCACGATATTTTACTTTTCCATCTTTGTTGCCAAATTCTTACCCTCATAAAAATACCTCCAAATTTCTTGATAATAATTTAATTTTCTAAATTAAGCAAAAGTGGGGTATTGCAAAATTATGTAGCTAAATTATTTTACAACACCCCACTTCATCTGTTCAATTATTTATTTTTTGAATCAATGCCGATCTTTCTGCTATATGCAAATATTGCAATGCCAATTAAGAAAATTGCTCCAAACAAGAAATACATACTATAATCTTCTACCCCCGTTTTTGGTGTGGAATTCACTCTCCCATTCTTATTTTGTGAAATTACAGCAGAAGTTCCTGTTCCTCCAGCAGGTGAAGAACTATAAACAGTGGATGTGCTGGTACCAGATTTCGATGATTTTTCATTTTTATTATTCCCATCGTCACCTGTTTTTGTTGGATCTTCATCTTCAATAGATTCCGGCGGCTCTGCCGCAGAACCATTATTTACAGCAGGTGTACCGTCTATACTTTCAAATACATAATGATGTTCATTTGCCCATGTCTCGGCTGCAGTGCCGCGGTATCCATAAACCACGCTTGGCTGCCATCCGGACTGTGAACCAATGGAAGTCACACTTGCTGGAATCGTAACAGATTGAACTGCGCTTCCGCTAAATGTATCTGCTGCAATAGAAGTCACGCTTGCTGGAATTGTCACAGATAACAAATAGGAACAACCAGAAAATGCTCCTGATGTAATGGAAACCGTCTGTGGTGAAAAAGCAATCCCTGTCTTTCCCTGTGGGCAAAGGAGCAATTGTTTTCCATCTCCAGAATAAACACATCCGTCATAAGAAGAATAGCTTCCACCGGCTGCTGAAATAGAAGCCAAATTGACATCACCGGAAAATGCTCCCGTGTCTAAACTAGAAAGCGAAGACGGAAGTGAGATGCTGCTCAAATTCGAACATTCAGCAAATGCTCCCGATGAAATCGAGGTAATGCCTTCTGGAACAGAAACACTTGTCAAGCTTTTACAATTATAAAATTCACCTTGTGAAACTGCTCCTGTCGATGCTCCAATCCCTATACTTGCAAGCGCTGTACAATTTGCAAATGCAGACGGCCCAACTGCCGTTACGCTGGCTGGAATATCCACAAATTCCAGATTACTGCAGCCATTAAATGCAGAACTGCCAATCGACCTTAAATTCTCTGGGAATAATATGCCTGTAATATTCGTATTATTGTAAAACGCATTGTCTCCAATTGCTGTAATATCATTTGGAATTGCAATATAACCTCCGGCTCCTTTATATCCAGTAACAGTCGTACCCTCAATGGTAAAATCGTCTCTTTCTGTATTAACAGAATACATCTCATCTAAAATCTCAAGAGGAATGACTGTTCTTGTAGCCAAATCTTTCGGATGATCTTTTTCCATATCATTGATAAATGTCTCAAGCGCTTCTCCCGCAGCTGGATTTACCGTATAAACTGGGGGTTCTGCCGGCGGCGCTGTTTCTGCCGGCGGTTCTTGTGTCGCTGGATTTTGTACGTCTGCCGGCGGCTGCGTACCTGGATCTGAGGGATCCTCTGGTGTCTCTGGTACTGTTGGCGGCTGCGTGCCTGGCGTATCCGGCTCTGTCGGCAGCTCTGTACCTGGCTCTTCTGGCAACTCTGTATCCGGCGTACCCGGTTCTTCTGGTACTATCGGCTGTTCTGTCCCCGGTGTACCTGGCTCTTCTGGTATTACCGGCTGTTCTGTATCCGGTGTACCCGGCCCTTCTGGCGCTACCGGCTGTTCTGTACCTGGTGTACCCGGTTCTTCCGGCTGCTGTGTACTTGGCGTCTCCGGTATTTCTGGATCCGTAACCTCCGGGGCTTCCGGCTCTACGACTTCTTCCGCCCCTAAAACATCCCCCACAGGCGCTTGCGCTACAATTTCTGTTGATGAATCCGAACCGTCACCTTCTGCGTTGACGAGATCCGGCAAAATGGATAAAAACGCTACCATCAGAACAGTCAAAATTGCTCCTATACGCACTGCCAAATCTTTTTTCATTTTACTCACGCTCCTAACTCCATAGCTTCCTTGCTATTGTATTTTTTTTGCTACGAGAAACAGTCTTCCATCTTCTACGTAGCTGTTACAGGTCGATAGTGTCAATAAATTGTCACTAAGTGTTACACCCTGCGAACTGTCATATACAGAACAACTTCGGATATTTTCCATAAAAGCAGAAAATTCTTCCTCGTTTGCTGCCTCAATAAAGTTGTAATACCGATAACTGTCATCCGTCTGTGCCCCTACGTCAGTGAGACATACGGCAATAATCTGATATGTGTGTTTCTCATATATCGTATCAAACTGTATCGTACTGTGTTCCAATAGATAGGGTTCATCTAAATATTGTTTCAAACCGCCAAACATTTCGCCGCTTTTCATGTTATGGCCATAAATAATTAAATTCGTACTCGGTTTTTGTATATCTGCCCGGCAGTCCAAAAAAAGCGTTCCATTAATGTCTTCTGCCCCATCAATATTTCTATGTAAATAATAATCGTTATCTGTTCCTTTCATAACCGGCAAATCCACTTTTGTATCGGGAATCCGAATCCAGCCCACCAAATCGGGATATTGTTCATACATAGCGGCATATTCGGGAAGAACTACCGGTGCAGCCGCTTCTGCCAAAGGCGTTTCGCTTGTTTGAGCGGCTTGTTCCATCCGTATTCTGTCCGCATACCAATCGACTTCCTTATATACATTTTTTTGCTTTTTTATTTCTTCTAATTTCTTTGCCGCCTGATTCTCCAGATATACCGAATGACTGTAAAACATAATACAAATTGCTGCAAGAGCAGCACAGGAAAGCCCCAAAAATTTGAACATCCGAGACTGCTTTGTCTCTGTTATCTGCTGAATTTGTTGAAATGTCCTGGACACCGCTGGATTATCCTGCCCCAACAATTTTCGCTGTTCATTCCATTCCTTTGCCCATTCCCGTCTGCCTGGCTTTAATTTATGCTTGTAGCTTTGTGCGGCGCGGTCGGAAATATCACAAAAGAATGTTGTGCCTATTTGACTTTCAAATTCTATCTTTCCATCATGGATTAGATCATAAACCGTCCAGACATCCTCCGAACGGTCCAGATCTAACCGATTTAAGATAGCCTCAATCATTTCTAAATCTCTCTTGGCGCCTTCCCATTCTTCACGAGTTGCAAATTCATGTTTGCCAATTCTGTAAACTTCCTCCATGGGGTTCATCCTTTATTTTGCTTTTACTGATTTTGGAGAAGAATAACTGCTGTAAACTTTCTTGCCATCTACTATTTTATAAGCTCTTATTTTATAATAATACTTCTTCTTTTTCGTCAGCTTTTTATTTGTATATTTTACAATCGCAGCCTTTTTCGCCGTCTTAATCTTTTTATATCCTTTTTTCTTTTTTGTACTCCTGTAAATCTCATAGCCGCTGACGCCTTTTATCTTCTTCCAGGATACGACCGCTGCTTTCTTCTTTGCCTTTAAAGTAATTACCGGCTTTTTAATCGAAGTCTGTGCCTGCACCAGATTTGAAAATCCACCGTAATATGTGGCTCCATCCGATGACATATACGGCCTTATTTTATATTGATAAGTCGTTATCGCATCTAAATCTGTATGCGTATAAGACAATTCTGCAGTCTTAGCTATCAGGATATTGTTTTCATTATAAATCTCATAACCTTCTGCCCCAAATACCGGGGTCCATGTAAGACTAACTGAGTCAGCCGCACCCTGGGCGCTGATTTGCGCCATACTATTTAAAAGAATCAGGTAATGAATCGTTTTCACACCACTGTAATTTCCAATACCAGTTACTTTAATCGTAGCAATTCCCGGATTTACATTGTTAATATACTCCAACCTGTAATCCTTTCCTGCCTCTAAAGTCTTTTCTCCATCAGATACGACAAGATTCTGGCTCGTCTGCGATCCATCATACATAACGTCTGATACTGCGCTGAAACTGCACCGCGTTACATTTCTGCTTGAAATATCAAACGTCGTACTGCTGCTTCCTTCAAATGTGCCTTTTCCTGTGACAATCACATTTGCAGTTCCAACATTGATATTATTTGTATAGGAAATTTCATAATCTTCCTCAGGATCCAAATCTTCATCATTAAATCGAACTACTGCTTTCGGCTGAACCGGGCTGCCCGTATAGGTATACAAAATTTCCTGACCCATCAGTTCTTCGTCAAACAGATTATGCGGCAGTATAATTTCAGCTTCTGCAAGGCTCCTTAAAATCATAAATGTTGCGCTGTTGCTTCCAATATAATATTCCTGTCCATCTACTGAAGAAATCTTTGCGGTTGCTTCCCCGCGGTCTAGATGGTCTTTATTATATTCATATTTAACTTTATAATCTTGATTTAATATAAGCGTTATCTCACCTAATGTAACTGTAAGTTCCGGCTCTGGCAATCCTTCTTCTGTATAATGCTGTACCGGAATCGGTTCAATCGTAACATCCTTCAAATCCACAAAAATAGTAAAGTTATCTACAATCGTACCTTCATAGTTTCCAATACCGACAATTGTTACCTCAGCCCGGCCTGGATACTGGTTTGCCGACCACTGTAATATATAATCTTTGTCTTCAACTAATCTATAATGGTCTTCCAATTCCCCAGGTTCTTCCGAATCTCCCGGTTCTTCCGGAGCTTCTGCTTCTCTTGTAACGATAAAATTGCCCTCGGCGTCCCTTCTGGTATCCGTTATCGTAATCTCCGGCTTTAATGGATTTCCCGTATACTCTAATTTCAAGTCTTCGAGTTCTCCAAGTTCTCCCATTACTTCTAATCCGGTTATATCAATATAGTCATTATCTAAAAGATTCGTTGGCTTAATTTGGAATGTAATTTCAATACTTCCTTTATAATTAGAGGTTTCTACCGCCTGGATAGGAACAGTTACCTCGCCGACATTAATATTGTTTACGACCTCGCCTATCACATAATCAACGCCTTCTTCTAATGCACGTTCTAAATCTTCTCCTGAAACAATTGGCGTAATCGGGCCTCCAGTATATCCCTGATCCTCAGCATGAAACATCTCCGGCGTCAGCGCACGCTTTTCAATTTGGAACGAATACGGCCCTAATTCACCGCTGTATGTACCTATACCACGAATCATTACTGTATACTCACCGGATTCTTTACACTCAACACCCTCTACTCCATCTCTTTGGTATACCAGTTCATAATCTGTGCCTTCTCTTAGATTTACTCCTGTATAAAAGGTAAGATTTAACACTGGATGCTGTACCTGTCCGTTATAAATCAACGGCTTTGTCGTATCAATTTCTGCTGATGTGATATACCTCGTCAAATCCTGTGTAATCCGAAACGTCCGCGTTAATGTACCGTCAAAATTTCCCATTCCGGTTATTGTAATTTTCGCATCTGTCGTTACTTTTTTATTATTCGAATATTCAATCCGGCAGTCTGTACCTGGAACTAACTGATAAGGATCCCTGCCTGCTCCCGGATAAAAAATCACTTTGACTTCCGGCTCAATACCAGTCACTTCATTTGTCGGATCAAGCACCTGCGGCGGAATTTCATTCGGCTCTAAACGGATTGTCGTTTCATCCGTCAGTTTACGCCTCTCAATCTTAAACGAAATTGCTTTGCTGCCCGTACAATTTCCATCCGGCTTTGCCGTAATTGTAATCGACCCATTCGTGCCGACATATTGATTCTGTCCATATGAAATCTCATATCCCCACAATTCCGGCGTCATAACGATTTCACCCTTGCTGTTCGGGCTGGTATAGCTCAATTTGACACTCGGCGTAATCTGGTATCCGGTATAGCCGTAACTGTCTTTTGAATCCGTATCAAGAAGCTCGGCTTTTACGTCTGCCAACGGAACCTTTACGATTTCAAACGTCGTAGTGATTGTTCCGGTATAATTCTTTTCTGCTCCGGATATTGTCATTTCTACCATACCTACATCCTGGCTCTTTTCATCCTCGCCCTGTTTGTAGGTCACTACATAATCTGCCGGGCTTAATGTAATCGGTTTTGAAGGATCTGGTCCCCATTTAATGGTTGGAACAGGCTTAATATCCTGCCCTCCAATATAAAGCTGGTTTGGTATTGGATCAATACGTACATCTAAATCTGTTAAGTTTTTCTTTGTAATATTAAATGTTTTACTCTTTGAGCCTGCAAAATTCCCATTCCCTGTTATTGTAACCGTACCGGCAGCGTCGCCTGCATCTCGGTTTGTTCCATAAGTAAAACGGAATTCATTGCCTGCCTGCAGCACTTTTTCTCCCCATGTCACACCTGGCTCAGGTTTAATCTGCTGCGCAGAATATGGCTGATCCAAAATATCTTCAATTGTAATATCATTGTCGCCCAGATTTTTGGGAGTAATCGTATAAGCATTATTAAATGTCTTACTTCCACAATACGTTGTCTCATAATCTTCTTTGGTATAATCTGCAAGACCATAAATAATAATTGATTTTGCTCCGACATTCACGCAGTCATCTGCATATGTAATACCGTAATCTGTTCCTTCTACCAGAACTTTTCCAGGCTGTTTATCATCCGTGACTCTTATTTTCGGCTGAATAGACTCACCCGTATAGGTACGGCTGACTTTTCCGGTAATTACATTGCCATCATCGTCTATAAATTGGATACTTACCTCTAAATTGTCGCCAATCGTATAAGTTTTCTCAACGCTTCCTGTAAAGTTACTATCCGCTTTTGCATGAAGAGTCAATTTATAATTCTTTTTTGCTGCGCTTGACGACTGCCAGCACTGATCTTCATGTTCTAATGTATAATCTGTCCCTTCGGTCAATTTATAAGAGCCAAGCGTCATCGTTACCTGCGGCCAGACATTAATTCCTTCTCCGGCAAAAACCACGCTGCCCGGAACTTCTATTCTGACGCCGTCGTTTAAATCCCTTTTTACAATTTTAAACGTCGCTGTCAGCTGCGCCCCTACATATGCCCCTTTTCCTATAATCCGAATTGTATATTCTCCAAATCCAATTGCATCTTCGGGCATCTGAACGTCATAATCTGTTCTTGAATTTAAAATTTTATAATCATTACCAGATGCAATTTTTACATTAAACGTCGGTGTAATTCTGCTCCCAGTAAAAAGATATTCATTTTCTCCCGGGCCAGTCGTTTTTGTAAACTCAACTTCCGCGCCTTTTAAATCTCCTTTAATATAGAAAGTTCCGCGCAGCGTCCCGGTATAGTTGCCCTGACCTGTAATCGTATAAGTAGCGGTGCCCGGACTGGTATTGTTCGTATATGCTATCTTATAATCTTTACCTTCTACCAGCTTATACGTTCCGCCCCCTTCCGGCTTATACGCTCCGCCCGCTTCACGCTTCGTATCCGTCACTTTTACATCCGGCTCCACAGGCTGACCGTGAAAATCAAAATTCTCTTCACTTTCGGCTGTAACATCACCCGATCTTGCTATATCCTTCTTGCTGATTGTATAAGTTTTTAAAAGCAAAGAACCGGAACGGAAAAAATTGCCCGTAAATCCAACGTAAAGATTGATGCCCGTAGCAGCATCTACCTGCTCGGTGTTCATTGTATAATCTTTACCCTCTACTAACGTATAGGAAATGGAACTGTTTGTAATTGGATGCTCAAACCGATATATGATATTAAACGGAGGAGCCACCGGACTTCCCGTAAACGCAACAGTCCCTGAATTTCCAGTCAGCGACAGAGAATATCCGTCAAAGCTGCCCATTTTTGTCGCCTGCACTACATTAATCTTAAAATACTTTTTAATTTCACCGCCATACTGCCCTTTTCCTATAATTCTGACTGTCGGCCGTAAATTCGGGTCCCGATTTGACTCTCCCCATGCATCGACATTGTTCTCATATTCCAAATAATAATCCCTGTTTTCCTCTAACAATGTGCCGTCCGGCAATTTTACTGACGTCGGTTTTGGCCTGATACCATCCGGCCCTGCATATCTGTATGACAAGTTATTATCCAGTCCTGCTATAACAGCGTCCTCAATACTTGAACGTATATGGAAAAAAACATCCCTTTCGCCAGAGAAATTTCCGGCTCCCGTAATATGCGCCGTCGGTTTTTCGGAGTCCGGCGTATTCGGATCATCGTTATCAATCTTGTCATTGTTGCTGTATGTTACTGTAAAATCTTTCGGACTTTCCAATTTAATTCCATTGTAAGTAATTGTTAAGGAAGGAGTCACAGCGCCTCCGTTTGGCTTTAACGCCTGATTTGGAATCTCAGCCACAATCACATCCGTATCTGTAATCGGCTTCTGTTCAATTTTAAACAACGCCGGGCTGCTTACCTGACTTCCATTTGACGCAACACTTCCAGTATAGTTCTTTTTACCATTTATTGTAAAAGCATTGTTCTCTCCCACATTGACAGCAGTCGACGTCAACTCATAATCATCTGTTGTCAAAGGTATTCCATCCACAGTAATCTCTGTCACTTCAGGAACAATGCCCGTTCCTGTAAAAATATATTGTTTGCCGTCGGCTAATTCTATATTGATATTACCCGCGCCGACAGTACTTAAATCCTTTGGTAAGATTGTAAAGTTCTTCGTTAAAGTCCCTTCGTAATTCCCTATTCCAGTAACGGTTATAAGAGCCGTATTTTCTCCGGCATTAATATTCTCCGACCATGATACCATAAAATCATTTTCCGATAATGCTTTGCCGGAACCAAGCGTTTTGTCCGTTACAGTCACCTCGGGTTTTAATTCCGAGCCATTGTAGATAATCGTATTCGCCGGGGTTTTCAGGCTGACAGAAAATTTGCTGTCATCCTGTACGAATTCCCTTTTCAAAATTGTATACTGTAAGATAAGAGCGCCGTCAGTTCCAAAATTATAATTTTTTGCAGCTTCGCTCTTTGGAGTGATTCTGATAGAACAGCTTCCAGCGCCGCCGTTTTCCTCTTCGCCTGCACTATTCAGCCATACAACGTCAAAATCATTTCTTGGCAGTTCGAGTCCGCTGCCGTCCTTCGCCAGAATTTTCACTTCCGGTTTTTTCGGGTTCCCATCATAATCATATTCAAAATTTGGCGCCGGGTCTTTAAATTGCGCCTCCAAATCCTGCATTTCACGAGGAACAATCTGATAATCAGCTGATATATCGCCTCTGTAATATTTGCCGTCTCCGCTTACTGTAATCGAATATGTACCTACTTCGACTGGATTTTCCGTAGAATAACTCACAGTATAATGAGGCGACTGCTCATCTTTGCTGATAACTTTTCCATCATCCTTGACAACAGGTTCCGGTTTGACCGCTGCACCCGTATATGGCTGATCCGAAACTTCGACTGTAATGCCGGAAGCTTCATCCATTTGTTTGTAGATTACAAACGTAATTTCCTTAAATCCGACGCAATTGCTGTTTGGTTTTGCCTGAAAACGTATGATACCGTCTCCCACATCAATATTCGTTCCATATTCAACTGTATAATCTATGTCTTTTTGCAGCCTAATATCTGTTCCATCCGTAAGAATAGCAAACCCATTCTCATTCGGCTTAATCTGATTTCCTGTATATAGCTGGTCGCCAAAAGTCTGGTCGATATACTGTGCATCAAAATCCGCCATATTAAACTGTTTAATATCAAAATTTACTTCTCTTGATCCTGTGTAATTTCCGCCTGACACACTAAGAATTTTAACAGAACCAGCATTTACTCCAGCGCTTGTATTTGTACCGTACTCTAATGTATAATCCTTGCCTTCTTCCAAATCAGCCGCCAATTCGCCTTTGCCCTGCTGTACTTTTACAGTTGGCCGGACTTGTTTGTTCTGACCCTGGTAAACAATCTTATCTTGATTTTCAATCGTGACAGTTATCTCGTTTTCAGTGCCGGCGTATGCTCCTAATGTAAGATCTGCATAATTTATTGTATATGGAGAACTTATTTCACCCGTACAATTTCCTTTTCCCTTTACCGTTACCGTAGCGCTTGTAGACCCGGTAGCCTTATCTGCATTTGTATAGATAAGTTCATAATCCTCTTGGGACGCCGGCTGGCCCGTATTTTTATTTGTGATTTCTATTTCAGAAGGAGGTATTCCAGTCTCCGCCTTTTTCTTATTGTAAATAGCAGGCTTTATATTTTTTACATCAAATATTTGATTCGCCTGCGCCTGTGAAATATCAAACTTCCTGTTTACTGTACCGCCATACTGACCTTTTCCCTTAATCACAATCACTGGTTTTGACTCTTCTGAAGCTGCAACTGATACATTTATATTATTCTCATAACTAACTGTATACTCAACGTCTTCTGTCAAAGGCCTGTCGCCATGTTTTACGGTCACACCCGGCTTAATTTCTGCGCCGGTATAAACATACGTCGTACCCGTCGCCGGAGGCTCCACAGTAACTGTACACTCTGAAATATCGGATACCAGAGGAATATCGTTGTATACCGTCTCCCCATAATAAAATCCGGAAAATGCTACCTTAATATCTGCCTTATCATTTGTGGACTGTATCGTGACTTCTACATAGTAGCCATCCTCATTCTGATCCGCTGCCGTTTTTGTTATTTGTGTCAGCACAACTCCATCTTTACCCGTAATCGTCAGTCCGTCCACACTCGGAAGTTCTCCCGTCAATGCGCTTCTCGTCTGGCTTGGCAGGCTTTCCGGTATACCGTGATTACTCTCTATCAGACTAAAAGGATATTTTATATCAAAATAAACGGTACGTCTCCCGGTATATCCTCCCGGCTGTCCCATTCCCTCTATGACTGCTTCTGCGCCGCCCGTCTTTGTAAGTTCCGTATTATTGTTATATGTAACTTTAAAAGTGGTATTGGATGCATTCACCGGAGTAGCGCCGTCTAACAAAGTAACAGCCGGTTCTACGCCGGAACCAGTATACCGCTGTACTTGCTCAAGTTTTGTCTTACCCGCCTCGGTTGTCGCATTTTGTACTGTAATATCCGAACTTTCTAATGATTTACAAATTGCAACGCGAACAGAC
The DNA here is from genome assembly GCA_910586355.1 of uncultured Lachnospiraceae bacterium. Taxonomy (GTDB): domain Bacteria; phylum Bacillota; class Clostridia; order Lachnospirales; family Lachnospiraceae; genus Roseburia_B. The sequence goes on from CAJUHJ010000015.1 coordinate 39,126, forward strand.
GCTATCTCTTTACCATCTTGAGATACCGTAATCGTCACCCAATCATTGACTGCCGTTGTAGTAACGGCAGATAACAGTCCGTTTGACACAGTAAGCGCGGCTGAATTACTGGTTGCCCAGCTTAAGCCCGTAAGCTCCTGTCCGTCTTCCCCTACGCATTGCAGCTGTTTTGTAGACCCCATTGCAATACTGGTCTGCCCTCCATTTTCTATCTGGTCAGAACCGTCTACAAAATAAGGCGTTTCATTTTCTTCCAGAAGATTGTCTCCGTCAGCCAAAGGCGCCGCCGGCTCTTCCAAACCATATGATTCTGCTGCACTTTCATCCATTTCTTCTGTCGTTTCCAAACCCATAGATTCCGGCTGTTCTGTAAGTTCCTCCCCTGCTGTCCCTTGGTCCGTCTGGGCCGCCAGCAGAGAAAGGTTCGGCATACTGCTTATCATACAGCACATCAGAATCATTGCTAACATCCGCTTCGCAACATCCTTGTACATATACCTATCGCTCCTTTTCCATTCCAATTCATTCCGGTTTACATCCATTACCATACTTACTAAATGTCTATATATAGTCTTATCTACTTTATCGACCAGATAACTGGAAAACGTTATATACATTATACTACTTTTTTTCAAATTGTGAAATGTTTTTTCAAAAAAAGACATGCACCCATTTCGGATACATGTCTGTCTCTTTTATTTTATTTTAATCGTTATGGTTTTCTTCTTTTTTGTACCGTCCGTAGACTCGGCGGTAATCTTGACTGACTTACCTTTCCCAGATTTTAATGCTTTCACGTTTCCTTTACTGTCTACCACTGCGAACGCCGGATTTGACGACGTCCATTTTAATTTTTTATTAACGCTTTTCTTTCCGGTTGTTTTTATATCAGCCTTAATTTTAATTCGTTTTCCAGCTTTTACTGTTTTTACAGATTTCAGCGTTATTTTCTTGACCGCATTTTTCATAATCTGAATCTGTACCGACGCGCTGATTTTGCTTCCGTCCGCCGCTTCCGCTGTAATTGTCACTTTCTTTCCGGCTCCGGCCTTTTTTGTCGTCACAACGCCGTCTAAAACAACCGCATATTTCGGATTTGATGACGTCCATGTCAAATTCCGGTTCGCTGCGTCTGTGGGAGAAACTGTAACTGCCTGTTTTAAATCAATTTTCTTTCCTTTTGCAATTTGGTATTTCCCCAACTCAAATGTAACAGACGTTACTTTTTTTACTGTCTTTACAGAAATCCATTTTGCATAGAGGGAAATATTTTTGCTCACTGCCGTAAAGTTATATTTTAACGTACATGCTGCATTCTGATACCAGCCGCCAAACGTATAACCCGCCCTGACTGGGTCAGCCGGCTTAACTGCTTTATTCCCACTGACGATTGATTGTCTGCTCCAAACCTTTCCATTACTGTAAAATATTACGGTATATGTCTTTTTATCCTCTGACGGCAGGGACTGCCATTTTGCATAAAGCGTTATATTTGACGTCACTGCTTCTGTAAAGAGATATTCATTTTTGAAAGTTCCATGATCTGTATACCAGCCGCCAAATACAAAACCTTTTTTCGTTGGATCTTCCGGTTTTTCCGCTTTTTTTCCGGATTCTACTCTCTGAAGTTTTACGTCTGTGCCGCCGTTACTGTTAAAGGTCACCGTATACTGTCCTTCCGGTTCTTCACCGCCGCCGTTTTTTTCCCATTTTGCATACAATGTAATATTTTCTGTAACAACCGCGTCAAATGAATATTCCTGTTCAAACGACTCGTCGTCTGTATACCAGCCTTTAAATATATACCCCGTTTTTTCTGGATTTTCGGGTTTTTCTGCTTTTTTCCCGGACTCTACTTTCTGTTTTGCAATTTCTGTGCCGCCGTTGCTTTCAAAGGTCACGGTAAATTTTTCAATGGGCTTTGGGGTATCTCCACTTAAATCCCAGTCCGAAACTTTGGCGTCTAATTCTGCCTTGGCAGCGTCAACTTCTTCCTGTCCTGCCAAAACATCATTGTAGACTGCCCTTGCCAAAACAACGCTCTCATACATGCTCCGTTTACTGTCGTCTGATTCCCATCCAATCTCATAAGTCCTTAGCAATTCTTCTGCTGCCTGGCACGATTCATTTAGAGCCGTCTTATCTACATTTTGACAAACCTTTATTTCATAAATTCCATACTCATTTGCGCCCGATTTTCTTGCAACACCCTGCATTTTGACATAACGCGCCTGTGTTTTTGAAAAAGTATCTTTTGTCAGAGCGCTGGTATTGCCTGTCACAGATTTTACTTCTTTAAAACTTTTACCATATTCCGATACCATAATTTTATAAGCAGACGCATATCTGGATGCTTCCCAGTCTATTACAACCTTTGAAATGTTCCTGATACGTCCCAAATCAACCATCAAATAATCATCGTCCCGGTCCGAAGAATTCCATCTGGATTCATAGGAAACAGAAACCTTATCCGTCCCTGTTACATGAGCGTCTCCATCTGTTGCTTTCCACGCCGGAAACAGGCGCATCGTATCATCCCAAAACGCCGAATTCCCTAAATCTGCATAAGAATAACGGTTTCTTGCAACATCTGTTTCAATATCCTCCGACAATCCTTCGAAGCGAAATTCTTCAACAGACAATGCTTTATTATATGCCCTGATATTACCCAGACAACCCGAAAAATTCTCTCCAACCACATTCAAAGGAAATACAAATGTCGAAGTAAAATTGTTGTCCTTATCTGTCCAGTTCTCATTTGAAAGATTTCCTCCATGGTCTGGATCTCTTCCTTCTGCGTATAAAATTTTGGTAAAGACTCCGTCTACATATAATTTCGTCACTTGATAAGTTCCCACAATTGTAATCCTGTGCCTGCTTCCACTCTGCGGCGCATATCCGAACGACTGTGTGAAATGATTACGGTTTAAGCCAAGTTCATCATTCCTCCCTTTTACCAAAAGCCTTCCGTCATATCCGCTAAAGAGCGCCGAGTTTTTATCATTGCTTTCTGTACCGTCCAAATAAAGATCAAAACTCATTGTATAAGGATATGTCAGAGAGGTAAGCGGCGTTTCGATTTTCGTCTTCCCATCAAATTTTAACATTTTCTGGTTATCTATTGTAACAACTTTACCGCCTGTTACCGTTCCATGATAACCATTTCCACTGGCGTCAAAAATGACGCTTCCATCTTCTGACAAATTTTCAAAGTCATAATCCATGACAATATTTGTCGTACTTTCAATCTGGTTTGCAATCTGCGTACCGGGTCCTTCCCTTAAACGGTCAAACGTCTGTTCATATTCCAAAAATGTATCGTCTTCTTTCGTCCCGCCCCAGGTCTTTTCACTTACCATTGCAGCCAGCCGGAGGTAACGCTCATTTAAGTCTGCTTCTGTAACGCCTGAACGGTTTGAATCGCCCCAAAGCGCAGCGGCTGCGCCGTCTAATAGCGGCTCGCCTTTTTCTACACGTCCGCCTCCGTCAAATAATTCCGGCTCCCAGTTATCATAAATATAATTTTCCCTGAGAATATCTTTATGGTAACGCCCGGGCGTTGTATATAGATATAACTGCGGAATATTAATCATATGAAAACCGTCGTTTAATCTTGCATTCAAATCTTCTTCTGTCCTGCAGTTCCACATGTAAAGAACAATATCCCTGTTTACACCCTCAGAGCCGCCCATCAGCTTTAATCCGCCCCACATACGGACTTCTTTTTGAAACCCTTCGTCTGTCTCTCCCAGGAAACCATATATTTCATTCATATAACGGCGGAACGCCTGTTTATTATATTCACTTTGATCAAAATATTCGTCCACCCCGGCATGGATAGTATCCGTCGTAAATAGCGGTTCTATCCCCTCTACGCCGCCAAGGTATTCGTCAAACAGCGCTTTGATAAAAATTTTGGCATGAACTGCATTTTGCCGCACCTCTTGATTACTGTTTTCATCATCAATTGAAAACACTTCAAAATTATTTGGATTGTGCGTATAAAAATTCTTTTTCACAGAACCGTCAGAATTTAGATATTCATCTGCGTTAATATATCCATGCTCCGCCAGAGAATGGATTACTTCTTCCTGATGGTTGTATACATATTTATTGTAAGGAGTAGAATGTCCAGGAGTATCTAACTCTGCAACCAGCTTAATCCCGCGTTCTTCTGCCAGCGACTGTAACGCCTGGTACTCATCTTTGGTATAGTAAAGCTCTCCTCCCGTACCGGTATGCGTACTATAATAATAGTCATAACGCCCGGCATAATCTCCCTTATATTTATTGTTCCAAAGCCCCTCCGTCACCTCAAATTTAGATTCCTGCCTTGCTAACGACGGAAACAGTTCCGATTCCAACCGATGAGAAGCCTCTACTTTGTCATAAACCTCTGGATTATTCGAATTTCGGTTTGGCTCTGACCACTGCGTATCATTTAGGTGCAGCTGCATATCATTCATCTTATACCATTTTAATATTTTCGTGTAATCTTCCAAAAATCTCATTCTGGTTGTAATACGCGCAACGTCAAACATGATACCCCGCATACCGTACAACGGATAATCGCGGATAATACCTTTTGGAATTGCCGAATGTTCCTCATCTTGATAAAGAATCTGCTCTAATGTAACAGTACCGTACAGCACGCCTGTCCTTGTATTGGAAAAAATCGAAATACCGTCGTCTCCATTCACCAGAAAATAACCTTCTTCTCCCGTCCCATATGTATCATCCTCTAAAGATTTTAGATAAATATTTCCTGCACTTGCAGATGTACCCGTTTCAATAGCGAGGGTCTTTTTACAGATCTCCTCTATATCTTTTTGCATTTCTTCCGCCACAGAATTAAGCCCCAGACCCGCACTGTCATTTACAATTATTTTCGTATCCTCTGTCAATGTAAAACTGCCTTCATATCCATACCACTCCTGAATCGTCGGAAGTACGTCCGGCATAGGATTTGGTCTTGCTGTCTCTGGAAATAACGACGGATACTGATTTGTATTTTGACGGACGGTAACAGTAACATTCTTTTTTGCCGTATCTGATGCATTCGATTTATTCGTTGCTTTTAAAATCACATTGAAACTGCGGTCATTTAGACGGTATGGCGCAACTGCGCCGTCATCCCCAACCAGTTTATCTACTTCGCTTCCATAAACTTCAATTGTATAATCCTCTGAAACATCTGGAATGGCAAGACTGCTTTCATCTTCTCCGACAGAAAGCTCCTCCGGCAGTTTTGCCAAAGCTTCTCCGGCAGTTGAAACATCGTCTATCACATTTGTCTGCGTGCCGTTGATTACAATCTCACGAATAGAAATACAATCTCCTCCTGCTGCAGAATTCAAAGAACCCGCTGCAAACAAAAATCTTACATATCTTTTTAATTCCCCTACCTCGCCGTTTGAAATCTCATCTGTCGGATTTTGCGTATTCGACGCCCTGTCGCTGCTGTCAACATGATAGACGTCCGCCCATTCCTCAGATGTATTCGCCCTTGTCTGAATTTTATAATCTTTGCTCCATACCAGTTTATAAAAATGAACCGAAACTGACTGCACCATTGTCCGTTCTGCTTTTAAATCAATACTAATCCACTGTTGTGCATTGCCCGCTATATTATCCTTTAAAACACCGCCGGACCATCTGCTCGTGTCCCCGTCTTCTGTGCCAATGATACCGTCTACTGCCTTTTCCCCTGTCAATTCCGGAGTCTGGGAATCTACCTCCGATACCAAAACAGGCTTATGTAACGCCACATTTTCAACTTCCTGCGCCCATGCCTGCAGCAGTCCAAATGGAGACGCCCCCAATACGCTTTCACAAAGAAGAGCTGCTGCAAGAACGCCAGACACAATACATTTTCGTAATTTCATTTTACATTTCCCCTTTCAAAATGCCGTCCTGCTTTTCCTTCTTTTATTGTAACCCTCTCCCATAGAAAAGTCAAAATCTTTACTTGACTTTCTCTAACAACAATTCCACGATGCCCTCATACGTAGACTGCCCTGCCTCAATCACAGACGATATGCCATGCCCTTTTAAATAGTTTGTCGTCTTCGGCCCGATACTGTACGCAATACATGATTCAAAATGATTCCCCGCCAATTCCAAAAAGCGTTCTGCCGAAGAAGCGCAGGTAAACAGCACTCCGTCATAGTCCAAAAAAGAATATCCTTTTAAATTCTCCGGCGCTTTTGCACAATTTTCATAAACTGCCGCTTCAATAAACTGGCATTTTCCGTTTAACGCTTCTTTCAAATGGCTGTCCGCATTTTCTGCTTTCAGATACCAGACGGTTTCCTTCCCTGTCATATGCGGTTTTAATGCTTTCACCAAGGCGTCGCTATGAAATTCCTTTGGAATCAAATCTGCGAAAATACCATGATTTTTTAAAGACTCCTCTGTTTTTTTGCCAATCGCGGCTATTTTACATCCGGCAATTGTGCGTATGTCCAAACCGCTTTCTATCATACTTTTTATAAATTCCTCCACACCGTTTCGGCTGGTAAAAATAAGCCAGTCCGCTTTTTTTAACTCTTCTGCAAAAAAACGTCTGTGCTTACTGACAATTTCTCCGACTTGGATTTCTTCTGCAGCCGCCCCCTGTTTTTCTAACAGCTGCCGAAGTCTTGTAGGCGCTTTCCCAATTTTTGGAATCAAATACTGCTTTCCCTGCAATGGGCGCGTCTCTAATACCTTTAATTCCTCCCGCAGCGAAACGACCTCTCCTACTACAATTAACGCCGGAGATGAAAGTCCCTCATATAATACTTTTTCGGCAATATGCGCTAAATCTGAGACACACGTCTTTTCATCCGGCATTGCCGCATGGGAAATCACTGCCGCCGGCATATATTCTGGCATACCCGCTTTCATCAGCCCGGCGGCAATCTCACCAATCTTACTTAAGCCCATCAAAAACACACACGTTTCTTTCCCGGCCGCCATCGCGTTAAAATCAATATCCGCCAGCTTATCGCGTCTGTCATGCGCCGTCACTACATGAAAACCAGACGCTTTTCCCCGGTGCGTAATTGGAATTCCCGCAGATGCGGGGCCTGCGATACAGGAGCTGATACCTGGTATTACCTGAACGGATACCCCATGTTTTTTTAGAAACAATGCTTCTTCTGCGCCGCGCCCAAACACATAGACGTCTCCGCCTTTTAGCCGGACGACCGTTTCATATTCCATGCTCTTTTGTACCAACAGACGGTTGATGTCTTCCTGTTTCATGGTATGATGATGTTTTTCTTTTCCCACATAGATTAATTCACATCCGTCCTTTGCTTCTAATAAAAGTGTGGGCGGAGCCAGTCTGTCGTAAACAATACAGTCTGCCTTTTGCACTGCCAAAAGCCCTTTCACTGTAATAAGCCCTGCGTCACCAGGGCCTGCTCCGACCAAAATAACCGTTCCAGACAATTGTTTCCTTATTTTTAAGGCTGCTTGTTCTGCAAGAATATCGACATCTCTGCCGTATTCTTCCACAAACGCCCGTTTTGTACCAGATTCATTTCCAAACATTGCCGTCAGACGATATTCTCCATCCTTACTGCACTCACAAACTGCTCCCACGGGAACATGACAGCTTCCGCCAATTTCCCACAAAAATCCGCGCTCTGCCCTTGCCGCCCGTTCTGCTTTTTCATCGCTTAACGCGTTTAGCATACGAAGCAGTTTTTTATCGTCCTGACGCAGTTCTAACGCTAAAATCCCCTGAGCCGGAGCCGGAATCATGTCGTCTGTACTCAAATACTGTGTAATTTTATCCTCAATTCCCAGCCGGATAAGGCCTGCGGCAGCAAGTACAATGCCGTCCAATTTTTCTTCTTCCATTTTCCGAAGCCTTGTCTCTACATTGCCCCGTATATTTTGAATCCGTAAATCCGGCCTAAGACGCTTTAACTGAACTTCCCTCCGTCTGCTGCCTGTACCAATCACCGCATGATAAGGCAGTTCGTCCAGCGATTTCTTTTCACGCAAAATCAATGCGTCCCTCGGGTCTTCTCTTTTCCACGCTTTTGCAAACTGTAATCCTTCCGGCAGTCTTGCCGGCATATCTTTCATGCTGTGAACTGCAATCTGTATTTCACCGCAAAGCAGTTTTTCTTCAATCTCTTTTACAAAAATACCTTTGTCCCCGATTTCATGCAGCGGTTTGTCTAAGACAATATCTCCTTTCGTCTTTATCACCTTAAGTTCAAATTCCTCTTTGGGATACGCGGCTTTTAACCTTTTACATACCCAATCTGCCTGTGCCAGTGCAAGAGATGACCCTCTCGTGCCTATCCTATACGTCATAACATCTGCCGCCTCCTTTTATATTTGAAAAAGCTGGCGTACCAGCCGTTTGTATTCTTCCTGTTCCTCCTCGCTTTCCAGCTGCTTTAATTCTAAAATCGGTTCGCGCAAAAGACGCTGCAATGAAGCATGGAGCACTTTCTTTAATAACTTCTGTTCTCTTTTACCAAGATCCATTTTCCGGTTCAAATACGCATACCCATCTTCTACAATTGCATTACAACGCTGCTGCAATGACTCTATCGTAGCGTCCATATGGCTTTGGTGCAGCCAAAGAAGCGTCTCCTGCAGTCTTTCTTCCATCAACTTGCTGCTTTCTTTCACCAGACGTTCTCTCTCATTTTGATTTTCCCGCGCAGCCGCCAAAAGCGTGTCCAAATTGATAAGATGAACCAACGGTTCCTTGGCATAGAAAATATCAATATCTCTTGGAGCCGCCAAATCCAAGAATACAATCGGTTTTTGGGGCGTAAACTCCTGATTTCTGATAACCAGATGCGGAGAAGAAGTCGCGCTGACAACCACGTCGCAGTCGTTTATGATACGATACCGTTTTTCGTACGGAATCACCGTCAGGTCTTGAAACGCTTCCCGCAGCCGCTTTGCATGGGCATATGTCCTGCTGCATGAAATTACGGAAATATTCGGATATTCATAAATATACTGCAATGCCAGCGCCGCAGTCTTTCCGCTTCCTATCACTAAAATCCGCTTTCCAGAAATCCCGCAGAAATTTTCCAGCATTTTGATTCCAATATAGCTTACAGACAGCGGTTTTTCACTGATTTTATATTCTGTCTTCACTTTTTTTGCACAAGTAACTGCATCTCTGACAATCCGGTTTAATTCTTTACCGCTGTATCCCATCGTCCTCGATTCGTCTAAGGCTTCTTTTACCTGCCCTAATATCTGATCTTCCCCCAATACAAGCGACTCTAAACCCGCGGCAACGCGGAACAGATAAGCAACTGCTTCCTTTCCCGTAAAGTAAAGAAGATAGGCGCTTACGTCAATATCCGGAAACATTGCCTGATAAATGCTATGTATCTGCGTGCGCTGGGACTCTTCTTCATAGAGATAATAGACCTCGCTTCTATTACAGGTAGACAGCGCCATACACTGAGTTACACCCGCCGCTTCTGCCTGCTGGTAAAACTTAAGTTTTCTGTCATTCGTAAAAGACAGCCCGTCTCTAATATCAAGCGCCGCATTTTTATAATTGATTCCCAAAAAACCAAACTGCATGTATACTTCTCCTTTAACTTTATGATTAAAAAAGGGAATGTACATGCCGCGGCATGTGACATTCCCTTTCGATTTATTTTACAGGAATACACTGTAAAATGCAAGAATCGGCATCGTCGTGCGGACAAGCTTCACATTCAATGCCCCGCTGAATTCCGGCTACAAATGCAAACTGATTTTCAGAAAACCCAATCAGCAGGTCGCCCCTCCGACTAAATGCAGTTTTGCATCTAAAATCTCCTGCTTTCTTTCTAATATATCGTTTGCAAGAAGCTGTTTTTCTACCTCTTCAAATCCAATGCGCGCAATCGTATCCGCAAAACGTTCTCCGGTATTGCCCTGCTCCCGAAAGAAAAGGATTGCTTTTTCCACAGTATCAAGCAGCTCCTCTTCGGTTATAAAAATCTTTGACAGCGGTTTTCCATGCGCCACTTTTTTGCCCCATCTTCCGCCTATGTAAATACGGTATCCGCATGTGCCGTCTTCAATCACGTCAAACGGACAAGTTTCAATACAGCGTCCGCAGTTGTTGCAAATATCCTGATTGATTTCAAGAATACCGTCTTTTACTTTTGCCGCTCCCATTGGACAGGAAGTTTCTACCTGACACTTTTTACAGCCGTTGCACATATCCTCATCCATATTTGGAACCAGCTGACCGACAATGCCAAGATCATTCAAATCCGGTTTTACACAATTATTCGGACAGCCCCCTGTTGCAATTTTAAATTTATGCGGCAGCTTAACCGTATGGTAGCCTTTGTAAAAACGTTCGTGAATTTTCTCTGACAATGCAAATGTATCGTATAAACCATACTGGCAGGTTGTGCCTTTACAGGATACAACCGGACGTACCAAAGAACCAGTGCCGCCCGTTTCTAATCCGGCTTTCGCAATATATTCGCGAAACGGCTCAATATTGTCAAAATGAATTCCGCGCACTTCTACGGTAAGGCGCGTCGTGAATTCTACGTCGCCGTTCCCAAACTTCTCAGCCGCTTCTGCAATGACTTTGGTCTGTTCTGCAGTAATTTTGCCGTTTACCGTAATAATACGGCCGTTAAATAAATCTGTACCCTTGTTATTTAAAAATCCAAGTCCTTTCACTCTTTTTACTTCTTCGGGTTTTATTGTGCATCCCATAATTTTCTCTCCTTTTCCTTTACTCTGTTATACGTTTACATCATTAAACGTAATTCCGCCTTCTAACACCTTCGTATTCTGATAGCCATAGAATTTCAAACGATTTTGAAGCAGATACGCCCGCTTTCCTTTGTTGCAGACAATCAGAATCTTTTCCTCTTTCTTTAGCCCCTCAACCGGACCTTCTACCGTTGTCAGTTCCACATAAGGCGCCCCGGCAATAGACGGAGTAAGGCATGCGTCCACTACTTTATAGCCTTTAGCTGCGCCCGCCGCATACTCTGCCGGTGTAAATGTCTCGAATTTACCGTCTATTTTGTTCATCAGCACATTCAGCGTATGGACAAACGGATGGATGGCAGTTGAAAACGGCGGTGCATATGCCAAATCCATGTCTGCTAAATCCGTAAGCGTTCCTTTCAGCATAATGCCTGTTACTGCAATATCTACGACTTTATCTACCGCCCCTGCGCCAATGACCTGAACGCCTAAAAGCCGAAGCGACTGCTTATCAGCAATCATCTTAATGACAAATGTGCCTGCGCCCGGATAATAATGCGCCTTATCGTCTACCACAGTGATTACACTGACGGGCTCAAATCCTTCAGCTGTGGCCTGCTCCCATGTAAGCCCCGTTCTGCCCACAGAAAATCCCGGAAGCTTACAAACAGCCGTTCCAAGTACGCCCCTGTAATTAAGATCCGCGCCAAGCATATTTTGCGCAATTATTCGGCCGCTGATATTTGCCGTAGACCCCATAGGAGACCATGCCGGTTTCTTCGTCAGCGCATTTTGTACCATTGCACAGTCGCCTGCCGCATAAATATCAGGAAGATTCGTTTCTCCTTTTTCATCTGTCAGAATCGTCCCTTTTACCATATCAAGCCCAATGCCATCCAAAAATGCCGTATTGGGACGGATACCTGCGCTCAAAACAACCAAATCCGCCTTATACGCACGTTTATCGGTGATGACTTTTTCGACTTTTCCATCGCCTACTATTCCAGTCACGGCAACGCCTGTTACAACAGGAATTCCGCTTTCCTGCAATTTTACTTCTGCGTATTCTGCCATTTCCGGATCGAATCCCGGAAGCGCATGAGGCGCCATATCAAGAACAAACGGCCGGATTCCCTGTAATTTTAAATTTTCAGCAATTTCTAATCCGATATAACCTGCACCGACTACAACTGCTTTTTTTACATTTCCAGAATCCACTGCTTCCCGAAGGGCAATCGCATCCTCCGGCGTCCTTACAAAAAATACGTTCTCTAAATCGCATCCTTCTATTGGAGGCTTTATGGGGCTTGCACCGACGGAAATCACAAGTTTATCATAATCGAATATCTTTTTCTCCTGTGATTTTAAATCCACTGCTTCTACCTGTTTTTCCTTCGGATTGACTTTTACTGCTTCCGTCTCCGTCAAAACGGTCACTCCCGTCAATTTTGAATACTTTTCGGGCGTATTCACTATCAGCTGTTCCTTATCCTCGATGACATGGCCGACATAATAAGGAAGACCGCAGCCGGCATAGGAAATATTCTTTCCTTTATTTAGTACAATTACCTCACTGCTGCGATCCTCGCGCATTAATTTTGCTGCAATTTTAGTTCCGGCGGCAACGCCGCCCAATACCAATACTTTCATTGCATACCTCCTTCTAAAATTGACATTTTTTTCATATTTCTATCATAACACTTGTTAAATTTTAGGTAAAATAGTAAAATCCAAAGTATAGCATAGGTTTTTTCCTATATCAGTTTTCCCAATGGGAGGTAATTATGGCAACTTTAAAACAATTAAAAACATTTATCGCAGTTGCAGAATATAAAAAAATGAACGAGGCAGCCAAACGTCTCTATATCTCGCAGCCGACTGTCAGCCAGATTATTTTGGATTTGGAACACGAATACCAAACAAAACTCTTTGAACGTTTTCCAAAAGAATTAAAAATCACTCCAGCTGGTACGCTGCTTTTAAACAGTGCAAGAGATATTGTGGCAAGCCACGAACATTTAGAGCAGTCCATGAAAAACATTCACGCCCTACGCCCCCTTCGTATCGGAGCTACGCTCACCATTGGAAATACCATGATGGGAACTATCATAGAAACTTTGCAGCGGCATTATCCTGACATCGACGTAACCGTGTTTGTAGACAACACCAAAATCATCGAACAAAGAATGATACAAAATGAACTGGATATTGCACTGGTGGAAGGCATTATTATCCGTCAGGAAATTGTCACAGAACCCATAACAGAAGATTCTCTCTGCGTCATCTGCGGCAAAAACCACCCTTTTGCCAAAAGAACTTCCGGCAATATCGAAGACCTGCGGCATCAAAATTTTATTATGAGAGAGAAAGGCAGCGGCACGCGTGCTATTTTTGAAAATATTATGCTGACAAATCACATTCCGTTTATTATAAAATGGGAATGCAGCAGCCGAAGCGCCATTGTAGACGCCGTACGCCATAATTTAGGCCTGGGTGTTTTGTCCAAAAGATGTATTTCAGAATATGAAAGAAATGGAGAAATTATGATATGTCCAGTAGAAAATGTCTCTATGAAGCGTTATTTTTATCTTTGTTACCATCAAAACCGTCCAATCACTTCACAAATGAAAGATTTTACAGGCATAGTAAAAACTATGCCTGATAATAAGACGCCATCGCCTGGCAAGTAAAATCAATGTCTTCCTCTGTATGTGCGTCCGACAAAAACATCGCCTCAAACTGGGACGGCGCAATGTAAATCCCACGCTCTAACAGGTACGCAAAAAATGCGGCGTACTGCTTTGTATCCGAAGAAAGCGCTCCCGCATAATCCCTGACCGAACCAGCCGAAAAAAAGACGCCGACTAACGATCCAATCTGATTGACGCAGACACCGCCTTTTGACGCTTGTTTTACAGTATCTGCGATTCGTTTTGCTTTCTGTTCCAATCTCTGATAAATCTGGGCGTCTTCCTTTAAAATCTGCAGTGTTGCAAGTCCCGCCGTCGTTGCAATCGGATTGCCGGACAGCGTTCCGGCCTGATAAACCGGGCCTATGGGAGAAACCTGGTTCATAATATCCCTTCTGCCCCCATAAGCGCCAATCGGCATACCGCCGCCCACAATCTTTCCAAGAGTTGTCAAATCCGGCGTAATATGAAAATATTCCTGGGCGCCGCCGCATGCAAGCCGAAACCCCGTAATCACCTCGTCAAAAATCAACAAAGCTCCGTACTGTATCGTGATTTCCCGCAGAAAATCTAAAAAACCATCTTCTGGAAGGACTACGCCCATATTTGCCGCAACCGGCTCTACTATCACAGCGGCGATTTCTTTTGGATTTGCCAAAAATAACGCCTCTACGGAATCTTTGTCATTATACTGCGCCACAAGGGTATTTTTCGTATAATCATCCGGAACCCCGGCGCTGTCCGGTACAGAAGTCGTAAGCGCTGCCGACCCGGCTTTAACCAAAAGCCCGTCCGAATGTCCGTGATAACAGCCCTTAAATTTTATAATTTTATCTCGTTTTGTATAACCGCGCGCCACACGAACGGCGCTCATAACCGCTTCCGTCCCGGAGCTAACCAGCCGGCTTACTTCCATAGACGGCATAAGTTCTGCAATCAATTCTGCCAGCAGCACTTCATTTTCCGTTGGCGCGCCATAGGTCAGGCCCTTCTCGCAGGCCTTTTGTACCTTTTGAACCACTTCTGGATGAGCGTGTCCCAAAATACCCGGTCCAAAAGAACAGACATAGTCTATCATTTCATTTCCATCGACGTCTATCATCCTGTCTCCATGCGCCGACGCAATAAAACGCGGCGTCTGCCCAACAGAAGCAAACGCCCTCACCGGGCTGTTGACTCCGCCCGGAATATGCTGTTTTGCCGCTTCAAACAATTGTTTTGATTTTGTAATCATATTTTTTCACCTTATTTTTGATATTTATAAATCACTTCTGTGATTTCTTCTTCGGAAGGAAGCGATTCCTGACTAAGTCCAATTTGCAAAAGCTCCCTATAAATCTGCTTTCGCTGCTCCTCCGTTTGGGTACAAGCCCGTACCATTTCCCTCAAACTGCCCAGACACGCCGCGACTTCTCCCAAATGAGGCGTTAAAACCGGACGTATCTGCTCTTTTAAATACTGCGTTGTCACCGGACTAAGTCCGCCGCTTGAAAATGCCGCTACAACTTCCCCTTCTTTGACATATGACGGAAAAATAAAGCTGCAGTCTTCGATCTGGTCGACTGCATTTACAGGAATATTTCTTTTCCTGCAAATTTGGCTGATGTGACGATTCAATTTTTGATCGTCTGTGGCTGCAACGATAAACGTAAAACCCGCTGCATCCTCCTCTTCAAACATTTTTTCCAAACAAAAAACGCCGTCCATTGCCCAAATTTGCGGCAGAATATTTGGAGCGACCACGCTAACGTCCGCTCCAAAGTCTTTGAGTGTCTCTGCCTTGCGAAACGCAACCTGCCCGCCGCCTACCACCAGGCATTTTCTATGTTTTAGCTCTATAAACATTGGAAAATATGCCATTCTGCTCTCCTTATCTCATCACCATATCTTTCATTTCCTGAAACAATTCCAAATCTTCCTCTGTCAGTCTGATATTTGATGCGATTGTATCTCCGTTTGCTTTTGTAATCTTTACTTCTACCACATCCCCCATACCAAGGGAAGCCTGCGCCGCCGCCTGCAAAAACCTTGGAAATTTTGGATGATTTACTGTAAACTTATCCCATAATAATTTGATTTTAAAAAAATTAGCCGGATTCATTTTTCTACTCCTTTACTTTACTGTCACTTTTGTTCCGTTTGCCCAGCTCATTCCGGATTCCAACATATAAACATGGTCTTTTACCAACTCTACATTTTTATATCCGCCATAAACGCTTTCCACAGGCTGCACCGTAAACTGTTTTGCGCCCTGTTTTAACTTCACAAACCCTTGATAATAGATCCCTGCCGTCTCATCATAAATAGTCATTGTAATATCTGCCTGTTTCCTGTTTGTATCGTTTGTATTTAACCTTGGAAACGCAAGCTGCGCTGCGAAAATCTGCTCTGCTTTTAATTTCTGCGTCAGCTTAATCGTAAATTTTCCCGATTTCAGGTTTGCCGTAACAGACGCAATACGCATCGTCTTCGCCGATTTTATAGAAACGGGATTATTTGTCAAAAGAAACTGCCGCAAAAGCGCCTCTGCCGTCAGATAACGCCCCGCCTCCGGTACTGCAAGTTTTTCACTCCGTTTTGCGCTCATTGTACTTTGTGATACACGTTCTTTCTCATATAAAAATCCATCGTACGCCAACGCTCTTGCAGACATATGCCCATATGTACTAAAATACGCATCCCTTTTCTTTCTTAAATTATACCCCTTCGCTGCGTTCAGTTTCTTTGGAAGCCCCTTTGCCAGTATTTTAGCAGCTTCTTTCAGTTTTTTCACCGCAGTTGTCTGTTCAAACGTATTTTTCTTTTCCACCGTAAGATGGCAGATTAACGTCGTCCCCTGGCAAACAACTGTAACATCCGTCGTCCCGGCCTTTTTTACATTCAAAAACCCCTTGCCATTGACAGAAGCTACTTTCCTGTCCCCAGTCCGGTACGACGCTTTTACCAAAGATGCTGTCGAGGATACATTTTCCCCTAAAATACTGACAAAATCTCCAATGTAAAACTTCGAACCAGCCTCTACTGTAATATCTGTCTCCAATTCCCCATTGTACCACTGTACCCGCGGCGAAGCTGCCAAAACAGGCGCTGCCGCCAGAAGAAAGAGCAGACACGCTGCCGCTAAACCAATTACAATCTGTACTGTACTCCTCTTTTTGCATGAGCGTTCCAAAATACATCCCTCCAATTCTATTTCTTATTCCATTATACTACGAAATCCAATTCATGCAAGCCAAATCCGTCCCGCAGCCTGTCCAATCAACCGAAAAAAGAACAAATATCGTTTTATTTATTTTTAGAATTTCTTCATAAACCTTTCATTTTTAGGACACTAAATAAACACAATTTCTGGATATACTGATTTCATCAAATGAAGTTCCCCCACTCATACTTCATTTGATACAAATTAAACTTTTTCATAAACTCTCCCCTTAAGACTGCAGCCGTCGGCTGCAGTCTTTTTTTCGTCTTTCCTATGATATAAAAAATGGGATATGGCGGCAGACTGCACGCCATATCCCATTTCAAAACAGATTATAACTGCCTTACTTTAAATTCTCCTAATAACTGCTCCAAATTATCTGACTGTGCAGACAGCTCTTCACTCGTCGCAGAAGTCTCTTCTGCCGCTGCGGAATTGCTTTGAATTACTTCCGCAATCTGCTCTACACCGACTTCTAACTGTTTCATGGCCTCAGCCTGAGTCATTGACATCTCGCTAATCTCATTTGTAGATTCTGCCAAAATTCCAATTCCCTGGATAACAGATTCGATTGCTTTTGTTGCACGAATTGTAATTTCATTCCCGCTTTCCACTTCACAAATCGCATTTTCAATCAATCTCTTTGTATCCACAGCAGAAGCTGCACTGTCTGCTGCAAGTTTACCAATCTGGTCTGCTACAACTGCAAATCCCTTTCCTGCCTCGCCTGCTCTTGCCGCTTCAATAGAAGCATTTAACGATAACAGGTTCGTCTGCGAAGCAATATCCTCAATTGCCGTAATAATATTGGCAATTTCTTTGGAAGTTTCATTGATACGCTCCATAGCAGAATTCAAATTCTTAATATCTTCATTGCTCTTTTCCGCTTCTAATTTGAATTTCTCTGCGTCACGGTATGATTTCTCTGTTTTCTCAGTACTATTGACAATTGTTTCTGTAATATTTTGAATGGTAGCCGTCAGCTGCTCTACTGACGCCGCCTGATTCGTCGCGCCTTCCGCTAAGGACTGCGCGCCTTCCGCCATCTGCCCAGCGCCCATAGAAACCTGCTGTGAAGATTCGTGAATATTGCCAAACGCACTGCTTAAAGAAGCAATAATCATCTCAATAGAATCTTCTAATATCCTAAACTCTCCTTTAAACTCTACATCTGTTGAAATATTAAAATTTCCCTGGGCAATTTCACCCAATCCCCTGGAAATTTCACTGATATAAAGACGCAGGCTTTCGGCAGCTTCACGAAAAGATTCTGTCATATCGCCAATTTCATCCGGATACATCCTTTCAATGCTAATATCCAGATTCCCTTTTGCAAGTTCTGCGGACGCATCTTTTATTTTAATAATCGGTTCTGAGAATAATTTTGCAACGAATGCAGAAAACTTCATGGAAACGATAATCGCAGCAAGAATCACAACCAGCATAATGACAAGCATAATAATAACAAGCGTCGTCATGTATTTCTGGGCAGAATTCCCCATGGAAACATTCAAGTCAATCAAACTTTCAACTGCATTTGTAAGTTCTTTTAATATCGGCTTTCCGGACGTCACTAAAAGCTCCAACGCCTCTTCATCTTTGTTCTGCACAGCAAGTTCTTCTACCTGGGCGAATACCTCTCGGTAAATCGGCAGTTTTTCATCAATAATAGCGATGAACTCCTTCTCTTTTTCTGCCGTGCAGTGCTCTCTTACCGTCATATACGCCTCGTTTGTCTGAACAGAAATCTGATCCATTTCTTCTACCAGTAACTGAAGTTCGTCCATATCATGAATCAAAACCATTTCACGAATCAGTGAAGGCTCCTTGTTTAAGTATGTACTAAATATACCAATCTCTCCCTGGGTAAATCCATTACTAACCAGCGCCTTACTATATTGTGAATTCACCAGAATGAGCGCCAGAATCCCCAATATGCCCGATATACTAGCTATTATAACAACCAACGTAAAACAATATTTCAGCTTCTGCTGAACTTTCATTCCTTTTATTCGTTTTATCATATCTTATTCATCTTCTCCTATAATAAATTTTTATTGTACTTTTAATTTTAATCCTCTTATGTCAAATAAGCAAGCCATACTTAAAAACATGCGGCTATCCGCTTTAAAATTACCCTTAGGTCTTCGTCTTTTTCGATACCTTCTGTACAATCAAACAAAGGCTCCTCTTTTTTTAGCATATGGACTGCTGTTTTTTGTTCCGGCAGCTGTACCAAAGCAAGCACTATCAGCCCTGCGTCCAAAAATCCCCGAATATGATGGGTTTTAGACGTCTGTATCGTATGAAACCCCATACGCAATAAATAACGTTCCATATAGTTCATGCGTTCCCTGATCCTGGCTCCTTCTGTAAACAAAATCAAACCTGCCTTCTGTCCCATGGCGTCTTCCCGTTCTTCCTTTGACACTTCTCTGCCATCTTCTTTCCATGCTTCATCCGAAATCGTACGGATTACATTACCACAGGCAGCCAATCCATTTGTCCTGCTGTCGATAAGCCTAACCGAACCTAACTCCCTGTTTTCGTTTTCACATACCGCAGCAATTGGCTTGGAAAGACAAATCTCGCATCTCGCCAGGCCATTTTTTGTTAAATGCTCCGTATGTCTGCGCTCTCCGGTATTGACGTCAATTTGATAATAAATTTTAGTTACAACCGCGGGAATCTGTACAGTACCAATTCTGGCATGATAGCGCTTTCCCTGGCTCAGACGGTTCTCTGACATCCACAAAAGTTCTGCTTCTATCCGGTCTGTTGACGTTAAAACATCTTCATTTGTCAGAATATATCCTCTTCCAACATCCAGTTCTCTGTCAAGTTCGATTCCGGCTGCTTCACCTTTCTCTATGGCGTTTGTTTTTTGATTCAGACTGTATATTGCACTGACTGCGGCATGGCTTCCAGTCGGATATACAAAAACTTCATCTCCCACTTTTAAACTGCCAAAGACCACTTCTCCCTGAATCACACGTTTTGGCACAACCGCATCTTTCATCTGGCTGGATTTGCAGATTCTTTGTACCGGCATACAAAAATATTCCTCTGCTCTTTTGGTAATACTGCGTTCTTTTTTCAGCGTTTCTAATAAAGAATTTCCAGCATACCATGCCATTTTAGAAAACGGCTTTATCATATTTTCTCCGCCTTTTGCAGCAATCGGCACAATAGTATAGGTACATTCTTTATATTCTTCCATCATCTGCCGTACTTCTTTTGCAATCTGGTTAAAAATTTTCTCATCATAAGATACCATGTCCATTTTATTGACTGCAAAAATCATTTCACGGATTCCCATAAAATAACAAATTCTGGTATGCCTTCTCGTCTGAGGCACAATTCCTTTATTCGCCGCCAGCGTTAGAATTGCCGTATCCGACTTTGACGCGGCGAAAGCCATATGATGCGTATATTCTTCATGTCCCGGAACATCCGCCATTAAAAATTTCTGGCCTTTCCATTCAAAAACGCTATAAGACACCCGAACAGTAATCCCCTGCCTTGCTTCTTCTTTTGTAGCGCCAGCAAGCAGAGCATAATCCACACTGCCGTCTTTTCTTAAATACTCTGAATCCTTACAGATGTCCTCCTGTTCTTTCCCGCTTTTTGTATCAAAGAGAATCCTGCCAATCAAAGTCGATTTTCCATCGTCTACTCCGCCGCAGGTAATCAGCCTGCGAACCTGCTGCCCGCTCCCGAACTGTTTTTGCAGCCGGAACAATTCCATATCACGTTCAAAAGAGTAACCCCTATCCTCCTCTTCTTCTTCCCAGTTCTCTTCTCTAAATGACAAGAGCGGTTTTTCTGGATATAAAGCCAATTCTGCTAAATCTCTGATATTTTCTTTGAGTTCTTCATCCCATACCCAAAGAGAAGCTTCCCTCCCATAAGAAAACATCTCCCTGACCTGATACACCGCTTCCCGTTCTAAATTTCCTATTTTTTTTAATTGTGCCCCCATATCCTTCTCCCAAAAGACTATTCCACATGTACGCTTGCTTCTTCAATATGGAATTTTACCTGGCTGCTTTCCTTTTTTACCAATCCCATCAAAATCTCCCATAAATTATGCACCTGCGTAATCAAACGCTGATTTGCTTCTACGCTGTATTCCAAAAGCGTATGCAGAGAAAACAAACGCACGCCGCGCGGCGGCAGGAATACATAATTTACAGTGTGAACCAAATCACCAGAAGTCTTAATCATTTCATAGGTAATCATACAAAATTCTTTCCCTCTGTAAGTACAGTGATACGAAACATAACACTCATCTATCGTCCAGGTACGGTTCTCTTCCTCTACCGTATACTTCTCTTCGTTCCCTTCTGTCGTCTGTACTGTAAGACTCCAGTTTTGCTTTCCGTCTCTAGTATCCTGCTGCATAATTTTTAATGTTTGAATCAATTCTTCCAGCTGCATCCAATGTCTCCTTCTTTCTTTTTGCCAAAACGATATACTGCCTCTTCCAGTATAGCCCAAATTGCAATAAAATCCAACATCAAAAAATTAATTATGCTTCCATTTTCCATGTACGACAAAACGTTTTCCATTGGCAGAACAGGTGGAAAGCGTAACAATACGGTCCTCCCGGCCTGCAGTTACATTTGTATCGTAAACACGCCTGGCCAGCATTTGCTCTACGAATTCGGCAAATAGTTCATCCGCTGCAAATCCAATCTGATAAACATCGTCGTCCGCCGCGGCTTCATACCATGCAAAAATTTCATAACGCAGCGTCTTCTCTGGCGTGTAAATCGTAAAATAGCGGTTCTCCTGAAAGTAATCTTCTTTTAAATTATAATTTTTCAGGCTGCCAAACATACTTTGATCTTTCATATTGTGCCCATAAATAATCGTATGGGAATCTGTAAAGTCAGCGGAGCACAAAGCGTCTATAAAAATACTGCCTGCCGGATTTTTTTTCTTATCCGCCGTTTGGTAGAGATATTCTTCGTTGTCTTTTCCCTGCACAATGGGATAACTAATTTTATTGTTGTCAAAAAGAATCCATGCCACAATATCTTCATTTGTCTGATGCAGCAGATGAAAGTCTATTTTGACATCTTTTTTTTGGAATACAACCGCTTTTTGTTCTAATTTTTCATAGGAAGCAGCGCTTCTTTCCGATTCTTTCGAAATTTCTGTAATCTGATAAAATGCGGTTAAAATCAAACAAATCCCCAAAAATGCCGAAACCCTTCGGATTTTAAAATTTACGGATACTGATTTCTTCATCATTCACTTGTTTTCCAACGGAAATTATTGTTACATCATAACTGTAATTTTCATTTACCTTCACATTCACACGATCCCCCGCTTTATGCCCAAATACAGCTTTTCCAAGCGGCGATTCTATACTGATTAAACCTTTTAGTGAATTTCCGCGGACAGTTGTGACAAGCGTAAACGTTTCCGTCTCATCCTCTTCTTCAAAATACACTTCTACCGTATGGTTTAGTCCGGCTTCATCTTCTTTGGACTCGTCTGAAACAACTTTCGCCGTCTTAATCATCCTCTCCAAATACCGGATACGGCTTTCGTTTTGATTTTTATCTTTTTTGGCCGCATGATATTCAAAGTTTTCGCTCAAATCCCCATGTTCCCTGGCTTCTTTTACTGCTGCCAGCGCTTTTTTACGTACTACAAGTTTTCGGTATTCAATCTCTTCCTCCATCTTTGCAATATCCTGCTTCGTCAGTTCATCATACATTTCCTCTGGTTCCTCCTTTTCCATAGTAACAGAAAAACCACCTGCACGCCCTGCAAGTGGCTGATTACACACTTAAAATCTGCTTCCAGCTATCCTTCAAACGTTCCATCGTAAATGCTGCATTTGCCGGACTTGTGGACGGAAGGGAAATAATTTCCCTTCCAGTCACAGGTTCCACATATTTTTTATACAAATGTTCCGCCTTTTTTCCATTGGCATAAATAGCTTTTATATCTGTTTCTTTTAAAATACGGCCAATATCATTGAGCTTTACATTCCGGATACTGCTGTCGCTAGAGCCCGTAATATCGCAGCTTTCAATGACATCCCAAAGCGCAATCTGATGTTTCTTTAAAAACGCCTTTTTATCGGCAACCGTATCCGGCTCGTCTTCCTGGTACAAGTCTGCAAGCAGTTTCCAGAAACGATTTTTGGGGTGTCCGTAATAAAACCCGATTTCTCTGGATTTCACCGAAGGAAAACTGCCTAAAATAAAAATACGTGAATCCAAATGATATGCAGGTCCAAATTCATGCGTCTGACGCGCCTCTTTCATCTTCATAGCGTAAAATAACAGAGTACCAAAATTCCTAATACAATCCGATACCATCCAAATACTTTAAAATCATGCTTTTTGATATATCCCATCAAGAAACGAATCACTACAATGGATACCAAAAAAGCCGTTACCATTCCAATAATTAAAATCAAAAGTTCAGAAGAGGTAAATACAAATCCAAACTTTAGTACTTTCATCAGGCTTGCGCCAAACATCACCGGAATCGCCAAAAAAAATGTAAATTCCGCTGCAGTCGCACGCGATACCCCAAGCAGAATTCCTCCAAGTATGGTCGCGCCGGAACGGCTTGTTCCTGGAAATACTGCTGCAATCAACTGAAACATTCCAATCCAAAACGCTGCCGACCAGGTAATATCCTGGATGGTTTCCATTTTGGGGATTTTTTTCTTATTTTTACTTTCGATAATGATAAATGCAATTCCAAACAGAATCAAAGCAAACGCAATTACGATATAATTGTAGAACAATTCCTCAATGACATCTCCAAACAAAATTTCTACGACCGCCGCCGGAATACAGGCCACTACAATTTTGAACCACATAATAAACGTATCCTGCCTGATATAATTTTTCTCTTTTGTAGAAAACGGCCATATTTCGTTCCAAAACAACAGAACAACCGCTAAAATCGCTCCAAGCTGAATCACAACTTCAAACATACTAAAAAACTGTTCCGATACATCCAGGCTGATAAATTCATTCAAAAGAATCAAATGACCCGTACTGCTGATGGGCAGCCATTCCGTAATCCCTTCTACAATTCCAAAAAATATCGCTTTTAATAATTCTAACATACTGTCCTCCACAATGGAATCTACTGTCTATCTTATCGCTTTTTCTTCTGAAATATTACTCAAAGCGCTTTAAAACGGGCACGAGCTTTTTATCAATTAAGAAAATTGAAATCGTCTGCACCACTGACATTGCCGCCGTCTGATAAATTCTGGTAAAAAACAACGGCCAGTACGGACTGCCATATAAAAATGAAATCCAATACGTATTCAAAAACTGGCTGATTACTACCTGTACGACAAACACAGAAGCAAGAACTGTAAACACAGAAACTTTCTTCTTAAGCAGACAGCCGTATACGATACCCGTCAAACCTGCCGTCAATGTAAATCCGGGGAAATATGCCCCTACCGGAAACATCACTGCGCTTATTATATCGCCGATTGCGCCTACACAAGCGCCTCCTATGGGGCCATAAAAAATAGCTGCCACTACGACCGGAACAAAACTGAACCCAATTTTTATATTCCATGTATGTATGGAAAAACGAGCCAGTATGATTTCCATGGCAACTAAAATCCCGATGACAGAGACTGATTTCACATTCATCTTTGTATTCATAGTTTATCCTCCTTTCTACCGCAGCACGGATTTATATTGCCGATCATAAATCATGCCACTGACAGAAGGAAAATACTTCTATAATGCAGCAGCGGGATGCGAATCTGATACCGCAAGACTTGCTTTTCGTTTATATGACAACTCCCCGTTCATATAACACTTAACGCATCAGATCCTACTCTGCTTTATTTTTCGACGGAAATTATTGTATCATAATCTTATAAGCCATGCAACCTATATTTTACATATAGAAACAACAATTCCAATCTGCTTTTACTTCATTACCCTGCTTGAAATATACTCGCCCATCTCATTTTTCGGGATTCCCATGACAACTGAAAGCTCTCCGTAGAGATTTTCTTCTGCCAAATGAAGATATTTCGCATCGCTGCTGGTTACTTTCTTGCCTTCGGCAAGCCTTGACTTTTTCCGAATGTACAGCGTCTTAATCATTCTAACCCACTCTTCGCAATTACAAGTGCGAATCGCATCCTTATAAATCTGTTCCCTGCTTTTTTCATCTTTGACCCAAAGAATATCAATTTCTTTTATTCTTCCAATCAATGCGTCCGCCTCTTTTTTCGTCAGAATCGGGCGCATTTTAACTTTTTGGCTGTCAACAGGAACAAATAAACGGCAGCCTTTATCATATACAGGATCTAAGGTATAATACAATTTATCATCTTTTGTACCCGGAACCGGCATTTTTACAGTTTCTACAACCTTACACACTCCCGCGTTTCCATATACAATATATTCACCTATTTCATACATACCCTTTTCCTCCTTCCATACAAAAAAACTCTCCGATACAACTATTTTACCACATTCCACACGATTTGTCAGTATATTTTATATATTTTTTGAATATTCAAAAGATATTCCTTCCCTTTCCAGCCAAATAAAAAAACACCTTTTATATCTCCGTTGGGAAATACAAAAGATGCTTTCTGGCTTAGCATTAATCCTGTGGAATAATTTCTTTTTTATTGTAAGAACCACAATTCTTGCAGACTCTGTGAGGCATCATTAATTCGCCGCATTTGCTGCATTTTACTAATGTCGGAACAGTCATTTTCCAATTTGCTCTTCTTTTATCTCTTCTTCCTTTGGAAGATTTGTTCTTTGGACAAATTGACATAGGTCACACCTCCTTAAACTCTTTGAAAATATCCTGAATCGCTGCCATCCGCGGATCTAATTCCGCCTGGTCACACGTACAAGCCTTTTCATTCAAATTCGTACCGCAATGTTTGCAGATTCCTTTGCAGTTTTTTTGGCATAATACTTTCATCGGCCAATGAATCAGAATTTCGTTGTAAACGAGGCTGTCTGTATCTAACACCGTCCCTGTAATACAACCCATATCTTCCTCTTCCGATTCTACGAATGTATTCTCCTTAATCGGATACCGCTTATCAATGACAAGATGCATCGGCACAACGACCTCTTTCAAACACCTGTCACATGGAATGGAAAGCGCCACATCCGTCTCGCCCGAAACCAATAGTACTTGATTCTCCTGATTTTCAAAATGAAGAACAAACGGCTCCGTTTTTACCAATGGAAATTCTCCCATCTTTGAGCGAAAAGACGAAAACCCTAACTCACACTGCTGCTCTGCTGTTAAATTTTCTATGGATAGTAAGTCTGAAATATCTATTTTCACGTTTCTCTCCTGCCCATACCCAAACTATTATACATATGCTTCTAATTTTTGTCAATAACTTCAAAACTAAATTTATCTGCAAAATAAGAATCCAGGTCTGCAATTTTTACTCTTTCCTGCTTCATGGTGTCACGGTCACGTACCGTAACCGCCCCATCCTCCTGTGAATCAAAATCGTACGTAATGCAAAACGGCGTGCCAATTTCGTCCTGACGTCTGTAACGCTTGCCGATATTTCCCCTGTCGTCAAATTCACAGTTGTATTTTTTGGAAAGCGCGGCAAATACTTTTTCGGCGCCCTCATTTAATTTCTTCGACAACGGAAGCACACCGATTTTAACCGGGGCTAACGCCGGATGGAAATGAAGTACCGTACGCATATCGGGCTTTTCTTCTGTTCCAATATTCTCTTCGTCGTAGGCTGCGCATAAAAATGCCAATACCACGCGGTCTGCGCCAAGCGACGGCTCGATTACATAAGGAATATATTTTTCTTTCTTTTCATCATCAAAGTAAGACATATCCTGTCCGGACGTATTCTGGTGCTGCGTCAAATCATAATCTGTACGGTCTGCAATTCCCCAGAGCTCTCCCCATCCAAATGGGAACAAAAATTCTATATCTGTCGTGCCTTTTGAATAGAAACATAGTTCTTCCGGCGAATGATCTCTAAGACGCATTTCTTCTTCCTTGATTCCAAGCGCTAAAAGCCAGTCGCGGCAAAAACCTCTCCAATATAAAAACCAATCCATATCGGTACCCGGTTCACAGAAAAATTCGAGTTCCATTTGTTCAAATTCTCTTGTACGGAACGTAAAATTCCCCGGCGTAATTTCATTTCGAAATGATTTTCCAATCTGCCCAATCCCAAATGGAATCTTCTTTCTTGATGTTCTCTGTACATTTTTGAAATTGACAAAAATCCCCTGCGCAGTCTCCGGACGCAGATAAACCGTATTTTTCGCATCTTCTGTAACGCCCTGGAACGTCTTAAACATTAAGTTAAACTGACGAATATCTGTAAAATTATGCTTACCGCAAGTCGGGCAGGGAATCTGATGCTCTTCGATAAACGAGAGCATATCCTCCTGCGACCATCCGTCTACGGATTCCTTCAATGTAATTTGATTTTCAGCAGAGTAATCTTCGATTAATTTATCTGCCCGAAACCGCTCGTGACATTCCTTACAATCCATTAACGGATCCGAAAATCCTCCCAAATGACCAGAAGCCACCCATGTCTGCGGATTCATTAAAATTGCGCAGTCCACCCCGACGTTATAAGGATTTTCCTTCACAAACTTATCCCACCATGCTTTTTTCACATTATTTTTCAATTCTACGCCTAAATTGCCATAATCCCATGTATTTGCAAGTCCGCCGTAAATCTCTGAGCCGGCGTATACAAATCCTCTTGCTTTGGCTAAAGCTACGATTTTATCCATTGACTTTTCCAAAATAATCCCTCCGTCCTCTTATTGATATATAATATATGTAAGAGCCGCCTCTTCATTCGCTCCCTCGCCCATAATCGAAACAGTATCTTCTGCTGTTACCTTCGTATCCTGTTTTGAAACATATAAAATTTTTCCTGGAACCGAAACGTCTACATTTGCCTTGATAATTGCAATTTTATTGTCGTCATCTTCCAAAACTTTCTCGCTGTCCACTGCTTTTTGTTCTTTTAGATTTTCCGAAACGCTGTAAAACTCCGTATCAAAATCATATCCTTCAGCCTGCGCCGTCACAACGCTTCCAGAGTAAAACTCAATCCCATTAAAATTCGCATAATCTTCATATGAATCATATCGCATCTTGAGCTTTGCTTTACCATCCTTTACATCAAACGACGATTTTTCCACACCGCCGTCTTTCCCGCCATATTCCTCAACCTGTTTTTCAATATAATTCTCCAGCTCCTCGGCCTCATAATATTCCTTGTCAAACTTTTCTACGTCTACGCTGACAACAGAACCCTTCTTTTCAATAAAAACTGTGCTTGTTTCTACATCTGTCTGTTGAGAACACCCAGATAAAAGCCCTGTACAAAGAATTATAAAAAGACCTGCTACCATTAATTTTCTCACATTACCACCCTCCGCTCTTTTTACAATCCATGACATTATACTATGTTCTCAAAAAGATTTCAACCATCATTTCCAAGGAAACACGGAAATCAATTTTCCAAAACCTCACAAATCTTAGAAGACTCAAGCAAGCAA
>CAJUHJ010000016.1:0-36791 GCA_910586355.1 uncultured Lachnospiraceae bacterium
TATCCATCTTTTAATTCCAATTCGATTTCCAACGGATAACTTTCAATTATCCATCCAATTTTACTAAACTGATGAATATTAATAAATCATTTTAATAATATCATAATCCAGCCAAAAAATCCACCTTTATTCTGACATTCAAACCTTTTGTCGACACAATTCAACAAATATACACCCAAAACATTTCTAACACACACAATTCCTTTCTAAATAAATACCCACTACCAACATAACACACAACAAAATCCACACTATGAACATCTCTCTTCCCATCCCAACAAAAAACGCATCCCAAAACCCGCGGAACGCGTTTTCACCACTACACACTACCTAATCCTCTACCCCAACGTCTCTCCCAATCCCAAAAACCCCCTCCGCATTCCGCCTTGTCACGTCTTCTACTTCCTCCACGTCTACCCCTTTTAATTCCGCTATTTTTTCCGCCACATAAACCAGCTTACCGGAATCATTTCGTTTTCCTCGGTATGGTTCGGGTGCCATATAAGGGGCGTCGGTTTCTAATAAGATTTTATTAAGCGGAACCTGCAAAACGGTTTCTCTTAATTTCTTAGCATTTTTAAATGTAACGACTCCGCCGACGCCGATATAAAATCCCATTTTCACAAACTCCTTTGCCATTTCCGGCGAGTAAGAATAGCAATGAATGACGCATGGTATATCTTGTGCATGAAACTGTTTTAAAATCTGCATGGTATCTTCTGCCGCTTCTCTTGAATGAATAATTACTGGGAGAGATACCTCCTTTGCCAACTGCAGCTGACGTTTAAACCAATACGTCTGCCGTTTCTTTTGTTCTTCCTCTTTTTCCCAGTAATAATCCAGTCCAATTTCCCCGACGGCAACTGTCTTTGGATGGTTTGCCTGCTCTTTTAGCCATGCAATCCACTCTTCGTTTAATTCTTCTGTTTCGCTGGGATGTACCCCGACCGCCGCATAAACATGGTCATATTTTTCAGCAAGTGCAAGCGTTGTTTTTGTACTTTCAATAGAAGCCCCTACGTTGACAATGTCACAAATTCTGCCGCTTAATAAGTTTTGTATTAATAGATCCCTGTCGTTATCAAACCGCTCGTCGTCATAATGCGCGTGTGTTTCAAAAATCATAGCCAATTTTCCTCCTCAAATCCTTATTGATGTCTATAATAAAAAACTGCCAGCTGCGTCCTGTCCCTTAAATCCAGTTTTTCTAAAATTGCACTGACATAATTGCGTACAGTTCCTTCACTGAAAAATAACCGCTCTGCAATTTCTTTATTGCTTAACCCTAATGCAACAGATTCAATGACTTCCCGTTCTTTTTCCCCAATGCCGTATTCTTCATAATGAAACGGTTCTTTTCTGTGCATAAAAGATGGTATTTTTTCTGCAATATTGTCTCCGAATACGGTCTGTCCTCCAAAAACCGCCTTAAGCGCCGGGACAATCCCTTCAAAATCCTGCTTTAAAATATATCCCTTCGCCCCCATTCTCAACGCTTTGATAATATATTCATCATCAGAAAAAGTCGTTAGAAATAGTATTTTTGCTTCTGAATCCATCTTAAGAATCTGCTCTGCCGCGTCTAAGCCAGAAAGTTTATCCATCCGAATATCCATCAAAAGAACGTCGGGTTTTTTCTGTTCGTATAATGAAATCGCATCGTTTCCATGAGAACCTAACCCGATGACCGTAATTTCTTCTTCTGCCTCTAAAATTGTTTTTAAAGAGACCGCCACTAAGGTATCATCATCCACTATCACTACTCGCATAAAATGTCCTCCGTTTTTGGTATTGTTAAAAAAACAGTAAAGCCATGTTCTGTATGAATTTGTAAAATTCCTCCAAGCGCAGATACTCTTTCCTGCATATTCTGCAGGCCGATTCCTTTAGACGGTTCCACTCGCGCATTTGTTCCGTTATCCTCAATCAAAAGCTGGTAAAAGGAAGGATGTTCCCGCAGAAAAATCTGCACATGATTACCGTTGCTGTGTTTTAAAATATTGGAAACCGCTTCTTTGGTAATCGCAACCAAACAATACTTCACCCGTCGTGGCACCGCCTCGGATACGTCATAATCTAAATTCACATCAAAATCCATACAGATGGAATCTGCAATTTCCTTAATATTCCGCTTCAAATCTATGGAATCATTATGAAGGTCATGTACGCTTGCGCGGATACTGTTCATTGCCAGATCCAGCGTGTCTTTCATCTGCAAAAGCTGATTGTGCACCGTCCCTTCTTTTTCAATTGTAAGCAAAGCGCCAGTCATTAAAATTAGCCGCGAAATCATATGCCCGACATTATCGTGAATTTCTCTTGCAATTCGGTTCCGTTCCCGTAGTGTTGCAAGATATATCTCATAATCCTGTTTTTCCAGTAAATGTTTATTCTTTTCTACCAACATCAAGTTTAATTCCGTCCCGCTGTCCCGAATCCGGATTAATTCTTCACCCAGAAAACGTCTCTTTTGTGTTCTTTTTGAAAGGATAACAGAAAGCGCTGCAGTTGCCGCCCAAAAAACTGTCTTTTCAGGTACAGAAGGCATATCTGCCAAAAAGAGCCCCAAAAAAGGAACTGCCGCTGCATAGATTTTACAGCACACAATATCGTACAAAAGCAGCGGAAAAAACAAAAGAAATGCCGGCTGTAACAGAACCACCAAAAAAGCAGCAAAAAACAGTAAAAGCATCCATTTTTTTTCTTCTATATAGATACCAAGCGCCGCAAACGTAACTGCAAGCAGCAGTACAACGACGGGACTGCTTTCTCCTTTCACATGAAAGAGCAAAAGACCGCCAAAAAACAGTAATATTAATTTATCAATCATTTCATCCATATCATACTGCTCCTTTGAGAACATTATAGCAGAAACAAAACAAAATTTCCTATGACATTTGTCATGTTTTAAAATGATTCTATTCACTTCCTTTTTCTTTTTCCAGGCGATATAATTTATTTAAAATAGTATCTGACTACATATCAAGAAAGGAAATTCACATGAGCAGACCAGTTATTAAAATTGAAAACCTCGTAAAACGCTACAAAGATTTAATTGCATTAGATCATTTCTACATTGAAATCAATGAAGGCGAAATTTTTGGCCTCTTAGGTCCAAACGGCTCCGGCAAAACGACAGCGATGAATTGTATTTTATCACTGCTTTCTTTTGATAAAGGAACCATTGAAGTATTTGGGAAAAAAATGACCCCAAGCAGTTATGATTTAAAACGTCAGATTGGAATTGTCATGCAGAATATCGCAGTATTTGACACGCTGACTGTCTATGAAAATATTGATTATTTTTGCGGATTATATATCAAGGAAAAACAACTCCGCAAACAATACGTAGAAGAAGCGATTGCCTTTGTCGAATTAGAACAATTCCGCAAATTTTATCCAAAAAAACTATCCGGAGGCCTGCTGCGCCGCTTAAATATTGCCTGCGGTATTGCGCATAAGCCGAAACTAATTATTATGGATGAACCTACCGTTGCTGTCGACCCGCAGAGCCGCAATAAGATTTTAGAAGGAATTGTAGAATTAAATAAAAACGGCGCGACTGTCATATACACTTCTCATTACATGGAAGAAGTGGAGCAAATCTGCAACCGGATTTCCATTATGGACAATGGAAAAAATATTGCTGTCGGGACTGCCGACGAACTAAAGCGCATGATTAAAAAAAGTGAAAAAATCACAATTGAGGCCGCCGCCCTTTCCAAAGAAGACATCCAAAACATACTTGCCTTACATCATGTATACGACGTCGATTACAACAATCGGCAGCTTAATGTAGTTTGTTCCGGTGGAAGGCACAATCTGGTGCATATTCTGGAGTACTTACAGCAGCACGATATTGCATTTGGCAGAGTCTATTCAGAACTTCCAACATTAAACGACGTGTTCCTAGAAATCACCGGAAAAGAATTGCGGGACCAGACGTCAAAGGAGGGATAATATGTTTCTACATGAATTTATCTATGAATGTAAAACCGTACTGCGGCAAAAAGAAGAATTATTCTGGGTTATGATTTTCCCGCTTGCATTGGGCACAATGTTTTATTTTGCATTCGGCAACCTCACCAACTCAACAGAAAATTTTCACACGATTCCGGTTGCAGTATGCGCCGAAACAAACGCCAAAGACGATAATTTTAAGCAGGTATTAGAAATGCTTAGTAAAGAAGGCGAACCACCGCTTATTGGCATTACGGATACCAATTGGGAAGACGCAGTCGATTTATTAGAAGAAAACAAAGTCCGCGGTATTTTTAAAATTGAAGATGAAATCAGTTTAAGCTGTTTACCTTCCGACAGTTTCGGGGCGGACGGCACGCTTCCCATTGAGCAGAGTATTTTAGAAGCTATTTTACGGGAATACCGGACGAATATCAAAACAATTACGGAAATTACAGCCGCAGATCCAACCAAACTGCCAGAAATCATTCCCCTTATGGAAACAAGCGTCTCTTATGCCAAAAACCTATCCTTAACGCCCGGCAACATGGATACCATTATACAGTATTATTTTAATCTGATTGCAATGGCATGTTTGTTTACATCCTTTGCCGGAGCGCAAATTGCAATTAAAAACCAGGCGAATCTTTCCGCGCTTGGCGCCAGAAAATGCGTATCGCCAAACCGTAAATTTCTGTCTGTCGCAGCACAGTTTCTTGCCTGCCTGCTCACACAGTTTATTTGTATTATCATCAATATTTTATATTTATATTATGTACTAAAAATCGAATTCGGCACGTCGCTTCCAATGATTTTATTTACTGCTTTTATCGGCTGCATTATGGGAATTGGATTCGGATTTTTTATTGGAACCATAGGCCAGCTCAAAGAAACTACAAAAACGGGAATTATGGTATCTGCTTCGCTGCTCTGCTGCTTTTTAAGCGGATTAATGATTGGCGATATGCGCACGCTGATAGAAAAACATTGTCCGGTAATTAACGATATCAATCCGGCTGTTCTGATTTCCGACAGTTTTCTGACGTTAAATATTTATGGAACTACGGAAAGATATTTTTTCAATCTGGGAGGCCTGCTTCTATTTGCAGTCCTATTTACCTTTGCCGGATGCCTAATCATAAGGAGGAAAACATATGCAAGTCTTTAAAGCCTTTATGAAAACCGAAAAGCATTTTCTGCCGGTGATTTGTGTGTATTTTATTATATTTTGCGCGATTGCTTTTCTTGCAACCCGGTTTAATATAGATTCCAAAGATACTGCGTTTCAAACCACTTCACTCAACATAGGAATCATTGACGAAGATGATTCTACATCTTCCAAAGCATTACGGGAGTATCTTGGCTCGCTGCATACGCTCACTGACCTTCCTTTTGAAAAAGAAATCCTGCTGGATCAATTGTTTTACCGGAACTTAGACTACATTTTAATACTGCCAAAAGATTTTGAGGAACAGCTTCTGACAAAAGATTCAAAAACTCTGTTTGAAACGGTCCAGATTCCCGGAATTTACAGCAGCGCTTTTATAGACGAACAGGTCAACGCTTATCTGAAAACAGTAAAACTTTATCTTGCCGGAGGCTTTACTTTAACAGACAGCTTACAGCATACAAATGAATCCCTCTTAGATTCTTTAAACCAGGTGAACGTGATTACACCAAAAGACAGCGGCAAAAAATCTTCTGCATTAACTGCCATTTACTATTTTTATCAGTTCCTGCCTTACGTTCTTTTAAGTATGATTTTGTGCGGACTGACGCCGATTTTAACCATTTTCTGGGAAAAAAATCTAACAAAACGCATGTCCTGTTCCCCGACGAGTTTGATAAGCAGAAACTTTCAGCTTGCATTGGGCAGTATTTTGTTCTGCCTAAGTATCTGGCTGCTTTTTATCCTGACGTCAAGAATCTTTTATGGCGCGGAAATGTTTTCGGAAAAAGGACTCCTTTGTATTGCAAACAGTTTTTTTGTACTGCCGCTTGGAGCTGCAGTTTCCTTAATCATCGGCTGTTTTTCTCCTAAAGGCGAAGCCATTAATATGATAAACAATGTATTCAGCCTTGGTATGAGTTTCCTTTGCGGAATTTTTGTTCCACAGCAGATGTTAGGCGAACAGGTACTATCCATCTCAAAATATCTTCCGCTTTACTGGTATATTAAAAACAATAATTTAATCGCTGGTTTTACAGAAGAATCTTTTGAGATAAATACCTACGTAAAAAATATCGTAATTCAGTTTTTGTTCTGTGTTGCTCTGTTTGCAGTAGCGCTTGTCATATCAAAATACAAAAGCGCCAAACACAAAGAATAAAAATTTTAAATCCA
The DNA here is from genome assembly GCA_910586355.1 of uncultured Lachnospiraceae bacterium. GTDB lineage: Bacteria > Bacillota > Clostridia > Lachnospirales > Lachnospiraceae > Roseburia_B. The sequence continues at coordinate 6,305 of CAJUHJ010000016.1, forward strand.
TGCCATGTATTTTTTTCGCGGAATTATCAATAATCATAATAACAACTATAAGACCGCAGAAAGGAATCGTAATTTTATGGAAATGACACTCAGATGGTATGGTTCAAAATTTGATACTGTTACATTAAAACAAATCCGTCAGATTCCGGGAGTAACCGGAGTCATTACAACTTTGTACGATACCGCCCCGGGAGAAGTATGGGACCGCGGGCGGATTCGTGCGTTAAAAGAAGAAGTAGAAGCTTCCGGCCTTCATATTGCCGGTATTGAAAGCGTAAATATCCACGAGTCCATTAAAACGGGTCAAAAAGACCGCGACAAATATATAGAAAACTATATAAAAACTCTGGAAAATTTAGGAAAAGAAGATTTACATTTAGTCTGCTATAATTTTATGCCCGTATTCGACTGGACAAGAACAGAACTTGCGCGCGTACGTCCCGACGGTTCCACAGTGCTTGCCTATACCCAAAAAGCTGTCGACGACTTAAATCCGGAAAAAATGTTTGAATCCATTTCCGGCGATATGAACGGCAGCATTATGCCCGGCTGGGAACCGGAGCGGATGGAACACGTAAAAGAACAGTTTGCTATGTACCAAAACATAGATAATGAAAAATTATTTGAGAATTTAAAATACTTCCTGGAAAAAATAATGCCTGTCTGCGACCAGTACGAGATTAACATGGCAATCCATCCCGACGATCCGGCATGGAGCGTCTTTGGGCTTCCAAGAATCATTATCAACAAAAAAAATATTCTCCGTTTGATGGCTATGGTTGACAACCCGCACAACGGAGTCACATTCTGCACAGGCTCTTTCGGAACAAATTTAGATAATAATTTGCCCGAAATGATTCGTCTGCTGAAAGGGCGGATTCACTTTGCCCATATCAGAAACTTAAAATTTCATTCTCCCGATGATTTTGAAGAAGCCGCCCATTTATCTTCGGACGGAAATTTTGACATGTATGAAATTATGAAAGCGCTCTATGAAATCGGATTTGAAGGCCCAATCCGCCCCGACCATGGCCGCATGATTTGGAACGAAAAAGCCATGCCCGGATACGGCCTTTATGACAGGGCGCTTGGGGCGGCATATCTAAATGGTTTATGGGAAGCAATTGAAAAGTGCAAAAATCACGCAGGAGGCAGCATATGAAATTAAATCAAGATGGATTAAAAAACCGGAAAGAATGGGAAAATGCCGGTTATAAACTTCCGGAATTTGACAGAAAAAAAGTATTCAAAAAAACAACCGAACATCCCTGCTGGATCCATTTTGGAGCCGGAAACCTCTTTAAAGCATTTCAGGCAAACGTCGTCCAACAGCTTTTAAATAAAGGAGTTCTTGACAGAGGCTTAATCGTAGCAGAAGGATACGACTATGAAATAATTGAAAAACTAAACCATCCGCATGATGAATATTCCATTCTCGTAACCTTAAAAGCCGACGGAAGCATAGAAAAAACCGTAATTGGAAGTATTATGGAATCTTTCACGTTAGACTCTCGAAACAAAAAGGATTTTACAAATTTACAAACTATTTTTAAGCAAAATTCGCTTCAGATTGCCTCTTTTACCATTACAGAAAAAGGATACAGTCTCGTAAATGGACAAGGAGAAACACTTCCGGACGTAAAACGTGATTTTAAAAACGGGCCAAAACAGCCGGAAAGTTATATGGGAAAAGTAACCGCCCTGTTATACACGCGTTATCTAAACGGAAAGCACCCCATTGCAATGGTGAGCATGGATAATTGTTCCCATAATGGAGATAAACTTTATGCCGCAGTACGTTCCTTTGCAGAACAATGGGAAAAAAATGGTTCTGCCGAAAGCGGTTTTTCAGATTACGTCAAAGACAAAACAAAGGTATCATTCCCCTGGACAATGATTGATAAAATTACTCCGCGCCCGGATGCTTCTGTGGAGGAAATTTTAAAACAGGACGGCATAGAGGAACTTACACCCGTTATCACTTCCAAAAACACATACGCCGCCCCTTTTGTCAACGCAGAAGAATGTGAATATCTGATTATAGAAGATACATTTCCAAACGGAAAACCAGCTTTAGAAAAAGGCGGCATCCTATTTACCAGCAGAGATACCGTAGAAAAAGTTGAAAAAATGAAAGTTTGCACCTGTTTAAACCCCCTGCACACCACGCTTGCCATTTTCGGATGTCTGCTTGGCTATCGTTCCATCTCCGAAGAAATGAAAGACGCAGACCTTCGCAGACTGCTTGAAAGAATCGGGTATACAGAAGCCCTCCCCGTAGTCGTAGATCCCGGCATATTAGACCCAAAAGAATTTATTGATACCGTCTTAAATATCCGCTTTCCCAACCCGTTTATGCCGGATACCCCGCAGAGGATTGCAACAGACACCTCGCAAAAATTAGCCATCCGTTTTGGAGAAACCCTAAAAGCCTACCAGGCTTCCGAAACTTTGCAAACAACAAATCTAAAAGGAATTCCTCTGGTATTCGCCGGATGGCTCCGTTACCTGATGGGGATTGACGACAATGGAATCCCCTTTGAGCTAAGCCCCGATCCTTTGCTAAACACCATACGCCCAGTTGTGATGAATCTAAAGCTTGGCTCCAATATCGATACTTCTGCGCTAAAGCCCCTGTTAAGCAGCGAATCCATCTTCGGAGTAAATTTATACGAAGCAAAAATTGCTGATTCTGTATGCAGTTATTTTAAAGAAATGTGTAAAAGCGCCGGCTCTGTCCGAAAAGTTCTAAAAGAACTATAAAAACAAAAATTTCATTGACAAACCTTTTTTTACTGCCTATAATAATTTTAATTTCAAACTTCAATCCAAAAGCAATGAAAAGAATTAGTAACAGCGCTAGCCGCCATACAGAAAGTAACCGGAAGATGAGAGGTGCATGGCAGACTGCTGCGAATACATCTTGGAGCTTTACACCGAACGCTTTTTACACCAAAAAGCCAGTAGGCTGTAACGAATTGTGTCCGTTAAAACACAGAGTATTTTTCAGGAAATACTTAATAAGGCAGTCTTGTGCAAACAGGCTGCAAATAAAGGTGGTAACACGAATAAAACTTTCGTCCTTTAATGGAACGGAAGTTTTTTCTTTTACAAAAATATATCCAGGGAAAAGAGGAAAAGCTATGACTTTATATGACGAATTAGTTGCAAGGGGACTCATTGCACAGGTAACAGATGAAGATGAAATCAAAGATATGATTAACACCGGAAAAGCCGTATTTTATATCGGATTTGACCCGACGGCAGACAGCCTCCATGTCGGGCATTTTATGGCTCTTTGCCTGATGAAACGCCTGCAGATGGCCGGCAACAAACCGATTGCTTTAATTGGCGGAGGCACAGCCAGAATCGGAGACCCATCCGGCAGAAGCGACTTACGGCAGATGATGACGCCGGAAACGATACAGCATAACTGTGACTGTTTTAAAAAACAGATGAGCCGTTTTATTGATTTCTCCGAAGACCGCGCACTTATGGTAAATAACGCCGACTGGCTGCTTGAGTTAAATTATATCGACGTTTTGCGTGATGTCGGGACACACTTCTCTGTCAACCGTATGCTGACTGCCGAATGTTATAAACAGCGCATGGAAAAAGGCTTGAGTTTTTTGGAATTTAATTATATGATTATGCAGAGTTACGATTTTTATATTTTATACCAAAAATACGGCTGCAATATGCAGTTTGGCGGCGACGACCAATGGAGCAATATGCTCGGCGGCACAGAATTAATCCGGCGTAAACTTGGAAAAGACGCATATGCCATGACAATCAACTTACTGCTCAATTCCGAAGGAAAGAAAATGGGCAAAACACAGTCCGGCGCCGTTTGGTTAGACCCAGAAAAAACTACACCATTTGAATTTTACCAATATTGGAGAAATGTATCGGATGCAGACGTATTAAAATGTATCAAAATGCTGACTTTCCTTCCATTAGAGGAAATTGAAGCAATGGAATCCTGGGAAGGAAGCCAGTTAAACCGCGCCAAAGAAATTCTTGCCTACGAATTAACAAATCTTGTACATGGAGAAAAAGAAGCGCAAAAAGCAAAAGAAAGCGCAAAAGCATTATTTTCCGGCAAAAATGCAGCGGATATGCCGACAGCCGCCATCCATGAAACAGATTTGCGCGACGGAAGCATTGATATTTTAGGGCTTTTGGTCTGCGCTTCTTTGGCAGCCTCAAGAGCCGAAGCCAGACGAAACGTAGAACAGGGCGGCGTTACCGTAAACGGTGAAAAAGTTTCGGATATCCGAAAAACTTACACGCCCAATGACATCCAAAAAGAAGATTTTGTGATAAAACGCGGCAAGAAAAAATTCTGTAAAGTAATATTTGAATAAATTCTAAGCAGAAGCTGGATTACATCTTTTCCACTTTTTTGCGCAGCTCTAACATCTGCTCATCCATTCGGCTGATAACGGCGGAATAATTTTTCAGATCTGCTTCTGCTTTTTTCATTTCTTCCGGTTTTTTCTTATAACAAATATGATTATCAACGCCTGCCCAGAAATCCATTGCGACAGTACGGATTTGAATTTCAACGCGCTGGGCTTCTGTAACAAAACGGTACGTAAGCGGGACGTCCATAATAAGGTGCAGGCTCTGATACCCGCTTTTTTTTGGGTTTTTAATATAATCTTTTTCCTTGATTAATGTAAAGTCTTTTTGTTTTTTCAATAACTCTGCGATTTTATAAACATCATCGCTATACAAACATACAACGCGGATTCCTACAATATCATTCAGCCTTACAGCAGCATTTTCAAAAGATACTTTATAGCCTTTTTTTACAAGCTTTCTGGCAATACTGTCTGCTTTTTTTATTCTGTGCTCTACTTTCTGCATAACGGTACGGTTATACAATTCCGATAATTCTAAATCAATCATTTTTAACTTAAACTCTACGTTTTGAATCAGCCATTCTTTTTTTAACAAAAATTTTTGATTGGACAAGTTATAATTTAAGGCTTCCAGAGAGACTTTTTCCTTATTTCGATTTCGATTAAATTTTTTTCTATGAAATTTGTACATTGTTTCACCTGCTTTTTCTTCTCTCTTCGATAAGAGAAATTTAGACCATTAACATATTTATGCAAAAATCCAAAAAAAATTCCTATAAGTTCTGTAATTGTCACGATTTTTTTATCTTCTCTTTTCAGATTGGAATGAATCCGTTATAATGCAGTTGGATAGCAAAAATACATTTGGTTATACTGTAAATGAGAAAAATGTCTAAGGAGAAAAAAGATGGATATTTTTGGCGTATTGACTTTAATCGGCGGATTGGCATTGTTTTTATACGGCATGAGCGTAATGGGACAGGGATTGGAAAAAATCTCAGGCGGACGGCTCGAACTGCTTTTAGAACGCCTCACGTCTAACCCTATCAAAGCCGTTTTACTCGGAGCCGGAGTAACTGCGGTCATTCAGTCTTCGTCTGCAACTACGGTTATGGTCGTCGGATTTGTAAACTCTGGAATAATGAAACTCTATCAGGCAATTGGAATTATCATGGGCGCCAATGTCGGGACAACTGTGACTTCATGGATTTTAAGTTTAACGGGAATGTCAGGCGACAATCTTTTCATCCGATTGCTGAAACCTTCCTCTTTTTCTCCCGTACTGGCGCTAATCGGAATCATCTTTTATATGTCCGGTAAAAACAACCGGAAAAAGGATGTTGGAGAAATTTTACTGGGATTTGCAGTTTTGATGTTTGGAATGGAATCTATGAGCGATTCCGTAAAACCGCTGGCCGACGTGCCAGAATTTACTAATATACTGACTATGTTCCAAAACCCGCTGCTTGGCGTAATCATCGGCGCCGTCTTAACCGCCGTTATTCAGTCTTCGTCAGCCTCCGTAGGTATCCTGCAGGCGCTGTCTGTAACGGGCGCGTTTACTTATGCGTCTGTTATCCCAATTATTATGGGACAAAATATCGGTACCTGCGTAACGGCAATGCTTTCTTCCGTAGGAGCCGGAAAAAGCGCCAAACGAGCGGCATTTGTACATTTGTATTTTAATATTATTGGAGCCATTATTTTTATGGTATTTTATTTTGGGTTAAATGCGCTCATTGGTTTTTCATTTTCAGACGATACCGTGGGCGGGGCTCAAATCGCACTTGTACACAGTATTTTTAATATCTCTACCACCCTGATTTTACTGCCGTTTATCCGCGTATTAGAAAAACTGGCATATTTGACCATTCCCGTATCAGAAAAAGAAAAACAAGCTGTGGAAGATATGGAATTCCAGGTGCTTGACGACAGATTTTTGCAGACTCCTGCATTTGCAATTGAGCAGTGCAGAAGCCTGGCAAACCAAATGGCGCAGCTGTCGGAGGAATGTTTTTTTAAAGCAATGCAGTCATTGACAGATTTCTCAAAAGAAACCATAGAAGAAGTGATTGCATTAGAAAACAAAATCGATGTTTATCAGGACAAGCTAAGCAATTACCTGACAAAGTTAAGCAGCCGCAATCTGGCCTATCAGGATGGACAGAATGTGTCGATGCTGCTGCACTGTATTACAGACATGGAACGTATCTCGGACCATGCTGTAAATGTTGCAGAATCTGCCCAGACTATGCAAAAAAGAAACTTATCGTTTTCTAAAAAAGCAACCGAGGAAATGAACGTTTACAGAAACGCCATGCAGGATATTTTGAACCAGACAGTCCAGGCATTTATCTACGGCGACGAGCATCAGGCAATGTCGGTAGAACCACTGGAAGAAGTCATTGACAAGTTAAACAAAAATATTAAAAAACGCCATGTCAGACGCCTTCGGAAAGGCAAATGTACGATTGATCTTGGATTGATTTTATCGGATGTCGCTACAAACTTTGAAAGAGTTGCGGATCACTGTTCAAATATTGCAGTTTATTTGATTCAGGAACAGGATACAGATTTAGAAGCGCACAGTTACGTCAACCACCTTCGGGAAGATGATAATTCTTTTGAACGCCAGGTTGCAATATTAGAAGAAAAATACAGCTTAGGCAAAAAATAATTTTCATCACTGTAAAAAACAAGGTATCTGTGCTACAATAATAGATAACATTTGAGAAAGGAGACTAAAATATGGATATTTTAGAAAAAATTGGAGACACCATTGTAAACGTAGGCAAAGACGTGACACAAAAAGCAAAAGATGTATCCGGAATTGCAAAACTAAAACTTGATATACGGGCAAAAGAAGATTTTATAAAAGAACAGTACATGGAACTTGGCAAAGAATACTATGAAAGGCACAAAGAAGAACAACAAAAAGATCAGGCGCGTTTTGATCTGATTGATGAAGCCTTAAACGCAATTACAAAAATGAAACTGCAGATTTTGGAATTAAAAGGTTCCAGAAAATGTCCGGAATGTGGTTCCGAAACAACAGATACGGCGGAATACTGCAGTTTCTGCGGCGCAAAACTTTCCATTGTAGTGGACGACGTATCTTTTAGCGAATCGGAAGAACCAGAAGAAACACAAAAAACAGAGTTTTAATTTATATCATATGTCTATTAAAAAATCGTAAGATGTCAAAATGATATCTTACGATTTTTTAATGAAAAATGAAACCTTTTTTCGTTCTAAATCGTATTTTTTATATAAGTACATGAAATAGAAAATGATTAGGAGGAATTCGAATGGGAATAGAAGGAATCAAAACAATCGGTTATCCGGCTGCCTATAAGACCGGAGCACAAAAAAAGAGTCCGGCTTCCACTGATTTTGAACAACAAAAGAGCCATACTGTCAATAATCCAAAAAAAACGTATACAGTGTATTTAAAAACAGATGATATGCTGTATGCCGGAGGAAATGGGACAGGATTATCTTTTTATATTAAATATGCGCCAGACTCTACCGCAGAAGATCCCATTGTTACCGCAAAAGGAGTGGACGAAGACGGAAATGCGTTTGAGCGAACGATTCATATTAATAAAATCAATCCAAAAAACGCAACGTTAGTCGAAATGCGCGCATTAGAAGCTTATTTGGATGTAGATAAAAACGGCGGATTAAGCTCACTTCCGCCAGACTGTGGACAAATGGGATTAAACGACAGAGCCAATTTTATGGATATGTTCCGAAAACAAATACGGGATATGGGAATTCTAAAAGAACAGCAGCTCGTTTCCTATTACCAGTACAGTATGCAGATGTATCAAGATTTTTTAGACAGAAATGAAAAGGAGTTTCGTTATGGGAACAAGCCAGGTAGGCAGTATTTTTACTTATAAATATCATACAAATACAAATAAATTGTGGGCAGAAGACGGCTCACAAGATGATTTTACAAATTATTTTAATGGAAATTTGAATGAAGAAGCAAAAAATACATTAAATGGATTTGACGCCAAAAGAAAACATGACCTGGAAACATTAATGGAAATATTCGCCCCAAATTCCTGCCTCATCCAAAATCTCATTGGAAATGAAAACGAATTTGAAGTAACATGCGAATGTGTTGACGCCGCGACGAAGGTTTATTCCGTGAATGGGACAAAGGTACTGACCGCTTATGATGCAATGCCTTTTTCCTATGTGAATTTAAACGACGTTTTAAAGAACCGCCAGCCCTATAAAACGCATCAGCCGCAGGAATATAATCCCGAACAAAACAGTATCCATATTGCAGTAGGAGATAAAATTAATTTTGAAAACGGTTATATTTTGACTGTGGAAAAAGATCATATTTCTGTCGAAGGATATGAAAACGAAACTTATAATGAGAAACTAAACCGTCTTATTTTAGGACTGGATACCTTGATTCGTTTCGCAGACCAGCAATGTCCCGCCGCAAGTTTAAAACTCCAACAAGACAGCGTCCCTATGCTGCTTCGTTTATTGGGTGAAATGAGCGTAGATACAAGCAGAGAATTTATCATAAACGGTACAAAATGCGAGGTCGTAAACGGAGAAATCAGAGAAGCAGACAATACGCATGTGATTCCAAGCAGCGCTTATCAAAAAGCATTAAAACACTATGAAGAAATGTGCCTAAAGCCATTGTCTTCCCGGAAGAAATCATAATATTGATGATTGTTTCCTCCCGGCTTTCGGGCAGAACCAAAAAATTGGTTCTGCCCATTTCAAATTTCATCCATTCCTATTTCCCGATGCCTTACGGCATAAGATTTCAAATGTATTCCCATCTTCTGTTTTCACTATCAGCCGGTTGTTTTTCTCGTCTACGTTTAGGTCGACAATTTCCAAATCTTCGCTGTCATTTAGTAAATCAAAAAGTTTGTCCTTAAAATAGTTAAGTTCCATTTGTTAGATCCCCTTTTTTTCGATTATAGTTTATTCATATTATGTGATTATTTGGCTCTAATTACAATCTTTTTTCAGCCATTTTCCTATCCATATTTCTGATATTTTACCATTTTAATATAAATCCATCAAGTTTCTTGACTGTCTGCTTACTATGATCTGCAAATGGGAAGTTACTTTTCTAATAATTTCAAAAACTTCTTATCATTTATCTGCTCGTTTGTAATATAATTGCCATCTAAAAATAGTGCATACGTTGTAATTGGCGTTGGGATGTTTTGTGCATCTTCCTTGTTCAGTAAGTGAACCGACTTGAATTGGATTGATTTTTCTTTTGCTACAAAAAACAAGTGCCCGGCAGCACCGCCGGACACTTGTTTTCTTTTATTTTACAGTTACTTTGATTTTCTTATATATACCGTTTTGTGCATACACGTAAATGAAACAGGTTCCTTTTGATTTACCTTTGATGATGCCTTTATTTGTTACTTCCGCCACCTTAGTATTGCTGGATTCATAGCAAAGTTTCCTGTGTCTTCTGAGCGGTTTCTTTGCTTTGACCTCCGATGCCTTTATTTTAAAGGTTTTTCCTTTTTTCATTGTTACTTTTGCTTTTTTGACTTTTACTTTTTTCGCATTCCCATACTTTCCGCCATTTGTGAAAATATGAGTAGTCTTTGAAGCAGCGATTGTTATTTTATTGCCGTCAATCATTTTGTATGCGCGAACGACATATCTGTATGCTTTTCCTTTTAAAAGTTTCTTTACTTTAAACTTTGTTGTTCCATTTTTTTCGATGGTTTTTATCAGTTTTGCTTTATTGCCTTTTCCACAACGTGTACCATAGATTTGGTAGCCGTCTGCGGCTTTCACTTTCTTCCATCTCAAAGTAACTTGTTTTGTTGCAATATTTGTTGCTTTTAACTGAAGGAGCGAGAAAGTAGAACCTTTCATGTCGTTCTCTGTATCAGAGCCCGCAAAACTATTGTCGGTAAGCAGCAGTGTTTCTATTTCTACACCAAGTTCTTCTGCTAATGCCTGAATTTTTTCCGCTGTCTCTTTGGTTACGCCCAATTTATCTGCAATATTATTAATCTGTTCCTGTTTATCAGCAGGCAGATTTGTTCCATTTGCCAGAGCAGCATATGCGCTTTCTGCATCCGTTAATATTTTCAAAACAGCCGCAGGCACCATTTTTTTCTGTATATCCGTCAGGGCATTGTAAGCGTCGCGCGCATCCTTTATCTTAGCTGCACATTCGTCTGTCTTTACGACTGTGCCAATAGCGTTGATTTTGTTTACAACGTTTTGTACAGCGGCTTGATCCAACTTCGTCTGATTGTCTGCATTTACGGCGTCACCGTAGATTTTCTCTGCGTCAGTCAGCTTCTGAAGTTTCGAATCATCAATCATATCTTTCTGGCTGTCGGTCAGCTTGTCATAGGCTTTTCTTGCATCTTCTATCAAATCTTTTTTGCTGATGGCATTATCAAACGTCACTTCGCCGATCGCGTCGATTTTCTTCTTCACTTCATCTACTGCCAGTTTGTCAAAAGCAGTTTTCGCTTCTTCCAGTTTCTTTTTGCTCTCCTCCGGCAGCATATCTTTCTGCGTTCCAGTTAAATCATGATACGCTTTCCACGCATCCTCTATTTTCTGTTTTGTTTCCTCGTCATTTCTAATTGGACTTGGAATAGCGTCGATTTTATCTTTCACTTTGTCCGCTGCTGCCTGGTTGTGCCCGCCCGTCGCATTGTCATAAATTTTTTCTGCGTCGGTTAGTTTCTTCTTTTCTTCCGACTCAATCAGCTCTTTCTGCTTGTCGTTCAGTTTGTCGTATGCGTCCCTGGCGTCTTCTATCAGGTCTTTTTTGCTGACAGCATTTTCTGGCGTCACCTCGCCGATCGCGTCAATTTTCTGTTTCACTTCGTCTGTCACCAGCTTGTTGTACGCGTCTTCTGCGTCTTTTAACTTCTCCTTGCTTTCTTCCGGCACCATATCTTTCTGCGTTCCGCTTAAGTTGTCATACGCATCTAAGGCGTCTTCTAACTTCTGTTTTGTTTCTTCGTCATTTCTGACTGGGTCTGGAATAAGGTCGATTTTGTCTTTCACTTTATCCGCCGCTGCCTGGTTGTGCCCGCCCGTCGCATTGTCATAAATTTTTTCTGCGTCGGTTAATTTTTTCTTTTCTTCCGGCTCAATCAACTCTTTTTGCCCATCGGTCAATTTGTCGTAGGCTTCCCTTGCGTCTTCTATCAGATCTTTTTTGCTGATAACGTTTTCCGGCGTCACCTCTCCGATGGCGTCGATTTTCTTTTTCACTTCGTCAACTGCATTCTTATCGGCTTCTAACAATTTTTGGTACTCTTTTTCTGCATTTTCAAGCTTTTTCTTGCTGCTCTCAGGAACCATGTCTTTCTGAGTCGTCGTCAGGCTGTCATAGGCTTCCCTTGCATCGTCTATCTTCTGTTTTGTGTCTGCATTATTTTTAACCGGGGTTGGAATTGCATTGATTTTTTCAACTACGCTGTCTGCCGCTGCCTGATTTTGTCCGCCTGTCGCATTGTCATAAATTTTTTCTGCGTCGGTCAGCTTCTTCTTTTCTTCCGTTGTAACATATTCTTTCTGTTTATCCGTCAGGCTGTCATACGCTTCTCTTGCATCGTCTATCAGGTCTTTTTTGCTGACAGCGTTTTCAGGTGTCACTTCGCCAATGGCGTCAATTTTTTCCATTACTTCTGCAGCCGCAAGCCTGTCGTATGTATTCTGGGCATTTTCCAGTTTCTTTTTACTGCTTTCCGGCACCATATCTTTCTGAGTTCCGGTCAGGCTGTCATAAGCGTTTTTCGCATCTTCAATTTTTGTCCTGCAGTCCTCGTTTTTCTGTACCGGGTCTGGAATCGCGTCAATCTTTTCTTTTACTTTGTCTGCCGCTTCTTTGTCTTTTCCATTTTGTGTCTGGTCATATACTTTTTCTGCGTCAGTCAGTTCCTTTTTCTCTTCTGGAGTAATCAGTTCTTTCTGGTCGTCCGTCAGCTTGTCATATGCGTCCCTGGCGTCCTCAAGCTCCTGCTTTTTATCTGCGGCATTTTCAGGCGTCACTTCGCCGATCGCGTCAATTTTATCCTTCACTTTGTCTGCCTGCAGATTATCATAAATATCCTTTGCATCTTCCAGCTTTTTCTTATCTTCTTCGGAAACCATATCTTTTTGAGTTCCAGTCAGGTTCTCATACGCATCGAACGCGTCTTCTATCTTCTGTTTCGTTTCCTCATTATCCTGTACCAGAACTAAAATGGCGTCAATCTTATCTTTTACTTTGTCTGCCGCTTCCTTGTCCTGATTCCCTTTTGTCTCGTCGTACGTCTTTTCAGCGTCTGTGAGTTTTTTCTTTTCCTCTTCTGTAATCAGCTCTTTCTGGCTGTCCGTCAGGCTGTCATATACATCTCTGGCGTCCTCAATCGCCTGTTTTTTCTCTTCCGCATTTTCAGGCGTTACAGTCCCAATCGCGTCAATTTTTTCTTTGGCCTTTTCTGCCGCTAACCTGTTGTATTCTTTTTCGGCGTCAATCAGCTTTTGTTTTTTATCTTCTGGAACTAAGTTTTTCTGGATTCCAGTCAAGCTGTCATAAGCCTCCCTGGCCTCTTCTATCTTCTGTGCGCATTTCCAGTCATACTGTACCGGTATCGGAATTGCGTCAATCTTTGCTGCTGCCCTGTCTGCCGCTGCCTGGTTCTTTCCTCCCGTTGCCTGGTCATAAACTTTTTCAGCGTCGGTCAGTTTCTTCAATGTCTCCGGAGTAATTTGCTCTTTTTGTTTCTCAGTCAGGCTGTCATACGCGTTCCTTGCGTCCTCTATCTTTTGCCCTTTCTCTTCTGCATTCTCAGCAGTAACTTCGCCAATGGCGTCAATTTTTTCTTTGACTGCCGCTGCTGCAAGCCTGTCATATTCTGCTTCTGCGTCAGTCAGTTTCTTTAACACGTCTTCCGGAATCTGATTCTTCTGGTCTTCGCTTAAAGCGTCGTATGCTTTCCTTGCCTCTTCAATTACCTTTTTACAAGTTTTATCATAGGTTACGGCAGACGGAATAGTGTTTATTTTTGCGACTGCCTGTGCCACTGCGTCAGAAGTTCCGCCGCCCGATACCTGCGCATAGAGTTTTTCTGCATCTGTCAGTTTTTTCAAATCCTCTTCCGTAATCAGTTTTTTCTGGTCTTCGGTTAATGACTCATACGCTTTTCTTGCCTCGTCAATTAATGGTTTCTTGCCAAGAATAGTGTCCGCATTTATTTCACCGATAGCGTTTATTTTTGCTATTACCTGCTCTACTGCCGTATCCTGGCTGCCGCCTCCGGATACCTGTGCCAAAAGCGCTTCTGCATCTGTCAGTTTCTTCTCTAAATCTTTTGGAAACTGTTCCACCAGAGGCGGATACAGCTTATTATAGGCTGCCCTTGCTTCTTCAATAACTGTTTTCTTGCTCAGGACATTTGTCTCATTTACTTCACCGATGACGTTTATTTTCTGTTTCACTGCATCTACTAACGTTGTTTCGGCATTGTTCCATTTCTCTATTATTTCTTCTGATACCTGAGCGGCCTGTTCCTGATCCAGCTTCTCATACGCTTCTCTTACTTCCTTAAGTGACTGTGCCTTATCCAAAACATTCTCCACCGTCACGTCGCCCAGATTATTTATCATCTCTATAAATATTTCTGATTCCGACTTGGTTTCTACAATAAGATATACAGAACTGTCCCCTTCTAACTTCATCGTATATCCTGTTCGATCACTGCATAAACTATCCAGCGAAAAGCTCTCTTTATTCACCTGAGCAACAAATACCTGCGGCGTCTCCTCTGTTGGCAATACCTCTGTACTAATGCCAATCTTAGAACCCTTTAAAATACCGTCTAAAGCCCTCATCTTACTATTTTTCGGCAAATAAAGATTATTCGGTATTTTGCTTCCTTCATTCTCTACATAATTATCATATATCGTTATCGGTCCAGTATAATCTCTTGTACCAAATAACGGTTGGCCCAATCCATATATTCCTCCTCCGATTTCGAATGCCTTATTGTCTTTAATTTCACCGCCTGCCATGAAAAACAGATTTTTATCAGTTCCAAGATATACCCCTCCTCCGCGTCTTGCAGAGTTTCCGGAAATTGTTCCTCCGAATATATTAATCAAGCAGTTACGAGTCTTGCTATCTTCACAAAATATTCCGCCGCCATAATTTGTGGCATGGTTATCAGCAATCGTGCCTCCATACATATGAAATTCATTTGATTCGGTAAATACACCTGCACCACTAGGCGCACAATTTCCAACTATGTTCCCGCTGTACATGTATATACCATAATCAGAGCTAGAGTATGTATCAAAAATCCTTAATCCCGCACCACTTGAATTACTGCTATTACCCACAATATTTACATTGTAAAGCCTCAGACTGCCCCGATATTGACTTACCGCACATATCCTTGCATTACATTCATCGGCAGCAGAAACACCTGTTATGCATCCTCCTACAAGCTCTTTCGTACCGTTCGCCTCATCTAAAGTCCACAAACCGTTTTCACCAACAGAAAATTTGTGTTTTTCTTTTGAACAATCTGTGAGTGTCAGGTCTGCAGTTTCATTCTCTATGAGAGCAAAATCACTGACTATCTCCTCTGGATTACGAGATGGATTGACGGTCTTATTTTTGGATTTGATGATATGGCCGTTTAAACATAAGCCTTTGTTCAGTTCACTCGTGCTCATATATTTTTCTGACAGTTCCACATCGGTGGTAAGATAATAGTGCCCTCCATCTATTGGAAGCGAATCCGACTTCGACCATGGCTTCCATATACGGGGAGCATGGGCGTAATGCTTATAATGACTACTCTCTATCTCATCCGGACACTCTCTTTCTCCACATGACGCATGGATATGAACGCTGTTTACAGCAGTAATTTCTTCCGAATCGCTACTCGTACCGCCCACTCCAAAAATATCTTTATTGATTTGCTCATTTTTTTCATAGAAACAGTCTTTAATAACTCCTTGGTTTGCTCCGGCAATGCCGCCGACATTGCTTCCTGTCCCCGCAACATTGTCCGCACTTCTGCAATCTTTTATAATACCATTTTCAAGATTTGCACCTGTAATGCCTCCTACATAATCTTTTCCGTCAATTTTTATAATACTACCGCAATTAATTATTTTTCCTTCATTTTTTCCGGCAATGCCGCCTATATAATCTCTTTCCGATGCATCAGAAGCATCCTCATCATCCGCAATAGAAAACTCCCCTACCACAGTAAGATTTTTAATCGTTCCTTTATTATGGCAAACAATCCCACGCAGTCTCTGACATAGCCTTCGCGATCACGTTGATAGTAGCCAAGACCCATAATCGCATGTCCATTTCCATCAAAATTTCCTAAAAAAGGAGTGATTTCATGATCATTATCAGTAAGCGACTGCCAGCCTATAACGTTTACTCCAGTTTGAGCAGAGCCAATATCTATATCTGCATTAAGTTCAAAATATACACCTCTTAAACCGCGCTTATTATGCAGCACATACTCTTGAAGACGCAGGAGGTCCCGAGCGTTACCAATGCTAAATGGGTATTCTTCCGTACCCCCATTTATCCGTCCAAAGTAAGATCGAATTTGTAAATCCTGCAATTTTTTTAATACCGCATAATTTATCATGTTCTTCTCGTCTTCAGATAAAGTATTATATACCTCTATTGCCGCATTACATAGTGAATTATGGTTACTAAAAGACGCATTTTCTATATCACCTATTTGTTTTCTGAACGCCTCTATCTTCCGATGCGACTCATTCTCACTCTTCTTCAAACACAGCCGTTTATTTCCTTCATAGCTTGCAAGGTTATAAATCGGATCATCGCTTTCAAAATAAGAAAGAACATTCTCCGACAATTCCTCATCCGATTCCCTTGTAAAAAACATGTCATTATCTGAAATACCGCCAATCGTTATGCCAAACTTTGACCCTTCTTTTAAGTTTTTTCCTATCGATATTTCCTTGATTAAGTAGCGCTTGTTATATAACATCTTTTCCAAAAACAGATTGCTCTTAAATTTATGTACCTCATCTGTTTTGTAGTCGAGTTTTTCTTCAAAATTATCCGTTATCTTTCCGCCGTTGATTACAAATTTCGGCGAAGAAAGACTGATGCCATCGCTAGAGCCACTAAGAGTATCGTTACTTTTCACCCATACGCCGCCGCCTTCCTGCGCTGTATTTCCGGTAATTTCTACGCCGTTTATAGTAAAGTCAGCATTATTATAGTAATAATAAATTCCGCCGCCCTTATTTGCATAATTATTCGTAATTTTACCGCCGTTCAAAGTAACTGAAGATGCAGAATAATTCCATGCATTCATAGCCAAAATTCCGCCGCCCATTACACCGCTGTTTTCAGAAATTTCGCCGCCAGTCATTGTAAATCTCCCACCATGGACAAAAACGCCTCCGCAGGTATTATGTTCTCCGCCGTTCTTATAAATTTTACCGCCGTTCATTGTAAATACGCTAGATTTCTCATACTCAATAAATACACAGCCGCCGGCATGCTGTTTTGCCTCATATTCTTTTATCCCGCTCATATCTATATAGTTGCCCACAATATTTCCGCTGTGTAAGCCAAATGCTCCGGCGCTATATAATGCGCTGCCGCCTTTTTCCGGCTCATCATTAGTATTCTCTTTAAGATACATCTCGCCGCCAGTTTTGTTGCCTACAATATTGATATGATACATATCTATACATGAACCTGCTTCATTGACAACTGCCGGACATGGTTTGCCTCCGTCTTCACCGCCGCGTGCTCCGGTAATACATCCGCCTATAAGTGTCTCTGTGCCGCCCGTCTCATTTAAACTCCATAAGCCCGTTTCACGATCTACTGAAAATTTATGTTCCGTACTGGAACAATCCGTCAGTTTGAGATTGCTTGCTTTTGCAATGATAACAGACTTATTCGGACTGTCTATCTTTACAATATGCCCATGGAAACAGATATTGATTTCCGATGAGTTTTCCCAAGAATCCGTTAATGTCACATCTTGTGTCAGATAATAACTTCCAGCCTCTGTTGGAAGCGAATCCGACGACGTCCATGCTGTCCATGTGATTTCAGTATGACTTCCGTCTGTACATTCAGCATCTGCGCAGATTTTGTGTTTATGCTCTCCTGTCGATTCCTCTGGCCCTGCTCCTGTCTGAGCGTTTTCCCCGCCAGATTCTGCGCCTGAACCGTCGGTAAGTTCCTCCGCTTTTACATAGGCCGCGCCATTCCCAAGCGTTCCTGCAAAAAGCATCGCACTCAGAAATACCGCTGTCATCCGCTGCCAAAATTTTCTTTTTGTTACCATTCCTGCTCCTCCTCTTTTCTCTTGAAACTGTTTTTCATTTCCAATGTTTCAGGATTTTTTATTTTATCATAAAAATAAACAAGAAAAACCCGAACAGCAAAATCAACCCTATTCCTTCTAAAATTAACTTTGTCCACGGATAGTATCCTATACATAAAAAAACTGTACCAGAACGAATATTCTGTTATAATATAGTAAAAGATTTATTCTGTAAAATATGGCTGCTCCCCCAAATGCGCCAAATCAAAAACAGGAGGATGACACATGAACGAAAACCATATTTATATCGCAATCGACCTGAAATCTTTTTACGCTTCCGTAGAATGTGTAGAACGCCAGCTCAATCCACTTGAAACACATCTTGTGGTAGCCGACGCCAATAGAACAGAAAAGACCATCTGCCTTGCAGTCTCGCCGTCCCTGAAAGCATATAAAATCCCCGGAAGAGCAAGGCTGTTTGAAGTCGTCCAGCGGGTAAAAGAAATCAACCAGGAACGGAAAAGCCATGCCCCTAAAAGGCAGTTTACCGGTTCATCGTACCATGCGCCGGATTTGGCAGCGCATCCGGAATTAGAGCTTGCCTATATTATCGCCCCGCCCAGGATGGCATTTTATATGCAGTACAGCACCATGATATATAAAATATATTTAAAGTATATCGCCCCTGAAGATATTCACGTATACTCTATTGACGAAGTATTTATGGATGTAACACATTACTTAAAAACATATAAAATGACTCCAAAAGAATTAGCCTCTAAAATGATATGGGACGTCCTGGAAAGCACAGGAATTACCGCGGCTGCCGGAATCGGCACAAACCTGTATCTCTGCAAAGTGGCAATGGATATTGTGGCAAAACACGTCGAACCAGACGAATACGGAGTCCGTATCGCAGAACTGGACGAAATGAGTTACCGCAGGCTCTTATGGGATCACCGCCCGCTCACTGACTTTTGGAGGATCGGGCACGGATACCGCAAAAAACTGGAAGAGGCCGGGCTTTTTACCATGGGCGATATTGCCCGCTGCTCTTTGGGCGGCGACAATGATTATCACAACGAAGACCTTCTTTATCGTATGTTCGGCGTCAACGCAGAGCTTCTCATCGACCATGCCTGGGGATGGGAACCAACGACAATCGAACAAATCAAATCTTACAAACCGGAGAATAACAGCATAAGCTTAGGCCAGGTTTTGCAATGCCCCTACGAGTACGAAAAAGCAAAGATAATCGTGCAGGAAATGGCGGATATGCTCGCCCTAAGTCTTGTAGAAAAAAAACTTGCCGCAGACCAGATACTTTTGACTATCGGCTATGACGCCGGAAACCTTACCGATACCAAAACCAAAGAACTCTATAAAGGAGAAATCACAACAGACCATTACGGAAGACGCGTCCCCAAACACGCGCATGGAACGGTCAATTTAAAAAGGCAGACCTCATCCTCCCAGATTATAACAGCCGCCGCGGTTGATTTATATGACCGTATTATAAATCCCTGCCTTTTCATCCGCCGGGTAACAATTGCCGCAAATCATGTGATTGACGAAATGGCTGCCGCCAAAACAGAACACTTTGAACAACTCAGCTTGTTTACAGATTATACGGCTTTAGAAAACGAACAGAAAGAGGAAAACGAACGGCTTGCCAAAGAACGGAAACTGCAGGAAACGATGTTGTCCATAAAAAAGAAATATGGAAAAAACGCCATAATCAAAGGCATGAACTTACAGGAGGGCGCAACCGCCCTAAAACGCAACCGCCAGATTGGAGGACACAAGGCATGAAAACCCAAAACAGCCATAACTATGACGACATTATCCATCTTGCGCATCATGTATCAAAAAAACATCCTAAAATGCCGTTTATGAACCGCGCGGCTCAGTTCTCAGCTTTCGCCGCCCTAGACGGATATGACGCCGCCATAAAAGAGACCTCGCGCCTGACAGACGCTTTCATTGAACTTGACGAATATCAAAAAGAACATCTGGACAAACAGCTTTTGCTTATCAGGGAACACCTAAAAGATACGCCAAAAATCGAAGTCACCTATTTTAAGCCGGATGAAAAAAAGAACGGCGGCGCCTATCTGACTTTTTGCGGCCATGCCAAATATATAGACGAATACAACCGCCGGATTCTTTTTACAGACAAAACAGCCCTCCTTATAGAACATATCTATTCTATAAGCGGAGAGCTGTTTTACAACATGGATTAGATGAAATTAGATTAAACATGCAGATGGGAAATATGCCATTCATGCGCAAAGTAACTGTACCAGAGCGTAAATGTTTTTTTGGTCCCGCAAACCGTAGCGGCACAGGAATAGTTTATCCCCACCCGATTTCTGTCCTGATCCTCGGACAGGACTTTATCTATTGTAACTGCAATAAGTTCTCCGGTTTTATCACGAAACCGAAATCTCATAGGCGTAATTTTTCCATTTGTATCCGTACAGGAAATCATCTGCACCGGAATATTGACGCAAAGTATGCTTTCCAAAGCAAACACCCCTTTACAAATCTTTATTCACAATATCAATGACAAATCTATGATAATATGCGAACGTACATTTGTAAACCGGCAATGTTTGGCAAAACTTTTCCGTCACAGAAACCCTGCCGCTATCAAACGCTGACAGCGCAAAAGGCATATTTGATTCCTATTTATTCATTTTTCTGATAAAATTTTAAACCGCATCTTCCATGTTTTTTTACATCGTATAACGCCTCGTCTGCCTGGCTATAAAGTTCGTCTGCAAATCCACAATCTGAAAAAGCAGCGCCGACGCTAAGCGATACAGCTGGAAGCCCATCATCTGGATGAAGCAGCATATCATTGAGAAGATTGATTTTATTTTCAATCACAGATTTCAAATCTTCTGTAATATCTGTAATGATAACGGCAAATTCATCTCCTCCGATTCTCGCTGGAAAATCGGTAGAACGAAAACTCTCTTCCAACAACCTGGCTACTTTCTGCAATACTTTATCACCCGTTTCATGTCCATATCCGTCATTGACTAACTTAAACTTATCTACATCAATAATCAAAAGAGCGATTGGATCCAATTTTGCCTTAAAAAGCTGTTTTAAATGGTCAAAAGCTCCTCTATTAATAATCCCAGTCAGCGGATCGTGTTCCGCCTGATGCCGTAAAACCGTTTCATTGGCGGCATTCAATTCAAAAATATTATTATACGTCAAGGCCAGATACTTAAATTCATAAGAGCCTGTAATTTCCAGCATCGTTTCATTTTTAATATTTTTCACGTAAATCTGCAGCGGTTTTATAATCAAACGGAGAATCAGTATAAAAACAAGAATATTCTCAATAAATAAAATACTAACTAAAACCTGCTGTTTTCTCAGCATATTTTTTAATTCTATGGAGCTGTCCAATTGACGTTGCTGCGTGTCATCCACAATTTCATCGAGAAAAGAAGATACATTTGTTAAAATATGTTCTTTCGACTCCTGATACTCATAAGAAAAAACAAGTTCTCTGGCTTTCTCAATCATTTCCTCCTCTGAAAGCAATTTATCTTCCGGTTTCAAAGAAACCTTCTCTACATCCGGGAACTCCTTCATATCCTGTTTTTGTGAAACAGAAATCAGTTTTATAGAATAAATTTCCTGTTCCATTAATTTATTAGAACGGTCAAGCGCATTCAGAAGAAAATCATATGTTTTTTCATCTACATGATAAGTTTCCAAACGATCTAATACAGTATCCCTCCGCTTTGTATCATAAACTTCTACAAAATAATTTTTGACATATTGCATATCCATGGAAATCGTATAGAGACGTACCTGTTCCGTCAAATAATTAGAGCCGTCCGCAACAAGCGCCGCATCCTCTTCACATTGAATATATTCATTCGTAGAAGCAACCATATTTTCATACTTTTGCCAGGCATAAACCGTTACCCATACAAGCAATATATACAAAATACAGGATACCGAAATCATAATAAGATTCAGAGTACGTATACGTATTCCTTTTATGGCAACTTTCTCTTTTTCCATAAGCAATCCTCCGAACAGATTATTTATTCATATTATAACGGATTTTAACAAAAATTGGTAGCCCCAACTCATCTGTTCTATACAAGAGAACGACATCACAGCAAGCGAAAAACAAAAGAAATCCGCAAACCCTCTAAAATCAAGGGGTTGCGGTTCTCAACTTAAGAGCGATAGACGGGGCTCGAACCCGACTGCTTTTGGCTCTGAAAATACGATAAAAAGGAGATTCGGACACCTTCCATTCTGATTATTTAATCAATTTTTAATCAAAATTTCCCCAACTGCAGGAGATTATTTTTCTCTTGAATAAGACAATAACCCATATTATAATATTAGCATAAAAAGAACAACCGCCCATACTATACCATATGAGTACAAGGGTTGACCGATAAAAAAGCAACGTAAGAAGGTGATAGTTTTGAATACAACGGAGCAGACACACAGGCAGGACTTAGAGCGTCTGAAATCACTCCGATATATGGACGATGATTTTATGTCTGTCTGCCTTGCAGATAATTTAGAGGGCGTGGAGCTGATACTTCGAATCGTTTTAGGGCGCAAGGATATAAAAATTAAATCGGTCAGGACACAAGAGCCGATGAAGAATTTGCAGGGACGTTCTGCTATTTTAGATGTTCATGCGATTGACAGCGCCGATAAGGAATTTGATGTAGAAATCCAAAGGAAAGATACAGGAGCAGGCGCAAAAAGAGCAAGGCATAACAGCAGTCTGCTGGACGCGCATATCTTAAAGACCGGAGATGATACGGAAGACATTCCCGACAGCTATGTTATTTTTATCACAGAAAATGATGTGATGAAAGGAAACCAGCCGACATATCCCGTTGAAAGATATATCACGATTGGTGAAAATAAGGTATTGTTTGGTGACGGTTCGCATATTCTATATGTTAATGGGAAATATAGGGGCAACGATGAAATCGGTAAGCTAATGCACGATTTTTCATGCACGAATCCCGAAGATATGAACTATGAATTACTTGCTGCAAAAGCAAGGTATTTTAAGCAAGACGAGAAAGGAGTTGCTGCCATGTGTAAAATTATGGAAGATATGAGGAATGAAGCAGTACAGAATAAAGCAAAAAAGACGGCGATTCATTTAATAAAATTAGGCAAGATGTCTTTAGAAGAAATAGCAGAAGCTACGGAGTTATCTCTTGATACAGTTAAGGAATTAGAAAACCAATCCATGCAGTTAGCATAATCAGTATAATTATTATAAGGACAACTATGCGAACAAAAAGAAAAAGTATGTCAATCCCCCTGCCGGCAGGTAATTGCGGAGCAATTAGGGATTTACATACAGTGTAAATTATCCCAGTAAATCCGATAATAGATAAAGGGATATTTTCAAATGTATTATTTGAGAATATCCCTTGACTGTATGATTCTTTGTTTTCTTTAGTAAAACACCAATTTATATTCCAAAAGCAATTTATCAGATATTTTTATATTTCTTTTTGGTTGTATCTCGGAGTCTCTATTAATTCACGGAGCAAATCAGGCTTGTTGTACAGGACATCTGTAAAATCCTGCGGAAGATGCTCCATCTTATCAAACAATATCCATGTAGTATTAGGCTGTTCCTTATATATTTCCGGTGAATACTCATCCATAGATTTTTCTATGCCTTTTGGACCGCTCCCATAAGAATAAAATTTTTCTACATGACACCAATAGAATACAGGCTTTTCGTCTCCTACCACCAAAAGGATATGTTCTAAATTTTTGGTATTGTCAAAAGCAATTCCCGTAGTATACGCAACTTTTCCGTAAGTTAAACAATAACCATAATGTATAGCCGCTATATCCTTTGCTGAAAGTTCATATTCATTATTATCTGTTATTTTTAACGCTTTGTTCATTTTCATTTCTCCTCCATTGTTTTTTATGTAATAGTATTTTGTAAGAAAATATGCGTGGCAAAATCATCGTAATGTTATGGTGCATAAAACATACTTATAAAAATTCTCCCTCCTTTCAAATGCCTACGCCCTTAGCAACTACCCTTCCGGCTTCGTCTACCGTTGCAATGCGGTCGTTGAATGAGAACGTTGACTCGTAATCTGTAAACCAGCCCTCGATTAAAAGGAAGCTCTCACCTACATGCAATGTCTTTGTTTTTGTTGTCAGCCATGGCTGGGAAGCATTCTTTTTAACCGTTACCTTACATTTAACCGTCTTACTGCCGACCTTAGCTTTGATTGTTGCCGTACCCTTTTTCTTTGCAACAACTACGCCTTTCTTGGATACCGTAGCTACGGATTTCTTGGTTGAATACCATTCCACCTTCCTGCCCTTCGCCCCGCTGACCTTAAACGTGAAACATTCCTTCGCCGTTGCCGTAATTTTCTTCTGACTTAACCTGATTGTTGCCGCTTCGGCCGTTTCCGACAGAAAAGAAAACGCCGCCAGCATAACCACCATTGCAAGTAATATTTTTCATAAATCCAGACATCTTCTTCATAGCTTTTATCCCTCCATTATATTCGCAGGACTAATCCCATGTTTATGGAAATCCCCCTTCTGTAAAATTTTTATATTTTCCAGACTGACATTTAGTGAATGTCAATTATTATCTAATTATATCTTATACTGTCATTTAAGACAAGCGGTAAATGTCAAATTTTCAGGAATCAGAGAGGATAAGATATGTATAAAAACAAATGTCCAGATGGCCGGAATAATATCTGCGGAATCAGGATAAAGGAATTAAGGCAGTCTCTGCCGGAAAAAACTTCCCAAAGGCGGTTTGCGGAAATACTGCAAAGGGAAGGAATTGACATTGATAAAAACGCCGTACAAAGAATTGAATCCGGTCAGCGGTTCATTACAGACATTGAATTAAAGATACTGTCAAAGGTGCTTCATGTCACTTGTGATGAACTGCTGGAAAACAAAATCTGACTGCCACCAGATAACATAGAATCTTCATAAAGGCAACCAAGCAACCGCATAGGAACAAAGTATGTAAATCATGCCAATAAATCCAATAATAAAAAAAGGGATATTTTCAAATGCACTTTTTGAGAATATCCCTTAACTGTATGATTTTTTACATATTTATGCAAGCCTTCACGTGAAACCTAATTCTTTTCAAGACCACATTTAGAACAATACTGTACACCATTGAATTTGCATACACCGTGAACTTCTCCGCCGCCTGCTGTCATAAACCCTGCGTGATCTGTAGTGTCTACATGATTCCAGTAATCGTCTTCCATTAAGAACTTATTGTGACAAACATTACACTCATCATATGCTTCAGACCTGCAAGTCTTTAACGTGAAAGCAATACCATTTCCGTTACCCTTAGAGGTGTATTTCATTGTATCCATCCACTGATGTTTGCAAACCGGAGCCGTTCCTGCTACAACGTTGATTGTGCAGATGTAATCCCTATATCTACCCTGTGCGTCCTGACCTCTGTTTACAAGAACCTTTGTCTGACCTACACCAGTTGCAACTACCCTACCTGCTCCGTCAATCGTTGCAATGTGGTCGTTATAGGAAAAGGTGCTCTCATAATCTGTATACTGCCCCTGAATAAGCAGAAAACTTTCGCCTACCCGAAGTGTCTTTGTCGTAGCTGTAAGATACGGCTTCGGAGCGGCTTTCTTAACCGTTACCTTACATTTTAATTTCTTGTTGCCAACCTTAGCTGTAATTGTGACTTTTCCTGCCTTCTTCGCCACTACGTTACAGCCCTTCTTTGTAACCGTTGCAATGCGCTTGTTTGATGAAGTGCATGTTGCTTTTTTGCCTGTGCCCTTAAGGTTCAGCGTAAAACGCTCCCCTGCCGTCAAAGTAAAATTCTTCTGTTCTAATCTGACCGTTGCCGCTTCTGCATTCTTCGGCAGAAAAGAAACTGCAATAAGCACAGCCATCACTAAAAATAATGTTTTCTTCATAAATCCATATGTTTTTCCCATATCTTTTCTCCCTCCAATATATTCAAACAGCTAATCCCCTGTTTGTTCCGCTCCACCAGTCTGTCATGTTTCCGCAAAATTTCCCTATTTTGACATCTAGTGAATGTCATTTATTGTCTAATTATAGCGTATGCCGTACCATATGACAAGCAGTAAATGTCAAACGTTCAGAGATAAATAAGATGGGCAAATGTATAAGAATAAAAGTTCAGGCGGAAAAAATAATATCTGCGGAATCAGGATAAAGGGATTAAGGCAGTCTCTGCCGGAAAAGACTTCCCAAAGGCGGTTTTCCCCCTCTTTTCATTCGGAGGGTTTGAACAGCCTTCCAGACGAAAGAAAGGAGGGCGAGACAATGTATGTTACATATGCGGATTTGATTGATACCAAATAAGGATAAATTTTTGTTTTATCAAAAAGAAATGAATCTTGCAATTAAAATTTGCATATGCTATAATGCCAACAGGCAAAGAAATGTGGAGAAATCCATGTAGGCAAAGAAGAATCCCCCAACCGTAATGGCGTACAGTCGGGGGATTCTTCTTTTCTTTTTTCTTTCCGAAAAGAAAATCTGCTTTTCAAATACTGTTTTTAATAACTACCATCTGCATGGTGAATCTGATAGATATGGCTTCTTTCGGCAAGTAACGGTGAATATATTTTTGAGTTTTATTCTTTTATAAAAAAGGGATATTTTCAAACGCACTTTTTGAGAATATCCCTTAACTGTATGATTTTTTACATATTTATGCAAGCCTTCACGTGAAACTTAATATTTTGTTACGCCACACTTGCTACAATAGTAATTAAAATCATCAAATTTCGTCATGTTAGTATCTGTTCCGCCACCTGCTGTCATGTACCCTCCACGATGGTTTTCTTTATCAAAGTGGGCTGAAAGCTCTTCCTGGAGTAAATATTTCTCATGACAAACGTTACACTCGCTATAAAACTCAGACCTGAAATTCTTAATCCTATAAGCCGTATCACCCATAACACCCTTAGAGTTGTATTTGCTCGTATCCATCCACTGATGTTTGCAAGCCGGAGCCGTTCCCGCTACAACGTTGATTGTACAAACGTAATCTCTGTATCTGCCCTGTGAATCCTGACCTCTGTTTACCATTACCTTTACTGTCCCGATTCCTGTTGCCGTAACCTTTCCTGCATGGTCAATCGTTGCAATGTGGTCGTTATAGGAAAATGTGCTCTCATAATCTGTATACTGCCCCTGAATAAGCAGAAAACTTTCGCCTACCCGAAGTGTCTTTGTTGTAGCTGTAAGATACGGCTTCGGAGCCGCTTTCTTAACCGTTACCTTACACTTTAATTTCTTGTTGCCAACCTTAGCTGTAATTGTGACTTTTCCCGCCTTCTTCGCCACTACGTTACAACCCTTTTTTGTAACCGTTGCAATGCTCTTGTTTGATGATGTGCATGTTGCTTTTTTGCCTGTGCCTTTAATGTTTAACGTAAAACGCTCCCCTGCCGTCAAAGTAAATTTTTTCTGGTCTAATCTGACCGTTGCCGCTTCTGTATTCTTCGGCAGAAAAGAAACTGCAATAAGCACAGCCATCACTAAAAATAATGTTTTCTTCATAAATCCATATGTTTTTCCCATATCTTTTCTCCCTCCAATATATTCAAACAGCTAATCCCCTGTTTGTTCCGCTCCACCAGCCTGTCAAATTCCCTTAAAATTTTCTTTCTTTTGACATCTAGTGAATGTCATTTATTGTCTAATTATAGCTTATACTGTCCCATATGACAAGCAGTAAATGTCAAACGTTCAGAGGTAAATAAGGTGGGTATATGTATAAGAATAAAAGTTCAGACGGAAAAAATAATATCTGCGGAATCAGGATAAAGGAATTAAGGCAGTCCCTGCCGGAAAAGACTTCCCAAAGGCGGTTTGCGGAAATACTGCAAAGGGAAGGAATTGACATTGATAAAAACGCCGTACAAAGAATTGAATCCGGTCAGCGGTTCATTACAGACATTGAATTAAAGATACTGTCAAAGGTGCTTCATGTCACTTGTGATGAACTGCTGGAAAACAAAATCTGACTGCCACCAGATAACATAGAATCTTCATAAAGGCAACCAAGCAACCGCATAGGAACAAAGTATGTAAATCATGCCAATAAATCCAATAATAAAAAAAGGGATATTTTCAAATGCACTTTTTGAGAATATCCCTTAACTGTATGATTTTTTTACATATTTCTGCAAGCCTTCACGTGAAACTTAATCTCTCTGTAACCCACATTTAGAACAATACTGATTACCCCTAAATTTATCTAAGTTATGACTTTCTCCACCGCCTGCGGTAATAGAACCACCATGGTTTGTAGCATCCGTGTGTGCATCCAATTCATCTGGAGTTAAGAACTTGTTGTGGCAAACTTTACATTCCTCATATGCTTCTTCTCTACATGTCTTAACTGTAAACGCTGTTCCTGTGAATGAACCCTTAGAACTGTATTTCATTGTATCCATCCACTGATGTTTGCAAGCCGGAGCCGGTCCTGCTACAACGTTGATTGTACAAACGTAATCTCTGTATCTGCCCTGTGCGTCCTGTCCTCTGTTTACCATTACTTTTACCTGACCGATTCCTGTTGCTGTTACTCTGCCCGTTGAATCAATCGTTGCAATATGGTCGTTATAGGAAAATGTGCTCTCATAATCTGTATACTGCCCCTGAATAAGCAGAAAACTTTCGCCTACCCGAAGTGTCTTTGTCGTAGCTGTAAGATACGGCTTCGGAGCGGCTTTCTTAACCGTCACCTTACATTTCACTTTCTTGTTGCCGACTTTAGCTGTGATTGTAACTTTTCCTGCTTTCTTTGTCACTACGTTACAGCCCTTCTTTGTAACTGTTGCAATGCGCTTGTTGGAAGAAGTGCATGTAGCCTTTTTGCCTGTGCCCTTAAGGTTCAGCGTAAACCGCTCCCCTGCCGTCAAAGTAATATTCTTCTGGTCTAATTTGACCGTTGCCGCTTCTGCGTTCTTCGGCAGAAAAGAAACTGCCGCAAGCACAGCCATCAATGCAAATAATGTTTTCTTCATAAATCCATTCGTTTTTCCCATGTCTTTTCTCCCTCCAGTATATTCAAACAGCTAATCCCCTGTTTGTTCCGCTCCACCAGCCTGTCAGGTTTCCGCAAAATTTTCCTGTTTTGACATCTAGTGAATGTCATTTATTGTCTAATTATAGCGTATGCCGTCCCATATGACAAGCAGTAAATGTCAAATATCCAGAAGTAAATAAGGTGGGTATATGTACAAGAATAAAAGTTCCCCTTAATCATTTTACATAGATTAAGAGGAACTTTTTGCTCCTTCCTTGAGCAGTCTTATAATTTATAAGGAAATATTAACTTTTATTTATGATACGCATTCTACAATTAAGAATCATTTTAAAACTCCGAATTTTTCAGCAGTGACGGCATTTTCCCCTCTACAAGCTGACGCACATACAATTCATTAATCAGGCGTTCTATTGCTTTTGCTTCATTTTTGGTGCTTTTCTGCTGTTCCAGCATTAGGAACATTCCAGTATATGTCATAACCGCCCACTCTTCTTCCAGTATGCTCTCCCCTTCTTTTAATTCTCCCTTTTCCCATAAATATTTTTCATACATCTTTATGTGCAGACGTAAATCAAACGAAGTTGAAATATCATCTTCTGTCAATCCGGTAAACAAATCACTTTCCCTATATTTGCAATCCCATTCGTCTTTTATATAAGCCACTTTTCCGATTCCCTTTTCCAGCAAATCCGTATCTATTAAAAAATAGTTACATATGTCCCTGACAAAATCTTCTATTTGTGAAGTCTGACCGTCTGCTGATTTTTTTATAACTATCGTTTTTTTTGCAATATCCAATCGGTTGTTTACTTCTTTTTCTGATGTTGAAACACCATCGCCTAAAATCTTTAAAAGCAGTCTGCTGATTCTAAGCTGTGACACAGAAGGTTCCGCTTTTTTATAGGATTTGAGAAATCTGCTGAAATTATATCCAAAATATTCCCTGCCGTCTGCCAGTTCCCTTAAAACGCGGTATACAATCTCCTGATATTCCGGAATCAAAACATTATATTTCTCTTTTACTGCATTTTCCCCAAAATCAATTTTTCTGTGATACTCCCTGATTTCAGTTTCATCGCCAGTGCAGTAATATTCATCTTCCATAATCATTCTTTTATCCTCCTGTCTGCAAAACAAACCCATTTTTTAATAAATTCCCAGTGCCGCCATTCTATGACGACATTCAAATAAAGATATGCCATGCTTATCATACCACAGCATAAAAAAGATTGACAGCAGAAATTCCACAAAATCCAGCGTTTTTCAAAAAATTCCCAGTCCCAGCATTTATGGTTACGCTGATTTCAGCTCTAATATATACTGCCATTATTCAACAAACAATGCTCTGTTTCCAAAAGGGGTGATTTTTTCAGGACATTCCCAGTCCCTGCACTTATGGTTACGATGATTTCAGCCCTAATATATACTGCCATTATTCAACAGACAATGCTCTGTTTCCGAAAGGGGTGATTTTTTCAGGATATTCACAGTCCCTGCATTTAGTGAATACTGACTGACAGCGTTCCTTTATACTGTTTTTATTCAACGGACAGACAATGCTCTGTTTCCGAAAGGGGGTGATTTTTCAGGATATTCACAGTCCCTGCATTTATGGTTACGCTGATTGTCAGCTCTAATATATACTGCCATTATTCAACAGACAATGCTCTGTTTCCGAAAGGGATGATTTTTTCAGG